>NZ_JABWRU010000002.1:0-573238 GCF_014269165.1 Pseudomonas sp. SWRI68 | reverse complement strand
GCGGGGGAGGGTTGGGGCTGCAGAGCAGCCCCGGGGGTACTACTTGGAGGTCACGGTTTCAGCAGCGCTATCCTGCGACAGGCTATACACGTAAGCCGCCAGCAGGTGCACCTTGTCATTGCCCTGGATCTCTGCCTGCGCTGGCATCTGACCCTGGCGACCATAGCGGATGGTCTGCTGCAACTGGGCAAAACTCGACCCGTAGATGAACGCCTGCGGATGGGTCAGGTCAGGCGCGCCCATGGCGGGGGTACCCTTGGCCTCGGGCCCGTGGCAGGCCACGCAGTTGCCGGCGAAGATCTCCTTGCCCTTGGCCGCGTCAGCCTTGACCCCTTCCGGCAGGCTGCGGCCATCGAGGTTGGTCAGCACGAACGCGGCCACATCGGCCACGCCCTGCTCGCCAATCACCTCGGCCCAGGCTGGCATCACGCCGTGCCGGCCGTTCATGATCGAAGCCTTGATGGTCTCCGGCTCGCCACCCCAGCGCCAGTCCTGGTCGGTCAGGTTGGGGAAGCCATAGGCGCCCTTGGCGTCCGAGCCGTGGCACACCGAGCAGTTGGAGGCAAACAGGCGGCTGCCCATTTTCAATGCTTGCGGGTCCTTGGCCACTTCTTCCACTGGCATGGCCGCGTACTTGGCGAAGATCGGGCCGAACCTGGCGTCGGCCTTGTCCATTTCCTTCTGCCACTCATTGACCCCGGTCCAGCCGTTGTCATAGCCCGGCAGGATGCCTTTCCAGTTGCCCAGGCCCGGATAGAGGATCAGGTAGCCCACCGAGAACACCAAGGTGCCGACGAACAGCCAGAACCACCACTTGGGCAGCGGGTTGTCGTATTCCTCGATGCCATCGAAGCTGTGCCCCATGGTCTGGTCGGTGGTGTCGTTGGCCTGGCCCTTGCGGGTCGACAGCAACAGCCAGGTGAGGCCGATCAAGCTGCCGATGGTCAGTACGCTGATGTACGTACTCCAGAACGTGGTCATTGCCCGGAACTCCTCTTGGCAGCAGGTGCCTGCCCGGCAGGGGGCAGGTGGTCGTCGACGAAGGGCAGCAGGCGCGCTTCGGCGAAATCACGGTCGCGGCGGCGGTTGAATACCCAGAGTGAGAGGCCGATGAAGGCGATCATCACCACCAGGGTACCCAGGCCACGGATCATGCCGATGTCCATGTCCATCGCAGTTACCTCTTGTTCTTGATCGCGGTGCCGAGCACCTGCAGGTAGGCGACCAGCGCGTCCATCTCGGTCTTGCCCTTGACTGCGTCACGGGCACCGGCGATGTCCTCGTCGGTGTACGGCACGCCGAGGGTGCGCAGGGTGCGCATCTTGGTTTCGGTGTGGCTGTTGTCGACCTGTTCGGCGACCAGCCACGGGTAGGACGGCATCTTCGACTCAGGCACCACGTTGCGCGGGTTGTACAAGTGCGCGCGGTGCCAGTCGTCGGAGTAGCGCCCGCCCACGCGGGCCAGGTCCGGGCCGGTGCGCTTGGAGCCCCACAGGAACGGGTGGTCCCACACGCTTTCACCGGCTACCGAGTAGTGGCCATAGCGTTCGGTCTCGGCACGGAACGGGCGGATCATCTGCGAGTGGCAGCCCACGCAGCCTTCGCGGATATAGATATCGCGGCCTTCCAACTGCAGCGCGGTGTAGGGCTTCATGCCTTCGACCGGCTTGTTGGTAACGTCCTGGAAGAACAGCGGGACGATCTGGGTCAGCCCGCCGATGCTGACGGCAAACACCATCAGCAGCGCCATCAGGCCGATGTTTTTCTCGATGACTTCGTGTTTCATCAGGCGTGTCTCCTCAGGCCAGCTGGGCGTTCGCAGGGGCGGCGTCAGTGGCCGGCGCGCGTACCGTGCGCCAGGTGTTCCAGGCCATCAGGAACATGCCACTGAGGAAGATCGCACCGCCGACGAAGCGCACGATGAAGCCAGGGTGGCTGGCCACCAGGGTTTCGACGAACGAGTAGGTGAGCGTGCCGTCGCTGTTGACCGCGCGCCACATCAGGCCCTGGGCGATGCCGTTGACCCACATCGAGGCGATGTACAGCACGGTGCCGATGGTCGCCAGCCAGAAGTGCGCGTTGATCAGGCCGATGCTGTGCATCTGCTCTTTGCCGAACACTTTCGGGATGGTGTGGTACAGCGCGCCGATCGAGATCATCGCCACCCAGCCGAGGGCGCCCGCGTGGACGTGGCCGATGGTCCAGTCGGTGTAGTGCGACAGGGCGTTGACCGTCTTGATGGCCATCATCGGGCCTTCGAAGGTGGACATGCCGTAGAACGCCAGCGACACCACCAGGAAGCGCAGGATCGGGTCGCTGCGCAACTTATGCCAAGCCCCGGAGAGGGTCATCATGCCGTTGATCATGCCGCCCCAGCTCGGTGCCAGGAGGATCAGCGACATCACCATGCCCAGCGACTGCGCCCAGTCGGGCAGCGCGGTGTAGTGCAGGTGGTGCGGGCCGGCCCAGATGTACAGGGTGATCAGTGCCCAGAAGTGCACGATCGACAGGCGATAGGAATACACCGGGCGCTCGGCTTGCTTGGGCACGTAGTAGTACATCATTCCCAGGAAGCCTGCGGTCAGGAAGAAGCCCACCGCGTTGTGGCCGTACCACCACTGGACCATGGCATCGGTGGCGCCGGCATAGACCGAGTACGACTTGGTCAGGCTGACCGGCAGCTCGAGGTTGTTGATGATGTGCAGCATCGCCACGGTCAGGATGAATGCCCCGAAGAACCAGTTGCCGACGTAGATATGCTTGGTGTTGCGCTTCATCAGCGTGCCGAAGAACACGATGGCGTAGCAGACCCAGACGATGGTGATCAGGATGTCGATCGGCCATTCCAGCTCGGCGTATTCCTTGGAGCTGGTGTAGCCCAGCGGCAGGCTGATGGCTGCGAGCAGGATCACCAGTTGCCAGCCCCAGAAGGTGAACGCGGCCAGTTTTGGTGAGAACAGGGTGGTCTGGCAGGTGCGTTGCACCGAATAATACGAGGTGGCGAACAGCGCACAGCCGCCGAAGGCGAAGATCACCGCATTGGTATGCAGGGGGCGCAGGCGGCCAAAGCTGGTCCAGGGGAGGTCGAAGTTGAGGGACGGCCAGGCGAGCTGGGCGGCGATGAAGACGCCGAGCCCCATCCCGACGATTCCCCACACCACCGTCATGATGGCGAATTGGCGGACCACCTTGTAGTTGTAGGCGGTACTGCTGGTTGTGTTCATGTATGGGTTCCCATCCACGGTTATTGGCAGGCTATAGAGCGAGGCAAGCATGATTAATGGGCAAAGTGCCGGTATTGACGGGGATCAATGGGCGAAGGTCGGAAATGTCCCAGGCTTGCGCTGCGATCCTCCGCAAATTCAAGGGGATGAGGGCTACAAAGGCTGCCTGATCCTGGCCCACGGCGCCGGTGCGCCGATGGACAGCGGGTTCATGAACGAGATGGCGCAAAGGCTTGCGGCGCTTGGGGTGGGGGTGATTCGCTTCGAGTTCCCGTACATGGCCGAACGCCGTGTGAACGGTGGCAAGCGGCCGCCCAATCCGCAGAAGGTTCTGCTGGAGTGCTGGCGCGAGGTATACCGGCAGGTGCGACCTTTGGTCGCGGGCACATTGGCCATTGGCGGCAAGTCCATGGGCGGGCGCATGGCCAGCCTGGTGGCGGACGAGCTTGGGGTGGACGCACTGGTTTGCCTGGGGTATCCGTTCTATGCGGTGGGCAAACCGGAGAAACCCAGGGTCGAGCACCTGGCGGGGCTGAAGACGCCGACCTTGATCGTGCAGGGCGAGCGCGATGCGTTGGGTAATCGTGAGGCGGTGGCGGGGTATGCGCTGTCACCAGCGATCGAGGTGAGCTGGCGGGTGGCGGGGGATCATGACCTGAAGCCGTTGAAGGCTTCGGGGTTCAGCCATGCCCAGCATATGCAGGCGGCGGCCGAGCAGGTGGCGGAATTCTTGTTGAGATAGTGCTGGCCTCTTCGCGGGGCAAGCCCGCTCCCACAGATACCTGACTGAGCCTGAGTACAGTGGGGTACTTGTGGGCGCGGCCCCGCGAAGAGGTCGATGCAGGCTATCGCTTAGTCGCGGTACTCGCACAGGTAAGCAGTGTCCACCGCTACCTTCAGCTGGAACTTGCTGTCAGCGGCAACATTGAATTTGTCGCCCGCGTTGAAGGTTTCCCAGTTGTCGCTACCCGGCAGCTTGACGGTCAATGCGCCGGAAACCACATGCATGATTTCGCGCTTGGCAGTGCCGAACTCGTATTCGCCCGGTGCCATCACACCCACGGTGGCCGGGCCTTCTTCGCCCGCGAATGCGATCGACTTGACGGTGCCGTTGAAGTACTCGTTGACCTGGAACATGGGCGACTCCTGAAAAGAGGGGATGAAAAAGCGCTGGCCAGTATGCCCAAGGCCATCCCCGTCGTCATCTGCTTTCAGGTGCCCTTGGCCGGCAGGCTCAAGGGCAGCAGCCGCGCCGTGTTGCGCGCATCTTCCAGGGCCCGGTGCTGCTGCCCGCAGAAGTGCATGCCAGCCAGTTGCAAGGCACCATTGAGGCCCGTCGGCCGCTGCAGGTGGCGGGCCTTGGCGAAGCGCTGCTTGAGGTTGATGTGCGGCACGCTGCGCAGCAGGCTGTCGAGCCCGTGCTGCTGCCATTCCTGAAGCAGTTGCTGGCGGTCGTAGTCACCCCAGCTGACCCACGCCTGCAACTGCCCGCGGTGGTGCCCCAGCCAGTGCTCGAACCGCGCCCACACCTCGGGGAAGGCCGCAGCGCTGTCGACGCTGGCCTGGCTGATGTGCGTCAGTTCACGGCAGAACGGCGTCAGTTGCGGCCGTCGCCTGGGCCGCACGAAGCGCTGGAAGTGGTCGACTTCGCGGCCTTCGCGGGTCACCAGGCTTGCGCCGATTTCTATGATTTCCATCTCTGTGACCGGCCATCCACCATCGTCGGTGGTGGCTTCCAGGTCGATCACCAACCAATGGCCCATACCAGGCTCCCTTGCAGATCCTGCTAGAGCGTAGCCAATGTCGGGCCTTACGGCACCCCCTGGCAATTTGCCGCCTGCTTTGGCGCAAAGGCCAGCGACCAGCTGTTGTGCCCTGCCCGGAAAACGCCTAGCTTAGGCGCAACCAGGTACGAACCTTGATGAGTGTACGTCTTGACTTCAGCGTCCGGCCCAAAGGCCTTGTCCACTCTGCTGTTGCTGGCCGCTTTCTGGTTGGCGGTACCAGGCTGGGCTGGCGACGCGATCGAAGTGAAGATTGGTGCCGCGCATTTCCCGCCTTACACCGTTCGCCCCGAACAGGGGGCCGATACGGGTCTGTTGCCACAATTGATCGACGCCCTTAACCGCTCCCAGCAGGGCTACCACTTTGTCTTGGTGCCCACCTCCATTCAGCGGCGCTTTGGTGATTTGCAGCAGGGCCGCACCGACATGGCGGTCTTCGAGAACCCACAGTGGGGCTGGCAGCAGATTGCCCACCAGACAGTGGACATGGGCCTGGAAGATGCCGAAGTGTTCGTCGCCGCCAAGGCCAATGGCCGCGACCCGCATTACTTCGATGAGCTGCGCGGCAAGCGCCTGGCGCTGTTCAACGGTTACCACTATGCGTTCGCCAGCTTCAACGCCGACCCGGACTACCTGCGCAAAGCCTTCAATGCGACGCTGACCTATTCCCACGACAGCAACCTGCTGATGGTGCAGGCCGGCCGCGCCGACATCGCCCTGGTCACCCGCTCTTACCTCAGCGACTTTCTCGACCGTAACCCGGGCAGCCAGGCGCAACTGGTTGCCTCGCAGCGTATTGACCAGGTCTATCACCACTACGCCTTGCTGCGCCCCGGCGCGCCCATCGGTGAACAATCATTTGCGGCCTTGATGCGTGCCCTGCGCGAGAACGGTGAGCTGACGCGTATCTTTCAGCCCTACCGGATCACGGTACAGGCACCGCGCGACTAAATTCCCGTGCAGCGACAACGTTTTCAACAGTGTGCCTTCTCTTCATTTTCGTGAGCCAAGACCATGCCGTTCGATGCCGCTTCGCAGCCACTGTCAGCGCCACGCTGGCGCACCCTCAGCGCCGATGAGGGCGAGAGCTGGCTGAGCCTGACCCTTGCCGGTCGCCCGTTGATCCAGCTGCGCCTGGCCCAGGGCGCGGCCCTTGAGGTGCACCTTGAAAGCCTTTGCCCAGAGCGCCCTTACCAGGCGTTGTGGGCTGCCTGCTATTGGCTGCTGGCACGCGATGTCGCCCGCCAGCGCCTGGCCTGGCACTTGCCCGAGGTGCTGTCCGAAGCCCTCGTCAGCGGCCTGTTGGTGCCCGGCGAACAGGCGGGCGTGTACCTGTGCGAACGTACGTTGTTCTGGCAGTTGCCCCAACCCTGGCTTGGCGAGTCGATCGCCGGGGTGTACCCCCAGCAGATGCAGATCAGCAACGGCAAGCGCCACCCGCGCCGGGCGCCCAAGCCGCGTGGCGAAGTGTACCGACGTTTCGATGCACGCCTGGGCAGCTGGGTATCGCTGCGTACCCTGGAGATCGATCAGGACCTGGAACGCTTCAATCGCTGGCAGAACACCCCGCGGGTCGACAAGTTCTGGCAGGAGGGCGGCACCTTGCAGCAGCACCATGAATACCTGGCAAAGCTGCAAGCCGACCCGCATACCCTCACCTTGATCGGCTGTTTCGACGACGAGCCGTTCGCCTACTTCGAAGCGTACTGGGCCAAGGAAGATCGCATTGCGCCGTTCTACGCGGCCGATAATTACGACCGCGGCATCCACATGCTGGTGGGGGAGGAGGCGCACCGTGGGCCGCACAAGGTGGCCAGCTGGTTATCGGCGCTGGTGCACTACCTGTTCCTCGATGACCCGCGCACTCAGCGGGTGGTGGCCGAGCCGCGTGCGGACAACGGCAAGATGATCGGCTACATGCACGACCAGAGCTTCCATTGCGAGAAGGAATTCGATTTCCCGCACAAGCGCGCGGCGCTGATGATTCTGGGGCGGGAGCGGTTTTTCGATCGGTGCACGCTGGTCTGAAAGTGCTGGGGGGCACTGCGCCCCCAACACGCAAAAATTCAAACCTGACGGTTAGCCGTCTTGCGGCAATGCACCAAGGCGTCGCGGATCATGAAGTTGACCAAGGTCGGCGACACGCCCAGTTCCTTGGCGATGTCTTTCTGCGGCACGCCGTGCAAACGGTACATCTCGAACGCGTAACGGGTGCGCTGTGGCAGCTCGTTCAATGCTTCGGCAATGTCATCGAGGGCGGCAAGGTTGATGTGCGTGGCTTCGGGCGAGGCGTTCTGGATGACCACGTTCAGGCCTTCCTCTTCGCTGCCGGAGTACTTCAGCTCCATCGCCTGTTTGCGGTAGTGGTCGATGGCCAGGTTGCGCACGATCTGGAACAGGTAGCTCAGCTGCGCCTTGAATGACGAGGTGATCTGCGGGGCGGCACTGAGCCGGAAGAATGCATCCTGCACCACGTCTTCCGCGCGTGAGCGGCAGCCGGTGATGCGCGCAGCAATCTTGACCAGAATGCTGCGATTGTCGACGAAGGCCTGGAGTAATGGTGAATCGCACTTACTTGTGGATAGTTGTTCCGCCATGGAAATCACCTTGTCACAGAGAGGGGGGGGAGGCACCCAACGTTGGGAAGCTTCCTGAGACGTGCGACAAGCTATTCAGAATGATAATGATTGTCAAATACGAAACGTAATTAGTATCTGTAAGTTTCGGTTCTAAGCAGCCCGCGTGAAACAGTTCACCTTTCGCCGTGCCTGCCACCGCGCAATCCGGTTAATTTCTTCCCCTGCCCATCCGTTCCCCTGTGTACATCCGGCCGCCGTGCGCTGCCCGCCGACGTTCGCGGAGCAGCCGGCCCGACTTCACCAGACACTGGCAGGAACACCCCATGACGGACGCCTTCGAACTCCCGCTCTCGCTGGTCCAGGCCCTCGCGCAACGCGCCGCGCAGACCCCGGACAAGATAGCCCTGCGCTTTCTGGCCGATGCTCCCGGCGAGCAGGCCGTGCTCAGCTACCGGGACCTGGACCGCCGCGCGCGCACCATCGCCGCTGCCTTGCAGGCCCGCGCAGGGTTCGGCGACCGTGCGGTGCTGCTGTTCCCCAGCGGCCCGGACTATGTCGCGGCGTTCTTTGGCTGCCTGTATGCCGGCGTCATCGCCGTGCCGGCGTATCCCCCAGAGTCCACGCGCCACCATCACCAGCAACGCCTGCTGTCGATCATCGACGATGCCGAGCCGCGCCTGCTGCTGACCGTGGTCGCGCTGCACGACAGCTTGCAGGGCTTGGACGCGCTGGCGGCGGCCAATGCCCCCGCGCTGCTGGCGGTGGATGGCCTTGACCCGGCCCTGGCCGATGCCTGGCAAGAGCCTGCCCTGGCCGGCGATGACATCGCCTTCCTCCAGTACACCTCAGGTTCCACCGCGCTGCCCAAGGGCGTGCAGGTCAGCCATGGCAACCTGGTGGCCAACGAGCAGTTGATCCGTCACGGTTTCGGCATCGATGTGAACCCCGACGACGTCATCGTCAGCTGGCTGCCGCTGTACCACGACATGGGCCTGATCGGCGGCCTGCTGCAGCCGATCTTCAGCGGCGTGCCCTGCGTGCTGATGTCGCCCGGCTACTTCCTCGCCCGGCCACTGCGCTGGCTGCAGGCAATCAGCGAATACGGCGGCACCATCAGCGGCGGCCCCGACTTCGCCTACCGCCTGTGCAGCGAGCGGGTCAGCGAGGCCTCCCTGGCGGGGCTTGACCTGCGCCGCTGGCGCGTGGCCTATTCCGGCTCCGAACCGATCCGCCAGGACAGCCTGGCGACCTTCGCCGACAAGTTCCAGGCCTGTGGCTTCGACCCGCACAGCTTCTTCGCCAGTTACGGCCTTGCCGAGGCGACCCTGTTCGTCAGCGGCAGCCGCCGCGGCCAGGGCATCGGCGCGCTGGAGGTGGATGCCGAGGCCTTCGCCGCCAACCGCGCCGAACCTGGTAGCGGCAGTGTGCTGATGAGCTGTGGCTACCCGCAGCCAGGGCATGCGGTGCGCATTGTCGAGCCGCAGCGCCTGGAAGTGCTGGGCGACAACTTGGTTGGTGAGGTCTGGGCGGGCGGCCCGAGCATCGCCTTGGGCTACTGGCGCAACCCCGAGGCCAGCGCCCGCACTTTCGTCGAAATGGACGGCCAGACCTGGCTGCGCACCGGCGACCTGGGTTTCATGCGCGATGGCGAAGTGTTCGTTACCGGGCGCTTGAAAGACATGCTCATCGTCCGCGGCCAGAACCTCTACCCGCAAGACCTGGAAAAAACCCTGGAGCGCGAAGTCGATGTGCTGCGCAAAGGCCGCGTAGCGGTGTTTGCCGTGGACCATCAGGGCGAGGAGGGCATCGGCGTGGCGGTGGAAGTCAGCCGCAATGTGCAAAAAGCCGTCGAGCCTCAGGCGCTGATCAAGACCTTGCGCCAGGTCATCGCCGACGCCTGCCGCCAGGCGCCGGCCGTGGTCCTGTTACTCAACCCGGGCGCACTGCCCAAGACCTCCAGCGGCAAGCTCCAGCGCTCGGCCTGCCGCCAGCGCATGGACGATGGCAGCCTGGACTGTTACGCGCGCTTCCCGGAGGCCAGCGAGCAGCACCCAAGCGGCGCGCCGGCCGGCGACCTGCAGGCGCGCATCGCCGCTGTGTGGCGTGATGTGCTCAAGGTCGAAGCCGTGGCGGCGGACGATCACTTCCTGTTGCTGGGCGGCAACTCCATCGCGGCCACCCAGGCCACGGCGCGCCTGGCCGATGAACTGGGCATCAACCTGAGCCTGCGCACCCTGTTCGAAGCCCCGCTGCTGGGTGAGTACAGCGCCACTGTGGCGGCGATCGTTGCCGAAGGCGGGGCACAATCGGCCGGCATCGCCACCCTCGAGCGTGACCAGTCGCTGCCGCAATCACTGGCACAGAACCGCCTGTGGCTGCTCTGGCAACTCGAGCCGCAATCGGCGGCCTACAACATTCCGGCCGGCCTGCACCTGCGCGGTGAGCTGGACGTCGTTGCACTGGAGGCGACCTTCCAGGCCCTGGTCGCGCGCCATGAATCCTTGCGCACGGTCTTCAGCGAAGAGGACGGCCAGGCCCGGCAGCGGATCCTGGCACAGCAGCCGTTCAGCCTGCATCGCCTGGACCTCGAAGGCCAGGCGCCCGCGCAGGTTGCAGCATGCCGCGAGGAAGAGGCCCAGCAGCCGTTCGACCTTGGCCAAGGCCCCTTGCTGCGCGTGACCCTGGCGCGCCTGGACGATGACGAGCATCAGCTGTGGGTGACCCTGCACCACATCGTCGCCGATGGTTGGTCGCTGAACATTCTGCTCGACGAATTCGCCAGGCTGTACGCTGCGCACTGCCAAGGCCATGCAGCCGACCTGGCGCCCCTGCCGCTGGGTTACGCCGACTACGGCACCTGGCAGCGGCAATGGCTGGCCGACGGTGAAGCCGAACGCCAGTTGCACTACTGGAAGGCCAAGCTGGGCGATGCGCTGCCGGTGCTCGACCTGTGCACCGACCAGCCCCGCGCCAGCCAGCGTGACAAACGTGCGGCACGTTACAACCTGAAAGTGCCGGCCAAACTGACCGAGGCGCTCAAGGGCCTGGCCCGCGAGCAGCAGGCGAGCCTGTTCATGGTGCTGCTGGCCGGCTGGCAAGGTGTGCTGCACCGCTACAGCGGCCAGGCAGACATCCGTGTCGGCGTGCCCAATGCCAACCGCCCGCGCCTGGAAACCCAGGGCCTGGTCGGCTTCTTCATCAACAGCCAGGTGCTGCGTGCGCAGCTGCATGGCCGCTTGCCCTTCGAGCAACTGCTGGCCCAGGCACGCCAAACCACCCTCGAGGCCCAGGCCAACCAGGACCTGCCTTTCGAGCAGCTCCTCGAAGCCCTGCCAGAAGCCCGCGAACAGGGCCTGTTCCAGGTCATGTTCAACCATCAGCAGCGCGACCTTTCGGCCTTGCGCCGCTTGCCTGGCCTGCTTGCCGAAGAGCTGCCCTGGCACAGCCGCGAAGCCAAGTTCGACCTGCAGTTGCACAGCGAAGAGGACCATCAAGGCCGCCTGACGCTGGCCTTCGACTATGCCGCCGAGCTGTTCGAGGCCAGTACCGTCAAGCGCCTGGCCGCGCACCTGCTGGCGTTGCTGGAGCAGGTCTGCGCCCAGCCGCACTTGGCGCTGGGCGAGGTGCAACTGCTCGATGAGCACAGCCGTGCGCAGGTGCTCGGCTGGGGCCAGGCAGCCGCCGCGGCGCCCGAGCGCCTGCTGGTCGAACAGCTCAACGAGCAGGCTCGGCTGACCCCGCAGCGCATTGCGCTGGCCTGGCAGGGTGGCAGCCTCGACTATGCCGAGCTGCACCAGCAGGCCAACCGCCTTGCCCATTACCTGCGTGACAAAGGCGTTGGCCCCGACACCTGCGTGGCCATCGCCGTCGAGCGGTCGCCGCAGTTGCTGGTCGGCCTGCTGGCCATCCTCAAGGCCGGCGGCGCCTACGTGCCGCTGGACGTGGACTACCCGGCCGAGCGCCTGGCCTACATGCTCGGCGACTGCAACGCCAGCCTGCTGCTGAGCCACAGCGCCTTGCTGGGCAAGCTGCCGCAGGTCGAAGGTGTCAGCGCCATCGCCCTGGACCAGCTGCACCTGGACAGCTGGCCCAGCCATGCCCCAGGCCTGCACCTGCACGGCGACAACCTGGCCTATGTGATCTACACCTCGGGTTCCACCGGCCAGCCCAAGGGCGTGGGTAATACCCATGCCGCCCTGGCCGAACGCCTGCAGTGGATGCAAGCCACCTATACGCTGAACGACGCTGATGTGCTGATGCAAAAAGCGCCTATCAGCTTCGACGTCTCGGTGTGGGAGTGCTTCTGGCCGCTGATCACCGGCTGCAAGCTGGTGCTGGCTGGCCCCGGCGAACACCGTGACCCCCAGTGCATCGCTGCGCTGGTGCAACAGCATGGCGTGACTACGCTGCATTTCGTGCCGCCGTTGTTGCAAGTGTTCGTGCAGGAGCCGCAGGCCGCAGCCTGCACCAGCCTGCGCCGGCTGTTCTCCGGGGGTGAGGCATTGTCCGCGACCCTGCGTGACCGTGTGCTGCAAGTGCTGCCCCAGGTGCAGTTGCACAACCGCTACGGCCCGACCGAAACCGCCATCAACGTCACCCACTGGCACTGCCAGGCCGGAGACGGCGAGCGTTCGCCGATTGGCCGCCCGCTGGGCAACGTGCTCTGCCGCGTGCTGGACGATGAGCTGGAACTGACTGCCCCGGGCGTGCCGGGTGAGTTGTACCTGGGCGGCGCGGGCCTGGCCCGTGGCTACCTGGGCCGCCCGGGCCTCACCGCCGAGCGCTTCGTGCCCCAGGCCGACGGTGACGGCCAGCGCCTGTACCGCAGTGGCGACCGTGCCCGCTGGCAAACCCAGCTCCAGGCGCTGGAATACCTCGGACGCCTCGACCAGCAGGTGAAGGTTCGCGGTTTTCGCGTCGAGCCTGAAGAGGTTCAGGCGTGCCTGTTGGCGCAGCCTGGTGTCGAGCAGGCGCTGGTGCTGATCCACAAGGATGCGCTGGGTGCACAGCTGGTCGGCTACTACAGCGGCGCGGCCGAGCCTGCCACCCTGTTGGCCGCTCTGGCCGAGCAACTGCCGGCCTACATGGTGCCGGCGCAGCTGATCGCGCTGGCGCACATGCCCTTGGGCCCGAGCGGCAAGGTCGATCGCAAGGCGCTGCCAGCCCCTGTGTGGCAGCAGCGCGAGCATGTGGCGCCGCAGAGTGCGTTGCAGCAACAGGTGGCGGCGATCTGGTGTGAGGTCTTGAACCTGCCGCGTGTCGGCCTGCAGGACGACTTCTTCGCCCTCGGCGGCCATTCGCTGCTCGCCACCCAGATCGTTTCGCGAACCCGCCAGGCGTGCGATGTCGAACTGCCGCTCAAAGTCCTGTTCGAAGCCAGCGAGCTGGGCGCCTTCTGCGCCGAGATCGCGCGCATCCGAGATGCCGGCGAGCGTAACCTGCAAGGCGAGATCGCCCACGTCGACCGCCGCCAGGCCGTGCCGTTGTCGTACTCGCAACAGCGCATGTGGTTCCTCTGGCAGATGGAGCCAGACAGCCCCGCCTACAACGTCGGCGGCATGGCGCGCCTGCGTGGCACCCTGCACGTGGACGCCTTCGAGCGGGCGTTGCAGGCCCTGATCGTGCGCCACGAAACCCTGCGCACCACCTTCCCCAGCATCGACGGCGCAGCGTACCAGTGCGTGGCCGAAGACAGCGGCTTGCAGCTTGGCTGGCACGACTTCAGCGCCTTGCCCGCCGAGGCCCGCGAGCAACGCCTGCAACAGCTGGCAGACGACCAGGCGCACCAGCCGTTCGACCTGGAGCGCGGGCCACTGCTGCGCGCCTGCCTGGTCAAGGCCCAGGAGCGTGAGCACTACTTTGTGCTGACCTTGCACCACATCGTCACCGAAGGCTGGGCCATGGACATCTTCGCCCGCGAGCTGGGCGAGCTGTACGAAGCCTTCGTCGATGATCGCGCGTCGCCCCTGGCGCCGCTGCCGGTGCAATACCTGGACTACAGCGTGTGGCAACGGCACTGGCTGGAAAGCGGCGAAGGCGCGCGCCAGTTGGCCTACTGGAAAGCCCGCCTGGGCGATGAGCACCCGGTGCTGGCATTGCCCACCGATCGCCCGCGCCCGGCAGTGCAGAGCCACCGTGGCGAGCTGTACCGCTTCGAGCTCGACCCGGCGCTGGTGGCCCGTGTGCATGCCTTCAACAGCCAGCGTGGGCTGACCCTGTTCATGACCATGACGGCCACCCTGGCGGCCTTGCTGCACCGCTACAGCGGCCAGCGTGACCTGCGCATCGGTGCCCCGGTGGCCAACCGCATCCGCCCGGAAAGCGAGGGGCTGATCGGCGCCTTCCTCAACACCCAGGTACTGCGTTGCGAGCTGGATGGCCAGATGACCGCCGCCGCACTGCTGGAGCAGATGCGCCAGGCCGCCATCGAAGGCCAGTCGCACCAGGACCTGCCGTTCGACCAGTTGGTCGAAGCCCTGCAACCGCCGCGCAGCAGCGCCTACAACCCGCTGTTCCAGGTCATGTGCAACGTCCAGCGCTGGGCGTTCCAGCAAAGCCGGGAGCTGGCCGGCATGCAGGTCGACTACCTGGTCAACGACGCCAGCGCCACCAAGTTCGACCTGTACTTGGAAGTCACTGACCTCGATGGCCGCCTGGGCTGCTGCCTGACCTACAGCCGTGACCTGTTCGACGTGCCGCGCATCGCGCGCATGGCTGAACACTGGCAGCAACTGCTGGCCGGCCTGCTGGACGACCCGCAACAGCGGCTGTGCGAGCTGCCGATGCTGAGTGCCAGCGAGCAGCAGGTGCTGGTTGGCCAGTTGCAGGGCGCGCAGCATGGCGCGCTCGACCAGACCTTGCACGGCCTGTTCGCCGCCCAAGCTTCACGCACGCCGCACGCGCTGGCGCTGACCTTCGCCGGCCAGCACCTGAGCTACGCCGAGCTGGACCAGCAGGCCAACCGCCTGGCCCGCGCCCTGCGCGAGCGCGGGGTCGGCCCGCAGGTGCGCGTCGGCCTGGCCCTGGAACGTTCGCTGGAAATGGTCATCGGCTTGCTGGCGATCCTCAAGGCGGGCGGTGCCTATGTGCCGCTCGACCCGGAGTACCCGCTCGACCGCTTGCGCTACATGATCGAAGACAGCCGTATTGGCCTGCTGCTCGGCCAGCGCGCGCTGCTCGAAACCCTCGGCGAGCTGCCTGAAGGTGTGGCCCGCTGGAGCCTGGAGGACGATGCGTCCAGCTTGTCGGCCTTCAGCGATGCCGCGCTGGATAACCTCAACCTGCCGCAACATCAGGCCTACCTGATCTACACCTCGGGCTCGACCGGCAAGCCCAAGGGCGTAGTGGTCAGCCACGGTGAAATCGCCATGCATTGCCAGGCCGTGATCGAGGCCTTCGGCATGCGCAGCGACGACTGCGAGCTGCACTTCTATTCGATCAACTTCGACGCCGCCAGCGAGCGCTTGCTGACGCCGCTGCTGTGCGGTGCCCGCGTGGTGATCCGCGCCCAAGGCCAGTGGGGCGCTGAAGAGATCTGCCAACTGGTGCGTGAGCAGCAGGTGAGTATTCTTGGCTTCACCCCAAGCTACGGCAGCCAGTTGGCCCAGTACCTGGCGGGGCAGGGCGAGCAGTTGCCGGTGCGCCTGGTGATCACCGGCGGTGAAGCGTTGACCGGCGAGCACCTGCAGCGCATTCGCCAGGCGTTCGCGCCGCAGCAGTTCTTCAATGCCTACGGCCCGACCGAAACCGTGGTCATGCCGCTGGCCTGCCTGGCCCCGCAAACGCTGTCGGCCGACATGGGCAGCGTGCCGATCGGCCGGGTGATTGGCGCCCGCAGCGCCTACATCCTCGACGAAGACCTGGCCCTGTTGCCACAAGGCGGTATCGGCGAGCTGTATGTCGGTGGTGCCGGCCTGGCCCAGGGGTATCACGACCGCCCGGGGCTGAGCGCCGAGCGCTTCGTCGCCGACCCGTTCTGTGCCGAGGGTGGCCGGCTGTACCGCACCGGTGACCTGGTCCGCCTGGGCACCGATGGCTTGGTCGAGTACGTCGGCCGTGCCGACCAGCAGGTGAAAATTCGCGGCTTCCGTATCGAGCTGGGCGAAATCGAAAGCCGCCTGCAGGCGCATGCCGAGGTCGACGAGGCCGTGGTGCTGGCCCTCGACCTGCCGGGTGGCAAGCAACTGGTTGGCTACCTGGTGTGCAAGCAGGCCGGTGCCAGCAGTGAGGCTCAGGCCGTGTTGCGCGAAGCGGTCAAGGCCGATGCCCGCCAGCACCTGCCGGACTACATGGTGCCCGCTCACCTGGTCCTGCTCGACAGCTTGCCGCTGATGGGCAACGGCAAACTCGACCGCCGCGCACTGCCGTTGCCGGACCTGGAGCAGGCGCGCCAGCATTACCAGGCGCCGAGCAATGAGGTGGAAGCGCAGCTGGCGCAGGTGTGGTGCGATGTGCTCAACCTTCCCCGCGTCGGTGTGCAGGACAATTTCTTCGAACTGGGTGGCGACTCGATCCTGTCGATCCAGGTGGTCAGCCGTGCCCGCCAGTTGGGCCTGCAGTTCACCCCGCGCGATCTGTTCCAGCACCAGACCATCCAGACCTTGGCCACCGTGGCCAGCCTGAGCGCCGCGCCAACTGGCATCGAGCAAGGCCTGCGCCAGGGGCACAGCGGCCTGACGCCGATCCAGCACTGGTTCTTCGACAGCGAGGTGGCCCAGCCTCAGCACTGGAACCAGGCAGTGCTGCTGCAGGCGCGCCAGCCACTGGACGCTGTGGCACTGGAGCAGGCCCTGGCCGCGCTGGTGCAGCACCACGACAGCCTGCGCCTGCGTTTCAGCCAGGCCAGTGGCCGCTGGCAGGCCGAGTACGCCCAGCCTGCCCCTCAGCAGTTGCTGTGGGCCGCGACAGTCGCCGACTTCGATGACTGCCAGGCGTTGTACACCGACCTGCAGCGCAGCCTCGACCTGGAACAAGGCCCGCTGCTGCGCGCCTTGCTGGTGACGGACGGGCAGGGCAGCCAACGCCTGCTGCTGGCCATCCATCACCTGGTGGTCGACGGTGTGTCGTGGCGTGTGCTGCTCGAAGACTTGCAGGCGCTGTACCGTGGCCAGCCGCTGGCGGCCAAGACCCATGCCATGGACGACTGGGCTGCGCGCCTGGCCAGCTATGCCGGCAGCGACTCGCTGCGCGACGAACTGGACTGGTGGCACGGCCAGCTTGGCGCTGTGCGCCACGAACTGCCGTGTGATCACCCGCAGGGTGGCAACCTGCACCGCCACGCCCGGACCCTGGCCATCGGCCTCGATGCAGAGCAGACCCGCCAGTTGCTGCAACAGGCGCCGGCGGCCTACCACACCCAGGTCAACGACCTGCTGCTGACGGCCCTGGCCCGTACCTTGTGCCGCTGGAGTGGTGACGCTGAAGTGCTGGTGCAGCTTGAAGGCCACGGCCGCGACGGGCTGTTCGAAGACATGGACCTGACCCGCAGCGTGGGCTGGTTCACCAATGCCTACCCGTTGAGCCTGCGCCCGGTGCTGGGTGAAGACGAGGCCGCGCGCGCCAGCTCGATCAAACGGGTCAAGGAGCAACTGCGCCAGGTGCCGCACAAAGGCCAGGGCTATGGCGTGCTGCGCTACCTGGCCGACGAGGCCGGGCGTGAACGCATGGCCGCGCTGCCGCAGGCACGCATCACCTTCAACTACCTGGGGCAGTTCGACCAGCAGTTTGACGCCGACGCGCTGTTCCAGCCGCTGGATGCAGCGGCGGGCCTGGCCCATGACCTCGATGCAGCGCTGCCCAACTGGCTGAGTGTCGACGGCCAGGTCTATGCCGGCGCCCTGCAGTTGCGCTGGACCTACAGCAGCGAACGCTACGATGAGCAGACCATCGCCACCCTGGCCGAAGGCTACCGCCGGGAGCTGCTGGCGCTGGTCGGCCATTGCCTGGCCGACGGCAGCGGCAGCTTCACGCCGTCTGACTTCCCGTTGGCGCACCTGACCCAGGAGCAGATCGACAGTTTGCCGGTCGCCGCCGCCGAGATCGACGACGTCTACCCGCTGACGCCGATGCAGGAAGGCATGCTGCTGCACACCCTGCTGGAGCCGGGCACCGGCATCTACTACATGCAGGACCGTTACCGCATCAACAGTGCGCTCGACCCCGACCGCTTCGCCCAGGCCTGGCAGGCGGTGGTGGCGCGGCATGAGGCACTGCGCGCATCGTTCAGCTGGAACGCCGGCGAGGCGATGCTGCAGATCATCCACAAGCCAGGCAAGACTGCCGTGGATTATCAGGACTGGCGCGGCCTCGACGACAGCGCCCAGGAAGCGCGCCTGCAAAGCCTGCACAAACAGGAGCGCGAGGCCGGTTTTGACCTGCTCTGTGAAGCACCCTTCCACCTGCGCCTGGTGCGGGTTGCCGATGCGCGCTACTGGTTCATGATGAGCAATCACCACATCCTGATCGATGCCTGGTGCCGCTCGTTGCTGATGAACGACTTCTTCGAGGTCTACCAGGCCCTTGGCGAAGGCCGCCAGGCCCAGCTGCCGGTGCCGCCCCGTTACCGCGACTACATCAGCTGGCTGCAACGCCAGGACCTGGACGAGGCACGCCAGTGGTGGCGGGCCAACCTGGCCGGCTTCGAGCGGGCCACCGCGGTCCCCAGTGACCGCCCGTTGCGTCACGACCACGCCGGTGACGGGATGGTCGTCGGCGACTGCTACACCCGCCTGCAGGTCAGTGACGGGGTGCGCTTGCGTGAACTGGCCCAGGCCCATCAGCTGACCATCAACACCTTCGCCCAGGCGGCCTGGGCCCTGGTGCTGGCGCGCTACAGCGGCGACCGCGACGTGGCCTTCGGGGTCACTGTGGCCGGGCGCCCGGTGAGCATGCCGCAGATGCAGCGCACCGTCGGGCTGTTCATCAACAGCATCGCCTTGCGCGTGCAACTGCCGGCGGCAGGCGAGCGCCGCAGTGTACGCAGCTGGCTGCAAGGCTTGCTCGAGCACAACATGCAAGTGCGCGAATATGAGTACCTGCCGTTGGTGGCGATTCAGGAATGCAGCGAGCTGCCCAAGGGCCAGCCGCTGTTCAACAGCCTGTTCGTGTTCGAGAACGCGCCGGTGGAAACTGCGGTGCTCGACCATGCCCAGCACCTCAACGCCAGCTCGGACTCGGGCCGTACCCACACCAACTTCCCGTTGACGGCAGTGTGCTATCCGGGTGATGACCTGGGCCTGCACCTGTCGTTCGACCAGCGCTACTTCGACTACCCGACCGTCGAGCGTCTGCTGGCCGAGTTCAAGCGCCTGTTACTGGCGCTGGTACAAGGCTTTGAAGGGGAGGTGAGCGAGCTACCGTTGCTGGGCGCCGAGGAGCAACGCTTTTTGCTGGACGACTGCAACCGTACCGAGCGGGCTTATCCGCTGCAGCAGAGCTACGTCACGCAGTTCGAAGCACAGGTTGCGGCGCACCCGGAACGTACTGTGGCCCGCTGCCTGGAGGCCTCCTACGACTACGCCGGGCTGAACCTGGCGGCTAACCGCCTGGGTCATGCCTTGATTTCGGCCGGTGTAAAGGTGGACCAGCCGGTGGCGCTGCTGGCCGAGCGAGGGTTGCCGCTGCTGGGCATGATAGTCGGCAGCTTCAAGGCGGGCGCCGGCTACCTGCCGCTGGACCCGGCGCTGCCGGCTGCGCGCCTGCAAAGCATCATCCAGCTCAGCCGTACGCCGGTGCTTGTGTGCAGCGCGGCCTGTGCCGAGCAAGGTCAGCAGTTGCTGGGTGAGTTGGACGTTGCGGCACGACCACAATTGCTGGTGTGGGAAGACATCCAGGCCAGCCAGGTTGCCAGCCACAACCCAGGCATCCACAGTGGCCCGGACAACCTTGCCTATGTGATCTATACCTCGGGCTCGACCGGCCAGCCAAAAGGGGTAATGGTCGAGCAGCGCGGCATGCTCAACAACCAGCTGAGCAAGGTGCCTTACCTGGCCCTGAGCGAACAGGACGTGATTGCCCAGACCGCGTCGCAGAGCTTCGATATTTCGGTCTGGCAGTTCCTTGCCGCACCGTTGTTCGGCGCCAGGCTGGAGATCGTGCCCAATGCCATCGCCCATGATCCGCAGGGCCTGCTGGCGCATGTGCAGGCCACCGGCATCACCGTGCTGGAGAGCGTCCCGTCGCTGATCCAGGGCATGCTGGCCAACGATCATCAAAGCCTTGATGGCCTGCGCTGGATGCTGCCAACTGGCGAGGCGATGCCGCCGGAGCTGGCCGCGCAATGGCTGCAGCGTTACCCGGCGATCGGCCTGGTCAATGCCTACGGCCCGGCGGAGTGTTCGGACGATGTTGCGTTCTTCCGCGTCGATGTCGAGTCGACCCGCGGCAGCTACCTGCCGATTGGTACGCCGACCGACAACAACCGCCTGTACCTGTTCGGCGAAGACCAGACCTTGGTGCCATTGGGTGCGGTCGGCGAGCTGTGTGTCGCCGGCACCGGTGTGGGCCGTGGTTATGTCGGTGACCCTGTGCGGACGGCCATGGCCTTCATCCCGCACCCGCATGGCGCACCGGGCGAGCGCCTGTACCGCACTGGCGACCTGGCGCGGCAACGTCCGGACGGTGTGCTGGAATACGTGGGCCGCATCGATCACCAGGTGAAGATCCGTGGCTACCGTATCGAGCTGGGCGAGATCGAAGCGCGCCTTCACGAGCAGCCAGAGTTGCGCGATGCCGCGGTGGGCGTGCAGGAGGGCGTCAACGGCAAGCACCTGGTCGGCTACCTGGTGGCGCATCAGGGCGTCAGCGCCGATGCGGCGTTACTCGAACAGGTCAAGCAGCGCCTGCGCGCTGTGCTGCCGGAGTACATGGTGCCCTTGCACTTGGGCTGGTTCGACAGCCTGCCGCACAACGCAAACGGCAAGCTCGACCGCAAGGCGCTGCCGGCCATTGACATCGGTGGCCAGCACAGCCAGGCCTATGAGGCGCCGCGTGACGAGCTGGAAACGGTGCTGGCAGGCATCTGGGCCGACGTGCTCAAGGCCGAACGGGTGGGGGTGCACGACAACTTCTTCGAGTTGGGTGGGCATTCATTGCTGGCGACGCAGATTGCCTCGCGGGTGCAGAAGCAATTGCAGCTCAATGTGCCGCTGCGGGCGATGTTCGAGTGCAGCACCGTGGCGGAGTTGGCGGTGTACGTGCAGGGGCTGCAGGGCAGTGCGCTGGATGATGACAAGGTTGACCGGCTTAGTGACCTGATGGCGGAGCTGGAGGGGTTGTAGGGGTTTTGGGTAGGCCGTGAGTTTTGTTGGGCGGCGCAGATCGAGCGCCGCCCGCGCGGCGCTCGATCTGCGCCGCCACCTTATACCCACGGCATGCACTACCGCTTCCCGAGAATCTTCCCAAGCATCTCCGGGCGCGGCGCCCCTTGCTGGCTCTGCAGGTTGCCCTGCTCATCCTGATAGAAGATCGCCGGGGTTGCTTGCAACCCCATTTCCTCCATCAACGCCATGTTCCCTTCCAGCTGCTTCTGCACCGCCTCTGGCACCTTCTCCAGCGCCTTGAGCGAACTGGCCTTGCCGGCCTTCTCGTGCTGTGCCAGCGCCTTGGCCGGGTCCTTGGCCGCCAGCAACGCCGCCGACTTGCCCGGGCTGTCCTCGCGAATGATGCCGACCATGATATGGCGCAATTGCACCTTGCCCGATTCCACCCATGGCCGCGCCTGCTGCCAGAACATATTGCAGTACGGGCAGTTGGGGTCGCTGAACAGGTAGACGATGCGCGGCGCATCGGCCTTGCCATCGGCGATCCAGGCGGTTTTTTCCATCTTCGCCCAGATGGCCTTGCTCATCGGCCCGTAGACCAGCTTGTCCAACGGAGCGGCGCTGAGGTCCTGGCCTTGTTCGTCGAACAGGCTGCCGACCAGCACATGCTTGCCGTCAGGTGTCAGGTACAGGGCGATGCCGTTGTTCTGGTACTCGGCGGCATAACCGCGCAGGCCATCGGGGGCATCGAAGCTGCCCTTGATCGCGGCGCCCTTGGCTTGCAGTTGCTGGATCGCCTTGGGCAGCGCTTCTTCGGCGTGCAGCGGCGGGGTGGCCAGCAGGGCCAGGGACAGGGGCAGCAGTGCAGTCAATCGCATGTCAGTTTCCTTGTGCGGCAGGGGTGGGCGCGGCGGCCCGGTCGAAAGGTTCCAGGGCGTGGCGCAGGCTGGCCCGTGACAGCTCGCCTAGGTGGCTGCCGATCAGCCGCCCGTTACTGTCGTAGAACAGCGTGGTAGGCAGGGCCATCGAGCCGACCCGCTGGGCCAGTTGGCCGGCGCCGTCGAACAGCACGTGGGTCAGGCTCAGGCCGGTGGTGGCGAGGAAAGTGCTGACGTTCTCGGGCGTCTCACCCTGGTTGACGAAGAGGAAGGTTACGTGGGGGTAGTCACCTTGGGCCTGTTGCAGCACCGGCATTTCGCGCCGGCAGGGCGGGCACCAGGTGGCCCAGATGTTGATGACCAGTGGCTTGCCACGATAGCTGTGCAGCGCCACGGGCTGCCCGCCGGCGTTGCGCAGGCTCAGCTCAGGCAGCTCGGTGCCTTTGCTGTACAGGTGGCCGCCCAGGCTGCTGAGGCCCCAGAACAGCGCACCGCTGAACAAGGCCCAACCCAGAGGACGGCGCAGGCCCGGGTGTCGCCAGCCTTGCCAGAGCGCACCGAGCACGATGCCGGCAAGGCCGGACCAGAACAGGAAGCCGCCGTCGCGGATGTCGATGACTTGCACCAGGTCATCGCGGTACATCGGCCAGTAGGCTACGACGAAGCCCAGGCGCGCGCACAGCACGCCAATCAGAAACAGGTTGAAGAGTGCCGACTCCGGGCTTTCGCCGCCGCGGCGGGCGACCCACCAGCCGACCACACTGGCGATCACCAGGGCAGTGAGCATCAGCAGGTGGTTGAGGGCCATGGTCAATGGCCCGAGGGTTACGGTCAGCATCAGCCTTGGCTCCTGGTCTGGGTCCAGTGTTGCAGGAACGCGGCAGCATCCACTTCACCGGTGATGCGTCGCGCACGGCGTTCGTCGCCTTCCGGGCCGACCCAGATGATGCTGGGCGGGCCGGGTACCTGGTAGCGTTGCAGCAGTGCCTGGCTGGCCGGGGTGTTGGCAGTGACGTCCAGGCGCAGCAGGTGCACGCCCGCCAGGCTGGCGTGTACGTCGGCACGGGCGAAGACCTTTTTTTCCATGACCTTGCACGACACGCACCAGTCGGCATAGTAGTCGAGCATCACCCATTGGCCACGGGCCTTGGCGGCGTCCAGCTCTCGTTGCAGGTCTTCGGGGCGGCTGACGGTCACGAATGCATCCTCTGCCGGTTGCACCGCCGCAGGCCCGCTACCCCCGGCGAACGGCCGCAAGGGTTGCCAGAGGTCATCGCCCCCGGCCGCTGCACCGACCAGCAACAGCCCGCCCCACAGCGCGCCCAGCAAAGGCAGCGCGCGCAGCGCAGGCATACGCTGCAGGGCCGGCCACGCGGCCCAGGCCAAGGCGATCAGCCAGGCGCCGCTCAGGGCCAGCAGCAGGGCCTGTGGCAGCAGGCTGCGCAGGGTATACAGGGCCATGGCCAGGAACACGAAGCCGAACACGCCCTTGACCAGGTTCATCCACGCACCTGGGCGCGGCAGGTAGCGATTGCCCAGCGTGACCAGCAACAGCAGCGGCACGCCCATCCCCAGGCCAAGGCTGAACAGCACCAGCGCGCCCTGCAGCACGTCGCCGCTCTGGGCGATGTACAGCAGCGCCCCGGCCAGCGGTGCGGTCATGCACGGGCCGAGCAGCAGGCCGGAGAGCGCCCCGAGCAGCGCGGCACCGTACAGGTTGCCGCCACGGGTACCTTGCCCGGCGCGGTCGAGACGGTCGCGCAGGGCGGCGGGCAGTTGCAACTCGAAGGCGCCGAACATCGGCAGCGCCAGCACCACGAACAATGCCGCCAGGCTGCCCAGCAGCCAGGGTTGCTGCAACCAGGCCTGCAGGCTGGCGCCGAGCAGCGCCGCCACCACGCCCAGGGCGGCATATACCAAGGCCATGCTCAGCACGTACACCCCGGCCAGCAACCAGCCGCGTCGGGCGCTGGCGCCATTGCCGAGCACCAGCCCGGCGAGAATCGGCAGCATCGGCAGCGAGCAGGGGGTGAAGGCCAGCAGCAGGCCAAGGCCGAAGAAGGCCAGCAGGCCCCACGCCAGGTTGCCCTGCTGCAGGTTGCTGGCCAGGGCCTGGTCGCTGGCCTGATCGGCGGCAGGGGCCACGCTGCCACCCAGGTCGATGGCGGTGGTCTGCGGCGGGTAGCACAGGCCGGCGTCGGCACAGCCCTGCCAGCCCAGGTGCAACTGGCCTTTTGCGTTGGCAGGGATCAGCAGTTCGAGCTGGTCGCGGTACACCGCACTGTCGCCGAAGAATTCGTCATGGTGGTTGAGTGCCGGCGGCAACTGCGGCTGCTGCTCGGCGGGCAGGCCGTCGAACTTCAGGCGCTTCTGGTAGAGGTAGTAGCCTTGCTTGATCTGGAAGAACAGACGCATCTGGCCATCGGCCTGGCGGTCATGGCTCAGCACAAAGGCCTGGTTGACCGGCAGGAAGTCGGGTTTGACGTCGAACGGATTGGCTTGCAGGGGGCCGGCCAGCAGCAGTGTCAGGAACAGAAAGAGGGCACGCATGTCTTCGCCTTGGCAGTACGTTGAAGTGGGCCATGCTGGCCTGGGTCGATTAACCCAAGGTTAACCCGGTCCTACATCCCCCCAAACGCACGCGCCAGGTCCATAATCTTCACTTAATCCACCCGTGGTGCAGTATCTGCCTCACCTAACCCGGAGCTCCACCATGCACGTTCTGCTCTGCGAGGACGATGACCTGATCGCCAGCGGCATCTGCGCCGGCCTCACCGCCCAGGGCTTGACCGTGGACCGGGTCGCCAATGCTGCGGGTGCACGGGCGATGCTCCAGGCGGCGCAGTTCGATGTGATGATCCTCGACCTCGGCCTGCCCGATGAAGACGGCCTCAAGCTGCTGCGGCGCCTGCGTCAGCAGGGCGAGAGCCTGCCGGTGCTGGTGCTCACGGCACGCGATGCGGTCACCGACCGGGTCGATGGCCTGCAGGCCGGCGCCGACGACTACCTGCTCAAGCCGTTCGACCTGCGGGAGCTGGCGGCGCGCCTGCACACCTTGCTGCGCCGTGTGGCCGGGCGGGCGGTGAATGCCATCGAGCACGGCCCGCTGCGTTATGACCCCAGCAGCTGCGAAGCGACCCTGGCCGGCCAGCCGGTCGACCTTTCCCGCCGTGAGCAGGCGCTGCTCCAGGCCCTGCTGCAGAACCCAGGGCGGGTGCTGTCCAGCGAACAGTTGAAAGATTGCGTGTACGGCTTCAGTGACGAGGTCGAGAGTAACGCCCTCAATGTGCATATTCACCATTTGCGCCGCAAGCTCGGTAACAGCATCGTCGAAACCGTGCGTGGCCTGGGCTACCGGCTTGGCCCTGCGCAGGCACCGAAGGAGGTCGTGCCATGAGCCTGCGGGTACGCCTGAGCCTGATCCTGGGCAGTGCCTTCGTGATCATCTGGGTGCTGGCTGCCGCATGGATGCTGCGCGACCTGCGCCAGCAGATGATGTTTTCCCTCGACCAGCGCTTGGTGGCTTCGGCGCGCATGGTTGCCGGGCTGATCGACCAGTTGCCGCAACCCTTGGCGGCCAAGGGCGAGGATGCGCATTTTTCCGCCGACCAGTTCAGCGTGCCGGACGGCATGGCCTGCCAGGTGAGTTCACTGCGGGGCGAGATCCTGGCCAGCAACCACAAGCATGACGGGGCCATGGATGATCAGCGCAGCGGCTTCCGTGACCAGACCATCGACGATGCGTTGTGGCGTACGTTTACCTACAACCACGGTGATGTGCGCATCACCACCGCCGACCGCCACATGGAGCGCGAGGCCCTGAACCAGTCGATCCTGCTGGCAGCCTCGGCACCGGTGCTGATGGCGTTGCTCGGCAGCCTCGGCCTGTTGTGGATCGGCCTGGGCAAGGGCCTGGAGCCGCTCAATAGAATGCGCGACGCCCTGCGTCGGCGGCGTGCCGACAGTGTCGAGCCGTTGCAGGTGGCCGGCATGCCCAGCGAGCTGCAACCGCTGCTGGAAACCCAGAACCAGTTGTTCCTGCGCATTGCCCAGACCCTCGAACGCGAGCGGCGCCTGACCGATGACGCCGCGCATGAATTGCGCAGCCCGCTGACGGCGATCAAGACCCACCTGCAGGTGGCGCGCATGACCGATGGCGCGGTGCGCGAGCAGGCGCTGGAGCATGCCGAAGAAGGTGCCGACCGCATGCACCGCACGCTCGAGCAACTGCTGATGCTGGCGCGTGTCGAGGGCAGCCTGTCGTTCGAGGATGGCGTGCAGTGCAGCGCCGAGCAGGTCGCCCGGCAGGCGGTGCAGGATGCCGGTGGCGGCGACAACCGGCGGATCGTGCTGCGCCTGCCCGAGCAGGCCACGCAGATCTACCTGGGCATGCCCGCGCCGCTGGCGGTCGCGGCCTTGCGCAACCTGCTGGACAACGCCTTGCGCCACGGTGGCGAAAGCGCGGTGGAGCTGGAAGTGCAGATGGCTGATGGCCAGGTGGGCTTCATGGTGCGTGACCACGGGCCGGGGATTGCCGACGACGACTTGCAGCACCTGACCGAGCGGTTCTGGCGCAATGGCCAGAGTGGCGGGTGTGGGCTGGGCTTGGCGATCGTCCAGGCGATTGTCCAGCGTTGCGCCGGTAGCTTGCGTTTCGACAGCCGCAGCGATGGCTTGCGTGTGCTGTTGCAGGTGCCGGCGCGCCCGGGTCGTTGATTTTCCTGGCTTGGTGAACCAGATACAATGCCCAGGCATCACAACCCTGTACAAAAATCCCGCAGCAACCGCTAAATCCTCCCGGCGCTTAAGCGTTTCCCAAGCGACAACTACCCGCACACATCTGCTTACAGGGGCGTGGCGGGGCACTTTCGCTTGCTTGCGAGGATCTACCATGTCGACCGCTACCCGCCTTGCCCAGGTCTTGCCGGCCAGTGCGCCGCAACCCCTGTACGAGTTCACCGATTCGCCGCTGCTGCAACGCCAGCAGCAACAGGAATCCAACGCCCGCAGCTACCCACGGCGCATTCCACTGGCGCTCAAGCGCGCCCGTGGCATCCATGTCGAGGATGTCGAAGGCCGCCAGTTCATCGACTGCCTGGCCGGCGCCGGCACTTTGGCCCTGGGCCATAACCACCCGGTGGTAATCGAGGCGATCCAGCAAGTGCTGGCCGACGAACTGCCGCTGCACACCCTCGACCTGACCACGCCGGTCAAGGACCGCTTTGTCCAGGACCTGTTCGGCGTACTGCCCGAGGCGCTGCGCCGGGAAGCCAAGGTGCAGTTCTGCGGCCCGACCGGCACCGATGCTGTTGAAGCGGCGCTCAAACTGGTGCGTGGCGCCACCGGCCGCAGCACCGTGCTGGCCTTCCAGGGCGCCTACCATGGCATGAGCCAGGGCGCGCTGAGCCTGATGGGCAGCCACGGGCCGAAACAGCCGCTGGGTGCCCTGCTGGGCAACGGGGTGCAGTTCATGCCGTACCCCTACGACTACCGTTGCCCGTTCGGCCTGGGGGGCGAAGCCGGGGTCAAGGCCAACCTGCATTACCTGGAGAACCTGCTGCTCGACCCTGAAAGCGGCGTGCCTCTGCCGGCAGCGGTGATCCTCGAAGTGGTGCAGGGCGAAGGTGGCGTGGTGCCCGCCGATATCGCGTGGCTCAAGGGCGTGCGACGGATCACCGAGCAAGCCGGCGTGGCGCTGATCGTCGACGAGATCCAGAGTGGCTTCGCCCGCACCGGGCGGATGTTCGCCTTCGAGCACGCCGGTATCGTGCCGGACGTGGTGACCTTGTCCAAGGCCATCGGCGGCAGCCTGCCGCTGGCGGTGGTGGTGTACCGCGACTGGCTGGACACCTGGAAGCCAGGCGCCCATGCCGGCACCTTCCGTGGCAACCAGATGGCCATGGCCGCAGGCTCGGCGGTGATCCATTACCTGGTCGAACATCGCCTGGCCGAGCACGCCGAGGCCATGGGCCAGCGCCTGCGCCAGCACTTGCTGCACCTGCAGCGGGATTATCCGCAGTTGGGCGATATCCGGGGCCGTGGGCTGATGCTCGGGGTAGAGCTGGTCGACCCGCACGGCCTACGCGATGCCCTGGGGCACCCTGTGGCCAACCGCGCGTTGGCGCCCAAGGTTCAGCGTGAATGCCTCAAGCGTGGCCTGATCCTGGAGTTGGGTGGGCGCCACGGTGCAGTGGTGCGCTTCCTGCCACCGCTGATTATCAGTGGCGAGCAGATCGACGAGGTGGCGCAGCGGTTTGCCGAGGCCCTGAAAGCAGCGGTCTGACACATGCCGGGGCCGCGTTGCGGCCCCGGCCAAGGTGGGGCCGTTGACACCCTGCAGCGTGAAAGGGCAGGCGGGTGGGGGTGGCCATGCGGGCGTACTCTTGCAAGCGGGTTTCTCTAGAAGCGAGCCGACGCCACCGCAAAGTAACCCCCGCAAGGGCGGCTACCAGCCGCGCCCGGAGTTCACCCAGAAGTTCACCGACAACGAGGTGGACACCGACTCCACCTGATGGAACCAGCCTTCTGGCAGGAACAACAGGTCACCGGCCTGCAGCACCACGCGCAGGAAGGGCACCTCGCGCGCCGCCGGGAAGCGTTGGTAGTCTGGCGCGTCGGGGTTGAAGTCACAGCCGTCCAGGCCCCCTTTGGGGCTGGTCGACCAGGTGCCCAGCGCTGCCCGATGGTGAGGTGCGGCGAGGATGAACGACTTCTGGCCCCAGACCTGGGCGAACAGGTTGTCGGTGTCGTCGCGATGCAGGGGCGTCAGGGTGCCCTTGGGGCCGATCCAGATACGGGGCGAGATGAAGCGCTGGCGCTCGAAGTAATCCGGAAAGCGGATCAGTGTCAGGAGTTTTTCCGGGACGATGTTGTTGCCCATGTAGGCCGGTGTCTCGCCAGGCTTGGCCGGTTTGTCCAGCGAAGCGATGAAGTCGGCCATGGAGGTCGAGCGGAAGTCGCGGTCGGTGGAGAAGGTTTTCTTGACGTAGTCACCATGCCGGGTAATGCCCTGCAGCTCGGCGAAATGCTCGAGCGAAGCCTCGCGGCCCATGCTGAACAGTGGCCAGTCCTGCAGGGCGTCGCCGAGTACCACAGGGGTGCCATGCAGCAGAAACTCGCTTTGAAAGCGCGACAGCGGCATGTCGGCCCGGGCTATGCGCAGCACCTCGCGCTGCACTGGCAGCGCCGCCGAAACCCGTTCGCTGAGGCGTGCCGGCGTGGGGTAGCGCTGGTTCATTGCCACCTTGGCCGGCGCCGCACCTTTGCGGGCGTTGTTGATGATCTGCGGCAGCAAGGTAGCCAGGCCCATGTTGCCGGTGATTTTCAGGCGTGCGCTGGCGAACAGTTCCTCGACATTGGCCGTGCCGCCCATGATGCCGAGGAAGTCGCGCTCGGCCACTTCGATGGTGACATCCGGGGTGCTGTGCCGGCCCGCGCCCGTGCGGCTGGTGTCGCGCACTTCCGACCAGAAGGCCCGGTCCTGGCCGAAGACGAACTGGAACACGCCTTCGATGCCGACGGCATGGGCGTTGGCGAACAGTTTGCTGAGGATGCTCTGAAGGTCCACGGTTAGCCTCTGACGGGGTTTCGTTGTGAAGGGATAACGAGTGTGTCCGTCGTCGATTTAGCCGTGCCTGCCGCTAATTTTCGCGGGGCCTTCTACGTTCCGTAGGGATAGCCGAGTCACATTGTTCAAGCAAGGATCCAACATGGCATTGCACCCTGATCTGGCGGGTTTTCTGGAGCTGGTCGAATTTGGCCGGTTGACGGGCAGAAGCCTGCCCATGCACGCGATGGACGTGGCCCAGGCCCGGGCGGAGTTCGAGGGCAGCTCGCAAGTGCTCGACCCCAGCCCGCCCGGCAGCCTGCAGGTGAGCGAGCTGAACGTCCCGGCGCGTGATGGCGCCAGCCTGCCAGCACGGCTGTACCGCGCGGACGACGCGGGCGGTGCTTTGCAGCCGGTTATTTTCTACCTGCACGGTGGCGGCTACGTTGTAGGCAGCCTCGACTCGCATGATTCGGTGTGCCGCCGTCTGGCAGCCATGGGCGCGTTCGCAGTGCTGGCGGCGGACTACCGACTGGCACCGGAACAGCCGTTTCCGGTGGCGCTGCACGATGTGCTGGATGCCGCCAACTGGCTGGCCGAACAGGCGCCAGCGCTGGGGCTGGACACTCGCCGAGTGGTGCTGGCGGGGGACAGCGTCGGCGCCAGCCTGGCTGCGGTACTGGCCATCACCGCGGTCGAACAGCCTGAGGCGTTGGCGTTCAAGCCGCTGGCACAGTTGCTGTTCTACCCGGTGACCGATATTTCCTGCCAGCGCGAGTCCCATCGCCAACATGCCGAGGGCTACCTGCTGGAAACGCCTACCCTGGAGTGGTTCTACCAGCACTATGCGCCGCAGCCAGAGCAGCGCCTGGACTGGCGCGTGTCGCCCTTGCTGTCGACGCTGCGCGCGCCGTTGGCGCCGGCTTATCTGTTCGTCGCCGAGTACGATCCGTTGCATGACGAAGGGATTGCCTACCGTGATTGGTTGGTGGCGGGCGGGACCGAGGTGACGTTTGCCCGGGTCGAGGGGCTGACCCATGACTTTTTGCGCATGTCGGGGATTGTTGGGCAGGTGGGCGATATCTACCAGGATGTGGGGCGTTGGCTGGAGGGGGTTGGGGATAAGGCTTGAGATTGCCGGGGGCGCTTTGCGCCCCTTCCTGCAGCTCAGCGCACCCGCCGTCCCAGCACATCGACTAGCCGGTCGATCTCGGCTTCTGTATTGAGCAACCCAGGCGCGGTACGCACCACCGGCCCGGCATCACGCGACACGGCATCGACGACAATGCGCTGGCTGTTCAGGTGCCCAGCCACGTCATCTGCCTCCTGACCCTTGACCCTGAAGAAGGTGAAACCTGCCGAGTAATGAGCACTACGGGGCGTCACCAGCTCGACCGCCTCAAGCGCCTCAAGGCGTTGCTTCAGGTAGTCGTTGAGCCCATGAATACGCGCCTGGACCTTCGCCTTACCCTGCTGCAGGTGCAGTTCGAACGCCTTGCCCAGCGCCCAGCGGTGCTCGAAGGCATGGTAGCCGCCGGGGGTCATCACGGTGGCGAAGTCTTCATTCTCGGAAAACGTGGCGATGGTCGGGTTCAGGTGCTTGAGCTCGGTGGAGGCCGCGCAGATGATCCCGGTGCCGCGTGGCCCGAACATCCACTTGTGGGTGCCAGCGATGAAGTAGTCGCAGTTCAGGTCGGCAAAGCGCATGTCCTCGACGCCGAAGCCATGCACGCCGTCGATCACATAGATAATTTGATCGCGCTCGTCGCGCTGCCGATTGACCTCGCGCACCAGTGCGCCGATCTCGCCGACAGGCAGCTTCACACCGCTGCCCGAATGCACCCAGGTCATGCCCAGCACGCGGGTCTTGGGGCTGATGGCCGCAGCGAGGGTGCCCAGTACCTGGTCAGTGCTGATCAACGCGGGGTTTTCGAACAGGCGCAACCTGCGCACCGGCGTGCCATCGCGCGCGGTGCGAAAGCCAAGGGTATGGCGCGCCGCCGAATGCTCGTGCACGGTGGTGAGGATCTCCTGCCCCGGCGCAAGCTTCAGGCCGCCATAGATCAGGCCCAGGCCTTCTGTGGTGCTGCCGGTCAGGGCGATCTGCCGAGGGTTCACTTCCAGGTAGCGGCCCGCCCACTCGCGCACGGCGGCTTCGTGCTTCCACTCCGACTGGCTGTCCCAGTCGACCATGCGTGCCGGGTGCCGGTCGAAGCTCGCGCGCAGGGCTTCGATGGCTTCGCGCACGGGCTTTGGGTGTGAGGTGATCAGGAAGTTGGCGAAGTGCGCGTACTCCGGGTCCAGCTCGAACAGGCTGCGAAAGCCTGCCCAGGCGTCGCCACCTGCAGCTGGCGAGGCGGCGTGTGCGCCCGGCAGCCACTGGCTGGCCAAGGGCAGGGCGGCGGCCAGGAGGCCTGCCTGCTTGAGAAAGGTACGGCGATGGTTCATGAAGGCACTCGCAGGCTTATCGGGACGAGGTGGTGGCGGGTTGTGCGGCGTGCTGCACCTGTTCCCACACGCGCAGGAAGTTGCCGCCCCAGAGCTTGGCGATATCGGCCTCGGAATAACCGCGGCTGATCAGCTCGGCGGTCACGTTGCGCGCTTCGCTGGCGTCGTGCCAGCCGTCGATGCCGCCGCCTTCGTTGAAGTCCGAGCTCAGGCCTACATGGTCGATGCCGACCTTGCGCACCGTGTAGTCGATGGCGTCGCCAAAGTCCTTGAGCGTGGCCGGTGGTTCTTCGTCGAGGATCCCGTATAGCGCGTTGGCGTACTGGCCCACTTTCTGTTCGGGCCAGCCGGCGATGACCGGGTCGCCCGGCATCAACGCGTAGTTGAGGTTGGCCAGTGGCGGCAGGTCGTAGCGGGCGCGCAGGTCGTTGAGTTTGCCCTGGGTCTTGGGGCTCAGCGGCTTGAGATAGGTTGAAAACGCCACCAGCTGGATCACGCCACCGCTGTCCTTGATCAGTTGCATCTCCTTGTCGGACAGGTTACGGGCGATATCGACCATGGCCCGCGGGGCCGAATGCGAAGCCACCACGGGCGCGCGGCTGAGGCTGATGGCCTGGGCCAGCGCCTTGCTCGACATCTGCGACACATCGATGATCACGCCCAGGTCGTTGAGCCGCTGCACGGCACGTTTGCCGACCGGCGAAAGGCCGTCCAGGGCATCGGCGGTGTCATTGAAGAACGGCAGCGGGCGCGAAGAGTCGGCCCAGCTGTTGTTGCCCACATAGCTGAAGCCGAACATGCGCACGCCGCGTGCGGCCCAGCGGTCCAGCTGATCAATGTCGTCGCCCAGGGCATAGGCATTGAGCATGCTGAGGAACACTGCGAACTTGCCCTCGCCATGCAGGCGCCGCATGTCTTGTGGGGTGTAGGCGATACCGACCTGCTCGGGGAAGTCGCGGACCATGGCGTCGATGGCGTTGTAGCGCACTTCCTGGGTGTGGCGCGCGGCTTCGACGAAGCCTGCGGTCGGCCGGTGCGGGCCATCGTCGCCGGTCCAGGATTCGGGCCAGGCGAAGATGGTCAGTGCGGCGCCGGACAACCGCCCGCGGGCGGCCTTGGCGAGGTCGAAGCGGCCGTTGCCGTCTTTGTCAGCCTCGCTGCCTTCGGTGCCGAAGGTCAGCGGCAGGGTGACATGGCTGTCGAACGAGATGATGCGTTCCTGCAGGTCGTTGGCCTGGCGCACCACTTCTCTGGAGTAGCCTGCCGGCGTTTTGAAGTAGTGCCAGGCGGCAAAACCGGCACCTGCGGTCACGGCCGCGGCCAGGCTGATAAACAGGGCTTTCTTCCAGCGTGGAGTCGTCATCTTGGTCTCAGTAGGTTCACCGTCGAGGGATGGGCACAGTGGCCGCCGCTACCTGGAGTGAACGAGCCTGCCGTGTGGAAATTTAGCCAGCCACGGCGGCTCGTCTGCGCCAGCAACGGTAAATTTTGCGCTGTGTACAACGTTCTAGCCTTGGACGGGCCGTGCTCCATGGCCGCAATCAATGCACAGGTAGTTGCAATGACGATTTCTCGACGTGGGTTCATCGCCGGTGTGGCATTGACGGGCGCGGTGGTGCCCGGTGCGTGGTATGCCCAGCGCCAATGGGCCGCCGAAGCGTTCCCGGAAACCCCCGGCGAGGCGGTCGTCGAACTGGCCGATACACCGTTGCAGCAGTTGGGTGACACCTTGCGCGGGATCTGGCGCTGGACCTTGCAGGGTAAGGACGCGGGCCTGCAAGGCTTGCCTGACGGCGAACTGGAGTTGTTCCTGGATGTTGCACCCAGTGGGCGGGCGCTGCGTGGTTATCTGGACACCCCCGAGCGTCTGCGCAGTGATGAACAGCCGCGCTACCGGGTGGTGGGCGACCTGCTGGCAGACAAACCAGGCACCTTGCGCTGGCGCTTGTTCTCGACCCAGCCAGGTGAAACGCAGGCCCGCTATGAATGCCATATCGTCATCGACGAGGTCTGGGGCCGCTTCGGCAATGCCGGGCCAGCGACCCTCAATGGGCGCATTGCGCAACTGGACCGTGCGCTGGCGTTGCCAGTGCAGGACAACCACTTTCTGGCGCTCAAGCACACCTTCCCCGAGGCGCGTGAGCGCACGCCACTGAGCCCGCAGTTGCTGGCCTGGCTGATCACCCCGGAGCACCGTCTGTTTCACCAGTTGTGGCATGCCTCGCGTGACAAATGGCACAAGCTGGACAAGGACAAACATGCCGCCCTGCGCGGCTTGGGCTGGCAGCCGGGGCCGCGTGAGCGGGAGCGTGACGCGCGTGGCCGGCACAAGGACCGCAACGGCTCGGGCGAAGACTTCTTTTTCATGCACCGGCATATGCTCGGCAGCGCGCGAGCCTTGCAGGACCTGCCTTCATGGGCGCGGTTTCCGCAGCCACAGCCGGAGCTTGAGCGCGACCGCGCAGGCTTCGCCCGCTATTTCGACAACCACGACGGCAATGCCTTGCCGCCCACCTGGCTGGCGAGCGGCGACGCGCAATACACCCAGTGGGTGCGCGACATCAAGAGCCCGGATACCTACCATGGCAACTTCCAGGTCTGGGAGTCGCGTTACAGTGACCCTGAATACCTGAGCACGTTGACCTTGGGCCAGTTCGGTTCGGAAGTGGAGCTGGGCCTGCATGACTGGCTGCACATGCGTTGGGCTTCGGTGCCGCGTGACCCTGGCAACGGCATGCCGGTGCCGACGGCGCGCACGCCTGACGATTTCGCCTTGCGCTGGTTCGCGGCGGAGAACGACTTTCTTGGCGACCCGTTTTCATCCCACGTGAACCCGGTGTTCTGGCAGTTTCATGGCTGGATCGACGACCGCATCGAGGACTGGTTTCGGGCCCATGAGCGGGTTCACCCCGGTGAGGTGCGGCGCCTTGAGATCAATGGTGTGCCTTGGTTTGCGCCAGGGCGCTGGGTTGAAGTGGCCGACCCTTGGTTGGGGCCTGATACGCACGGGTGCTCTACGGTGCCGGGGTTGCGGCCGGGGCGCAGTGTGGAGATGGACCCGGAAACGATGAAGCTGGCCTTGCGCATTATCTATAGTGATGAGGACCTGTTTGGCACGTTGCGGCCCAAGGTGCCACAGCGGCCTTGGTATGCGCGGAATCTGAAGGTGGGCGTGCGGGGGCGTTGATATCGGTTGGGGGTAGCCTCGGGGCGTAGGCGGTAATTTTGTAGCGCCCTACGCCCAGCTACTGCCCAACCTTCCACCCACCCCCCAACGCCTTGTACAGCGCCACACTCCCTTGCAACCGTGCCAGCCGTAACTGCGCCTGCTGATCTTGCGCCAGGTACAACGTGCGCTGGGTTTCCAGCACGCTGAGCAGGGTCTCGGCGCCTGCACCATAACGCTGCTGGGCCAGGTCAAAAGCCAGGCGCGCCTGCTGCACCTCCTCGTCCTGCCACTGGCGCTGGCGGTCCACGCCATGAATAGCGTTGAGCGCTTTTTCGACATCGGCGAAACCCGCCAGGATGCTGCCCCGGTAAGTCTCCAACAGTTCGACCTGTTCGGCTTCCGCCAGGTCGCGCGAGGCCCTTAACCGGCCGTTGTTGAAGACCGGCGCGACCAGCCCCGCAGTGAGGGTGTAGAACGAGCTGTCGAAGACACGCGCAAAGGTATTGGCGCCGCTGCCCAGATTGGCCCCCAGGGTCAGCTTCGGCAGCATGGCGGCCCTGGCCACCTGTACGTCGGCGCTTGCCGCTGCCAGCCGTGCTTCGGCTGCGGCGATGTCCGGGCGACGGCTTAGCAGCTCGCTGGGGATGCCACTGCCAATGGCTGGCCACTGCAGGGCATCGATCGCTTCACGGCTGGGCGGCAGGGCCTGGACCGGGTCGCCCAGCAGCGTGGCCAAGGTGACCTGGCTGTCTTGCCATTTCTGTTCAAGCAACGGCACCTGTCGCTCCTGGGCGGCCACCAGGCTGCGCTGCTGGGCCAGCTCCAGGCGCGTGGCCGAACCTGCGCGCTGGCGGGCTTCGACCAGGCCCAGTACATCACGCGCATTGCGCAGGTTGAGCCGGGCGATGTTCAACTGTTCTGCCAGGGCAAGGCCTTGCAGATAGCTGTCGGCCACGGCGCTGACCAGGGTCAGTTCGACGGTTTGCCGATCGAAGCGGCTGGCGTCGAGGCTGTGCATCGCGCTGGTGCGGGCGGCGCGCAGGCCGCCCCAGAAATCGATCTCGTAGCTGGCACTGAGTTTCAGGTCGAAGGAGGTACTGGTGCGCTCGTTGCTGCTGACGTCCAGCTGGTCGTTGCCTTTGCCATGCAACAGGCGTTGGCGGCTGCCATCCAGGCCCAGGTTCAGTTCGGGCAGCAACGGCGCGCCAGCGATAACAGCCTGGGCCTGGGCTTGGCGCACCCGTGCCGTGGCAGCCGCCAGGTCGTGGGCGTTGAGCCGGGCGCGCTCGACCAGGCGGTCCAGCTCGCTACTGGCGAATGCACGCCACCATTGTGCTGACGGCAGTTGGGCAGATGACGGCTCGACCTCGCCTTGCCAGGCTTGCGGTGCAGTGATGCCGCTTTCGGGAGTAGGGGGCGTGCTGCAAGCGGCGAGGCTCAGGCACAAGGTCAACAGGCTGATACGGCTTGGCAGAGTCATGGGTTATTCGCTGGTAAGGGCTTTGACCGGGTCGAGTCGGGCGGCCTTGCGGGCCGGCATGAAGCCGAACACGATGCCGGTGACGACAGCGCAGGCGAACGCGCCGAATATGGCAGGCAGGGCAAAGGCCACGGCGATCTCGGCCAGCATCAGGCCGCCGCCAATGGCCAGGGCCAGGACGATGCCGGCAATGCCGCCCACCATCGACAGCATCACGGCCTCGCTCAGAAACTGCCGCAGGATGTCGCGCTGACGCGCGCCGGTGGCCATGCGGATGCCAATTTCACGGGTGCGTTCGCGCACGGTCATGAGCATGATGTTCATCACTCCGATGCCACCCACCAGCAGTGAAATTGCGGCGATCGCCCCCAGCATCAGCGACAGGCTGTTCTGCGTGCGTGCTTCGGCCTGGATCAATGCTGCATCGTTGGTCAGCTCGAAGTCCTGACGGCCTTGGTGGCGCTGGCGCAGCAGCTGATCGATGGCCGCTTCGGCTTCGTTGACCCGTGTGGAGTCGAGGGCGGCAACGGTGATGTAGTCCGGGTCACGCTGGCCAAACAGGCGGATCGCCGCGGCGGAGTAGGGCACCGCGATGCGCCCGTCGCTGTCCTGGTCGCCGGAACTGGCGCCCTTGCCGGCGAGGATGCCGACGACCTGGAACGGCACGTTGCCAATCAGGATGTACTGCCCCAACGGGTCGCGCCCGGGGTCGAGCATCTTTTCCCGGACCTTTTGGCCGATCACTGCCACGGCCGCCGCATTGGCTTCGTCGGCCTCGGTGTAGAAGGCGCCCTCGACCGCTGGCCAGTTGAAGATCTCCGGGAACCAGGTGTTGTTGCCGCCGACATAGAACTGCTGGCTGTTGTTGCCGTGGCGCACCATCATCTTCTCGCCGATCACAGGCATGACGTGTTTGACCTGGGGCAGTTCGCCGATGGCGGCGACGTCGTCGAGGGTGATGGTGCCGGCCTGCTCGCCAAGCGTTGCCGGCTTGCCGTTGAGGTAGAGGATGTTCGAGCCGAATGCCGCCATTTGCGCCATGACCTGACGCTTGCTGCCTTCGCCGACGGCCAGCATGACCACCACCGAGGCCACCCCGATGACAATGCCGAGCAGCGTCAATGCGGTGCGAAAGCGGTTGACCCACATCACCCGCCAGGCCGCCTGCAGGGCTTCGATCAGTTCACCTTTCCATGCCCCGCGCAGGGTCGCGCCGCGGTCCAGGCGCTGGCGCAGGTCGTCGGCCTGCAGCCCTTGGTCGGTGTTGACGGGGGTATGCTCGGCGGCCGAATCGCTGATGATCAGGCCATCACGTATTTCGATGACCCGTTGCGCCCGCGCCGCCACTTCGCGGTCGTGGGTGATCAGGATGATTACATGGCCCTGGCTGGCCAGTTCGTCGAGCAGCGCCATGACTTCGGTGCCGCTGTGGCTGTCGAGCGCGCCGGTGGGTTCGTCGGCGAGGATGATGTGGCCGCCGTTCATCAGCGCCCGGGCAATTGACACCCGTTGTTGCTGGCCGCCGGACAACTGGTGCGGGCGGTTGCCGGTGCGGCTTGCCAGGCCAAGGCGGGTGAGCAGGGCGGTTGCGCGCGCGTGGCGCTCACTGGCGGCGATGCCGGCGTAAATGGCCGGCATCTCGACGTTCTCCTGCGCCGAGCCCGAGGGGATCAGGTGGTAGCCCTGGAACACGAAGCCAAAGGCTTCGCGGCGCAACCAGGCCAGCTCGTCGCTGTCCAGCTCGGCCACGTCCTTGCCGGCAAAGTGATAACTGCCGGCGGTTGGCCGGTCGAGGCAGCCGAGGATGTTCATCAGCGTCGATTTGCCTGAACCGGATGCGCCGACGATGGCGACGAATTCGCCAGGGTGAATGCTCAGGCTGATGCCCTGGAGGATGTCGACCTTGGGGGTATCGACGCCGCCGTAGGACTTGCGGATGTCGATCAGTTCGATCAGGGGCGTCGTCATTCAACCTCCGCTGACGCTGGGGGCGCCGATGACCAGGCGTTCGCCTTCGCTGAGGCCGTCGAGCACCTGCACCCGCAGGCGGTCGCTCAGGCCGGTACGCACCTGGCGCTGTTCCACTTCGCCTTTGCTGTTGAGTACCCGGGCGAGGCGCAGGCCTTCGCTGTCGTCCAGCGCCGCAAGTGGCACGGTCAGCACCTGGCTGGCCTGGCCTGCGACAAAGAACACCTGGGTGGTCATCTCGGCCATCAGGGCGCCGTCCGGGTTGTCGACGTCCAGCAGCACGGTGTACTGCACCACTTGGCTGCCGGTGGTGCCATTGACGGCGCTGGCCGGGCTGCCACCGCCCTGGCTGGTCTGGTCCAGCGGCTTGGGCGGGATTGGCAGAATCTGCCGCACCGTGCTGGTCCAGCGGCGTTTGCCGCCGGCCAGGGTGGTGAAGTAGGCGGTCATGCCGGGTTTGACCTTGCCGATGTCGGCTTCCGATACCTGGGCCCAGACGGTCATGGGCGAAAGCTTGGCGATGCGCAGGATCAACGGCGTCTGCTGTTGCGCGTTGAGGGTCTGGCCTTCACGGGCATCGACCGCCACCACGGTGCCGTCCATGGGCGCATAGATCCGCGTATAGCCCAGCTCCGCCTCGTCACTGCGCAGGTTGGCCTGGGCCTGGCGGATCTGCGCCTGGAACATTTCGATGCGTGCCTGGGTCACCTTGAGTTGGGCATCGGCGGCCTGGACGTCTTCGTCGCGGGTTGCCCCGGCGGCGGCCAGGTCGCGCTGACGCTTGAGCTGCTGCTTGGCCAGTTGAAACTGTGCGCGCTGCTCGGCCAGTTGGGCCTTGAGGTTGTCGATCGAATAGCGCCCGGCGTCGAGCCTGGCTTGCTGGGTGGAGGGGTCGATCTCGACCAGCAACTGGCCTTTGCGCACCGGGTCGCCGGCTTCGACGTGCAATTTATGGATCTGCCCGGAAGCCTGGGCACCCACGTCGACGTAGCGCCGCGGCTGCAGGGTGCCCAAGGCGGTGACGCTGCTTTCGATGTCGGTGCGGGTGACGGCGACCGTGCTGAACGGTTGCGCGCCGAAGGGCAGGGTCTTCCAGGCCAGCAAGCTGCCCAGGCTTAGCAGGGCCAAGCCACCGAGCAGTATCCGACGGCGGGTGTGGGGTAAACGTCTCATGCAGACTTCCAGCCAGGGGTGATGGCCACGCACAGCCAAGAAAGCGGCGCGCACTGAGGTCCCAGTTAGACGAAGGCTGACGGTGCGGATTTAGCGTGATCGGAGGGGAGGATGCCGTGTTGCTGAGAATAATTATAGTTTGTACTATCGCACGTTGACATCACTCAGTCCCGCGTAGCTGCCCGAAACGGCTTTCTGGCAAAGGCAGGCAGGACGACCTCAGGTAACGTCGTGGAACATTACTATCGCGAACTGGTGGGCTTCCTCTCCGCGCGCCTGGGCAGTCGTCAGGCTGCCGAAGACGTCGCGCACGATGCCTATCTGCGGGTACTGGAACGTACCGATGCCGAACGGATCGAGCATCCGCGTGCCTTTCTCTACCGCACAGCGCTCAACCTGGTGGTCGATCGTCACCGGCGCCACCAGGTGCGTCAGGCCGAACCGCTGGAGGTGCTCGACAGCGACGAGCGCTGGCACAGCCCGGCACTCACCCACGACATGCAGCTCGACCAGCGCCTGGCGCTGATGCAGCGCGCCCTGGATGAGCTGGGCAAGGTTTGTCGCGACTGCTTCCTGCTGCGCAAGCTCGATGGCCTGTCGCATCAGCAGATTGCCGAGCATCTGGGGGTGTCTCGCAGTGTGGTTGAAAAGCACATCGTCAATGCCATGAAGCACTGCCGTGTGCGCATGCGCGAGTGGGAATCCTGAAAACGGGTGAAAGGCGGATGAAAATTCCGTCACCCCGTCACTTGATTTCTGCGGGTTTCCCGACAACTATCAAGAGAGACCCCAGCCAGGCATAGCTTTGGCGATTGCCGTTACTGGCGCAGTATGGTCAGGGAGTGTCCCTTTTCACCTACTGCCCAGGTCCGACAATGGCAAACAAGACCCTGCGCATCCTCATCGCCGACGAGCACCCTTGCCAGCGTTTGCAGCTGGAGAAACTGCTCAATGGCCTTGGCTATTACCGGATTGCACCCGTGGACAGCTTCGAGGAGCTGCAGCGCCTGGTGCAGTGCGCCTTGCAGCCCTTTCACCTGCTGTTGGGCAACATCGAGCTGGCCAGCCATGTTGGCGTCGACCTGGCGCGCTTCTGCCGGGTCAGCACGCAGATCCAGCATGCCCTGCTTTATCACTCCTCGCAGTTGAAAGTGCCCGCCGTGCCGCAGACCGAACGCCAGTCCGTCAGCCTGAGCCTGCCGCAGGCGCCGGATAACGAGGCGCTCGAGTCGTTCATGGCGATCATCGACGCGCCGCTGCTGGTCGGCAAGCTGCCACTGCCTGTGGCAGCTCCGGCCAGCACACTGCGCCCGCGGGTGAACTTCGCGCAGACGGTGTTCAGCCGCTAGCGCCAAGGCGGGCGGGGCAAGGCAGGTATTTGCTATCCTCTTGCCCTTTGCCGATCTGCGGACCCTGCCATGACTGCCATCGATACCGCTCGCCCGCCCCGGTTCAGCCGTGGCGACCACCGGACCCTGGGCCTGGCGGCGCTGGGTGGCGCGCTGGAAATCTACGATTTCATCATCTTCGTGTTCTTCGCCCTGACCCTGAGCAAGTTGTTCTTCCCGCCGGAAATGCCCGAATGGCTGCGCCTGCTGCAAAGCTTCGGGATATTCGTGACGGGCTACCTGGCGCGGCCGCTGGGGGGCATCGTCATGGCGCATTTCGCCGATCACTTGGGGCGCAAGCGGGTGTTCAGCCTGAGCATCCTGATGATGGCCCTGCCGTGCCTGCTGATCGGCGTGATGCCAACCTATGCCGACATCGGCTACGCGGCGCCACTGATTTTGCTGGCACTGCGCATTCTGCAGGGGGCTGCGGTCGGCGGGGAGGTGCCAAGCGCCTGGACGTTCGTTGCCGAGCACGCGCCGCAAGGTCGGCGCGGTTATGCCTTGGGTTTCCTGCAAGCCGGGTTGACCTTTGGCTACCTGCTGGGGGCGCTGACCGCGACCTTGTTGGCCCAGGCGTTTACCGCGCAGGAAATTCTCGATTACGCCTGGCGTTACCCCTTCCTGCTCGGGGGGGTATTTGGTGTGATCGGCGTGTGGTTGCGCCGCTGGCTAAGTGAAACACCGGTGTTCATGGCCTTGCGCGAGCGTAAGGAACAACCCGTGGCGTTCCCCCTGCGGCGGGTGCTGGGCGAGCATCGTGGGGCGTTGCTCCCGGCAGCGCTGCTGACCTGCGTGCTGACGTCGGCAGTGGTGGTGTTGGTGGTGATCACGCCGACGGTGATGCAGCAGCGCTTCGGCATGACCGCTGCGCACACCTTTGCCTTGAGCAGCGTAGGTATCGTGTTCCTGAATATCGGCTGTGTGCTGGCCGGGCTGCTGGTCGATCGCCTGGGCGCCTGGCGTGCGCTGATGATCTACAGCCTGCTGCTGCCGCTGGGTATCGGGGCGTTGTATGCGAGCCTGGTGGGGCAGTGGGGCACGACCTGGCTGGCCTATGCGCTGGCGGGGCTGTGCTGCGGCGTGGTGGGCGTGGTGCCGTCGGTGATGGTCGGGCTGTTCCCGGCGCAGATCCGGGTTTCGGGCATCTCCTTCACCTACAACATTGCCTATGCCCTGTGGGCGAGTACCACACCCTTGGCGCTGATCGCTCTGATGCCGTGGAGCCCGTGGGTGTGTGTCGGCTTTTGTCTGATCATGGGCGCGGTGGGGCTGCTCACGGCCCTGTATTTCGGGCGTCGTGAGCCTTTGGCGTTTGCGGCGGAGCGGATGCCAATCATGTGTGGTGACAAATGAGGCATTAGAGGCAGGTGGGGGGTGGGGCAGACTTCCAGGTGGGGGCTATTGGAATAACCTATTAGCCAAATTTAACCTGGAAGGTTAAATTCTCATGGAAAAGAGAACGCCTCATTGCCCGCTGGAGCGGATAAAAGCCCTGACTGCGGCAAGGCGCGTCAGCCCTACGGGCACTGCATTAAGAGATGCTAAGGCGCTAGGAATGGATTTTCCGGGCATGCTTGAGGTAATCACTAGCGTGAAGCGCACTGATTTCTACAAAAGCATGACCAGCCATATTGATCACCGGGTTTGGCAGGACGTGTACCGCCCGTTTACAGCGGTTGGCTACGTTTACCTGAAAGTGTCCGTGGTCAACGACGTGCTTATCGTGCCCTTCAAGGAGTTGTAATCATGAGATGTCCAATTTGCGGGGGTGCCGAGCTTGCACCTGACACTCAGGGCATGCCTTATCGCTACAAGGGAGAGACGACCCTGATCCCGGACGTAAGTGGCGATTATTGTTCCGCATGCGGTGAGTGCGTGCTGAGCCATGATCAAGCCATGCGTGTCAGCGATCTGATGACGGCATTCGAGCGCCAAGTCAATGCAACTGTAGTGGACCCTTCTTTCATTGCCTCCATCCGCAGGAAGTTCGACCTCGATCAGCGGCAAGCGGGGGAAATTTTTGGTGGCGGGGTCAATGCGTTCTCCCGTTATGAAAATGGCAAGACCACGCCACCCGTGGCGCTGGTAAAGCTGCTGAAGCTACTGGATCGCCACCCCGAACTGTTCGAGGAAGTGCGTACAGCCTGATGCGAGCAGGCAACAAAAAGCCCCTGACTCCACGGAGGCAGGGGCTTTTGTTGCTGCAGGGGCATGGCCTTACATGTTCGGGTAGTTCGGCCCGCCGGCGCCTTCAGGGGTAACCCAGGTGATGTTCTGGGCCGGGTCCTTGATGTCGCAGGTCTTGCAGTGCACGCAGTTCTGCGCGTTGATCTGGAAGCGCTTGCTGCCGTCTTCCTGGCTGACCACTTCGTACACGCCGGCCGGGCAGTAGCGTTGGGCCGGCTCGTCGTACAGTGGCAGGTTGCTGGCGATCGGCACGTTCGGGTCGGTCAGCTTCAGGTGGCAGGGTTGTTCCTCTTCATGGTTGGTGCTGGAGAGGAATACCGAGCTGAGCTTGTCGAAGCTGAGCTTGCCGTCTGGTTTCGGGTAGTCGATTTTTTTCGAATCGGCCGCGAGCTTGAGGCAGGCGTAATCCGGCTTGGTGTCGTGCAAGGTGAACGGCAGCTTGCCGCCGAACCAGTTCTGGTCGACATAGTTGAAGGCTGCGCCGAACAACGGGCCGAACTTGTGCATGGCCGGGCCGAAGTTGCGGCTGGCGAACAGCTCTTCATGCAGCCAGCTGGCCTTGAAGGCGTCGACATAGGTAGTGAGTGCGTCGCCACCCTCGCTGCCGGCAATCAACGCGTCGGCCACTGCGTCGGCGGCGAGCATGCCAGACTTCATCGCCGTGTGGCTGCCCTTGATCTTGGCCACGTTCATGGTGCCCAGGTCGCAACCGATCAGCGCGCCACCGTTGAAGACCATCTTCGGCAGCGAGTTGATCCCGCCCTTGGCCAGGGCGCGGGCGCCGTAGCTGATGCGCTTGCCGCCTTCGAGGTACTGGCTGATCACCGGGTGGTGCTTGAGGCGCTGGAACTCGTCGAACGGTGACAGGTACGGGTTGGCATAGGACAGGTCGACGATCAGGCCGACCACCACCTGGTTGTTTTCCAGGTGATACAAGAACGAGCCACCGGTGTTCTCGGTGCTCACCACGTCCAGCGGCCAGCCGGCAGTGTGTACCACCAGGCCCTGTTCGTGCTTGCTCGGGTCGATTTCCCAGATTTCCTTGAGGCCGATGCCGTAATGCTGGACGTCGGCTTCACTGTCGAGGTTGAAGTGCTTGATCAGCTGCTTGCCGATGTGCCCACGGCAGCCTTCGGCGAACAGCGTGTACTTGGCGCGCAGTTCCATGCCAGGGGTGTACAGGCCGTCTTTCGGGTTGCCTTCGCGGTCGACACCCAGGTCGCCGGTGACGATACCGCGCACCACGCCGTTTTCATCGAATAGCGCTTCCTGGGCAGCGAAACCTGGGTAGATCTCCACGCCCAGGTTCTCGGCCTGCTGGGCCAGCCAGCGGCACAGGTTGCCCAGCGAGATGATGTAGTTGCCCTCGTTGTGCATGGTCTTGGGCACGAACAGGTCCGGGACCTTGATCGAGCTGCCGCCATCCTTGAGCACGTAGATGTCGTCGCGCTTTACCGCAGTGTTGAGCGGTGCGCCGAGTTCTTTCCAGTCGGGGAACAACTCGTTCAGTGCGCGCGGTTCGAATACCGCGCCGGAGAGGATGTGGGCACCGACTTCAGAGCCTTTCTCGACCACGCAGACGCTGATCTCGCTACCGGCTTCGGCGGCCTTCTGCTTCAGGCGGCAGGCGGCGGACAGCCCCGCCGGGCCGGCGCCGACGATGACCACGTCGAATTCCATGTATTCGCGTTCCACTGGTTCTCTCCTACTCATCAAGGCTCGTGCTGTTGCTTGGTCTTATGGGTGTGGGGTGATCATGCGCACCGCGCTTCACGGGCGCGGAGCTGTAGCAGCGCAGAGGATGGACTACACCGTTTTGTCTTGGCCGCGCATTATATCTACACCACTTGGCGGGTCCAATACAAACGTTTGTTTGAATTTGCCGCAGGCCAGTAAAATCACAGGAGTGCGGCTGGAGGGTGACCGATTTGCCGTATTGACCGGATTGGGTGTTGCGGTCAAGATACGAGCGGTTTTACGTTCGCCGTAGGCTTGTCGCCGGGCGCAGGTACACCTCTAAAAACCAGGTGTGGAGTAAGGCTTTGCGGCCAATTCACGGTTTGTAGTGGAGTTTACACGCCACCACAGAAAATGACCCGCGGGTATTTGCCGCAAGCGTCATGACAAGACTGCTCGGTCACCTTGAAGTTTGCTCTACCCGGTACGTTTTTAGAGGTGCCCTTGTACCCACGCGCATCGCCGGGCATGTCCCCAGGCGACTTTCTATTCACCGGAGAGTAACGAGGAATCCATGAAGGTTCTTGTAGCTGTCAAACGAGTGGTCGACTACAACGTCAAGGTTCGCGTCAAAGCGGACAACTCCGGCGTCGACCTTGCAAACGTCAAGATGTCCATGAACCCCTTCTGCGAAATCGCCGTTGAGGAAGCCGTACGCCTGAAAGAAAAGGGTATTGCGACCGAGATCGTCGTGGTTTCCGTCGGCCCGACCACCGCCCAGGAGCAACTGCGTACCGCCCTGGCCCTGGGTGCCGATCGCGCCATCCTGGTAGAAGCCGCTGACGAACTGAACTCCCTGGCCGTGGCCAAGGCGCTCAAGGCTATCGTCGACAAAGAGCAGCCACAGCTGGTCATCCTCGGCAAGCAGGCCATCGACAGCGACAACAACCAGACCGGCCAGATGCTGGCCGCGCTGACCGGTTACGCCCAGGGTACCTTCGCCTCCAAGGTGGAAGTCGCTGGCGACAAGCTGAACGTCACCCGTGAAATCGATGGCGGCCTGCAGACCGTATCGCTGAACCTGCCAGCGATCGTCACCACCGACCTGCGCCTGAACGAGCCGCGCTACGCGTCGCTGCCGAACATCATGAAGGCCAAGAAAAAGCCGCTGGAAACCGTCACGCCAGACGCGCTGGGCGTTTCCCTGGCCTCCACCAACAAGACCCTCAAGGTCGAAGCGCCTGCTGCACGCAGCGCGGGTATCAAGGTCAAGTCGGTGGCAGAACTGGTCGAGAAACTGAAGAACGAGGCGAAGGTAATCTAAATGACTATCCTGGTTATCGCTGAATACGAAAACGGCGCCGTGGCCCCGGCCACCCTGAACACTGTCGCCGCTGCCACCAAAATCGGTGGTGATGTACACGTGCTGGTCGCAGGCCAGAACGTCGGTGGTGTCGCCGAAGCCGCTGCCAAGATCGCCGGTGTTGCCAAGGTGCTGGTGGCTGACAACGCCGCCTATGCCCATCTGCTGCCAGAAAACGCAGCGCCGCTGATCGTCGAGCTGGCCAAGGGCTATAGCCACGTGCTGGCCCCGGCCACCACCAACGGCAAGAACATCCTGCCGCGCGTTGCCGCACTGCTGGACGTCGACCAGATCTCCGAGATCATCGCGGTCGAATCGGCCGACACCTTCAAGCGCCCGATCTACGCCGGTAACGCCATTGCCACTGTGCAATCCAGCGCTGCGGTCAAGGTCATCACCGTGCGTACCACCGGTTTCGACGCAGTCGCGGCCGAAGGCGGTTCTGCCTCGGTTGAAACCGTCGCTGCCGCCCATGACGCTGGCAAGTCGTCCTTCGTGGGTGAAGAGCTGGCCAAGTCCGACCGCCCAGAGCTGACTGCAGCCAAGATCGTCGTTTCCGGCGGCCGTGGCATGGGCAACGGCGACAACTTCAAGCACCTGTACAGCCTCGCCGACAAGCTCGGCGCTGCTGTGGGCGCCTCGCGCGCTGCGGTCGACGCAGGTTTTGTGCCCAACGACATGCAGGTCGGCCAGACCGGCAAGATCGTCGCACCGCAGCTGTACATCGCCGTCGGTATCTCCGGCGCGATCCAGCACCTGGCGGGCATGAAAGACTCCAAAGTGATCGTTGCGATCAACAAGGACGAAGAAGCGCCGATCTTCCAGGTTGCCGATTACGGCCTGGTCGCTGACCTGTTCGAAGCGGTTCCGGAGCTGGAAAAGCTGGTCTGATCCGCCTGCTTCACTTATAAAGAAGCCCGGCCCTCGTACTGAGGGCCGGGTTTTTTTATGGATTTCAGTGTCACAGCCAGGAGTGAGCATGAGGTTTGGCAAAGCAGGCGGGGTGCTGGCGTGCATGGCGGCGTTGCTGTCGTCGGCGACAATGGCAGCAGGCAAGTGCGAGCGCCTGGTGGCGACCGGCAGCCCTGATGCGCCTCCCTACTCCTGGCAGGACCCGAAGGACCCAAAGCACCTGATTGGCGCCAATGTCGAGCTTTTGCAGCAGGTGGCCAGCGAGCTGGGGGTCAAGGTGGACGTGCTGAGTGCCGGTCGGCGCGACCAGGCCCTTGAGGAGGTTCGCAGCGGGCGTATGGACCTGCTGCTCGATACCCCGCTGCAGGTCGGGCAACTGACGGCGCTGGACTATATCCACCCACCTTTGCAGTTGAACGAATACCTGGTCTGGACCCGTCATGACGCTGAGCTGGCCTTCGATGGCCCGGCGGACCTGGCCAACTACCAGGGCAGCTTGTCCGAGCGCGCACGTCTGACCCCCGCCTTTGAAGCCTTTGCCAAATCGCACCTGAAGTTGCAGCCGGCGCAGAACCTGACCCAGGCGTTCCAGAAGCTGGTGCTGGGGCAGGTGGACTATGTGCTTGCCGGGCGCTACTCCGGCATGGCCATGACCCAGAGCCTGGGCATGAGCAACGACCTGATTGCCCGCGGCCTGCCGGTAGATCGCCCTGGGTTGTACCTGGCTGTGTCACACAACTCGGCATGCAATGACAGCTGGCTGCGTGGGCAATTGGCGAAAAAACTGACAGAATTGCCGATCTCCGGTGCGTCCGAGGCTGTGCTGCAACGTAATGTCGAGCGCTGGAAGGCGCAGATGCAGGTGCCGCTGGACGCCCCCAAACACTAGGAAGATTGCGTGAGAATCCAACCACTGATCCTTGCTCTGGCCGTGCTCGGCCTGGCGGGTTGCGCCAACGACCCGGCGCCGAACGAGCAACTGCGCATTTCCGAGCAGGCGCTGGAACAGGCCAAGGCTGTCGGCGCCACCGACCAGGTCGAAGCGCTGAAGCTGGCCGAAGACAAGCTTGCCCGGGCCAAGACCAACATGCTCACCGAAGACTTTCGCGATGCGCGCATGCGTGCCGAGCAGGCTGAGCTGGATGCGCGCCTGGCCGAGGCGCAGGTGTTGAACCAGAAGAGTGAAGAGCAGCTGCAACTGCTGCAGTCGCGGGTCAAGCGCCTGCGCAAACAGCTGGAGGTGCAGCCATGATGCGTTCTACACCCATGGCCGCGCTGGTATTGCTGGCGTTGACCGCAGGCTTGCAGGGTTGCGCCAGCCAGCGCAGCGAGGCGGCACTGGATGAGGCCAGTGCAACCTTCCAGAAGGTCAAGGACGATTCCGACGTGCTGCGCAGCGCGCCCCGCGACGTGATCCGCGCAGGTGAATCACTGGCGCGGGCCGAGCGCCTTTCCAGTTATGTCGGCACCGGCACCGATGTACGCCATTACGCCTACCTGAGTCAGCGCTACAGCGAAATCGCCAGCGAGCACGCCAAGCTCGCGCTGAACCAGGAGCGCCTGGCCAAGCTCGACCTTGAGCGTCAGCGTCTGCAGCTGGCGCTGCGTGAGGCGAAGCTGGCCAGCGTCCAGCAGCAAGGCAAGTGGGTCGAATCGCAGATTGCCGCGCTGGCTTCGGAGCAGACGGACCGTGGCCTGGTGATGACCCTGGGTGACGTGCTGTTCGATACCGGGCGTGCCGACCTGAAAAACTCGGCCAGCCGCACCGTGCTCAAGCTGGTGCAGTTCCTTCAGCTCAATCCGCGCCGGGTGGTGCGTATCGAGGGGTACACCGACAGCACCGGTGCGCCGGAAGACAACCTGAAGCTTTCGCGTGATCGCGCGCAGGCAGTGGCCGACATGCTGGCGGACCTGGGTATCGACGAGAAGCGTCTGCAGGTTGAAGGCTACGGTGACCAGTACCCGATCGAGGCCAACGCGTCGGAGCGGGGCAGGGCGCAGAATCGCCGGGTCGAGATCGTCTTCTCTGATGACAAGGGCAAGCTCGCGCCAGCGCGTTGATCCCCTTGACGATCGGCGAACAGTTGTAGGCGCGGCGTTGCGTCGCGAAAAGGGGGGCGAAGCAGGCTCCGGATTTTGCGCTGACACATAAAGCGCTGGGGCCGCGCTGCGGCCCTTTCGCGACGCAAGGCCGCTCCTACAACCAAGCGCGCAATCCTGGGAAATTGGCCGGGTGCTGTCACGCAACTGTATTGTTGGCTATTCTGCAATCTGTCCCCGTACACTTCGCAACTGTTACGGTATTCTCTGCCGTCAGTGTGTCGCACAAGAATAACGAGCCCGTCCGCGCGTCGAGATATCGCCATGACCAACCTGCTGCTATATCAGCGTATCGCCCAGCAACTGGCCGATGACATCCGTCGCGGTGTCTACCAGCCAGGCGAGCGCGTGCCGTCGGTGCGCAAGATGAGCGCCCAGCTCAATGTCAGCCACGCCACGGTGTTGCAGGCCTATGCCAATCTCGAAGACCAGGGGCTGATCCGCGCGCGCCCCCAGTCGGGCTATTACGTTCACCAGACCCCGGCCCTCACCGCGCAAACGCCGGATATCGCCCGGGTGGAGCGCCCGGGCCTGGTGACTCGGGCAAGCATCATCCAGCAGGTATTGACCGAGGCGCGCCGCGATGGCGTGTTTCCGTTCGGCGCAGCGGTGCCCCACGTGGACTACCTGCCGGTGCGCGCCCTGCATCAGCAGATTGCCAAGGTAACTCGCTTTCACAGCCCGCGCGCGTTCAGTTACATGTTCAGCCCGGGCTTTGAGCCGTTGCGCCGGCAGATTGCCATTCGCATGCGCGATGCCGGCGTGTTGGTAGACCCGCGTGAAGTCATCGTGACCCATGGCTGTGTCGATGCGCTGCAGATGTCGCTGCGGGTGCTGACTCGTCCAGGCGACCTGATCGCCGCCGAGTCGCCGACCTACTACGGCCTGCTGCAGTTGGCCGATTTGCTTGGCCTGAAGGTGATCGAGATCCCCAGCGACCCGTCTACGGGCATCAGCCTCGAGGCCTTGCAGTTGGCCGCCAACCAGTGGTCGATCAAGGCGCTGGTACTGACCTCGCGCCTGAGCAACCCGTTGGGTGGCACCATCCCTGAAGAACGCCAGAAGCAATTGCTACGCCTGGCCTCGGACTTCGACATCCAGATCGTCGAAGACGACATCTATGGCGAGCTGATGTTCGAGCAGGGCAAGACCAAGGCGCTCAAGGCATTCGATCGGCTCGACCGGGTGATCTACTGCTCGAGTTTTTCCAAGACGTTGTCACCGGGTGTGCGGGTCGGCTGGATGGTGGCGGGGCGCTACCAGGATGAAATCCAGCGGCTGCAGACGTTCACCACCCATTCGGCGTGCAGCGTGACGCAGATGGGGGTGGCCGCCTATCTGGAGAACGGCGGCTATGACCGCCATCTGCGCTACATCCGCCAGGAGTACCGCAAGAACCTCAGTGCCTACCAGTTGGCGGTGCAACAGCACTTCCCTGAAGGCACCCAGATGACCCGGCCTACCGGTGGCTTCATCCTTTGGGTGAGCCTGCCGGGGCGGGTCAATACCCAGGACTTGCATGTGCGGGCGCTGGAGCAGGGCATCAGTATCGCGCCCGGGTTGATCTTCAGTAACACTGAGCAGTTCAACCACTGCATCCGGCTTAACTGCGGGATTCCGTGGAATAAAGAGGCCGAGCGGGCGGTAATCACCCTTGGCCTTTTGGCTCAGCAATTGTGCAGAGAGCCTACGGGTTCACTTTTGTAGGCTTGCCAGGCGCAGGCGGAACAGGGAGCATATGCATTTTTCCAGCCTGACTGTCGATGTCCATGAAACTGTTGCGCTGTATCGCCCTTAGTTTTTGCCTTGTGCCGCTCTGCCACTTTGGCGCAGTGGCCCAGGCTGCTCAGCCTGTTGCCGAGGCACAGGCTCGCCAGGCCAAGCCTGCGCAGAAGGCCCCTGCCAAGCCTGTGTCGAAGCAGGCTGTCAGCAAAGCCAAGCCTAAGCCCAAGCCAAAGCCTGCGCGCAAGCCGGTCAGCAAGGCGGTTGCCAAGCCGCTGCCCCAGCCTAAGCTCGACCTGAGCCTGCCTGTCGAAATGGTCAATGACCTTGAGCCGAATGTCGGCAGTTCGGCCACGCGGCGCAAACCGTTGCTGCCCGCAATGTTTACCGAAAAACACCAGGGCCATGAAAGCCCGTTCCAGCTCAATGGCCGATTGATCAGCAATGAAATGCAGCTGCAGTTGCGCAATGAAAGCCGCCGCGATGTTGAAGGGGCGGCGATCGAATTCGAGTACCGCCAGTAGCCAGTGAACTGACTGCCGGGTCACGGCAGATTTCATCGGGCCAGCAATTTCAAACGCACGTTTGAGCGGTTACTATCCGGGGGCGTTCGTCCCGTTTTGCTCCACAGAGACCTGATTTTGATGAATAGCCATGAATTGCCGTGAGGGGTGTGGTGCCTGCTGCATCGCCCCGTCCATCAGCTCTGCCATGCCGCGCATGCCGCATGGCAAGCCGGCCGGTGAGCGCTGCCTGCACCTGACTGTCGACAACCTCTGCGACCTGTTCGGCAAGCCCGAACGCCCGGCGGTGTGCGGCGGTTTCAAGGCGGATGTCGAGGTGTGCGGCAGTGATCGCGATGAGGCAATCAGGATTCTCGGCTGGTGGGAGCAGATGACGGCGGCGTGACAGGCTGGATCTTCGACAACAAGGATAAAGATGATGAGATCGTTCAAGCGTATTGCACTGCTGTGTGGCATGGGTGTGTTGCTGGCGCCCGCCGCCTGGGCCGAGAACTGGCAGGTGGCCAAGGACGAGGAGGGCATCAAGATCTCCCTCAGTGAAGTGGCGGGCTCCGAGTACAAGGCCTATCGCGGTGTCACCGTGATTAAAGCGCCACTGGCCAAGGTCCAGGCGCTGCAAGAAGACGTGGTCGGGGCTTGTGCCTGGATTCACGAGTGCAAGTCGCAGAAGCTACTCAAGCACGAAGGCGACCAGAGCTGGACCTACACCCAGTTCAATACGCCCTGGCCGGTGACGCCGCGCGATTCGGTGCTGCATGTCACCACGGTCAAGGGTGCGGATGGCAGCCTGACGCGTAACCTGAAGGGAGAGCCGACCTATATCCCGGAAGAGAAGGGCTTTGTGCGAGTGGCAAAGGTCGAGGGCTTCTGGAAGTTGGTACCCAAGGGGGGCAGCACGGAAGTGACCTATCAGGTGCACACCGAGCCGGGTGGCAGTGTGCCGGCGATGGTGGCCAACAAATTCGTGGTCGATGCGCCGTTCAATACCCTGAAAGCGTTGCGTGAGCGGGCTGAGAAAAACTGAATGAGTCGGGTTGCCTGCGAGGCAATAAAAAAGGCTGCCCGAGGGCAGCCTTTTTGCGTTCGGCTCGATGAGCTTACTTGCGATCCTTCAGTGCAGCGATGTCGCGCTTCTGCTCGCCGGTGTACAGCTGGCGCGGGCGGCCAATCTTGTACGGGCTGGAGAGCATTTCTTTCCAGTGCGAGATCCAGCCTACAGTACGTGCCAGGGCGAAGATCACGGTGAACATGCTGGTCGGAATGCCGATCGCCTTGAGGATGATCCCCGAGTAGAAGTCGACGTTCGGGTACAGCGAGCGCTCGATGAAGTACGGATCGGTCAGGGCGATCTCTTCCAGGCGCATGGCCAGTTCCAGCTGCGGGTCGTTCTTGATGCCCAGCTCGCGCAGGACTTCGTCGCAGGTCTGCTTCATCACGGTGGCGCGCGGGTCGCGGTTCTTGTACACGCGGTGACCGAAGCCCATGAGCTTGAACGGGTCGTTCTTGTCCTTGGCCTTGGCGATGAAGGTGTCGATGTTCGAGACATCGCCGATTTCATCGAGCATGGTCAGTACGGCTTCGTTCGCACCGCCGTGGGCAGGGCCCCACAGTGCGGCGATACCGGCGGCGATACAGGCAAACGGGTTGGCACCCGACGAGCCGGCCAGGCGCACGGTGGAGGTGGAGGCGTTCTGCTCGTGGTCGGCGTGGAGGATGAAGATCCGGTCCATTGCCTTGGCCAGCACCGGGCTGATCGGTTTGATCTCGCACGGGGTGTTGAACATCATGTGCAGGAAGTTTTCCGCGTACGACAGGTCGTTGCGCGGGTACATCATCGGCTGGCCCATGGAGTACTTGTAAACCATCGCGGCCAGGGTCGGCATCTTGGCGACCAGGCGCACCGCGGAGATTTCGCGGTGTTGCGGGTTATTGATGTCCAGGGAGTCGTGGTAGAACGCCGACAGGGCGCCGACCACACCGCACATCACCGCCATCGGGTGAGCGTCGCGGCGGAAACCGTTGAAGAAGGACTTCAGCTGCTCGTGAACCATGGTGTGGTTCTTCACGGTGCTGACGAACTGAGCCTTCTGCTCGGCATTCGGCAATTCGCCGTTGAGCAGCAGGTAGCAGGTTTCGAGGTAGTCCGACTGCTCGGCGAGCTGTTCGATCGGGTAGCCGCGGTGCAGCAGAATACCCTTGTCGCCGTCGATGTAGGTGATCTTCGACTCGCACGAGGCGGTCGCCATGAAACCAGGGTCGAAGGTGAAGTGACCTGTGGCCCCCAACCCGCGGACGTCGATTACATCAGGACCAACGGTGCCGGTTAAAATGGGCAGCTCGACGGGGGCAGCGCCCTCGATGACCAACTGCGCTTTTTTGTCAGCCATGTGGCCTCCTATTAATGCTTGAAATCATCAGACAGACCCCCCACGCAGGGCCCGCACCACTATAGAGGGATAAATTCAGATGTCAATTTGCCTAAAGGCTGGTTGAAACGGGCTTCGAGGCCTGATTTTTCTCGAAATTGTCGCCCATTTACGCCTTTTGCTGGCTAAAGGCAATGCGCTATTTGGGCTACCCCATCACGTTGTCATAAGCAGCCTAACTGTCTATACTCGGCACCCGACCGCCAGGGGCTTGCAAGCCCGAACTGCTGGGGGTCGCCGTTCCCTGGGTGGTGGGTACCTGACCAGTACACTTACCAACAACTTTGCCCTGTTCGCTAGGGGCTCTTCAGTGTGAAAAAAGCCGTGAAAAGCCAACGACCTGTAAACCTAGACCTAAGGACCATCAAGCTCCCGATCACCGCGTACACGTCCATTCTGCACCGTATCTCCGGCGTCATCCTGTTCCTCGGCCTGGCCATCATGCTTTATGCATTGGGCAAGTCCCTGGGTTCCGAGGAAGGCTTCGGTGAGGTGAAGGCGTGTCTGACCAGTCCGCTGGCCAAACTGGTGACCTGGGCCCTGCTGTCCGCCCTGCTGTATCACCTGGTGGCAGGTGTACGCCACCTGATCATGGACATGGGCATCGGTGAGACGCTGGAAGGCGGCAAGCTGGGCTCGAAAATCGTGATTGTCATCTCCGTGGTGGTGATCGTTCTGGTGGGAGTTTGGGTATGGTAACCAATGTCACGAACCTGTCGCGTTCGGGCCTCTATGACTGGATGGCACAGCGCGTCTCTGCGGTCGTTCTCGCGGCTTACTTCCTCTTCCTGATCGGTTACGTCGTAGCCCACCCAGGTATCGACTATGCCCAGTGGCACGGTCTGTTCTCCAACAACGCGATGCGGATCTTCAGTCTGCTGGCCCTCGTTGCCCTGGGCGCTCACGCCTGGGTCGGCATGTGGACCATTGCCACCGACTACCTGACGCCGATGGCGTTCGGCAAGTCGGCAACTGCGATTCGTTTCCTGTTCCAGGCGGTATGCGGCGTTGCGATGTTCGCTTACTTCGTCTGGGGTGTGCAGATTCTCTGGGGTATCTGATCCATGGCTAGCATTCCTACTATTTCCTTCGACGCCATCATCATTGGCGGCGGCGGCGCCGGCATGCGCGCAGCGCTGCAGCTGGCACAGGGCGGTCACAAGACTGCCGTGGTCACCAAGGTCTTCCCGACCCGTTCGCACACTGTATCCGCCCAGGGCGGCATCACCTGCGCCATCGCTTCGGCCGACCCGAACGACGACTGGCGCTGGCACATGTACGATACCGTCAAAGGTTCCGACTACATCGGTGACCAGGACGCTATCGAATACATGTGTCAGGAAGGCCCGGCTGCGGTCTTCGAGCTGGACCACATGGGCCTGCCGTTCTCGCGCACCGAAACCGGCCGTATCTACCAGCGTCCGTTCGGTGGCCAGTCCAAGGACTTCGGCAAAGGCGGCCAGGCTGCTCGTACCTGCGCAGCGTCCGACCGTACCGGTCACGCACTGCTGCATACCCTCTATCAGGGCAACCTGAAAGCGGGCACCACCTTCCTGAACGAGTACTACGCGGTTGACCTGGTGAAGAACCAGGACGGCGCGTTCGTCGGTGTGATCGCGATCTGCATCGAAACCGGCGAAACCCTGTACATCAAGTCCAAGGCCACCGTTCTGGCCACTGGCGGTGCGGGCCGTATCTACGCCTCGACCACCAACGCCCTGATCAACACCGGTGACGGTGTCGGCATGGCCCTGCGTGCCGGCGTGCCGGTGCAGGACATCGAAATGTGGCAGTTCCATCCAACCGGCATCGCCGGCGCCGGTGTACTGGTCACCGAGGGTTGCCGCGGTGAAGGTGGCTACCTGATCAACGCCCACGGCGAGCGCTTCATGGAGCGTTACGCGCCGAACGCGAAAGACCTGGCCGGCCGCGACGTGGTTGCCCGTTCCATGGTCAAAGAGATCATCGCCGGCAACGGCGTGGGCCCGAACAAGGACCACGTACTGCTGAAGCTGGACCACCTGGGCGAGGAAGTGCTGCACAGCCGCCTGCCAGGTATCTGCGAACTGTCCAAGACCTTCGCCCACGTCGACCCGGTTGTCGCGCCGGTGCCGGTCGTACCGACCTGCCACTACATGATGGGTGGTGTCGCCACCAACATTCATGGCCAGGCCATCACCATGGACGCCGAAGGCAAGGACCACATCATCCCGGGCCTGTTCGCCGTAGGTGAAGTGGCGTGCGTATCGGTCCACGGTGCCAACCGCCTGGGCGGCAACTCGCTGCTCGACCTGGTAGTGTTCGGCCGTGCTGCCGGCCTGCACCTGGAGAAGGCGCTGACCGAAGGCGTCGAGTACCGCGATGCCAGCGATACCGATGTCGACGTTGCCCTGAACCGCCTGAACAAGCTCAACGAGCGTACCACTGGCGAAGACGTGGCAAGCCTCAAGCGCGAGCTGCAAAGCTGCATGCAGAACTACTTCGGTGTATTCCGTACTGGCGAATACATGCAGAAAGGTATCGAGCAGCTGGCGGGCCTGCGTGACCGCATCGCCAACGTGAAGATCAACGACAAGTCCCAGGCCTTCAACACCGCGCGTATCGAAGCGCTGGAGCTGCAGAACCTGCTGGAAGTTGCCGAAGCTACCGCCATTGCGGCCGAAGCCCGTAAAGAGTCGCGCGGCGCTCACGCCCGTGAAGACTTCGAAGACCGTGACGACGAGAACTGGCTGTGCCACACCCTGTACTACCCGGGTGAGAAGCGCGTTGCCAAGCGTGGCGTCAACTTTGCGCCGAAGACCGTACCGGCCTTCGAGCCAAAAATCCGGACTTACTAAGGGTGGCTGCTATGTTGAAAGTCGAAGTTTACCGTTACAACCCCGACACCGACTCGGCGCCCAAGATGGAGTCGTTCGACGTCGATACCGGCGGCAAGGACCTGATGGTTCTGGACGTGCTGGCACTGATCAAGGAAAAGGACGAGGGTTTCTCGTACCGTCGCTCGTGCCGTGAAGGCGTGTGCGGTTCCGATGGCATGAACATGAACGGCAAGAACGGCCTGGCCTGCATCACCCCGCTGTCGGGCGTGGTCAAGGGCAACAAGCTGGTGCTGCGCCCGCTGCCGGGCCTGCCGGTCATTCGTGACCTGGTCGTCGACATGAGCATCTTCTACAAGCAGTACGAGAAGGTGAAGCCATTCCTGCAGAACGATACGCCGCCTCCGGCCATCGAGCGTCTGCAGTCGCCAGAAGAGCGTGACAAGCTGGACGGCCTGTACGAGTGCATCCTGTGCGCTTGCTGCTCGACTTCCTGCCCATCGTTCTGGTGGAACCCGGACAAGTTCCTGGGCCCCGCTGCTTTGCTGCAGGCCTATCGCTTCCTGGCCGACAGCCGTGACACCAAGACTCAGGAGCGCCTGGCGTCCCTGGATGACCCGTTCAGCGTATTCCGCTGCCGCGGGATCATGAACTGCGTAAACGTTTGCCCGAAAGGTTTGAACCCGACCAAGGCAATCGGTCACGTACGTAACATGCTGCTGCAAAGCGGCACCTGATTCATCGAGTTGTACCTGCAGTAAGCCGAGGTGCGGGTGGTGAGCCCGCACTGAGGTAAAACTCGAGCAAGGGCCCACAAAGCCCGCGCTCATTACCTATGAAGATATGAGACCAGCAGGGGCTTTCCGGGCTGGTACCCGGAAAATCAGCAGGATCCAAGTGGCGTGGTTCAGTCGCTGTGTTCGGACTTTTCCAGGTTTGCTGTGGCTCTCGCCGATCGTCCCCTAACCGAGGGTGACCAAGCATGCAAGAAAGCGTGATGCAGCGCATGTGGGAAAGCGCCCACCTTTCAGGTGGTAACGCTGCATATGTGGAAGAGCTCTACGAACTCTACCTGCACGACCCTAACGCTGTGCCAGAAGAGTGGCGCACTTACTTCCAGAAGTTGCCAGCCGACGGCAGCACCGCTACCGATGTATCGCACTCTACAATCCGCGACCATTTCGTACTGCTGGCAAAGAACCAGCGCCGCGCCCAACCGGTATCCGCCGGGAGCGTGAGCAGTGAACACGAGAAGAAGCAGGTTGAAGTTCTGCGACTGATCCAGGCCTATCGTATGCGCGGTCATCAGGCTGCCAAGCTCGACCCGTTGGGGTTGTGGCAGCGCCCTGCGCCCGTAGACCTGTCGATCAATCACTACGGCTTGACCAATGCCGATCTTGATACGACCTTCCGTGCCGGCGACCTGTTCATCGGCAAAGAGGAAGCGAGCCTACGCGAGATCTTCGAGGCGCTCCAGAAGACATATTGTCGCACCATTGGCGCCGAGTTCACCCATATCGTCGATTCCGAGCAGCGCAGCTGGTTCCAGCAGCGTCTCGAAAGCGTGCGCGGCCGTCCGGAGTTTTCCGCTGACGTGCAGGCCCACCTGCTCGAGCGCGTGACCGCCGGTGAAGGGCTTGAGAAGTACCTGGGCACCAAGTATCCGGGCACCAAGCGTTTCGGCCTGGAGGGTGGCGAAAGCCTGATCCCGATGCTGGACGAGATGATCCAGCGCTCCGGCTCCTACGGTACCAAGGAAGTCGTGATCGGCATGGCCCACCGTGGCCGTCTGAACGTGCTGGTCAACACCTTCGGCAAGAACCCGCGCGAGCTGTTCGACGAGTTCGAAGGCAAGAAGATGAACGAGCTGGGCTCCGGTGACGTCAAGTATCACCAGGGCTTCTCTTCGAACGTGATGACCACCGGTGGCGAAGTTCACCTGGCCATGGCGTTCAACCCGTCCCACCTGGAAATCGTCTCGCCAGTGGTCGAGGGTTCGGTGCGCGCCCGTCAGGACCGTCGCAACGACACCGTTGGCGACAAGGTACTGCCGATCTCGATTCACGGTGATGCGGCATTCGCCGGCCAGGGCGTGGTCCTGGAAACCTTCCAGATGTCGCAGACCCGCGGTTTCAAGACCGGCGGTACCGTGCACATCGTGATCAACAACCAGGTCGGCTTCACCATCAGCAACCCGCTGGATGCGCGCTCCACCGAGTACGCCACCGACGTTGCCAAGATGATTCAGGCGCCGATCCTGCACGTCAACGGGGATGACCCGGAAGCCGTGCTGTTCGTGACCCAGCTGGCCATCGATTACCGCATGCAGTTCAAGCGTGACGTGGTCGTCGACCTGGTCTGCTACCGCCGTCGCGGCCACAACGAGGCCGACGAGCCGAACGGTACCCAGCCGCTGATGTATCAGCAGATCAGCAAACAGCGCACCACCCGTGAGCTGTATGCCGAGGCACTGATCCAGGCCGGTCGCATCGACGCCGAGCGTGCTCAGGCCAAGATCGACGAGTACCGCAACGCCCTGGACAACGGCCTGCACGTGGTCAAGAGCCTGGTCAAGGAGCCGAACCGCGAGCTGTTCGTCGACTGGCGTCCGTACCTGGGCCACGCCTGGACCGCGCGTCACGACACCCGTTTCGACCTCAAGACCCTGCAGGACCTGTCGGCCAAGCTGCTCGAGCTGCCGGAAGGCTTCGTCGTCCAGCGTCAGGTGTCGAAGATCTACGAAGATCGCCAGAAGATGCAGGCCGGTGGCTTGCCGATCAACTGGGGTTACGCAGAGACCATGGCGTACGCCACCCTGCAATTCGAAGGTCACCCGATCCGCATGACCGGCCAGGACATCGGCCGTGGCACCTTCTCGCACCGCCACGCGGTGTTGCACAACCAGAAGGACGCCAGCACCTACGTACCGCTGCAGAACCTGTTCCCGGGCCAGCCGCGCTTCGACCTGTACGACTCCTTCCTTTCGGAAGAAGCGGTACTGGCCTTCGAATACGGCTACTCGACCACCACGCCGAACGCGCTGGTGATCTGGGAAGCCCAGTTCGGCGACTTCGCCAACGGTGCGCAAGTGGTGATCGACCAGTTCATCACCAGCGGTGAGCACAAGTGGGGCCGCCTGTGCGGTCTGACCATGCTGCTGCCGCACGGCTACGAAGGGCAGGGGCCGGAGCACTCCTCCGCGCGTCTGGAGCGTTACCTGCAGCTGTGCGCCGAGCACAACATCCAGGTGTGCGTACCGACTACCCCGGCACAGATCTACCACCTGCTGCGTCGCCAGGTCATCCGTCCGCTGCGCAAGCCGCTGATCGTCCTGACGCCGAAGTCGCTGCTGCGCCACAAGCTGGCCATCTCGACCCTGGAAGACCTGGCAGAAGGTTCGTTCCAGACCGTGATCCCGGAAATCGACAACCTCGATCCGGCCAAGGTCGAACGCCTGGTCCTGTGCAGCGGCAAGGTCTACTACGACCTGCTGGAAAAACGCCGTGCCGAAGGCCGTGAAGACATCGCGATCGTGCGTATCGAGCAGCTGTATCCGTTCCCGGAAGACGACCTGGTCGAAATCCTGGCGCCATACACCAACCTCAAGCATGCCGTCTGGTGTCAGGAAGAACCGATGAACCAGGGCGCCTGGTACAGCAGCCAGCACCACATGCGCCGTATCCTGGGCCGCCACAACAAGGCACTGGTCCTGGAATACGCCGGCCGCGACGCTTCTGCCGCGCCAGCCTGTGGTTACGCTTCGAAGCACGCCGAACAGCAGGAAAAACTGCTGCAAGACGCCTTCACTGTCTAACGCCTTCGCGCACCTGAAACCGAATTTAAGGAAACACAGATAATGGCTATCGAGATCAAAGCCCCAACCTTCCCGGAATCGGTTGCCGATGGCACCGTTGCCACCTGGCACAAGAAGCCGGGCGAAGCCGTCAAACGTGACGAGCTGATCGTCGACATCGAGACCGACAAAGTCGTCCTGGAAGTCCTGGCCACCGCCGATGGCGTGATGGGTGACATCGTCAAGGGCGAGGGCGACACCGTCCTGTCCGACGAAGTGCTGGGTTCGATCGTTGAAGGTGGCGCTGCTGCCGCGCCTGCCGCTGCCCCAGCCGCTGCTGCCCCGGCTGCCGCTGCCGCCGATGCTGGCGAAGACGACCCGGTTGCCGCGCCTGCCGCGCGCAAGCTGGCCGAAGAAAACGGTATCGACCTGGCTACCGTTGCCGGCACCGGCAAAGGCGGTCGCGTTACCAAGGAAGACGTGGTTGCTGCAGTCGCCAACAAGAAGTCGGCCCCTGCCGCAGCACCGGCTGCCAAGCCTGCCGCTGCTGCCCCGGTTGTGACCGCCGCTGGTGATCGCACCGAGAAGCGCGTGCCGATGACCCGTCTGCGCGCCAAGATCGCCGAGCGTCTGGTCGAAGCCCAGTCCAACATGGCGATGCTGACCACCTTCAACGAAGTCGACATGACCGAAGTCATGGCCCTGCGTTCGAAGTACAAGGACCTGTTCGAGAAGACCCACAACGGCGTACGCCTGGGCTTCATGTCGTTCTTCGTCAAGGCCGCCACCGAAGCCCTGAAGCGCTTCCCGGCTGTCAACGCCTCGATCGACGGCAACGACATCGTCTACCACGGCTTCGCCGACGTCGGCGTTGCCGTCTCCAGCGACCGTGGCCTGGTGGTTCCAGTACTGCGTAACGCCGAGTCGATGAGCCTGGCTGAAATCGAGAACGGCATCGCCACCTTTGGCAAGAAGGCCCGTGACGGCAAGCTGTCGATCGAAGAGATGACCGGCGGCACCTTCACCATCACCAACGGTGGCACCTTCGGTTCGATGATGTCGACCCCGATCGTCAACCCGCCGCAGGCTGCTATTCTCGGCATGCACAACATCATCCAGCGCCCGATGGCCATCAACGGCCAAGTGGTCATCCGCCCAATGATGTACTTGGCGCTGTCGTACGATCACCGCCTGATCGACGGCAAGGAAGCGGTAACCTTCCTGGTCACCATCAAGAACCTGCTGGAAGATCCGTCTCGCCTGCTGCTGGACATCTAATCGCGCAGCTGTAAGCTGCAAGCCGCAAGCTTCAAGCCGAAGCCTGCTGGTCTTGCGGCTTGCAGCTTGCCGCTTGAAGCTAAAAAGGAATCTTTTATGACCCAGAAATTCGACGTAGTGGTGATTGGTGCAGGTCCTGGCGGCTATGTGGCTGCCATCAAGGCTGCCCAACTTGGTCTGAAGACTGCCTGTATCGAGAAATACACCGACGCCGAGGGCAAACTGGCCCTGGGCGGCACCTGCCTGAACGTAGGTTGCATTCCGTCCAAGGCGCTGCTGGACAGCTCCTGGAAGTACAAGGAAGCCAAAGAGAGCTTCAACGTCCACGGTATCTCCACTGGCGAAGTGAAGATGGACGTTGCCGCGATGGTCGGCCGCAAAGCGGGTATCGTCAAGAACCTGACCGGCGGCGTTGCCACCCTGTTCAAGGCCAATGGCGTTACTTCGATCCAGGGCCACGGCAAACTGCTGGCTGGCAAGAAAGTCGAAGTCACCAAGGCTGACGGCACCACCGAAATCATCGAAGCCGAGAACGTGATCCTGGCCTCCGGTTCGCGTCCGATCGACATTCCGCCGGCTCCGGTCGACCAGAACGTCATCGTCGACTCCACCGGCGCCCTGGAATTCCAGACCGTGCCACAGCGTCTGGGCGTGATCGGCGCCGGCGTCATCGGCCTGGAGCTGGGTTCGGTGTGGTCGCGCCTGGGTGCCCAGGTCACCGTCCTGGAAGCCCTGGACACCTTCCTGATGGCTGCCGACACCGCAGTGTCGAAAGAAGCCCAGAAGACCCTGACCAAGCAAGGCCTGGACATCAAGCTGGGCGCGCGCGTCACTGGCTCGAAAGTCAATGGCAACGAAGTCGAAGTCACCTACACCGATGCCAACGGCGAGCAGAAGATCACCTTCGACAAGCTGATCGTCGCGGTCGGCCGCCGTCCAGTGACCACTGATCTGCTGGCTTCGGACAGCGGCGTGACCATCGACGAGCGTGGCTACATCTTCGTTGACGATCACTGCGCTACCAGCGTTCCGGGCGTGTTCGCCATCGGTGACGTGGTTCGCGGCATGATGCTGGCGCACAAGGCCTCGGAAGAGGGCATCATGGTTGTCGAGCGCATCAAAGGCCACAAGGCCCAGATGAACTACGACCTGATCCCATCGGTTATCTACACCCATCCGGAAATCGCGTGGGTCGGCAAGACCGAACAGTCCTTGAAGGCCGAGGGTGTTGAGGTTAACGTAGGCACCTTCCCGTTCGCGGCCAGCGGCCGTGCGATGGCGGCCAACGACACCGGTGGTTTCGTCAAGGTCATCGCCGATGCCAAGACCGACCGCGTACTGGGTGTGCACGTGATTGGCCCATCCGCTGCCGAGCTGGTACAGCAGGGCGCAATCGCAATGGAATTCGGCACCAGTGCCGAGGATCTGGGCATGATGGTCTTCAGCCATCCAACCCTGTCCGAAGCGTTGCATGAAGCAGCGCTGGCAGTGAATGGCGGCGCCATTCACGTAGCCAACCGTAAGAAGCGTTAATTATAAGAAACCACGGCGGGCTGCCCGTCGTGAGTCTTGCGTGCATGACTCACCGCGGAAAGTTCGCCGGATCGGACTACACGGGATAACCCGGGGTCAACGGTCACAGGTGGTGCGGCGCCAGTAATGGCGCAGCGCCGAAGCGCAGTACCTAACGAAGACGGTAAAAAGCATGAATCTTCACGAGTATCAGGGTAAGCAGCTGTTCGCTGAATACGGCCTGCCAGTATCCAAGGGTTTCGCTGTCGATACCCCTGAAGCTGCAGCAGAAGCTTGCGACAAGATCGGCGGTTCCGAGTGGGTTGTAAAAGCCCAGGTTCACGCAGGTGGTCGCGGTAAAGCGGGCGGCGTCAAGCTGGTTCGCAGCAAGGAAGACGCCAAGGCGTTCGCTGCGCAATGGTTGGGCAAGCGCCTGGTAACCTACCAGACCGACGCCAACGGTCAGCCAGTGACCAAGATCCTGGTCGAGTCCTGCACTGACATCGCCAAAGAGCTGTACCTGGGCGCTGTAGTCGATCGCTCGAGCCGCCGCATCGTGTTCATGGCCTCCACCGAAGGTGGCGTGGACATCGAGAAAGTTGCTCACGAAACTCCTGAGAAGATCATCAAGGCTACTATCGATCCACTGGTCGGCGCACAGCCGTTCCAGGGTCGTGAACTGGCATTCCAGCTGGGTCTGGAAGGCAAGCAAGTTGCACAGTTCGCCAAGATTTTCGTAGGCCTGGCCAAGCTGTTCAAAGAACACGACCTGGCCCTGCTGGAAGTCAACCCGCTGGTCATCAAGGCCGACGGCGACCTGCACTGCCTGGATGCGAAGATCAACATCGACGCAAACGCCATGTACCGCCAGCCTAAGCTGAAAACCTTCCACGACCCGTCGCAGGACGATCCTCGTGAAGCCCACGCTGCCAGCTTCGAGCTGAACTACGTGGCCCTGGAAGGCAACATCGGCTGCATGGTCAACGGTGCTGGCCTGGCCATGGGTACCATGGACATCGTCAACCTGCATGGTGGCAAGCCAGCCAACTTCCTCGACGTTGGCGGCGGTGCTACCAAAGAGCGCGTTACCGAAGCGTTCAAGATCATTCTGTCCGACAGCAATGTCGCGGCCGTTCTGGTCAACATCTTCGGCGGCATCGTTCGCTGCGACATGATTGCCGAAGGCATCATCGGTGCAGTGAAAGAAGTCGGCGTTAAAGTTCCGGTTGTCGTTCGCCTCGAAGGCAACAACGCCGAACTGGGCGCTAAAGTACTGGCAGAAAGCGGTTTGAACATCATTGCGGCAACCAGCCTGACCGACGCTGCTCAACAAGTTGTCAAAGCTGCGGAGGGCAAGTAATGAGCGTCCTGATCAATAAAGACACCAAAGTCATCTGCCAGGGCTTCACCGGCTCGCAGGGTACTTTCCACTCCGAACAAGCCATCGCCTACGGCACCAAGATGGTCGGCGGCGTTACCCCAGGCAAGGGTGGCACCACCCACCTGGGCCTGCCGGTGTTCAACACCGTCAAGGAAGCCGTGGAAGCGACCGGCGCTGATGCTTCGGTCATCTACGTTCCGGCTCCGTTCTGCAAAGACTCGATCCTGGAAGCTGCCTTCGGCGGCATCAAGCTGATCGTCTGCATCACCGAAGGCATTCCTACCCTGGACATGCTGGATGCCAAGGTCAAGTGCGACGAGCTGGGCGTTACCCTGATCGGCCCTAACTGCCCAGGTGTCATCACCCCGGGCGAGTGCAAGATCGGCATCATGCCAGGCCACATCCACCTGCCAGGCAAAGTCGGTATCGTTTCGCGTTCCGGCACCCTGACCTATGAAGCGGTCAAGCAGACCACCGACGCCGGCTTCGGCCAGTCGACCTGCGTCGGCATCGGCGGTGACCCGATCCCAGGCTCCAACTTCATCGACATCCTGAAGCTGTTCCAGGAAGACCCGAAGACCGAAGCGATCGTCATGATCGGCGAGATCGGCGGTTCGGCTGAAGAAGAAGCCGCGGCCTACATCAAGGCCCACGTCACCAAGCCTGTCGTTTCCTACATCGCCGGTGTTACCGCACCTGCGGGCAAGCGCATGGGCCATGCTGGCGCCATCATCTCTGGCGGCAAAGGCACTGCGGACGAGAAGTTCGCTGCGCTGCAGGACGCAGGTGTTAAAACCGTGCGTTCGCTGGCCGACATCGGCAAGGCCCTGGCCGAGCTGACTGGCTGGGAAGCCAAGAAGTAATACGCTTTACCCCCCACGCGCACAAAGGCCACCTTCGGGTGGCCTTTGTCGTTATCAGCATTGTGTTTTTTGGCCCCGCGAAGAGGCCTGAACAGACAACCAGGAATTTTCGATGGGTATGATAGGAATTTTCACAAAGACGTTTTTCCGATCCCTGAGATAATTGCACCGTCCCCGGTCGCACAGACGACAAACACATACGCACATCGGACAAGCAGCACTGTGCCAGTGCGTTTGACTGTCAAAACAGTTAATCTACGCGTTCACTCTGTGCCCGTCCCCCAAAAGGGAACGACACGCTAAACGGGTCTGGCTCATCAAGCCGGGCAGCATTTCCCTCATCCATGGGGAAATCCCTTCTCGAATCCCGATTTCAGCAGTGTGGTACTACCTCAAATGAAAGTTTTAAAAGGCCAGGATATCCTGGCGCTTGGCTTTATGACGTTTGCGCTTTTCGTAGGCGCCGGCAATATCATCTTCCCGCCTATCGTCGGCCTGCAGTCTGGCCCGCACGTGTGGATGGCTGCCTTGGGCTTCCTGGTGACCGCCGTGGGCCTACCGGTCATCACCGTGGTCGCGCTGGCCAAGGTCGGTGGCGGCATGGATGCCCTGAGCAGCCCGATCGGCAAGTTCTTCGGTGGCCTGTTGGCGGCCGTGTGCTACTTGTCGGTCGGCCCGCTGTTCGCGACGCCGCGTACCGCGACCGTGTCGTTCGAGGTCGGTGTGGCACCGTTGACCGGCGAAAGCCCGTTGGCGCTGTTCCTCTACAGCCTGGTGTACTTCATCGTGGTGCTGGCGGTGTCCATGTATCCGGGCAAGCTGCTCGATACCGTGGGGCGCTTCCTCGCGCCGCTGAAGATCATCGCTTTGGCGGTGCTGGGTATCGCGGCGTTCGCGCTGCCGGCTGGCACCATCGGTGAAGCGCAACCTGCCTATGCGGCTGCGGCGTTCTCCAAGGGCTTCTCCGATGGCTACCTGACCATGGATACCCTGGGCGCGCTGGTGTTCGGTATTGTCATCGTCAATGCCATCCGCTCGCGAGGCGTCGAATCGCCGAAGCTGATTACCCGCTATGCCATCATCGCCGGCTTGATCGCCGGTGTCGGCCTGGCCCTGGTGTACATCAGCCTGTTCCGCCTGGGGGCGGGCAGCCACGATATCGCGGCTGACGCCACCAACGGTGCGGCCGTATTGCATGCCTATGTGCAGCATACCTTTGGCTCGCTCGGCAGTGGCTTCCTGGCCGTGCTGATCGCGTTGGCGTGCCTGGTGACCGCGGTCGGCCTGACCTGCGCCTGTGCCGAGTACTTCAGCCAGATGCTGCCGTTGTCGTATCGCGCACTGGTGGTGATCTTGGCGGGCTTCTCGTTGCTGATCTCCAACCTGGGCCTGACCAAGCTGATCATGTTCTCGATCCCGGTACTGACGGCGATCTACCCGCCGTGCATCGTGGTGGTGGGCCTGAGCTTCGTCAAAGACCTGTGGAACTCGCCAACGCGCATTCTCGCACCGGTCATGCTGGTGTCGCTGGTGTTCGGCGTCGTCGATGCGATCAAAGGCAGCAGCCTGGCGCATGTACTGCCGGACGCCGTCGCTCACCTGCCGCTGGGTGATCAGGGCCTGGCCTGGCTGGTGCCGTCGGTGGTGACCCTGGCCGCGGCCGTGATCTACGACCGCATGCTGGGCAAGCCGCGCGAGGCGCTGGCCTGATAGGTTGAAGCCTGAGGGCTGCACCGGCCACAAGCCACAGGGTGCCAGCCAGCGGTTTACACCTGAAACCCCGTCTCCGAATGGATGCGGGGTTTTTTGTTGTTTGCCTGGGGCGTTTTTGCAGACGGTTGCGCGAAGCGGCATTATTCGTTGCGGTGGTGTGCCTTTTGCTGCTTGCGGGCGTCGAAACCCGGTCTCTATTCTTTGTGCACCTGGCTTTCGGGAAACCTGCATGAACTTCATTCAAAGCAACTTCAACAACCTGCTGGCAATCTGCTGGTTCGCAGCCTGCTGGGGCGGCTACACCCGTTATGCCATCTGGAAGGGCCGCGACACCGCTTGCCTGGCCAGCGTGCTGCACCTGTACCGCGAAGACTGGATGCGGCGCATGTTGATGCGCGACAACCGCATCGCCGATGCCAGCGTGATCGGCAACCTGGAGCGCAACGCTTCGTTTTTCGCCTCAAGTACCTTGATCATTCTTGCGGGTATTCTCACTGTACTTGGTGCCTCGGACAGGGCGCTGTCGCTGCTGGCCGACCTGCCCTTGGTGCAGCAGACGTCCCAAGGTATGTCGGAAATCAAGTTGCTGTGCCTGGCGACGGTCTTCGTTTATGCCTTCTTCACCTTCAGCTGGTGCATGCGTCAGTACAACTTCGCGGCGGTGCTGGTAGGGTCGGCGCCGATGATTGGCGAGCGCCTGGTCAATGAGCTGGAGCGCAAGGCATTTGCCTCGCGCGCCGCGCGGGTGTTGTCGCTGGCGGCCAACCAGTTCAACTTGGGGTTGCGCGCGTATTACTTTGGCATGGCCCTGTTGAGCTGGTTTATCAGCCCCTGGTTGTTCATGGTGATGAGTGTCGGGGTTGTATTGATTCTCTATCGCCGTGAGTTCCATTCCGATGTGCTGGATGTGATGGTGTTCACACCCACGGAAAGTGCGCCGGTGGATGTCGCTAAGGAGGGCTCGGCTTCCGGCAACTGAAACGTTTAATCGTTAAACTTCAGGCATAAAAAAACCCGACAGTGTCGGGTTTTTTTGTACAAGCCGATTACTGCTTGGCAGGTTCGGCTGGAGTAGCAGGCGCGGTTTCTGGCGCTGGAGTGGCCGGGGCGGCTTCCGGAGCCGGAGTTGCCGGAGCGGCTTCTTCGGCGGCCTTCTGCTGCGCTTCGGCCTGATCTTTGGCAGCTTCAGCGTTTTCCTTGGCGGCTTCGTTCATCTTATCCTGAGCTTCGCCCATTTTTTCCTGGGCTTGCTCGGCGTGTTGCTGTGCGTCTTGGGCTTTGTCTTCGCTCGCTTTATCGCAAGCGGCCAGGCCCATGGCAGCAGCCAGCATCAGAGCAAAAGCAAAAGGTTTACGCATGGGGGTGTATCTCCTTGGTGGAATAAGTGACTTGTTCCTTCGAGTACAACTACGCGGAATAAGTTCCGCGCAGGTTACAGATATATAACGCCCCGTTCTACATAGACTTTTTAACGGTTTTATGCCGTTGCGTCCGTAGCCCTGGAACTTGCCGATGAGCGATTCAACCTTGATGGCCATGGCCGAGCGTTTTCTGTCGGCCTTGAAGCATTGTCAGTTGTTGCAGATGCGCGTGGCGCATGCCGATACGCAGGGCATGACGTTGATCTTGCCGTGGTCGCCGGCAATCGTTGGCAACCCGCAAACCGGCGCGGTGCATGGTGGGGCGCTGACCACGCTGATGGACACTACCTGCGGCATGGCCACCCTGTGTGCGCTGCCACAGTTCGAAGTGTGCCCGACCTTGGACCTGCGCATCGACTACATGCACACAGCCGAGGCTGGCAAGGACATCTATGGCCATGCCCAATGCTACCGGGTGACGCGCGATGTGATCTTCACCCGAGGCAGCGCCTACCAGGACGACCCCAGCCAGCCCATCTGCCAGGTGGTGGGAACGTTCATGCGCCTGGGGCCGCAGATCAAGGGCGGCATTCGCTTCGGCAACAGCCTCAAGGAGGGTGGCGCATGATCCCGCCAGACGTACGCCAGCAACTCAATGCCGCCCACGCGGTGGGCGACTACCGGCCGTTGCTGGCATTGATCCCCTATGCCGGTCTGATCGGCATCGAATGCGAGCGCCAGGGCGAGGACCTGCTTTTTCGCCTGCCAGCCAACCCGGACAACATTGGTAACCCTTTGCTGCCAGCGATTCATGGTGGCGTGATCGCAGGGTTCATGGAGTTGTCTGCGGCGTTGTACCTGCTGATCTACAGCGAGAGTGCGAGCATTCCCAAGGTCATCGACTTCTCCATCGACTACCTGCGCGCCGGGCACTTTCGCGACACCTACGCCCATTGCCAGCTGTGGCGCCAAGGGCGACGGGTGACCAACGTCGCCATCACCGCCTGGCAAGGTGATCGGCAGTCGCCCATCGCCACCGCCCGGGCACATTTCAAGATCGAACCGGAAAAGCCCTTGAAATCGCCTGGGCAGCCCCCATCTGCATGACATCCGCCATTAACGCAGGCCGAATCGGCTGCAGGCGCCCACTGCCATCAGATCGGAGTTTTGAAGACCATGAGTGTGGAAACACAAAAGGAAACCCTGGGCTTCCAGACCGAGGTAAAGCAGCTGCTGCACCTCATGATTCATTCGCTGTACTCGAACAAGGAAATCTTCCTGCGTGAGCTGGTTTCCAACGCCTCTGACGCGGCTGACAAGCTGCGTTTCGAAGCCCTGGCCAAGCCAGAGCTGCTCGAAGGCGACGCGGATCTGCGCATTCGTCTGAGCTTCGACAAGGACGCCGGCACCATCACGCTCGACGACAACGGCATTGGCATGAGCCGCGAAGACGTCATCACCCACCTGGGTACCATCGCCAAGTCCGGTACTGCCGACTTCATGAAGAACCTCACCGGTGACCAGAAGAAGGACTCGCACCTGATCGGTCAGTTCGGCGTGGGCTTCTATTCGGCCTTCATCGTTGCCGACAAGGTCGACGTCTACAGCCGTCGCGCAGGCCAGCCGGCTGCCGAGGGCGTGCACTGGTCGTCCAAAGGCGAGGGCGAGTTCGAAGTTGCTACCGTAGACAAGCCAGAGCGCGGCACCCGCATCGTGCTGCACCTGAAGAAGGATGAGCAGGAGTTCGCCGATGGCTGGCGCCTGCGCAACCTGGTCAAGAAGTACTCCGATCACATTGCCCTGCCGATCCAACTGCCTAAAGAGCAGGAAGCTGCAGAAGGCGAGGAGCAGCCAGCCGTTGAGTGGGAAACCGTCAACCGTGCCAGTGCCCTGTGGACCCGTCCGCGTACCGAGATCAAGGACGAGGAATACCAGGAGTTCTACAAGCACATCGGCCATGACTTCGAGAACCCGCTGGCCTGGAGCCACAACAAGGTCGAAGGCAAGCTTGAATACAACTCGCTGCTGTACGTCCCGGCCCGCGCGCCGTTCGACCTGTACCAGCGTGAAGCACCGCGTGGCCTGAAGCTGTATGTGCAGCGCGTGTTCATCATGGACCAGGCCGAGTCGTTCCTGCCGCTGTACCTGCGCTTCATCAAGGGCGTGGTCGATTCCAACGACCTGTCGCTGAACGTTTCTCGCGAAATCCTGCAAAAAGACCCGATCATCGATTCGATGAAGACCGCGCTGACCAAGCGCGTGCTGGACATGCTGGAGAAGCTGGCGAAAAACGAGCCAGAGCAGTACAAGGGCTTCTGGAAAAACTTCGGCCAAGTGCTGAAGGAAGGCCCGGCCGAGGACTTCGCCAACAAAGAGAAGATCGCAGGCCTGCTGCGCTTCGCTTCCACCCATGACGACAGCGGTGAGCAGAGTGTCGCCCTGGCCGATTACCTGGCCCGCGCCAAGGAAGGCCAGGACAAGATCTACTACCTCACCGGCGAAACCTATGCGCAGGTCAAGAACAGCCCGCACCTGGAAGTCTTCCGCAAGAAGGGCATCGAGGTCCTGCTGCTGACCGACCGTATCGATGAGTGGCTGATGAGCTACCTCAACGAGTTCGACGGCAAGAGCTTCGTCGACGTCGCCCGTGGCGACCTGGACCTGGGCAAGCTGGATTCCGAGGAAGACAAGAAGGCCCAGGAAGAAGTCGCCAAAGACAAAGAAGGCCTGGTCGAGCGCCTGAAAGGCGCGCTGGGTGACAGCGTTGCCGAGGTGCGTGTTTCCCACCGCCTGACCGACTCGCCGGCAATTCTCGCCATTGGCGAACAGGACCTGGGCCTGCAGATGCGCCAGATCCTCGAAGCCAGCGGGCAGAAGGTGCCGGATTCCAAGCCGATCTTCGAATTCAACCCGAGCCACCCGTTGATCGAGAAGCTGGACCACGAGCAGAGCGAAGACCGCTTCGCTGAGCTCTCGCACATCCTCTTCGATCAGGCGGCCCTGGCGGCCGGCGACAGCCTCAAGGACCCGGCGGCCTACGTTCGTCGCCTGAACAAGCTGTTGGTCGAGCTGTCTGCTTGAGTTGATGCATCGATAAGCCCGCTTCGGCGGGCTTTTTCATGGTGAATGCTAAGGAGTGCTTGATGAGCAAGGTAATCGTCGAATCATTGGTCTATCACCTGTCTGGCAAGGCCTATGAAAGCCGCCTGGTCTACGAGCCTGGTGCGTTGCGGCGGCCGGGGCTGGTGATGGCGCCGAACTGGATGGGTATTGGCGAAGGTGCCGAGCGCATTGCCAGGGAAGTGGCCGAGAAGGGCTATGTGGTGCTGATTGCCGACCTCTATGGGCAGTCGGTGCGGCCGTCCAATGCCGATGAGGCCGGGGCGGCGATGATGCCATTGAAGAACGACCGCGCAGAGCTGCGCAAGCGCATGCAGGAAGCACTCTCGCAACTGCTGGCGCAGTCCAAGGCGTTGTTGGAGCCTGGCAAGGTGGCCACCTTCGGCTTCTGTTTCGGCGGCTGCTGTGCGCTGGAACTGGCGCGTGCGGGTGCCGACCTGAGGGCTGCGGTCTCCTTCCACGGTACCCTGGATACGCCGAACCCGGCAGATGCCAAGCACATCAAGGGCTCGGTGCTGGTGCTGCACGGTGCGTCCGATCCGCTGGTGCCAAAGGAGCAATTGCCAGCCTTCGAAGACGAGATGAATGCGGCCAAGGTCGATTGGCAGTTGCTCAGCTATGGCGGCGCGGTGCATTCGTTTACCGACCCGAATGCGAACGTGCCGGGCAAGATGCAGTACGACCGTCGTACCGCGGAGCGCGCGTTCCGCTCGATGCACAACCTGCTGAGCGAAGTGTTTCAGCGCTGAGGGTGCACTGGGGCCGCACAGCGGCCCCCCATCACCGTGGCAACTCGATCCGCGAAGTCTCCCCCGGCACCGTCGGCCAATCCCCCGCAGCCCATCTCACCCTGGCCCGCTCGATCAAGGCCGGGTCACTTGCCACGAAGTTCCAGTTCATCCGTCGCGGCCCATCCAGCGGTTCGCCGCCGATCAATACCAGCTGGCATTCACCCTCTGCGTACAAGGTGACCGCTTCGCCCTCCGGCAGCACCACCAGGCTGCACGGCTCGACCGCCTCATCGTTCAGTACCAGCTCGCCGTCAAGCAGATACAGCGCCCGCTGCGCATGTTCATCCGCTACCTGCAGCGTGGTCGCCGGCTGCATGTGTACATGGGCGTAGAGGGTAGGGGAGAGCACCGGTACCGGCGACTCAAGGCAGAACCCGTGGCCGGCAATCATGCAGATGCGTACCCCCAGGCTATCACTGACCGGCAGGCTTGCCGCCGGGTGATGGCTATAGCTTGGCGCGCCCTCCTCGAGCGCGCGCGGCGACGCCAGCCAGACCTGCAGGCCGTGCAGGCGCGAGCCACGGGCAAGCGCCTCGGCCGGTGTGCGCTCGACATGCGCCACACCACTGCCAGCGGTCATCCAGCTGACATCGCCTGGTCGCACATGCTGCGCGGACCCTAGGCTGTCCTTGTGCAGGATCTCGCCTTCGAACAGGTAGGTCAGCGTTGACAGGCCGATATGCGGGTGCTGACGGATGTCCATGCCACGGCCTGGGGCGTAGTCCGTTTCGAGCATATGGTCGAAGAACACGAACGGGCCGACGCTGCGGCACTGCGCAGATGGCAGCGGGCGTAGGATCGGCTGGCCCTCGACCGACTCGGCACGTGGGCGGATGACCAGGGGGCTGCTCATGGTGGGCTCCGGGCAGGTTGCAAGTGCTCCAAGCATAGCGGTTTGCCGGGGTTTGCTGAACTGCGGCGCGGGCCAGTCGGTCTACCCTGTTCGTACTTGGAGAAGGAAGCTGCCCATGATCGCCAGAGCGCTGGCTTGTGCGTTGTTGTCCGGCTGCTTGTGCCTGCCGGCACAGGCGCGCGACTACCGCTACAGTGACGCCCACCTGCACTACGTCGACTTTTTCCAGGAGACAGAGGGCATGCCGGCCTTGATCAAGGCCATGGATGAGGCGGGCATCGAGCAGTCGATGATCTCCGGCATCCCGGTGGCCAAGAAATGGCACGAGGACGAACCCAAGCGCCCGCGCTATTACGCAGGTGATGACGCCGATGCCTATTGGTACAGCGCGACCGATACCTACGTCGCCGCAGCCCTTGAGAAGCTGCCAGAGGCGCAGCGGCGGCGCTTTCATCCGTTTCTGACGGGCTTCAACCCGGTGGACAAGAACGCTGTCAGCCACATCGAGCGCATGCTCGAGCTGTACCCCGGGCTCTGGCAAGGCATCGGCGAGGTGTTCACCCGTCATGATGACCTCACGGCCCTGACCAGCGGCGATACGCCGCGTGCCAACAACGAAGCCATGACGCGTATCTATCACCTGGCGGCAGAGCGCGACCTGCCGGTGCTGCTGCACTCCAATATCACCTCCAAGCGCGAGCGCAACCCCCTGTACCTGGCCGAAATCGAAGAGCCGCTGCGTAATCATCCGCATACTCGGTTTATCTGGGCGCATGCGGGCACGAGCATGGAGATTCATCGGCATCAGACGCAGATGGACTTTCTGTTGCCGGTGCTGACGCGTTTGCTGAAGGACTACCCGAACCTGTATGTGGATTTGTCGTGGAGTGTGCTAAAGCCCTATTTGCTGGACGACAAGGGCGTGCCGCGCAAGGCCTGGGTCGAACTGGTCAAGCGCTACCCGGAGCGCTTCATGCTGGGGTCGGATGTGGTGGGGCGGTTTGGCAGCCTGGGGGAGGAGATGCACGGCTTCAAGCCGTTTCTGGATGCCTTGCCCGAAGCGGTGGCCAAGCAGGTGGCGCGGGATAACTTCCTCGCGGTGTTGCCCAGGGCACGCTAGCAGCCGGTACCGGCAACACAAAAGAAAACGCCCCGAACCAGTCGGGGCGTTTTCATTATTGCGTCACGGCCTTACTTGCCAGCCCAGCGCTTGAGCACCAGGGTGGCGTTGGTGCCGCCGAAGCCGAAGCTGTTGCTCATGACCGTATCGATCTTGGCGTTTTCTTCGGTCTTGCGCAGGATCGGCAGGTCAGCGACTTCCGGGTCCAGCTCGTCGATGTTGGCGGAGCCGGCGATGAAGTTGTTTTCCATCATCAGCAGGCAGTAGATCGCCTCGTGCACACCTGCGGCGCCCAGCGAGTGGCCCGACAGGCTCTTGGTCGAGCTGATCTTCGGTGCCTTGTCGCCGAACACTGCGCGAACACCCTTCATCTCGGCAACGTCACCGACCGGGGTCGAGGTGCCGTGGGTGTTCAGGTAGTCGATCGGGGTGTCGACGGTGGCCAGCGCCTGCTGCATGCAGCGGATGGCGCCTTCGCCGCTTGGGGCGACCATGTCGTAGCCATCGGAGGTCGCGCCGTAGCCGACGATTTCGGCGTAGATCTTGGCGCCACGGGCCAGTGCGTGCTCCAGTTCCTCGACCACCACCATGCCGCCACCGCCGGCGATGACGAAGCCATCACGGTCGTTGTCGTAGGCGCGCGAGGCCAGTTCAGGGGTTTCGTTGCGCTTGGTCGACAGGGCGCCCATGGCATCGAACAGGAACGATTGGCTCCAGTGCTCTTCTTCACCGCCACCGGCGAAGACGATGTCTTGCTTGCCCCACTGGATCTGCTCCAGCGCAGTGCCGATGCAGTGTGCCGAGGTGGCGCAGGCCGACGAGATCGAGTAGTTCAGGCCCTTGATCTTGAACGGGGTGGCCAGGCACGCCGAAACGGTGCTGCCCATGGTGCGGGTGACGCGGTACGGGCCGACGCGCTTGACGCCTTTCTCGCGCAGGGTATCCAGCGCTTCCATCTGGTTCAAGGTCGAGGCGCCGCCGGAACCGGCAACCAGGCCGGTGCGCGGGTTGGAAACCTGCTCTTCGGTCAGGCCGGCGTCCTTGATTGCGTCCTGCATCGCCAGGTAGGCGTAGGCCGCGGCGTGGCCGACAAAGCGATAGACCTTGCGGTCGATCAGTTCTTCGAGGTTGAGGTCGATGGACCCGGAAACCTGGCTGCGCAGCCCCATTTCCTTGTATTCCGGGTTGAAACGGATACCCGGACGGCTGTTACGCAGGTTTTCGGTGACGGTCTCTTTGTCATTGCCCAGGCACGATACGATGCCCAGACCAGTGATAACGACGCGGCGCATGCGAATAACCCTTAGAAATTGTCAGTGGAGGTGAACACGCCGACCCGCAGGCCTTCGGCGGTGTAGATCTCGCGGCCGTCGACGCTGACCGAGCCATCGGCGATGGCCATGTTCAGCTTGCCCTTCAGGACGCGCTTGATTTGAATGTTGTAGGTGACTTTCTTGGCGGTAGGCAATACCTGGCCGAAGAATTTCACTTCGCCCGAACCCAGCGCGCGGCCGCGGCCCGGCAGGCCTTGCCAGCCGAGGAAGAAGCCGACCAGCTGCCACATGGCGTCCAGGCCCAGGCAGCCCGGCATGACCGGATCGCCTTCGAAGTGGCAAGCGAAGAACCACAGGTCCGGATTGATATCCAGCTCGGCGACCAATTCACCTTTGCCGTACTTGCCGCCTTCTTCGCTGATATGGGTGATGCGATCGACCATCAGCATGTTCGGCGCGGGCAGTTGCGCATTACCTGGGCCGAACAGCTCACCGCGACTGCAGCGCAGCAGGTCTTCCCGAGTAAAGGCGTGTTGTTTGGTCATGCGAGCTCCTCAATAACCCCCTGCGGCAGGGGATGAATCTTCCCGGCCGGCCCGAAAAGCGATGACTCCGGGGCGGCAGCCTACAGGTAGACTATTGCGTTGTGGTGAAAGTCACAGTGCACCAGACGAAAGAAGTACAGGTGTGCACTGAAACGTCTATTTTCAGGCCCGAAGAAGGTCCTGTCCAGTCCTTAAGACTGCCGCACTTTAGCATTTATCGCCAGTCGCGGTTGTCTGACCGGGTAACCAGCGTTGCAGCACGCGTTGCAGTTCGGTGCGGCGCAAGGGTTTGCTCAGGTAATCGTCCATGCCGGCGGCCATGCAGCGCTCACGATCACCCTCCAGGGCGTTGGCGGTCAAGGCGATGATCGGCAGGTGCATGCCGTTGGGCAGCAGGCGGATGCGCTGGGTGGCTTCATAGCCATCCAGGTTTGGCAGGCGGCAGTCCATCAAAATGGCGTCGAAGCGTTGCTGGCTGACCTGCTCGACTGCCTGGAGGCCGTCTGCCGCCACGCTGACTTCAAGCCCCAGGCTGCGCAACATGGCTTCTATGACATTCTGATTGACCTGGTTGTCCTCCACCAGCAGCACCCGCTCGCTACCGGCCAGCGGCCGCTGCTCGCGCACCGCTGCGGGCAGTTGCACCGGGGCAGGTGCGGCCAGGGCCAAGGGCATTTCCAGGGTGAAGGTCGAGCCCAGGCCCTCGCGGCTTTCACCGCGCAGCTTGCCACCCATGCGTTCGGCCAGGGTACGTGCGATCGACAGGCCCAGGCCGGTGCCGCCATAGCGCCGGGAAATCGAACTGTCGGCCTGCTGGAAGGCGACGAACATCATTTCCAGGCGGTCGCTGTCGATGCCGATGCCGGTGTCGCGCACGCTGCAGGTGAACCAGAGCAGTTGTCGGTCCAGTACCTGGCAACGCGCCTCGACCTGCACCTGGCCTCGCTCGGTGAACTTCAGGGCATTGCCGACCAGGTTCAGCAAAATCTGCCGGATCCGCGTCGGGTCGCCGTTCACCCTCAAGTGTTCGATGCCTTCGGGCATGTGCAGATGCAGGCCGAGGCCGCGTTGCTGGGCGCTGTGCTGGAACGATTGGACGCTGCTGGCGATCAGGTCGCCGAGGTTGAAGTCGATGCGCTCCAGCTCCAGCGCCGTGCGCTCGATGCGCGAGAAGTCGAGAATGTCGTTGATGACCTTGAGCAAATGCCCGGTGGACTCGGTGGCAACGGCGGTGTAGTCGGCCTGTTCGCTGGTCAGTGGGGTGGTTTCGAGCAGCTGCAGCATGCCCAGCACGCCATTCATGGGGGTGCGCAGCTCATGGCTCATCATCGCCAGGAAGTCCGACTTGGCGCGGTTGGCCTGTTCGGCCTCTTCACGTGCCTGGGTCAACTGGGCGATGGCTTGCTTTTGCTCGTCACTGGCTTGCTCAAGGGCGCTGGCCAGGTTGTTGATGTGGCGCGCCAGATGGCCCAGCTCGCTGTCATCGACCACCGGCAGCGGGGTGTTGTATTCGCCTTGCTGAATAGCCTTGACCGCATGGCCCATGTCGCTGATGGGTTTGGCCAGGCTGACGGCCAGCCGCCGTGCCAGCAGGAAGGTGAACAGCAGGGCGAACAGGGCCAGGATGCCCGCCTTGATGACGATTTCCTGCTGGCGCTGGCTGAAGGCATCGTCGGACATGCCCACGATCACCCGCCCCAGGTAGTCGTCACCGATGGCCGGGGAAGAAACCTTGCCCGGCTGCAGGAAGTCGGTGTCCAGGCGGATCTGCTGGAGGCGGATCGGGGCCTGGAACACTTCCACCCGCTGCGCCCGGTTGGCGCTTTCGTCAGACTGCTCGACGTAGACCAGGATGTGGTTACGGCTGTCCTGCACCTCCAGAAAACGTACGTGCGGAATGCTCAAGGTGGCGCGCATGAGCCCTTCGAGCACTTCGTTGTTGCCCGAGATCACCCCGTATTCGGAGGCCGGCGCCAACTGGTTGGCGATCAGCTGGCCGGTGTGGTTGAGCTCCTGGCGCAAGTCCTGGATTCGCACGAAGGTGAAGAAGCTGATCAGCAGCAAGGTCAGCAGCAAGGCGGGGCCGAGGCTGATGATCTGGGTGCGGGTGTGGATGTCCCAGCTCAGGCGTCTGCTCATGGGGTGGATTCTCCTTCGGCCAGGGCCTTGGCGGCGGCGTTCGGATCGATGGGTTCAAGGCCCAGGGCGCGTGCCACTTGCTGGTTGCCACTGACGCCGTAGCGCGCGGGGTAAAGGCTGCGCGGCCAGCGTGCCGGAGGCTGGTCGAGCAAGTGGTCGAGCACCGCCAACCAGTCGTCCTGGTCGCTGTAGGTGCTGGCCAGGGCGCCTGCGCGGACGAAGCCTGCGTTCGGGCCGATCAACGCCATTTGCCGCCCATAGCTGCTGAGCAGCAGGTTTTTTGCGGTCTTGGGGTTGTACAGGGCGGGGTCGTCCAGGCCTAGCAGCACGTCGCTGTTGCCCAGCAGGTATTGCAGGGGCCGGCTGTCACGCGGGTCGGGCCAGTCCTGGGCAATGATCTCCAGGCCCAGGGGGCGGGCGGCATGGCGAAGCTCATCGAGCAGAAAGGCACTGTGCTTACCGTAAAGCACGCCGATGCGTTGTGCTTGTGGCAGCAGGTAGCGCGCCAGGCGCAGTTGGCGGGCCAGCGGCGGGTCGCTCCACAGCAGGGTGAGGAAGGCGGGGCGTGACTTTCCCAGGCGCTGTTCAGCCTGTACCCGGCTTACCCGCATGGCCAGTGCCGGCGGCCCGGCGCTTTCACTCAGGCGCCACTCCAGTGCGGCACTGTCGAGCAGCACCAGACGCTGGTCGGCCTTTAGTCGTCCTGGACGCGGCAAATCGGCCGTGGTCTGGAAGCGCACTCGATCCTGCGGGCGATGGCTTTCGACTGCCGCGACGAAGCTGCGAATGCCGGGCTGGTCTTCGCCACCGACCAGCAGAATATCACTGGCCCACAGCGGCCCCAGGGGCCATAGGCAAAGCAGCAGCAGGCGCAGCAGGCGGGCCATCAGAATTCCAGCTCCGCACTGACGCTCAGGCGATGGCGGCTGTCGTAACGGTTTTGCAGTGCGGTAGTCGGCTCATCGTCCAGGCGTTGCTGCCACAGCGCTGCCAGTTCCAGGTTGCTGCCCTGTACCCGGAAACGCTTGGCCACGCGCAGGTCCAAACGCTCGTAGCGGTACTGGTTGAGGGCATCGTCACCGTAGTAGAAAAGCGCGCTCGACCAACCATCGCCCCATTCGCGCATCCAGCCAGCCGAGCCGCTGTTGCGGGCGCTGAGGCGTCGGTCGTCGGGGTTGCTGGCCCAGGCATCGACGTAGGCGTAGGTCACGCGCAGGCGGTCGCGCAGGGTAGGGCGCCAGTCCAGTTGCGCCTCGCTGCCGGTGAAGCGGGCCTTGTTGGCGTTGCTGGCGATGTACTGGTTGTTCTTCAGCGGCTCGCTGATCATGCCGGTGATTTCGTCGTAGAACACCTTCACATCCATGCTCAGGTCGAGGTCGCTGAAGTAGCCGTTGTAGCCCAGCTCGCGCGAGCGCATGCGCTCCTGGTCGAGGTCGCCCGGGCCGCGCGTCTTGACGAAATACTCACCGTGTTGCTGGCCAAACGCATTGGGGCTGAGGTTTTTGACCGTGTAGCTCCAGTTGACGTTGTTCTCGAACATGTCGGGTGAACGCACTGCCTCGGAATACACCGCACGCAGGCCATGGCGTGGGGTGATCAGGTAGTTGACCGCCACGCGTGGGGTCAGCGAGCTGCCAGACAGGCGCGAGTCCTCGAACATCGCGCCGCCCTGGATGATCCAGTGCTCATCGGCGCGCCATTCCAACTGCCCGAACAGGCGCCAGGTCTGGTCGTCCAGGCTGCCATTGAAATAGGTCTGCGAGTCGGCGCGGTCATAGCGCAAGTTCATGCCGCTGAGCAGGCGCAGGCTGTCGGTCAGGCTCAGGGTGTCCTGGATTTCCAGGTCGTAGCGGGTTTCGCGGGTGCTCTGGTCGACATCGCCGCAGACCACATTGCGCCCGCCCTCGCTGTTCCACTGGGCCTGGATGGCTTCGACCAAGGCCTGTTCTTCGGGGTTGCTGCTGCGCGGGGGGTTGTTGGCGCCGCGCGCCACCAGCTCGGCAAAGTTCGGGTTGAGCTGCCACAGCCGGGTCAGCTCCGGGCTGAACGACAGCGCCGCGTCGCAGGCACGCCAGACCTGCTGGCGGTCGAAGTGCTGGGCCGAGCCCTGCACGTACAGGCTGTGATCGGGGTTGAAGTCGATGTTCCAGCGTACCGAGCCTGCGTAGTCCTTGGCATTGACGTCGGCGCTGTCGCCCCGCTCGGTCACATAGGGGAACACCGGCTGGTAGGTGTAGGGCCGCTGGTTGCTGCCTTCCTTGGCCGCCAGTTGCCATTCCAGGGTCTGGTCGGGGGCCAGGCTGTGGCTGGCACTGAGGTTGAAGCGGGTGAGGCGGCGGCTGTCGCGGTAGTCCTGGCCGTACTGGTCCTTGTCGAAACCATCGTCCTGCTGGCCCGACACCGACAGGCGCATGTCGCCGCCGTCCCAGCCGAAGCCGTGGCTGGCGTAGAAATCGTTGATGCCGTCCTGGCCACGGGTGACCTTGAGGCGCGTGCCATGGCTGTCGGCGGGGTTGCGGGTGAGGATATTGACCACGGCCATCAGCGCGTTGGCGCCATAGCTGACCGTGTTGGGGCCACGGAATACCTCGATGCGCTCGATGTCCTCCATGGCCAGCGGGATGTCGCTCCAGTCCACCGTCGCCAGGCCTGCGCGGTACACCGAGCGGCCGTCGATCAACACCTGCATGCGCCGGGCGTCATTGACGTTGCTGCCATGGTAGTTGACGGTCGGCTGGTTGCCGGCGCCGTAGCCGATCATCATGCCGGGCACCAGGCGCAGCAGTTCGGGGATGTCGCGGGCACCGCTGGCGCGGATCAGCTCGCTGTCGAGCACGGTCATGCTGCCGGGCACCGCCGCCGGGGATTGTTTGAGCCGGGTGGCGGTCAGAACCTGCGGCAGGTCGGCGTTGTCGATGAACAGATCGTCGGCCATGGCCGGGCCGCCGAGCAAGGCGGTCAATAGTAGAAGACGCGGGTAGGGGGGCGTGCCAGGCAACACGGTACGACCTTGTTTCAGAGATGAAACAGGCATGTTAACCGACCGTGGGGCTTTTGCCAGTGATCTGGCTGGGATCTGGTTGCCCTGTCTGTGCAATCTGCGTTGCTAGCCTTGGCGCATGGCAGGCGAGCCGTATAATGCCCTGGTCGCCACTTAACTTTTGGCTTTAACGGATTGGATATGACTGAACAGCAACCTGTTGCAGTTCTGGGCGGCGGCAGCTTCGGCACCGCCGTGGCGAACCTGCTGGCGGAAAACGGTGTGCCGGTGCGCCAGTGGATGCGCGACCCGGAGCAGGCCGAGGCCATGCGCGTGAACCGCGAGAATCCACGCTACCTCAAAGGCATCCGCGTGCACGATGGGGTCGAGCCGGTCAATGACCTGCTGGCAACCTTGCAGGCCTGCGACCTGGTCTTCGTCGCCTTGCCGTCCAGCGCTTTACGCAGCGTGCTGGCGCCGCATGCTGCATTGTTGCGTGGCAAGTGCCTGGTCAGCCTGACCAAGGGCATCGAGGCGCAAAGCTTCAAGCTGATGAGCCAGATCCTCGAAGAAATCGCCCCCGAGGCCCGCATCGGCGTGCTGTCGGGGCCAAACCTGGCCCGCGAGATCGCCGAGCACGCACTCACCGCCACGGTGGTCGCGAGCGAAGACGAAGCGCTCTGCCAGCGGGTGCAGGCCGTGCTGCATGGGCGCACCTTCCGCGTCTACGCAAGTGCCGACCGCTTCGGCGTCGAACTGGGTGGCGCGCTGAAGAACGTCTACGCCATTATTGCCGGCATGGCCGTGGCGCTGGGCATGGGCGAGAACACCAAGAGCATGCTGATCACCCGTGCCCTGGCCGAAATGACCCGCTTTGCCGTGAGCCAGGGGGCCAACCCGATGACCTTCCTTGGCCTGGCCGGGGTCGGTGACCTGATCGTCACCTGTTCATCGCCCAAGAGCCGCAACTACCAGGTAGGTCACGCGCTGGGGCAAGGCTTGAGCTTGGAGCAGGCCGTCAATCGGCTGGGCGAGGTCGCCGAAGGGGTGAACACCCTCAAGGTGCTCAAGGCCAAGGCCCAGGAAGTGCAGGTGTACATGCCGCTGGTGGCAGGCCTGCATGCCATCCTGTTCGAGGGCTGTACCTTGAACCAGGTGATCGAGCACCTGATGCGCGCCGAGCCGAAGACCGACGTCGATTTCATTTCCATCAGCGGTTTCAATTGAGCCGTCCGCGGCCCTCACAAAGCAAGGAGCGAGTCATGAACGATACGCCCGAACGCGCCCAGCGCGAGTCGATCATCCTGCGGGTACTGTGGATGCTGGTGTTCCTGGTGGTCTGGCAATTGGCCGAACTGCTGCTGGGCGGCCTGGTGCTGGTGCAGTTGATCTACCGCCTGGTGTACGGCGCGCCCAGCGCCAGCCTGATGAACTTCGGCGACAGCCTTAGCCAGTACCTGGCGCAGATCGGCCGCTTCGGCAGCTTCCACAGCGACCAGAAGCCTTGGCCATTCGCCGACTGGCCAGCGCCCCGTGCGCCAGAAGGCGAAGCACCGCATGCCGTGGCACCGGCGCCGCACCCGGTGCGTGACGAAGAGCCCAAGCTGTGAAGCTTTGGGTGCTGCGCCACGGTGAGGCGGAGCCGCGGGCCAACACCGACGCCGAGCGGCGCCTGACCAGCCATGGCCGCGAGCAGGTCCTGCACAGTGCCGCGCGCCTGCTCGGGCAGCCGTTGCAGGCGATCATCGCCAGCCCATACGTGCGTGCTCAGCAGACGGCTGCCCTGGTGCACGACACCTTGGGTTTTGCCGAACCTGTGCGCACCGTGCCCTGGCTGACGCCGGAAAGCGACGTGCAGCAGGTGATCGGTGAAATCGAACGGCTGGGCCTGGAACACGTGCTGCTGGTCAGCCACCAACCGCTGGTGGGGACGCTGGTCGGTGCCCTTGAACATGGTCATCTACAGCAACCGGCGGCCATGAGTACCGCCAGCCTGGCGGAGCTGGAGGGGGACTGGCCGCTGGCCGGCCTGATGAGCTTGCGCGCGCTTAACGCGCCGTCCTGATGCCTGGCAACTGGCATTATTGTCAGTTGCCGCTGCACTTGGCAGCTTGCTAGCGTTGCCCCTATCCGACGAGTGGATGGCAGGGAGCGATTGATGAAAGGGCAGATGCAGGCGTTGTTACGCTCCGTGGACTTGCAGCCCACCGTGGACAAGGTGCAGGAAGGCGAGTTGCTCGACTTTGCCCAGTACAGCCTGCTGCGCGATTCGGCCGACGCCAAGCTCTATCATCTGATGGGCAAGGTGCGTGGCCATCACGGGCTGGAAGCCAGCGCCAGGCAACAGGGCGAGGAAGACCTGCGTGCCCTGCAAGAGGCCTGCCTGCGGGTTTCCCACTTGCTGCAGACCAGTTGCCTGGCATTGCGCAGGCTGCAGCTCGATTACCATGACCAGCGTCTGGCCCGCGAAGTGCTCGAGAGCCAGTTGGCCTACATGCAGGCCTGCCTGCAGCGTTCACTGGTCAGTCTGGATCGCAGCAGATGACCTGATAGCCCTCGCCGATGACCTTTCCAAACATTGCCGAGCAGCCTCGCGATGCACACAATGGGCCATCATCCCCCGTCCGGACCAGGCGCCATGTCGCAGCACATCTTCTTCGCCCATGCCAATGGTTTCCCGTCTGCCACCTACGGCAAGCTGTTCGCCGCCCTGGCGCCGGACTATCAGGTCCGCCATCTGGCCCAGCATGCCCACGACCCGCGCTTCCCGGTGAATGAAAACTGGCAAAACCTGGTCGATGAGCTGCTGCACCATCTGGCGCAACAAGACGCGCCGGTTTGGGGGGTGGGCCATTCGCTGGGCGGGGTGCTGCACCTGCATGCCGCCTTGCGTTGCCCCGAGTACTACCGCGGGCTGGTCATGCTCGACTCGCCGGTGCTGACCCGCGCCGATCAATGGGTGCTGCGCACCGCCAAGCGTTTTGGCTTCATCGACCGCATCACCCCGGCAGGCCGCACCCTGGGGCGTCGCGAGGCGTTCGCCGATCGCGACAGCGCACGGGACTACTTCGCCAGCAAGCGCTTGTTTCGGCATTTTGACCCCGATTGCCTCGAAGCCTATCTGGAGCACGGCCTGGAGCCTGCCCAGGAGGGCTTGCGCCTGCGTTTCGACCCGGCTACCGAGATCAGTATCTACCGCAGCATCCCCCACGCAAGCCCTGCGCCTGCCCGGCAATTGCAGGTGCCACTGGCGATGGTCTGCGGTGAGCGCAGCAACGTGATCCGCCGTCATCACGCGCTGGCGGTGCGCGGCATGGCACAGGGTGAGTACCACAGCGTGCCGGGCGGGCACATGTTCCCGCTGGAGCGCCCGACCGACACCGCCAGCTTGATCAAGGGGCTGTTCGACCGCTGGAGCCAGGCATGAGCGCGCACATGCAGGAAATCCGCCTGAGCCTGGGCCATATCGAGCTGGCTGCTCACCTGTTCGGCCCCGAGGACGGCCTGCCGGTGATCGCCCTGCACGGCTGGCTGGACAACGCCAACAGCTTCGCCCGCCTGGCGCCGCGGCTGCAGGGCCTGCGCATCGTCGCCCTGGACCTGGCCGGGCATGGTTACTCGGAGCATCGCCCGCCTGGGGCGAGTTATGCCCTGGCCGACTATGCCCACGATGTGCTGCGGGTTGCCGAGCAGTTGGGGTGGCAGCGGTTTGCCCTGCTGGGCCATTCGCTGGGGGCAATCATTTCGGTGCAACTGGCGGGCGCCTTGCCGGAGCGCATCAGCCACCTGGCACTGATCGACGGGGTCATCCCTCCCACGGGCGCCGAGCAGGACGCAGGTGAGCGCCTGGGCATGGCATTGCAGGCGCAGTTGCGCCTGGACGGCAAGCGTAAGTCTGTCTACCCGGCGCTGGAGGAGGGCGTGCAGGCGCGCATGAAGGGCATGGTCGCGGTCAGTCGCGAAGCGGCCGAGCTGTTGGCCCAGCGTGGGCTGATGCCCGTGCCGGGTGGTTACAGCTGGCGCAGTGACAGCCGCCTGACCTTGCCATCCCCTACACGCCTGAGCCACGCCCAGGCCATGGCCTATGTCAGGCGGGTGAGTTGCCCTGCCTGCCTGGTGGTGGCTGCCGATGGCATGCTGGCGCGCCACACCGAGTTGCTGGAACAGCTACCCTTTGAGCAGGTGACGCTGCCTGGTGGCCATCATCTGCACCTGAACGATGAACAGGGCGCGGCCCTTGTCGCAGACTGTATCAATCGCTTCTTTGGCTTTGCTTGACTTGCACCGGACAAGTGCCGAGGCTTGGCGGGTTGAACAGGGAGACAACCATGCAAATGCCAGACACGCTGGACCATAACTTCGGTGCCAAGCACCGACTGGGCTGCCGATGAGCGCGCCCGTAACCCTCCGCACCACCTTCGCCGCCTGCCTGATGCTCGCCAGCCCGTTGCTGTGGGCCGACAACCAGCCCGTCCCCGTGGACGCCAAGGTGGTCGATCAACGCCCTGCAGTGGAGCAGGAGCGCGTCTACCCCATGGGGCCCTTGCGCAAGATCAGCGGCCGCCTGCGGGTCGATGACAAGGTCGAAAGCCGTGGTCAGGTCAGTTCGGTCACCTATGAACTGCCGGTCGAGCGTAGCGCCCGCGAAGCGTTCACCAGTGCTCGTGAAGCGTTGCAGCACGATGGCGGCTACCCGCTGTTCTGGTGCCAGGGCCGAGATTGCGGCGAGGCCAGCCTGTGGGCCAACGATGTATTCGCCAATGCCCGTTTGAACGGCGGTGACGAGCAGCAAGCGTTCATTCTGTTGCGTCGCTCGGCCGCACAGGCCGACACCCTGGTCGCACTGTACAGCGTCACCCGTGGCAACCGCCGCGCCTACCTGCATGTCGAGGAGTTCGTCGCCGCCAGCCCGCTTGGCGAGTTGCTGCCGACCGCCGGCACGGTGCTGCGCGAAATGCGCGACACCGGCCAACTCGACTACCCTGACCTGAGTACGCCGCAACCGGCCTGGGTGGCCCTGCTTGGGCGCAGCTTGAACCTGGACAGCACCCTGCGGGCCAGCCTCAGTGGCGCCAACGCCGAGGCCTGGCGCGAGGCCTTGGTCAATGCAGGCGTGCGCAGCAGCCGCCTTGAAGTCGGTACCGCAGCCACCGAAGGCCTGCACCTGGAACTGATCCGTTGAATGAGCGTCACCATGGCCAATAATGATCGCCTGCTGGTCCAGATCGTGCTGCTGGCGCTACTGGGTGCTGCCCTGTGGGTCATGGCACCGTTTATCTCGGCACTGCTGTGGGGCGCCATTCTGGCCTTTGCCAGCTGGCCGCTGATGCGCTTGCTGACGCGCGTGCTAGGTGGGCGCGAAACCCTGGCGGCGAGCCTGCTGACCACGGCCTGGATCCTCATCGTGGCCTTGCCGCTGGTGTGGCTGGGGTTCAACCTGGCCGACCATATCCGTGATGCCACGGCGTTTGTCCGTGATGTGCAAGTCGATGGCCTGCCCGATGCACCGGCCTGGCTCGGCAGCGTCCCCTTGGTGGGGGAGCGCATGGTCAACTGGTGGCAGTCGCTCGACCAGCAAGGCGCGGCGCTGATCGCGTCGATCAAGCCCTACCTGGGCCAGGTGGGCAACTGGTTGCTGGCACGTAGCGCGCAGATCGGCAGCGGCGTGCTGGAGCTCACCCTGAGCCTGGTCTTCGTGTTCTTCTTCTACCGTGACGGCCCGCGTTTGTCGGCGTTCGTGCTGCGCCTGCTGCAGCGCTTGACGGGTGACCGCGCCGATTATTACCTGGAGCTGGTCGCCGGCACCGTGCAGCGGGTGGTCAACGGTGTGATCGGCACCGCAGCGGCCCAGGCCGTGCTGGCGCTGATCGGCTTCCTGATCGCCGGTGTGCCGGGGGCGATCGTGCTTGGCCTGGTGACTTTCATGCTCAGCCTGATCCCGATGGGGCCGCCGCTTGCGTGGATCCCGGCGACGGCCTGGCTGGTGTGGAAGGGGGATTACGGCATGGCGATCTTCCTGGGCATCTGGGGCACCTTCGTCATCAGCGGCGTGGACAACGTGCTCAAGCCCTACCTGATCAGCCGGGGGGGCAACCTGCCGCTGGTGATCGTGCTGCTCGGGGTGTTCGGCGGGTTGATCGCCTTTGGCTTCATTGGCCTGTTCATCGGGCCGACCTTGCTGGCGGTAGGATACAGCCTGCTGCTGGACTGGAGCCGCAACGCCGAGCAGCAGACGTCGTAGGCGCGGCCTTGCGAGGGGCCGCGCCTGCAGCAGTTGCTAGTACTTCCACGTCACCGAAGCCGTCAGGTTGCGTGGTGCGCCAAAGTTGGTGGACCCCGCCGACTGGTACAGCGACAACAGGTACTTCCTGTCGAAGACGTTGTTCAGGTTCAGCGCAGCGCTCCAGTTTTCGTCAAACGTGTAGCTGCCCATCAGATCGACCAAGGCGTACGCGCTTTGCCGAACGCGGCTGTTACCATCGGCCTCGGTCGCGCTTTGCCACTGCACCCGGCTACCTACGCGCGCTTGCGGCATGCCGGGCAGGCGGTAGGTGACACTGCCGCGCAGCGTGTGGCTTGGCACGTATCGACGGGTTTTCTCGCCGTCGTCATCCTCGATGTGCACGTAGGTATAACCTGCGGTCAGTTCCACACCTGGCATCGCCTCACCGGAAGCTTCCAGCTCCACACCCCGGCTGTTGTTGTCTTCGCCACGGTAAGCGTACTGGCCGTTGATGATCTCTCCAGTGGTCACCGCCACGTTTTGCTGCTCGGTCTTGAACACTGCTGCAGTGACGGTGAGCCGATGATCGAGCAGGCTGCCCTTCACGCCCACTTCAGTGCTTTTGCCTTCCAGCGGTTCGATCACGCCCCCGGCCGAGCTGCGCAGGTACTGGGGTTTGAAGATCTCGGCCCAGCTTGCATACAGGCTCCACTGATCATTCAAGTCGTAGACCAGCCCGGTATAGGGCGTCACTTTGCCGTGCACCCGGGTGTCGTGCGCCGCACCATAGCCCATACCCTCACCGTCGGCGCTGAGCATGCGGGCACCGGCGATCCAGTGCAGGTCGTCGGTCAGGCTGAAGCGCGCGCCGGCATAGAGGCTTTTCTGGCGGTCGGTGAAATGCTGGGTATTGAGCTCGTCGGTGTACGTCAAAGGCGGTTTTACGACTGCCCCGGCAAGTGCGTCGGCAAGGCTGACGATCTCATTGCCGGAGGCGTTGCGGTAGTAGCCACGCTCATCATGGCGGCTGCGGCCATAGTTGGCGCCCAAGGTCAGTTCATGCTGGCGACCCAGCAGCGCGAAAGGCCCAGACAACTGTGCTTCGCCGGTGAGCTGATGCTCGGTGCTGGTGGTTCGGTTGATGTAGGCAAACACATCGTCGGCGGTGGCGGGGATGGCATAGAGCATCTGGGTGTCCTGATGCTGATTGGTCCCGGTCAAGGTGACCTTGCCTTTCCACCCCGCGCCAAAATCGTGTGCCAGCTCGGCAAACGCCCGTTGTGTGTGGATGTTCCAGTAGGTCCAGGGTTGGCCGATGCTGGCGCTGCGGCTGCTGTAGTGGATGGGATTGCCCGCGTAGTCGGCCATCGGCAGGGCACCCCAGGTGCTGCCGTTGGAATCGCTCTTCTGTTCGGAAAAACCGACGGTCAGGGTATCGGCGTCTGACAGGTCGAAGGCCAGCAGGCCTGCTGTTACATTGATTTCGTGGCTGTAGCGATCAAGGTACGAATTGCCCTTGTCATGGGCGTAGATGAAGCGCCCGCGCACCTTGCCGCTGTCACTCAGCGGGCCGCTGACATCGACGTCCACCCGGCGGTTGTCCCATGACCCGACACTGGTGTTGAGCCTGGCCTGGAAGCTGTCGGTCGGGCGCTTGCGCACGAAGTTGACCGTGGCAGACGGGTTGCCTGCGCCGCTCATCAGACCGTTGGCGCCATGCAGTACATCGATCTGCTCGAATTCGGCCAAGTCCTGGTCACCCAGCAGCACACCGGATGAGAAGGGCATGCCCATGCCGTCGTACTCGAAGTTGTCGATGGTGAAACCGCGCGAGGTGAAGGCGGTGCGGTCGGTCTCGAACTGTTCGACGGTGACCGTGGGGGCGTTGCGCAGTGCATCTTTCACACTGTTGAGCTTGAAATCGTCGATCTGCTCGCGGGTAACGGTCGACACCGCCTGTGGGGTTTCCCGGTTGCTCAAGCCCAGGCGCGTGGTGCTGGAGGCGGGTGTGCCCTGATAGCCACGGCGCTGCTCATCAGCCTGGGCCAGTTGATACTGGACCTGGGTGGGCGCCAGCAGCACTTCGTTGCCCTGGCTCTGCGTCTCGCTGGGCACCAGGTAGAGCGTCGCTGCGTCGGTGCGGGCGAAGTTGTAGCCACTGCCTTGCAGCAACCTGGCCAGGCCCTCTTCGGCCGAGAAACGGCCTACCACGGCGGGGCTGCGCAGCGTTGCATCGACGTTGCCGTCGAGCAGCACGTTCTGCCCGGATTGTTGGCTGAACACCAGCAACGCCTGGCGTAACGGCTGTGCCGGGATGTTCAGTGACAGTTGCTGCATCGACCTCGCAGGGGCCTGCCCAGGTGCGGCCTGCGCCGGGAGGTTACCGACCAGCAGCGTGCAGGCCAGTGCTGCGCCCAGCGCTTTGCGCTGCCAGTGAGGATGAAGTGTGGTGTGCAGTTTGTGTCGGTTGGCCATTCAGGCGTGCCCCATGCAGTGCGAATATGCGAATAAATCTCAGTGCCGTTAAGACGCATGGGGCATCGGAATGTCTGATGGCGCTTTGAAATTTTTCAGGCGGGGTAGATCAGCGTGACCAGGTCGGTGTAGCGCGTGGTGCGTACGGCGAGGGCCCGGGACAGCACATCGAGCATCTGGTCGGGGTGGTCGAGGTTGAGAATCAGGCTCACGCGTCGGGCGGCCAGTTGCTTGTCCATGATGAAAATCCGGCCCTTGCGCCAACGCTGCAGTGCATCGACCACGGTCAGCAGCGGCTCATTGAAGAACACCAGCCGGCCCTTGCGCCAGGCCAGCATCTGCGCCAGCTCCGCACGTTGTATGTCACCCGTCGCACGGGCGCTGAAACTGAGCGAAAGGCCTTCTTCCAGCGCTGTCTGCTGCCCGGCCGTCAGCACTTGCACACGCCCTTGGCTAACCGCCACCAGCCCCGCGTCGTTTTCGCACGACACGCAAAACTCGCCTTCGCGGGTGTGCAGTCGCCCAGCTTGGGTGTTGATACTGAACTCACCCGCAGCGCTCGGCCGAACCCTGAAAAACGCTTGGCCGTGAAGCAGTTCGACTGCCCGGCGGGTTGCTGAAAAGTCCAGGTTCATCGCCGTGTGGCCGGCCATCTCGACCGTCGAGCCGTCGGGCAGGTACGCGATGCGGCGCTCGCCCACGGCGGTGCGCAGGTCGGCGAACGGTGAGTCCACGCCGTTCAGCCACAACGTGCCGGCGCCTGCAGTCACCGCAGCAGCACTGGCGGCCAGCCCCAGGCCGACGAAGCGGCGCCGGGAAAGCCGCGCCGGGGCCACAGGGGCGGCGGCGGGCGAGGGCTGCAGCAGCAGCGCCGAAGCGGCCCACAGGTTTTCGAGTTCGGCATAGGCCTGGGCATGGCGCACATCGGCGGCCATCCACGCCGACCATGCCGCCCGTTGCTCAGGTGTGGGCGCACCGCCGTGGAACAGCGCAAACCAGGCGTTTGCCTGGTGGCTGATGTCATCGGCAGCGGTGTGATCCATCGGCTCCGGCTTCACTGGGACATGCCCTGTTTCAACAATTCCAGTGCCTTCACCATACGGCTGTACGCCGTCTTGGGGGAGATGCCAAGCCGTGTACCGATGTCGGCATAGGTCATGCCTTCGACCCGTACCATCAGGAAAACCTCGCGGCAGGGCGCAGGCATGTTCTGGATCACGGTATTCAGCGCGGCCAGTTGCTGATTGGCAATGGCGGCCTGTTCCAGCGTTGCGCTCGGCTGGGCCGTCGCGTGCACTTCCTGCGAGTCGAGCGGCTCGCTCTTGCGGTGTTGCTGACGGCGGGTGTGGTCGATGAACAGGTTGCGTGCGCTGGAAAACAGGTAAGCGCGAAAGTTCTCGATGCGGCTGCGGCCCATCTGCTCGGAAAGCCGGATGAATGCGTCCTGGGTCAGGTCGGCGGCGGTTTCCTTGCAACGCAGGCGGCGGTCCAGGTACTCCTGAATCTCCTCGCGATGGGCAAGGTAGAGGGCCTTGAGATCTGAACCGGACATGGGGCCACCTTAGCGGGCGTGTGAACGAGGGCGGCAAAATAGCACAAATGAGAATTGTTTTGATTGGTGTTTTTCGCGCGTCACCTCGCGTTTTTACGCATTCTTTATGCCTTACCTCACCCCTCGATCTCGCCCCTTTACGCCCCTCCCTCGGACAATTCCCTCAAAGCGGCCCAAGCCGCACCACGGGGAGCTTCACACATGAACATGCTCAACGGGCTGTCACTGCTGCTGGCAGTGGCATTGGCTATTTACCTGCTGGTGGCGCTGCTGCGCGCCGATCGCAGCTAGGGAGTGGCCATGCACAGTTACGACTTTGCCTTGTTATTGGCGTTTTTCCTCATCGTGCTACTACCGGCACCTTGGCTCGGGCGGTTCTACTACAAAGTGATGGAAGGCCAGCGCACCTGGCTGTCACCGGTATTGGGACCGGTGGAGCAGGGCTGCTATCGGTTGGCGGGCGTTCGCGCCGACCAGGAGCAGAGCTGGAAGCAATACACCCTGGCCTTGCTGGCCTTCAACCTGGTCGGGTTCCTGCTGCTGTTTGCCGTGCTGTTGCTGCAGGGGTATCTGCCGCTCAACCCACAGCACCTTCCCGGCCAGGAATGGTCGCTGGCGTTCAACACCGCCGTGAGCTTCGTTACCAACACCAACTGGCAGGGCTACAGCGGCGAGGCGTCGGTCAGCTACCTGAGCCAGATGCTCGGCCTGACCGTGCAGAACTTCGTCAGCGCCGCCACTGGCCTGGCGGTACTCGTGGCGCTGTGCCGCGGTATTGCCCGTCGTTCGACCGCCACCCTGGGCAATTTCTGGGTCGACATGACCCGCGCCACCCTCTACGGCCTGCTACCGCTGTGCCTGGTGCTGGCGCTGCTGCTGGTCTGGCAGGGCGTGCCGCAGACTTTTGCCGACTACGCCCACGCGCTGACCTTGCAAGGCAGCGAGCAGACTATCCCGCTTGGCCCGGCGGCCAGCCAGATTGCGATCAAGCAACTGGGCACCAACGGTGGTGGCTTCTTCGGCGTCAACTCGGCGCACCCGTTCGAAAACCCCAGCGCCTGGAGCAACCTGTTCGAGGTGGCCTCGATCATCCTCATCCCGGTGGCGCTGGTGTTCACCTTCGGCCACTACGTGAAGGACCTGCGCCAGAGCCGGGCGATTCTGGCCTGCATGCTGAGCCTGTTCCTCATCGGTGGGGCTACCGCGTTGTGGTCCGAACACCAGCCCAACCCGGCACTTGAAAGCCCACAGGTTCAACAGAGCGCGCCGATGGAGGGCAAGGAAAGCCGCTTCGGTACCACCGGCTCGGTGTTGTGGACAGTGACCACCACCGCCGCCTCCAATGGCTCGGTCAATGCCATGCACGACAGCCTCAACCCGCTGACCGGCATGGTCGCGATGGTCAACATGATGGTGGGAGAGGTGATCTTCGGCGGTGTGGGCGCGGGGCTCTACGGCATGTTGTTGTTCGTGCTGATCGCCGTGTTCCTGGCCGGCCTGATGATAGGCCGCACGCCGGAGTACCTGGGCAAGAAGCTGCAGGCGCGTGAAGTGCAGTTGCTGGTGGCGACCTTGCTGGTGATGCCGGTTGGCGTGCTGGTGCTGGGCGCCATCGCTGCCAGCCTGCCGGGCCCGGCGGCTGCGGTGAGCAACCCGGGTGCCCATGGCTTCAGCCAACTGCTGTACGCCTACACCTCGGGCACCGCCAATAACGGCTCGGCGTTTGCTGGTTTCGGTGCCAACACGGTGTACCACAACCTGATGATCGGCCTGGCCATGCTTATCGGCCGCTTCGGTTACATCCTGCCGATACTGGCCCTGGCTGGCAGCCTGGCGGCGAAAAAGAGCGCGCCCCAGGGGCTGAACAGCTTCCCCACCCACGGCCCGCTGTTCACCGGCCTGTTGCTGGTGACCATCTTGCTGGTGGGGGGCCTGACCTTCCTGCCGACCTTGGCCCTTGGGCCAATCGCCGAATACCTGAGCCTGGGCTTCTGAGGAGCCGACCATGAACATGCCCATTGCTGATGTAAAAGCCCCTCGCAACGCCAAGGACCAGACCCGCTTCGCCGCGCTCTGGCGCCCGGCCCTGGTCCAGGCCTTCGTCAAGTTGGACCCGCGCCAGCTCAAGCGCTCACCGGTCATGCTGGTGGTTGCCCTGACCGCTGTGCTCACCACCGTGTTGTGCGTTGCCCCTGGTAGTGGCGTGAGCACGGCTGTTGCGGTGCAGATCGCCCTGTGGCTGTGGTTCACCGTACTGTTCGCCAACTTCGCCGAAGCCCTGGCCGAAGGCCGAGGCAAGGCCCGCGCCGACAGCCTCAAGGCGGGGAGCCAGGGGCTCACCGCCCAGCGTCGCGACAGCGCGGGTGTATTCCAGACGGTCGCCGCCAACGCGTTGCGCAAGGACGATGTGGTCAAGGTGGTCGCCGGTGAGCTGATCCCCGGCGACGGCGAAGTGCTCGAAGGCATCGCCGCCGTCAACGAGGCGGCCATCACCGGCGAGTCTGCCCCGGTAATTCGCGAGTCCGGCGGCGACCGCTCGGCGGTGACCGGCAACACGCGGCTGGTGTCCGACTGGCTGCTGATCCGCATCACCAGCAACCCGGGCGAGTCGACCCTGGACCGCATGATCGCCTTGGTCGAGGGGGCCAAGCGGCAGAAGACGCCTAACGAGATTGCCCTGGATATCCTGCTGATCGGCCTGACCCTGATCTTCCTGGTCGTGGTGGTGACCTTGCAGCCGTTCGCCCACTTCGCCGGCGGTAGCCTGCCGTTGATCTTCCTCGCCGCGCTGCTGGTGACGTTGATCCCCACCACCATTGGCGGCTTGCTGTCGGCCATTGGCATTGCCGGCATGGACCGCCTGGTCCGGCTCAATGTCATCGCCCGCTCCGGCCGCGCGGTGGAAGCCGCTGGCGACGTGCATACACTGATGCTCGACAAGACCGGCACCATCACCTTCGGCAACCGCCGTTGCAGTGCCCTGCATGCCGCCACCGGGGTAACCGCCAAAGAGCTGGGCGAGGGCGCCTTGCTCGCTTCGCTGGCCGATGACACCGCCGAAGGCAAGTCGATCGTCGAATACCTGCGTCAGTTGCACGACTTTGTCGAACCGGTCACCGGGCAGTTCGAGGCCATTGCCTTCAGCGCCGAGACGCGCCTGTCAGGCATCGATTTCCAGCAGCATCGCTACCGCAAGGGCGCGGTCGATGCGGTGCTGGCCTTTGTCGGCATGCAGCGCCTGGAAATGCCCGCCGCGCTGGCCCGCGAGGTCGAGCGGATTGCCCAGAGTGGCGGCACACCGCTGCTGGTGTGTGTCGACAAACGCCTGCTTGGGGTAATCCATCTCAAGGACGTGGTCAAACCGGGTATTCGCGAGCGCTTTGCCGAGCTGCGCAAGCTGGGCATCCGCACCGTGATGGTGACCGGTGACAACCCGCTGACCGCCGCTGCCATTGCCGCCGAGGCGGGGGTCGACGACGTCCTGGCCGAGGCCACCCCAGAGAAGAAACTGGCGCGGATCCGCCAGGAGCAGAACGACGGCCGCTTGGTCGCCATGTGCGGCGACGGCGCCAACGACGCCCCGGCGCTGGCCCAGGCCGACGTCGGCATGGCCATGAACGATGGCACCCAGGCGGCCCGCGAGGCAGCCAACATGGTCGACCTGGACAGCGACCCGACCAAGTTGCTGGATGTGGTTCAGGTCGGCAAGGAATTGCTGGTGACCCGCGGCGCCTTGACCACCTTCTCGATTGCCAACGACGTGGCCAAGTACTTCGCCATCCTGCCGGCCTTGTTCGCCGCCATCTACCCGCAGCTGGGCGTGCTCAACCTGATGCACCTGGCCAGCCCGCAGAGCGCGATCTTGTCGGCGATCGTGTTCAACGCGCTGATCATCATCGCGCTGATTCCGTTGGCCTTGCGCGGTGTGCGGGTGCAGGCGGCGAGCGCGGCCCACCTGTTGCGGCGCAACCTGCTCATCTACGGCTTGGGCGGCATCATCGTGCCGTTTGCCGGGATCAAGCTGATCGACATGCTGCTCAATGCCCTGCACCTGGTCTGAGGAGGCCGCCATGAACACTTATGTACGCCCGGCCTTGAGCCTGGCCTTGCTGATGACGTTGCTTACTGGCGCACTGTATCCGTTGGCGGTGACCGGTATCGCCCAGGTCGCCTTCCCTGAACAGGCCAGCGGCAGCCTGGTGCGCGACGCCCAGGGCCAGGTGCGCGGTTCGGCCCTGATCGCCCAGGATTTCCAAGGCGATGGCTGGTTCCATTCGCGGCCTTCGGCAGGGGCCTATGCCACGGTTGCCAGCAGTGCCAGCAACCTGTCGCCGAGCAATCCGGCCTTGGCCGAGCGGGTGGCCAGTGATGCCGGCGCGCTGTATCGAACGCAACAAGGCCCGGTGCCTCAAGCCTTGCTGACGACCTCGGGCAGCGGCCTGGACCCGCATTTGCCGCCGCAGGCCGTGGCCTACCAGATTCCGCGTGTGGCTGCGGCCCGCAAGGTGCCGGAGGAGCGCTTGCAAGCCTTGCTTGAAGAGGCCACCCTCCACCCATTGATCGGGCCGCCTGTGGTCAACGTCCTGGCACTGAACCAGGCCTTGGAGACGTTGGGGCATTGAGACGGGGGCCTGCAACGCAGGCCCAACGATCGCCGCATTATTGAAGGATGACACATGAGTGATTCCGCCCGCGCAGACGCGCTGTTGGCCAACCTGCCGCGCGCTGGGCGCGGCAGGCTGAAGGTGTTTCTCGGCGCCGCACCCGGGGTGGGCAAGACCTACGCCATGCTGCAAGCCGCCCACACCCAGCAACGCCAGGGCGTGCAGGTGCTGGCCGGAGTGGTCGAGACCCACGGCCGCGCCGAAACCGAAGCGCTGCTCGGCGGCATGCCCCAGCAGCCACTGCTGCGCAGCGATTACCGCGGCGTCACGCTTGAAGAAATGGACCTGGACGGCCTGCTCAGCGCGGCGCCAGCCCTGGCCCTGGTCGACGAGCTGGCGCACACCAACGCACCCGGCAGCCGCCATGCCAAGCGCTGGCAGGACGTGCAGGAACTGCTCGCCGCCGGCATCGACGTCTACACCACCGTCAACGTGCAACACCTGGAGAGCCTCAACGACAAGGTCCGCGACATCACCGGCGTGCAGGTGCGTGAAACCCTGCCGGACTGGGTGCTGCAGGAAGCTTTCGAACTGGTACTGATCGACCTGCCGCCCCGCGAGCTGCTCGAACGCCTGCGCGAAGGCAAGGTGTACGTGCCGGAGCAGGCGCGGGCGGCCATCGATGCGTACTTCTCGCAGACCAACCTGACCGCCCTGCGTGAACTGGCCATGCAGACGGCCGCCGCCCAGGTCGATGCCGACCTGGCCCACGGCTATCGCCAGCGCGGCCAGGAAGCCCCTGCCTTGCGCGGGCGGCTGTTGGTTGGCGTCGATGGCGACGACCAGGCCGAACGCCTGGTGCGCCATGCCAGCCGGGTGGCTCAGCGCCGTCACTTACCCTGGAGCCTGGTGCACGTGGACAACGGTCGCCTGCGTGACGAGGCGGCGCGTCAGCGCTTGCAGGCTGCGCAGCAACTGGCCGAGCGCCTGGGGGGCGAAGTGGTGCTGTTGCGGGCCGGCGAAGTGGCGCGCACGTTGATTCAGCATGCGCTCGAACGCCGGGCCAGCCTGGTGCTGGTGGGGCAGTCGCGCGATCGCCTGCGTCGACGCCTGTTGGGGGCGGGGGTTGCGGCGCGGCTATTGCGCGAAAGCCATGGGCTGGAAATCAACGTGCTCGACCGCGATGCCCAGCCGCAACCGGCCCGCTCGGCGGTCAAGCGTGTGTGGGTGTGGCGGCATTATCTGCTGGCCCTGCTGGCCACCGTCATGGCGGCCGGCCTGGCCTGGGCGGTGTCGAGCGTGCTGGCGCTGCCTAATATCTCCTTGGTGTTTCTTGCTGCAGTGTTGCTGGTGGCGGTGCGCAGCAGCCTGGGGCCGGCGCTGGCGTGTGCGGCGTTGTCGTTCCTGACGTACGACTTCTTGTTCATCCCGCCGAATTTCTCCTTCAGCATCCAGCGCGAAGAAGACGTGCTAACCCTGGTGTTCTTTCTGCTCATGGCCGCCCTCACGGGTAACCTGGCGGCCCGTCAGCGCCGCCAGCTGCAGGCACTGCGCGAAACCCAGGCGCAAACCAGCCAACTGCTCGACCTGTCGCGTCGGCTGACCGTCGCCACCGACCGCCAGGCAGTGTTCAACGCCGCCGGCCAGCACCTGGACGGTTGGCAGGACCTGCACGTATGCCTGCTCGAACGTGATGCCGAGGGCCTGTTGCGCGTGGCCAGTGGCGAACCCCACGCACTGAGCGACAACGAACGGGCCGCTGCCGACTGGGCCTGGCAACACGGTCAGGCAGCGGGCCAGGGCAGCGATACCTTGCCCAATGGCCGCTGGTGGTGGTGGCCCTTGGCGGTGGAGGATCAGCCGCTGGCCCTGCTCGGCGTGCGCTCGCGCACTGGCGACCCGCTCAGCGACCCGCGCCGGCGCCTGCTCACGGCCCTGGGCCAGCCGCTGGCCCAGGCGCTGGCCCGCGCGCGGCTGGCCGAACAACTGGAGGCCGCGCGCCTGCACGGCGAAACCGAACAGCTGCGCAGCGCCTTGCTCGCGTCGGTGTCCCACGACCTGCGCACGCCGCTGACCGCCATGCGCGGCAGTATCGACAGCTTGCTGGCGCTGGGCGAGGCGATCCCCGAACAAGACCGGCGCGAACTGCTGGAAGGCACGCGTGACGAGGCCGAGCGCCTGGACCGCTACATCCAGAACTTGCTCGACATGACCCGCCTGGGCCACGGCGGCCTCAAGCTTGCCCGTGACTGGGTAGCCCCCGTAGACATCGTCGGCAGCGCGCTCAACCGCCTGCGTGTGGTGCTGGCGCCATTACGCGTGCACACCTTGGTGCCGACCGAGTTGCCCTTGCTGTTTGTCCATGCGGCATTGATCGAGCAGGCGCTGGTCAATGTGCTGGAGAACGCCGCACGCTTCTCCCCGGCCAACGGTCGGCTGGAGCTGCAGGTGTCGGTGGTGGACGCGCAATTGCACATGGCCGTGCGCGACCAGGGCCCCGGCATCCCCCTGGCGGAGCGGGAGAAGATTTTCGACATGTTCTACACCGCCGCCCGTGGAGATCGAGGCGGGCAGGGCACCGGCCTGGGCCTGGCCATCTGCCAGGGCATGATTGGCGCCCATGGCGGGCAGATCCTGGTGGGTGACGGCATCGATGGCCAGGGCACCGGCATCACTCTATGCTTGCCGCTGCCCCCTCAACCCGAAGCTGAAAGCGAAACCCCATGAGCCAACCCGCCACCCTTTTGGTTATCGACGACGAGCCGCAGATCCGCAAGTTCTTGCGTATCAGCCTGATGTCCCAAGGCTACAAGGTGCTCGAAGCTGCCACCGGCAGCGAGGGCCTGGCGCAAGCCGCATTGGGTAAACCCGACTTGGTGGTGCTCGATCTCGGCCTGCCGGACATGGACGGCCAGCAGGTACTGCGTGAGTTGCGCGAATGGAGCGCGGTGCCGGTGCTGGTGCTGTCGGTGCGTGCCAGCGAGGTGCAGAAGGTCGATGCACTGGACGGCGGGGCCAATGACTATGTGACCAAACCGTTTGGCATTCAGGAGTTTCTGGCGCGGGTGCGTGCCCTGTTGCGCCAGGTGCCGCAGGCCGGTGGCGGTGAGGTGGCCGCCAGTTTCGGGCCGTTGACCGTGGACTTCGCCTTCCGCCGGGTAACCCTGGAGGGCGTGGAGGTCGCGTTGACGCGCAAGGAGTATGCGCTGCTGGCCCAGTTGGCCGGGCACCCGGGCCGGGTGATTACCCAGCAGCAGTTGCTCAAGGACATCTGGGGGCCGACCCATGTCGACGATACCCACTACCTGCGCATCGTGGTCGGGCATCTGCGCCAGAAGCTCGGGGATGACCCAATGGCGCCGCGGTTCATCATCACCGAGGCGGGGGTAGGCTACAGGCTGGTAGCGCCAGGCCCGTGAGCGGACGGGGTGGCATCAGGCCCTGGGCGGCTCTTTTTCGAACAGCTGGCGCATGACCTCCAGATAGCGCCGCGCGCCCAGGCCCAAGGGCCGCGGTTTGACCCAGATGATGTCAACCCACAAGCGTAACCGGCTGGCCATGTTGTCGAAGCGCACCTCGGCCAATGCGCCCGAGGCAATCAACGGCTCAACCAGCGGCTGCGGCAGGTAGGCCCAACCCAGGCCGGATTGCACCAGGTCCAGCGTCGCCAGGTAGCTGTCGGTCAGCCAGATCCGCCTCGACAGCACCATGCGCGGGTCGGAGCCGGTGGCTTTGCCGGAGGCCACGATGATTTGCCGTTGCTCGGCGAATGCCTCTTCCGGCAGCGGCGTGCCGTTGTTGCGCCCGGCGGGGTGGCGCGGTGAAGCAACGGCCACCAGCAGTTGGCTACCGGCTTCAAGAAACGACTCGCGCTCATCGATCCCGGGCCGTTCGAATACCAGGGCCAACTGCACGCTGCCGTCGTGCAGCAAGCGTATGGCTTCGGCTTGGGTGGCCGAACGTACTTCGATCTCAAGGCTGGGGAATTCCTGCGCGAGGGTTTCCAGGGGCTGGCTCCAGCGGCCGGTCTGTAGCTCGGGCGCCATGGCGATGGTCAGGCGTTTTTCCAGCCCCTTGTGCAGTTGCAGGGCCTGGGCGTCCAACAAGTTGAGCTGGCAGATCACCTGCCTGGCCTGCGGTTCGAGCGCCAGTGCTGCGCTGGTCGGCAAGGCTTTGCGTGTGGCACGGTCGAACAGGGCCAGGTCCAGTTCTGCTTCCAGCTGGGCGATGGCCATGCTCACGGCCGAAGGCACGCGCCCCAGCTTGCGTGCGGCTGCAGAAAACGACCCTGCCTCCAGTACCGCCAGAAAGACTGCAAGAGAGTCGCTGGTAAAGGCCATCGTCAGAACCCTCCTTGGCGGGCTACAAGTCTTCCGACAGGATACGGTCCACGCTGTCGACAAAGTAGTCCACGCTCGCCTGGGTGGTACACATCGGCGGTTTGATCTTGAGGATGTTCAGGTAGTCGCCGGTCGGTTGCATGAAGATGCCCAGCTCGCGCAGGCGATCGCACAGCAGCAGGGTCTCCTCGGTCGCCGGCTCCAGCGTCTGCCGGTCGCGCACCAGCTCCAGGCCCAGGTAGAAGCCCGAGCCATGCGCTGCGCCGGCGAGCGGGTGCTTGTCGACCAATGCCTGCAAGCGTGCCTTGAAATAGCGCCCGGTGTCGCGGGCGTTGTCCCACAGCCCTTCCTCCTGCATCACGTCCAGCACCGCCATGCCGATGCGGCAACTGACCGGGCTACCCCCCGCCGACGAGAAGAAGTAGCCCTGCGCCTCCAGCGCCTCGGCTATCTCACGCCGGGTGATCACCACGCCCAGCGGCTGGCCGTTGCCCATGCCCTTGGCCATGGTGATGATGTCGGGCACCACGCCTTGTTCCTCAAAGCCCCAGAAGTACTCGCCCAGCCGGCCATAACCGACCTGCACTTCGTCGGCGATGCACACGCCGCCCCGGGCGCGAACCTTGGCATAGGCGTCGGCCAGATAGCCCGCGGGCAGCGAGATGCCGCCGGCATTGCCGTACACCGGCTCGCAAATGATGCCAGCCAGCTGACGGCCTCGGCCATCGAGCTCGGCCAGCTTGGCATCGACGTCACGCAGGTAGTCGGCGGCGCTGTCGGCACCGCGAAAACGCCCACGGAAGGTGTTCGGCGCCTCGACCGGGTGCACCCAGTCTGGCCGGGTCTCCAGTGCCTGCGGGTTATCGGCGATGGACGTTGATATGGCGTCGGTGGCCACCGACCAGCCGTGGTAGGCCTCCAGCACGCTGAGCAGGTCGCGCCCGCCGCTGTAGGCCCAGGCCAGGCGGATGGCCAGGTCGTTGGCCTCGGTGCCGCTGTTGACCAGAAACACCCGGTCGAAGCCTTCCGGCGCCAGTTTGAGCAGGCGTTCGGAGAACTCGGCGATGGCGGCGTAATGGAAGCGCGAGTTGGTGTTGAGCAGCGACCACTGCCGCGCCGACTCGGCCACCATGCGTGGGTGGCCATGGCCAAGCACGGCAACGTTGTTGAGCATGTCCAGGTACGAACGGCCCTGCATGTCGACCAGGTAGTTGCGCCAGCCGCGTTCGATATGCGGCGGTTGCGCGTAGTAGTGCTTCTGCGAGCGGGCGAAGCTTGCGTCGCGGCGTGCCAGCAGCGCCTGCGGGTCGGGCAGCGCTTCGGCGTCGCAGTCAACGCCTAGCAGCGCGGCAGGCGACGGGCATAGCGCCAGCCAGGCTGCGGCCTGGGAGGGCGTGGCGAAGAAGGGAGGGCGGGTAGCGTTATCCAGGCACAGCTGTACGCTGAGCACGCCATGGCTGCTACCCAGTGGTTGACCTTTTGCTACGGCTTGGCCATCCACCGGGGCATCTTCCAGACCCGTGAGCCACAAGGCCCAATGCGGCGTGTGCAGGCAGCCGCGGCCATCGCCATGACGCTGCCAAGTGCCGGCCTCGGGTGCCTGCAGCAGGGTGCCGTTCGGCACCTGCAACTCCACACCCAGCGCGCAGGTGGCAGGTTCTTCGGGGCGGTCGATATGGGTTTGTGACAGGCGATACTGGCCATGCAGCGTGCTCGCCGGGGTCGGTTGTGCGGCCAGCAGGTGCTGATCGAAACCTGGCTGCTCCCAGTTGCCCGCTTCGCAGTGCGGGCTGAGCACGCCCAGGTCGAGGCGTGCGACCGGCTGGCCGACCAGTTCGGGCAACAGGGGTGCACAACCGGCCAGCTCGGGCTTGCCGGGTTGAAGATTGGCCGCTTGCAGGATAGCCGCCTCCATCAACGCGAAAGGCACGGCGGTAGCGGTGTCGAAAATTTCCCATTCATGCGCGATGTTGTTGCGGATGTACTGGTTGCCCGGCGCTACGGCGAGCTGTTGCTCGCTGCTCAGCACCAGTACCGCGGCGCGGTTGAGTACCAACGGCCACAGGGCCCGCAGTTCGGCCTCGCTAAGCGGGTTGAGCGCCTGGTAGGCACGCACCGCCGGCAGAATGCGCAGCGGGTCGCCTTCGGCATGGTGCAGCAGCGCAGCGCAGGTCACCGACAGGTCGGCGATGCGCCAGGTGCGCAGCAGGTCGCCGAAGTCGATCACGCCCTGCAATTGCCACTGGCGCTCGCCATCGCGGGCCCACACGGCGTTGTCGTCGGTCACGTCCAGATGCACGGCCTGGCAGGGCAGTTGGTCGGCCAGCGGTGCCAGGTGCGCAGCGGCCAGTTGGGTGGCTTGCTCGACCCGGACGCGTTGGCCTGCGTCCTGTAGCACGGGCAGCAGGTGCTGGATGAGTGCCTGGGCGTGCTGCGGATCCCACTGCAGGGTGCGGCTCAGGCCTGGGTGGTCAAAGTCGGCCAGGGCGTTGTCCAGCCGTGCGCAGAGCCCGCCCAGTTCAGCCATCAGGCGTGGTGGCATGTGTTTGAGGCGGGTCAGCGGCTGGCCGTCGATGTAGTCGAGCAGGCGTACGCGCAGTGGTTGGCCGGCGATGTCCAGTGCCAGCAGCGCTTGGCCGGTTTGTGCGGGGCGTACTGCGGGTACGGGCAAGCCCTGTTCACGCAGGTAGGCCAAGGCGGCGTGCTGGGCTTCCAGTTCGACCTGGGCGTAGCTGCCGTGGCAGGCCTTGAGTACGAAACGGCCTTGGGGGGAATCCAGGCGGAAGTTCAGGTCCTGCTGGCTGCCCAGCGACGTCAGGTTGCCAGCCAGGTTGTAATGGGTCTGCAGCAAGGCGTGCGCCTGGGCTTCGCTTAGCGAGGGGCTGGGCATGGCGGAGCGCTGGATCAGGGTGGCCAGGGCAGGGGCGGCTGGGTTTTGGCTGGGCATTGGGGGCTACCGTTGGTGCTGGGAGGCGGTAGGGAATTTATGCCCGTTTTGGTTGATGATGGAAGACGATTGTTGTCAGAATTTTTGATGATGAGGTGCATGTCGAAAAATTTGCAGCGCCTATGAGATCGAGCGCCGCCCGCGCGGCGCTTCGCGGGGCCAGCCCGCTCCCCCATCTGTTTCGGGCCAGTTATGCCTGAAGCATTGGCGCGCGGCGCCTTTGGTGCTCGCCTCGATATCGCGTCGTACAAACAAGGGGTCGCGCGCCTATTTAACAGGACTCATTGGCCCGAAACAGATGTGGGAGCGGGCTGGCCCCGCGAAGCGCCGCGCGGGCGGCGCTCGATCTCATAGGCGCTGCTAATCTAACGACATGCCCTTGTAGCCTTCACCTCACCTCAAAAGCTGGCCTTCACCGACACCATGAAATTACGCGGTTCCCCATAGTAGTTGCCAAAGGTCTCTGTCCCGATGCTGGCGTAATAGCGCTTGTCGAACAGGTTGTTGCCGTTAAGCGCCACCGACCAGGTCTCATCGATCCGGTACCCGATCCGCCCATTCCACACCGCATAGCCCGCCTGGCTGATCTTCTCGCCACTGGCCGGCGAAAGCCGGAAGTTGTCACTTTGCGCATTCACCCCGGCGCCAATGCTGACCCGCTCCAATGCCCCCCCCAAGGTGTACTCACCCCACAAGCGCAACACATGGCGAGGCACATAGCTGTTGAACGCTGCGCCATTCAAACTGCTGTCGATATCATCCAGCGTCTTGGTCTGGGTATAGGTGTACCCCGCCAGCAACTGCAGCCGCTCGATCACTTCACCGCTGAGCTCGGCCTCGAACCCTTGGGCACGCACCCGGCCGGCGTTCACGTAGCAATAACCATCGGATGACGGGCAAGACGAGTTGAAGTCGGTTTGCGCCTGGTCTTTCTGAATGGTGCGGAACAGGTTGAAGGCGCCGTTCAAACGGCCGTCGTACCAGGCACCCTTGATCCCCAGCTCATAGCTCTGGCCCACCAGTGGTTTGAGGGTGGAGCCGTCTTCTGCCCGGTAGTTGCCTTGCGGGGTGAAGATGTCCGAGTAGCTGGCGTAGGCCGTCAGGTTCTCGTTCAGGTCCAGCAGCACGCCGGCAAATGGTGTGACCTGCCCGGTCTCACGGGTGTTGGAGGGCTGCGATTCACCGCTTCTGATGAAGACGGAATCCGTCTTGGAGTCGTACCAGCTCACCCGGCCACCGACCACCACGGTCAACGGGTCGGCCAGTTTCAAGCGCAGGGTCGAGTAGAGGCCCTTTTGCGTGGTCTTGCTCTTGACCGGCCCGCCGCGCGACGAGTTTTCGATGAAGTAACTGTCATCGGGCTCGGGGATGAACTTGTCGGGGTTGAACACATTCTGGCGCTGCGGCAGAAACGCCACCGAGTAAAAGTCGTCCTTGTTCGAGCGGCTGGCGTTCATGCCCAGCACCAGTTCATGTTGCTGGCCGAACGCGTCGAACTTGCCATCCAGGTAGGCGTCCAGGCCGTAGTCGACCTGGTCGTAGTCATACATGCTGCCCAGCATGCCGGTGGTGTCGATGCCGGGCGTTACCGCGCCCGAAGCGAACGCGTACTTGATGTCCTGGGTGTTCTTTGTATAAACACTGGCAACTTTGAGCTTCCAGTCTTCATTGACCTGGTGGGTGAGGTCGCTGAACACGGTCGTGCGCTTGCTGCGCCAGGTGTTCCACGAGGGGTCGAGGCAGGTCGAGCGGCTGAGGTTGAGGTCGCTGCGGTCCTTGTAGCGCGGCAGGCCACCCCAGCACGGGTTGGCGTCGACATCTTCATAGGCAATGCCCAGCCCCAGGGTCGTGTCGGGGCTCAGGTCGAAGTCGAGCGCGCCGTAATACACCTGGTCCTTGCGGTTGGCGTCGTCTACAAAATAGTGCCGGCTCTGCTCGGCCACCACCGCCCGGCCACGCAGGGTGCCGGCCGCGTTCAGCGGGCCGCCGGTGTCGATCTGCCCGCGGTAGTTGTCCCAGCTGCCACCGGACAAGGTGATGTCGGTATGCGCGTCGGCAAGGCCACGCTTGCGCACGAAGTTCACCCCGCCTGCGGTGCCGCCCGAGCCCTTCATCATGCCTGCAGCGCCGCGCAGCACTTCGACCCGGTCGTAATACGCCATGTCACTGCTGAAGCTGTCGGCCTGGACATACAGGTTGCCCATGTCCAACGGCACGCCGTCGTACTGGTACTGGCCCGACATGCGGAACCCGCGCGAGTAGAAGTATTTGCCGCCCATGGTCGAGTCGTACACGGTAATGCCCGGCGTCTTCTCCATGACCTGGTCGATGGTGTACAGGTTCTGGTCGTCCATCATCTTGCGCGTCATCACCGTGACCGATTGCGGCGTCTCTTTCAGCGAGTGCTCGCCCTTGCCGATGGTCACCGCGCCGGTGGTGTACGAGCCGCTGTTTTCAGTGGTCGCGCCCAGCACCTGGCTGGTGATGTTGGTGGCCCCCAGCTCCATCGCCGAACCCGAAGACGGCACGGCCCGCAGCACATAGGTACCGTTTGACTGCGGCTCGGCCTGCATGCCGCTGCCTGCCAGAATCTGGGTGAAGCCTTCGCTGACACCGAATGCCCCTTTGAGCCCTGCGCTGTGCAAGCCGTCGGTCTGCTTGGCATCGAACGACAGCGCAGCCCCCGCTGCACTGGCATAGCGGCTGAGCACTTCGGTCAGGCTGCCCCCGGCAATGTCGAACGTCCTGACGCCGTTCTGCTGCACCGGCACCTGTGCCGCGAACGTCATCATGGGCCAGGCACCCGCAGTGGTTGCCGCCAACAGCCCGATTTTTACCGCCGTCGCCAGACGACCACGCTTGAACACTCCAGACATGCCAATCCTCCCCCAGAAAACGATCAATGAATCCCATTGGGGGATGAGCCGAACGATGCGAACAAAAAGTGCAAAAGCGCCGGAAGTTTTTTCAACTCACAGCGCCAGTGGGCTGTCAGGGGGTGACACGTTGACCCAAAAACGGCTGAAGCGCGTGACGCGCAGCGCAAAGCCGCTTTCCAGCGCCGCCAGCGCTCGGTCGGTGTCATCGATGGGGAATGCGCCCGAGACCTTCAATTGCGCAATGCGCGGGTCGCAGCGCAGCACCCCGGTGCGATAGCGCGACAGGTCGGCAAGCAGTTCGGCCAAGGGGCGATCGAGGGCAATGATGCTGCCTTGCTGCCAAGCCCCCACAGACGCGTCGTTGCGCCGTAGTGCCCCCACCGAGCGGTCAGAAAAGGCAATGGATTGCCCAGCCTCCACACGCACGGCCAGAGCACCGCTGGCCGCCCTGACTTCCACCGCTTTTTCGAGGACCGCCACTTCACCGCCCAGCGCTTGGGCGCGCACGATAAAGCGCGTGCCCAGCGCGCGTACCTGGCCATGCCGGGTGCGCACCGTGAACGGCCGTTGCGCGGGGTCCACAGCAGTGGTGACCAGAATCTCACCGCGCAGCAGTTCCAGCACCCGTTGCTGGCCGTCGTACTTGAGGTTCACCGATGTGTCGGTGTTGAGCAGCAGCGAGCTGCCATCGGCCAGGCGAAATGTACGGCGTTCACCGACGGCGGTGCGGTAGTCGGCAAACTGTTGCTGGGCAGTGTCGCTGCGCCAACCCAGCCAGCCCAGCGACGTCGCCGGCACTAGCACGACCACACTGCGCAGCAACTGGCGCCGAGAGCGCTCGGCACCGCGCAGGGCAGGTGCCGCCAGGGCGCCGGGCACGCTTGTCATCTGCTCGCCCACGGCGGCCATGCGTTGCCAGGATTGGCGGTGAACCGGGTCGGCAACCAGCCAGTCGTTCCAGGCGCGGCGGTCGGCATCGGTTGCGATGCCCGAATGAAGCCTTGCGTACCAGCGGGCGGCGACGCTGATGGCTTGCAACTCGGCAGGCGAAAGGCTCATGCCTGTTGCAACTGCATCAAGCAGCAATGCTCCATGGCCTTGGCCATGTAGTTGTTGACGCTGCGTACGCTGATGTTCAGTTGCTCGGCAATCTGCGGGTAGGTCAGGCCATCGAACTGCGACAGCATGAACACTTGCTTGACCTTGGTGCCAAGCCCTTGCAGCAGGCGGTCGATTTCCACCAGTGCCTGCAACAAAATTGCCTGTTCCTCCAGCGAAGGCTGCAGCGCTTCGGGCAGGGTAGCCAAGGCCTCCAGGTAGGCTTGCTCCAGTGAACGCCGGCGGATCAGATCGATCAACAGGCCTTTGGCGATTCTCGACAGGTAGGGGCGCGGCTCGCGAATGTCCAGCGCGCTGCGTGCCTTGATCACCCGCACGAAGGTGTCTTGCGTCAGGTCGGCGGCATCGAACGCATTGCCCAGGCGCTTGCGCAGCCAGCCATTGAGCCAGCCGTGGTGCTCGCAGTACAGGTCGTTGACGGCGCTATGCAGGGATAGATCGTTGGCGGACATGGTGATGGAATAGTTCGCGAGTGGTAATGAATCTTATTGTCGTGCGGCCTGTGGTTGCTTTGCAAGCGCCGCGCCGCTGACGAATGTGTCTTTGCCCTCCACGAACGGGTCGCTGCCCTACAGCGATTGAAGAAACGCACGAATCGCCTGGCGCGCCTGGGCACCGAGCGCTACGTAGCGTTGCCGGGCTATTTCGGCCTCACCGCCATGCCAGACAATGGCCTCCTCCAAAGGCTTGAACAGCACCGCCTCGAAACCTCAGCCTGATGTATCAACTTCCAAAAACGCCGCTTCCAGCAATTGCCGCGTATACGCATGCTGCGGCGCATGGAAGATGGCCTGCGCATCCCCTTGCTCCACCACCTGCCCCTGCTTGATCACCATCAGCTGATGGCTCAACGCCTTGACCACTGCCAGGTCGTGGCTGATGAACAGGTAGGTCAGGTTGTACTTCTGCTGCAGGCTGCGCAGCAACTCCACCACCTGCCGCTGCACCGTCCGGTCCAGCGCCGACGTCGGTTCATCCAGCAGAATCAACGCCGGCTTCAGCACCAGCGCCCGTGCAATCGCAATGCGCTGGCGCTGGCCGCCGGAGAACTCGTGCGGGTAACGGTGCCGGGTGCGCGGGTCCAGCCCCACTTCCTCCAGCGCCGCAATGATCGCCGCCTCTTGCTCTTCAGCCGTACCGATGCGGTGAATCCGTAGCCCTTCGCCCACGATGTCCGCCACGCACATACGTGGGCTCAGGCTGCCGAACGGGTCCTGGAACACCACCTGCATCTGCCGCCGCAGCGGGCGCACGTCCTTCTGGTTCAACCCTTCGAGGTGCTGGCCATGAAAGCGAATGCCGCCCTGGCTTGAAATCAACCGCAAGATGGCCAGCCCGAGTGTCGACTTGCCCGAGCCACTCTCACCGACAATCCCCAGCGTCTGCCCCTGGGGCAAGCTGAAGTTGATGCCGTCCACCGCCTTCACATGGTCGACCGTGCGCCGCAAGAAGCCTTTCTTGATCGGGAACCAGACCTTGAGGTCATCCACTTCAAGCAACGGCGCACCGACCGGGTTGTGGGCAGGCTGGCCGCTTGGTTCGGCATTGATCAGCATCTGCGTGTAGTGATGCTGCGGCGCACTGAACAGCGTCGCGCAATCGGCCTGCTCGACAATCTGCCCACGTTGCATCACGCACACGCGGTGGGCGATCCGCCGCACCAGGTTGAGGTCATGGCTGATCAACAGCAGCGCCATCCCCAGCCGCGCCTGCAGTTCCTTGAGCAGGTCGAGAATCTTCAACTGCACGGTCACATCCAGTGCCGTGGTCGGTTCATCGGCAATCAGCAGCTCCGGCTCGTTGGCCAGCGCCATGGCGATCATCACCCGCTGGCGCTGGCCGCCCGACAGTTCATGGGGCAGTGCCTTGAGGCGTTTGTGGGGGTCGGGAATACCCACCAGCTCGAGCAGTTCCAGGGTTCGTGCGGTGGCTTGCTTGCCGGTCAGGCCCTTGTGCAGCAAGAGGATCTCGTTGATCTGCTTCTCGATGCAGTGCAAGGGGTTCAGCGAGGTCATCGGCTCCTGGAAGATCATCGCAATGCGGTTGCCACGAATATGCCGCAGGGCCTTCTCGCTCTGCTGCAGCAGGTCCTTGCCCTCGTAGTGGATGCTGCCGCTGGGGTGGCGGGCGAGGGGGTAGGGCAGCAGGCGCAGGATCGAGTGGGCGGTCACCGACTTGCCCGAGCCGCTCTCGCCGACCAGGGCCAGGGTCTCGCCCTTGCGGATGTCGAAGCTGATGCCGTCGACCACGCGGTTGACCTGCTCGCCGGTGACGAACTCCACCGCAAGATCACGCACTTCGATCAGGTTGTGTTCGCTCATGTCATTTCCTCGGGTCGAAGGCATCGCGGGCGGATTCACCGATGAACACCAGCAAGCTCAGCATCACCGCCAGCACGGCGAAAGCACTGATGCCAAGCCACGGCGCCTGCAGGTTGGATTTGCCCTGGGCGACCAGCTCGCCCAGCGACGGCGAGCCGGCGGGCAGGCCGAAGCCGAGGAAGTCCAGGGCGGTCAGCGTGCCGATGGCGCCCGTGAGGATGAACGGCATGAAGGTCATGGTCGAGATCATCGCGTTGGGCAGGATGTGCCGGTACATGATCGCGCCGTTGCGCATGCCCAGGGCGCGGGCGGCGCGCACGTATTCGAGGTTGCGGCCACGCAGGAACTCGGCGCGCACCACGTCCACCAGGCTCATCCACGAGAACAGCAGCATGATCCCCAGCAGCCACCAGAAGTTGGGCTGCACGAAACTGGCGAGGATGATCAGCAGGTACAGCACCGGCAACCCCGACCAGATTTCCAGGAAGCGCTGGCCGGCAAGGTCCACCCAGCCCCCGTAGAACCCCTGCAGGGCGCCGGCGATGACGCCGATGATGGAGCTGAGGATGGTCAGCGTCAGGGCGAACAGCACTGAAACGCGGAAGCCGTAGATCACCCGCGCCATCACGTCGCGGCCCTGGTCGTCGGTGCCCAGCCAGTTGTCCGCCGAAGGTGGGGCCGGCGCCGGCACCTTGAGGTCGTAGTTGATGCTCTGGTAGCTGAACGGGATCGGCGCCCACAGCACGAAGCTGTCCTTGTTGGCCAGCAGCTCGCGGATGTACGGGCTTTTGTAGTTGGCTTCCAGCGGGAATTCGCCGCCGAAGGTCGTCTCTGGGTAGCGCTTGAAGGCGGGGAAGTACCACTCGCCGTCGTAGCGCACGGCAATCGGTTTGTCGTTGGCGATCAGCTCGGCACCCAGGCTCAGGCCGAACAGGATGAGGAACAGCCACAACGACCACCAACCTCGGCGGTTGGCCTTGAAGCGCTCGAAGCGCCGGCGGTTGAGAGGGGACAAGGCCATGTCAGTGCTCCCGGCTGGCGAAGTCGATACGTGGATCGACCAGGGTGTAGGTCAGGTCGCCGATCAGTTTCACCACCAGCCCGAGCAGGGTGAAGATGAACAGGGTGCCGAAGACCACCGGGTAGTCGCGGTTGATCGCCGCCTCGAAGCTCATCAGGCCCAGGCCGTCGAGCGAGAAGATCACCTCGATCAGCAGCGAGCCTGTGAAGAAGATACCGATGAAGGCCGAAGGGAAGCCGGCGATCACCAGCAGCATGGCGTTACGGAACACATGCCCGTACAGCACCCGGGAGCGGCTCAGGCCCTTGGCCTTGGCGGTGACCACGTACTGCTTGTTGATCTCGTCGAGGAAGCTGTTTTTGGTCAGCAGGGTCATGGTGGCGAAGTTGCCGATGACCAGCGCGGTGATGGGCAGTACCAGGTGCCAGAAGTAGTCCAGCACCTTGCCGGTGGTGGACAGCTCGTCGAAGTTGTTCGAGGTCAGTCCGCGCAGCGGGAACCAATCGAAGTAACTGCCGCCGGCGAACAGCACGATCAGCAGGATGGCGAACAGGAACGCCGGGATGGCATAGCCGACGATGATCGCCGAGCTGGTCCAGACATCGAAGTGGCTGCCGTGGCGCACGGCTTTGGCGATGCCTAGGGGGATAGACACCAGGTACATGATCAGCGTGCTCCACAACCCCAGCGAGATCGACACCGGCATCTTCTCGATGATCAGGTCGATGACCTTGGCATCGCGGAAGAAGCTGTCGCCGAAGTCCAGCTGGGCGTAGTTCTTGACCATGATCCACAGGCGTTCGGGCGGCGATTTGTCGAAGCCGTACATGCGCTCGATCTCGGCCACCAATGCCGGGTCCAGGCCCTGGGCGCCGCGGTAGCTGGAGCCGGCCACGGAGACCTCGGCACCGCCACCGGCGATGCGGCTGGTGGCGCCTTCGAAGCCTTCGAGCTTGGCGATCATCTGCTCGACCGGGCCGCCAGGCGCGGCCTGGACGATGATGAAGTTGATGACCAGGATGCCGAACAGGGTCGGGATGATCAGCAGCAGGCGGCGCAGGATATAGGCCAGCATCTCAGTTGGCCTCGGCCGGGGTGGCGTCGCTGACAGCCGGGGTCACGCCGGGCTTGATCCACCAGGTGTCGATGCCGATGTCGTACTTGGGCGACACCTTGGGGTGGCCGATGTGGTTCCAGTAGGCCACGCGCCAGGTCTTGATGTGCCAGTTGGGGATCACGTAGTAGCCCCACAGCAGTACCCGGTCGAGCGCGCGCGCATGGTTGATCAGGCTCTGGCGTGATTCGGCATTGATCAGCCGCTCTACCAACTGGTCGATGGCCGGGTCGCGCAGGCCGATGAAGTTGCGGCTGCCAGGATTGTCGGCAGCGGCACTGGACCAGAACTCGCGCTGTTCGTTGCCCGGCGAATTGGACTGCGGGTAACCCCCGACGATCATGTCGAAGTCGCGTGAGCGCAGGCGGGTGATGTACTGCGAAACGTCGACCCGGCGGATGTTCAGGTCAATGCCCAGGTCGGCGAGGTTACGCTTGAACGGCAGCAGGATGCGCTCGAACTCGGTCTGTGCCAGCAGGAACTCGATGGACACCGGCTTGCCGTCCTTGTCGACCATCTTGTCGTCGACGATCTTCCAGCCGGCGTCCTGCAGCAGCTTGTAGGCCTGGCGCTGCTGTTCGCGGATCATGCCGCTGGCGTCGGTGACCGGGTTGCGGAAAGCCTCGCTGAAGACCTGCTCGGGCACTTTGCCGCGCAGCGGTTCGAGAATTTTCAGCTCGTCAGGCGTGGGCACGCCCCGGGCGGCCATGTCGGAGTTTTCGAAGTAGCTGCCGGTGCGGGTGTAGGCACCGTTGAACAGCTGCTTGTTGGTCCACTCGAAGTCCAGCAGCAGGCTTAGCGCCTGGCGCACGCGGATGTCCTGGAACACCGGTTTGCGCAGGTTGAAAATGAAGCCCTGCATGCCGGTGGGGTTGCCGTTGGGCAGCTCTTCCTTGATCAGGCGGCCATCGCGGACCGCCGGGACGTTGTAGGCGGTGGCCCAGTTTTTTGCGCTGACCTCCAGCGCATAGTCGAACGCCCCGGCCTTCAATGCCTCCAGTGCGACGGCCGTGTCGCGGTAGGAGTCGAAGGTCATGGCATCGAAGTTGAACTGGCCGCGGTTGATCGGCAGGTCCTTGGCCCAGTAGTCCTTGACCCGCTCGTAGCGGATGGTGCGCCCGGCCTTGACCTCGGCGACCTTGTACGGGCCGCTGCCCAGGGGGATTTCCAGGTTGCCGCGGTTGAACTCGCGGCTTTCGTACCAGTGCTTGGGCAGTACCGGCAGTTGGCCCAGAATCAGCGGCAGTTCGCGGTTGTTCTGGTGCTTGAACTTGAACAGCACCCGTAGCGGGTCTTCGGCGACCACTTCGGCGACGTCGCCGTAGTATTGGCGGTACAGCGGTGCGCCGTCCTTGATCAGGGCGTTGAAGGTGAACACCACATCCTCAGCGCGCATCGGGTGGCCGTCATGGAAGCGCGCTTCGGGGCGCAGGTAGAAGCGTACCCAGCTGTTGTCCGGGGCCTTTTCGATCTTGCCGGCGACCAGGCCGTATTCGGTGAACGGCTCGTCCAGGCTCTGGCGCATCAACGTGTCGTAGATGACGCTGATGTTCTCGGCCGACACGCCCTTGTTGATGAACGGGTTGAGGCTGTCGAAGCCACCGAAGCTGGACTGGCGGAAGGTGCCGCCCTTGGGGGCATCCGGGTTGACGTAGTCGAAGTGCTGGAAGTTGGCCGGGTACTTGGGCGCCTCGTCGTAGAGCGTAAGCGCGTGTTGCGGCGCGGCCAGGGCCGGAAGGCTCAGGCAGGCCAGCAGCAGGCTGCCGGCCAGCCGGCGCAGGCGGTGCGTTGGCATCATTGGGCTTTCTCCGAAGTCTTGATCCACCAGCTGTTCAGCCCGAGGGTATAGGGCGGCGTGGTGACAAAGGCGAACCGGTTGCGGTAGGCCAGGCGGTGATTGTCGAGGTACCAGTTGGGGATCATGTAGTACTGCCATGAAAGCACGCGGTCCAGGGCGCGGGCGGCGGCCACCTGGTCATCGCGGGTGCGCGCGGCGAGCAAGGTGTCGAGCAGATGGTCGACCACCGGGTCCTTGACCCCAGCATAGTTCTTGCTGCCTTTGGTCGCGGCCTGGCTTGAGTGAAAGTACAGCCACTGTTCGAGGCCGGGGCTCAAGGTCTGGTTCAGGGTCATCAGAATCATGTCGAAATCGAACTGGTCCAGGCGTTGTTTGTACTGGGCGCGGTCCACGGTACGCAAGCGTGCGTCGATACCGATGCTGGACAGATTTTCGACATAAGGTTGCAGGATGCGTTCGAGGTTGGGGTTAACCAGCAGCAACTCCAGGCGCAGTTGCTGGCCTTTGCTGTCCACCAGGCGCTGGCCGTTCAGCTTCCAGCCGGCTTCGCCGAGCAGGCTCAGGGCCTGGCGCAGGGTCTGGCGGTTGATGCCGCGGCCGTCGGTCTGGCTGACTTTGTAGGGTTCGCTGAACAGTTTTTCCGGCAACTGATCACGGAACGGTGCCAGCAACAGCCACTCCTTGCCGGTGGGCAGGCCGGTGGCGGCGAATTCGCTGTTGGGGTAGTAGCTGGTCGAGCGGCGGTAGGCGCTGCTGAACAGGGCGCGGTTGGTCCACTCGAAGTCGAGCATCAGCCCCAGCGCCTGGCGCACTCGGGGGTCGCTGAAGGCTACCCTGCGGCTGTTCATGAACAGGCCTTGGGTCTGGGTTGGGATGCGGTGCGGGATTTGCGCCTTGATCACATCGCCACGGCGTACCGCCGGGAAGTTGTAGCCATTGGCCCAGTTCTTTGCCTGGTGCTCGATGTAGATGTCGAACTCACCGGCCTTGAACGCCTCGAACGCCACGGTGGCGTCGCGGTAGAACTCGTACTCGACCCGGTTGAAGTTGTACTTGCCGCGGTTGACCGCAAGGTCCTTGCCCCAGTAGTTCTTTACCCGCTCGAACACCAGGCGGCGCCCAGGCAACACCTGGGTGATGCGATAGGGCCCACTGCCCAGCGGCGGCTCGAAGGTGGTGGCCTTGAAGTCGCGGCCTTGCCAGTAGTGCTTGGGCAACACCGGCATTTCACCCAGGCGCAGGATCAGCAGCGGGTTGCCGGCACGCTTGAAGACAAAGCGAATACGCAGGGGCCCGAGGATGTCCACCCGCTGCACTTCTTGCAGGTTGGTGCGGTAGATGGGGTGGCCATCCTTGAGCAGCGTGCGATAGGAGAACGCCACGTCCGCCGCGGTGATCGGGCGGCCGTCATGGAAGCGTGCCTGCGGGCGCAGGTTGAACACCACCCAGCTGCGGTCTTCGCTGTACTCCACCGAGCGCGCGATCAGGCCGTAGCTGGAGGTGGGTTCGTCGCCCGAGGGGTCGTACTGCCCGGTGCCGATCATCAGCGGTTCGTTCAGTTCGCTGATGCCGTACTGCTGGAAGTTCGGTGTGGTAATCGGGCTCGAACCCTTGAAGGTGTAAGGGTTGAGCGTGTCGAAGGTACCGAATGCCATGGCCCGCAAGGTGCCGCCTTTGGGCGCTTGCGGGTTGACCCAGTCGAAGTGGGTGAATGTGGCTGGGTACTTGAGCATGCCGAACTGCGCGTATCCGTGGCTTTCGCTCACCATCGCGACGGCGGGAAAGCTCAAGGCCAGGCTGAGTGACAGCAGGAGGGGACGTATCAAGTCGGCATCCGATCCAGAGGCGTTGGGCTTTGATCGAGTACAGTAACAGCTTGGTGGGGTTGGAAAAAGAGAGGTTTTGAAGGCGGTTGATCGTTTGAGGAAAGCTAAACCTGCAGGAGCGGCCTTGCGTCGCGAAAGGGCCGCAAAGCGGCCCCTGGCATTACATCAGTGAGAGAGGTAAACGGTCAGCGTCTGCCCTGGCTTGAGCGCATGCCCGCTGCGCGGGTTCCAACGCTTGAGGTGTTTCATTTCGACATTGAAACGCTTGGCCACCAGGTACAGCGAGTCACCCTTGCGTACTTTGTACTGGGTCGAGCGTTTCGAGGACGCCGCCACCCGGTTACCGGCGGCACTCGGCGCATTGCCGCCGCGCAGAGCCAGTACCTGGCCGGCCCGGAGGCCGTTGCCGGACATACGGTTCCAGCGCTTGATGTCCCTGACCGATACGCGATTCGCCTTGGCAATGCTGCCCAGGTTGTCGCCACGCTTGACCCGGTAGCTGCGCGCTGCCACCGGGGCCTTGGCTTCGGCCACGGCGCGGGCGAACACGGCCTTGTTCGGCTGCAGGCTGATCAACTGCTCAGGCTTGAGGTTGGACAGGCTGGCGGACAGCAGTTGCGCCTTGGCGGTGGGCACCAGCAATTGCTGGGGGCCGTCTACAGTCATGCGCTTCTTGAAGGCCGGGTTTAGCTGGATCAGCTCGTCTTCGTCGATGTCGGCGAACGCCGCAACGCGCGAAAGGTCGAGGCGATCATTGATGGCGACCGCCTCGAAGTAGGGTTCGTTGGCAATCGGGTTCAAGTTGACGCCATAGGCATCCGGAGTGGACACCACCTGCGACAGGGCCAGCAGTTTAGGCACGTAGTCGCGGGTTTCCTGCGGCAGGGGCAGGTTCCAGTAATCGGTTGGCAGGCCGAGCTTTTCGTTGCGTTCGATGGCGCGGCTGACCGTGCCTTCACCGGCATTGTAGGCGGCCAGGGCCAGCAGCCAGTCGCCGTTGAACATGTCGTGCAGGCGGCTCAGGTAGTCCAGCGCGGCGTTGGTCGAGGCGGTCACGTCGCGACGGCCGTCATAGAAGTTGGTTTGGCGCAGGTTGAAGTGGCGGCCGGTGGACGGGATGAACTGCCACATGCCTGCCGCATGGGCGCGCGAGTAGGCCATCGGGTTGTAGGCGCTTTCGATGGCTGGCAGCAGCGCGAGCTCCAGCGGCATATCGCGTTCTTCGAGGCGCTCGACGATGTAATGCAGGTAGAGGCTGCCGCGCTCGCCGGCGCTTTCGATGAAGCGCGGGTTGCTGGCGAACCAAAGGCGCTGCTGCTCGATGCGCGGGTTGACGTCGATGCTGTCCTGCAGGGTGAAGCCCTGGCGCATGCGCTCCCACACGTCCTGCGGCGCCTGCTCGGCCGGCTTGATCAGCAGCGGGGCCGGTTTGTGCTTGATCCGCGCCTGATAGTTGTGCGCGCGAACGCTATCGGATTCGTCGAGCTGACGGGTGCTCTGGCAGCCCACCAACGTGGCGGCCAGGGCCAGCGCACTGATTTGGGCCAGACGCGTCAGGGCGACGGAATGAGAGGTTCTGCGGCTACGGGAAGACATCGGCTGGGACAGGTATCCGGGCGAAAAATTTCGGCGATTCTAGAAACCGCTACCGGCCTGGTCAACCTTTGACCCTCACATGCGATATATCTTGAGGTTATCAGAAGGTGTCCTTCCAAGACCTCAAGGCAGCAAAAACAGCGACATGCGTGGTGTTTGAATGTCCCTTCCATTCGTCTGCTTTTTGTTTAACGGATGTTTCAGTCGTGCGAATAAAGGGGTTGGTAAGCCGTTCCAGGCCAATCGTTGATGGCAATGTGATGCGATTGTCGGCGCGTAGCCGGGTAACCTCGTCGAAGCGCTGCAGAACGTGCGGGTTTTGTGGCTCCACCGCCTTGGCAAAGCGCAGGTTGCTCAGCGTGTATTCGTGGGCGCAATACACCTCGGTGTGCGCCGGCAGGGCGGCCAGGCGCTGCAGGGAAGGGTGCATCTGTTCGGCAGTGCCTTCGAACATGCGCCCGCAACCGGCGGCGAACAGCGTGTCGCCACTGAACAGCAGGGGTGTGGCTGGTTGCGCTGTGTAAAAGGCGATATGCCCCAGCGTATGGCCGGGTACGCCGATGACCTGGAACGCTAGGCCCAGCACGCTGATTTCATCGCCGTCCGCCAGTGCAGCATCGCGGGCGGGAATCTGCTCGTTGGCCGGGCCGTAGACCTTGGCGCCGGTCAATTGCTTGAGCCGTTCGACGCCGCCGACATGGTCGTTGTGATGGTGGGTCACGAGGATATCGCTCAATACCCAGTCGGGGTTGGCCGCCAGCCAACGTTCCACTGGGCCGGCGTCGCCGGGGTCAACCACCGCGCAACGGCGTTTGGCAGTATCCTGTAACAACCAGATGTAGTTGTCGGAGAAAGCGGGTAGAGCATCGATCTGTATCATGGTGCGGATCCGTATCGCCAAGCGTGGGACATGAGGGCATCTTAGCCGCGATGGCGTGGCACGAGAACCTTCGAGGGAGAACGCAATGACCGACCAAGCCTTTGCCCAGGCCGACCCCGATTGGGTCGAGCTGATCAGCCTGGCCCGTGAGTGGTTCAATGGCCCGCTCGGCCAGTTGATGCTCAAAGAAGAGGAAAAACTGCTGGAAGAAGAGCTGGGGCGCTTCTTTGGCGGTTACCTGGTGCACTATGGGCCCTGTGCCGAAGCACCGCCCAGCGCGCCCCAGGTGCAGCGCAACGTGCGCCTCGGGGCACCCTTGCCGGGCGTGGAAATCGTCTGTGAAGAGCAGGCCTGGCCATTGAGCGAGCATGCTGCCGACGTGGTGGTGCTGCAGCATGGCCTGGACTTCAGCCTCACCCCCCATGGCTTGTTGCGCGAGGCCGCCAGCGCCGTTCGCCCGGGTGGGCACCTGCTGATTGTCGGCATCAACCCCTGGAGCAGTTGGGGCATGCGCCACCTGTTCAGCCATGGCGCCCTGCGCAAGGCCCGCTGCATCTCGCCTTCGCGGGTTGGCGACTGGCTCAACCTGCTCGGCTTCGCGCTGGAGAAACGCCGCTTCGGGTGCTATCGTCCGCCGCTTGCCTCGCCGGCCTGGCAGCAACGCCTGGCAGGCTGGGAGCGGGTGGCGGGCGGCTGGCAAATTTCCGGCGGCGGCGTGTACCTGCTGGTGGCGCGCAAGATGGTGGTCGGCCTGCGGCCGTTGCGCCTGGAGCGCCGCGAACCCATGGGCAAACTGCTGCCGCTGCCGCTGGCCAAGGTCAACCGTACGGCGGCCAATCCTGATACTGAAAAGCACTGAACAAGAGTGGTACATGAGCGATAGCGTCGAAATGTTTACCGATGGCGCCTGCAAGGGCAACCCTGGCCCTGGCGGCTGGGGCGTGCTGATGATCTACAAGGGCGTCGAGAAGGAACTGTGGGGCGGCGAACGCGAGACCACCAACAACCGCATGGAGCTGATGGCCGCGATCCAGGGCCTGATGTCGCTCAAGCGTGAATGCGAGGTAGTGCTGACCACCGACTCGCAGTACGTGATGAAAGGCATCAACGAATGGATGGTCAACTGGAAGAAACGGGGCTGGAAGACTGCAGCCAAGGAGCCGGTGAAAAACGCCGACCTCTGGCAGTTGCTCGACGAACAGGTCAACCGGCACAAGGTGAGCTGGAAGTGGGTGCGCGGCCACATCGGCCACCCGGGCAACGAACGGGCCGACCAGCTGGCCAACCGCGGGGTCGATGAGGTGCGCGCCCAGCGTTGAGCTGGGGTACAATCGCGTCCTTTGTAACTGATGCAAGTTGGAGCCCCCCGCGTGGAGCAGCAGCAAGATAAACGCCTGGTCATTCTCGATACCGAAACCACCGGCATGCCGGTCAGCGAAGGCCATCGCATCATCGAGATCGGCTGTGTCGAGGTCATGGGCCGTCGCCTGACCGGGCGGCATTTCCACGTCTACCTGCAACCGGACCGCGAGAGTGACGAGGGCGCCATCGGCGTTCACGGCATCACCGACAGCTTCCTGATCGGCAAGCCGCGCTTCGCCGAGGTTGCGGATGAATTCTTCGAGTTCATCCAGGGCGCCACGCTGGTCATCCACAACGCGGCGTTCGACGTTGGCTTCATCAACAACGAGTTCGCCCTGCTGGGCCAGCACGACCGCGCCGACCTTGCGCAGCATTGCACCATCCTCGATACCCTGCTGCTGGCGCGTTCCCGTCACCCGGGGCAGCGCAACAGCCTCGACGCGTTGTGCAAACGCTACGACATCGACAACTCGGGCCGCGAGCTGCACGGCGCACTGCTCGACTCGGAACTGCTGGCCGACGTTTACCTGGCAATGACCGGCGGCCAGACCAGCCTGTCGCTAGCCGGGCAAGGTGCTGACGGCGACAGTGACGGGCAGGGCGGTGGCGGCAGCGAGATCCGCCGTATTACCGGCCGTGCACCTGGGCGGGTGATCATGGCCAGTGCCGAAGAGCTGGAGGCGCATGCCGAACGGCTGGCGGCGATCGCCAAATCGGCGGGGGCGCCGGCGATGTGGCAGGCGTTGAGCGAGGCACCTGCATCTTGACCATGCGCCCTTTGTAGGAGCGGCCTTGCCGGGGCGCCGGACCGGTCGGAAAGGGGCGCGTAGCGGCCCCGTCAATCTCTGCAGCGACATAGAACCTGGGGCCGCTACGCGACCCTTTCGCGACGCAAGGCCGCTCCTACAACTACCCTGAAAAGGACACCCCGTCCTGCAGAGGTAGCTGCCTGATGTATAAGGACCTCAAGTTCCCCATCCTCATCGTCCACCGTGCGATCAAGGCCGACAGTGTTGCCGGTGACCGCATCCGGGGTATCGCCGAGGAGTTGCGCCAGGACGGCTTTGCCATCCTGGCCGCAGCGGACCACGCCGAAGCGCGCCTGGTCGCGGCCACCCACCACGGCCTGGCCTGCATGCTGATCGCCGCCGAGGGCGTGGGCGAGAACACTCACCTGCTACAGAACATGGCCGAGCTGATTCGCCTGGCCCGTTTGCGCGCACCTGACCTGCCGATTTTTGCGTTGGGCGAACAGGTCACCCTGGAGAACGCCCCCGCCGAGGTCATGAGCGAGCTGAACCAGTTGCGCGGCATTCTCTATCTGTTCGAAGACACCGTGCCGTTTCTTGCGCGCCAGGTGGCACGCGCCGCCCACAGCTACCTTGACGGCCTGCTGCCGCCGTTTTTCAAAGCCTTGGTGCAACACACCGCGCAATCCAACTACTCCTGGCACACACCGGGGCACGGCGGCGGTGTGGCCTACCACAAGAGCCCGGTGGGCCAGGCCTTTCACCAGTTTTTTGGCGAAAACACCCTGCGTTCGGATTTGTCCGTTTCAGTGCCGGAGCTGGGTTCGCTGCTAGACCACACCGGCCCCTTGGCCCAGGCAGAGGCCAGGGCTGCACGCAACTTCGGTGCCGACCACACGTTTTTCGTGATCAACGGCACCTCCACTGCCAACAAGATCGTCTGGCACGCCATGGTCGGCCGTGATGACCTGGTGCTGGTGGACCGCAACTGCCACAAATCGGTGGTCCACGCGATCATCATGACCGGGGCCATTCCCATTTACCTGTGCCCCGAGCGCAACGAGCTGGGCATCATCGGCCCGATACCCCTCAGTGAGTTCAGCCCCGCATCGATCCGGGCGAAGGTCCAGGCCAACCCCCTGGCGCGTGATCGCGGGCAGCGGATCAAGCTGGCAGTGGTCACCAACTCCACCTACGACGGCCTGTGCTACCACGCCGGGATGATCAAGCAGACGCTGGGGGCGAGTGTCGAGGTGCTGCACTTTGACGAGGCCTGGTTCGCCTACGCGGCGTTTCACGAGTTCTTCGAGGGGCGCTATGCCATGGGCACGGCTTGCGCGGCTGACAGCCCGCTGGTGTTCAGCACCCACTCCACGCACAAGCTGTTGGCGGCCTTCAGCCAGGCGTCGATGATCCATGTGCAGGAGGGTGCCAGCCGCCAGCTGGACCGTGACCGCTTCAACGAAGCGTTCATGATGCACATCTCGACGTCGCCGCAGTACAGCATCCTAGCGTCACTGGACGTGGCCTCGACCATGATGGAGGGGCCGGCCGGGCGCTCGCTGTTGCAGGAAATGTTCGACGAGGCGTTGAGCTTTCGCCGGGCGCTGGCCAACCTGCGCAAGCATATTGCCGCTGCCGACTGGTGGTTCAGCATCTGGCAACCGCCAGCGGCAGAGGGCATACAGCACCTTGCCGCGCAGGACTGGCAGCTTCAGCCGGGGGCTGAGTGGCATGGTTTTGGTGAAGTGGCGGGCAACTACGTGTTGCTCGACCCGCTGAAGGTGACCTTGGTCATGCCCGGCTTGAGCGCAGGGGGTGTGTTGGGCGAGCAGGGCATTCCGGCGGCGGTGGTCAGCAAGTTTCTATGGGAGCGCGGCCTGGTGGTGGAAAAAACCGGCCTGTACAGCTTCCTGGTGCTGTTCTCCATGGGCATCACCAAGGGCAAGTGGAGCACCTTGCTGACAGAGCTACTGGAGTTCAAACGCCACTATGACGGCAATACCCGGTTGAGCGCCTGCCTGCCGAGTGTGGTGGCAGCGGACACTTCACGTTATCAAGGCATGGGGTTGCGCGAGCTGTGTGACCAGCTTCACGAGTGCTACCGCGCCAATGCCACGGCCAAGCAGCTCAAACGGTTGTTCACAAGCTTGCCGGAGGTTGCCGTCAGCCCGGCACGGGCCTATGACCAGATGGTACGCGGCGAAGTGGAGGCGGTGCCGATCGAAGCGCTGCTCGGCCGTGTCGCAGCGGTGATGCTGGTGCCGTATCCGCCCGGCATTCCATTGATAATGCCGGGAGAGCGGTTCACCGAAGCGACCCGCTCGATACTCGACTACCTGGCGTTTGCCCGAGCTTTCAACGATGGCTTCCCGGGTTTCGTTGCCGACGTGCATGGCCTGCAGAACGAAAGCGGTCGCTACACCGTGGACTGCATCAAGGAATGCGAATGATCTCGACGCCGGTCTGTGCCAGCTCGAAACGGTTTTCGCCCAGGTGGTTGACGCGGTCGCCGATTGCCAGGCGGTAGGTGGTGATCGGTGCGCCCAGCGCGCTGCCGTCGACCTGGAGGGTGGACTCCTGGAACTCGTGGACGGGGTAGATGCGGCCTTCGGCGTCACGGGCGTGGAATTGGCCGACCATTACTGCTGCCATTTGGGTGAAAACCTCTGAATTACGTAGGAAATATCTGCAAACATAGACCGTACAAGATACCCGGAAGTTTTCCCCTCGTGGAAAAAAAACCAAAGCGGCGAGAAACGGTCATCTATAACTACAACGTCTCTTAGCCAGCAAAGGTTGGAAATCGCCATGAGCCAGGTGTATTCGGTAGCGGTCGTCGTCGGCAGCTTGCGCAAGGATTCCTACAACCGCAAGGTAGCCCGCGCACTTTCGGAGCTGGCGCCGTCCAGCCTTGCCTTGAAGATCGTCGAGATTGGCGACCTGCCCCTGTATAACGAGGACGTCGAGGCCAACGCACCTGAGCCCTGGCAGCGCTTTCGCGAGCAGATCCGCGGCAGTGATGCGGTGCTGTTCGTCACGCCGGAGTACAACCGTTCGGTGCCGGGTTGCTTGAAAAATGCCATCGACGTCGGCTCGCGGCCCTATGGTCAAAGCGCCTGGAGCGGCAAACCGGCTGCGGTGGTGAGTGTGTCGCCGGGGGCGATTGGCGGTTTTGGCGCCAACCATGCCGTGCGCCAGTCGCTGGTGTTTCTCGACATGCCCTGCATGCAGATGCCTGAGGCGTACCTCGGTGGCGCGGCCAACCTGTTCGAGGATTCGGGCAAACTCAACGACAAGACCCGGCCGTTTCTGCAGGCCTTTATCGACAAGTTCGCCTCGTGGGTGAAGTTGAACAGGGCGGTTTGAGGGTGACGGCAATGGGCCGCACAGCGGCCCCGGCCGTTTATCGGAAGCTGTAGGACACCCCTGCATAGACCGCAAACCCTTCGCCCGGCGTCGACCGGGCGATGTCCTGCCCGCCATCGTTGTAACCCGGCGTCACTGTCGCGGCATAGCGTTTGTTGGTCAGGTTGCGCAGGTCCAGCCAGGTCTGCCAGTCCTGTTTCGGTGAGTCCCAACCCAGGCGTGCCCCCAGCAAGGCATAGGCATCGGCGTGGTAACTGTTGGCATAGTCGACCTGCACCTTGGAGGCCATCTGCGTATTGACCCCGGCATAGAACCCGCTCGGCCAGTCGTAGCGCAACTCGGCCTGGTAGTAATGCATGGGGATGCCAGGCAGGCGGTTGTCAGCGAAGGTGTCGTCGTCGCGGTAGTGGAAGTCACTGAAGGTGTAGGCCTGGCGCAGGCTCAGCTTGCCCCTGCCGGCTTGCTCCCACAAGGTGCTGTCCAGGCCCGCCTCGACACCTTGGTGTACGGTGGCGCTGGCATTGTATTCTTTGGCCGGCAGGCCCTGCACGATTTCCACGGCCAGCAGTTCGTGGCGCACTTGCGAGTAATACCACGCCAGGTCCCAGCGCCCCAGCGCAGAGTCGCCGCGTGCGCCCAGTTCAAGCGTGGTGGCTGTCTGGTTCTGCATTTCGACAGGTTGTGTCGCCGCCGTGGCGCTCCAGATCAGCGACCACGGGTGCGGTGGCTCGACGGACCGGCTCAGGTTGCCATAGACCTGCAGGTGCGGGTTGATGTCATAGCGCAGGCCCAGGCGCGGCGCGTAGTCCCAGTCGTGCTGGCTGACCTTGCCGCCGGTGGCAGGGTAGCTGACGTCACTTTCACGTCGGGTATAGATCATCGCCAGGCCCGTGGTCAGCCACAAATCAGGGATCAGTTCCAGATCGTTGCCGACATGCAGCACGGTATCCGAGCCCTGGTAGCTGAAGTCGCGGCTGCGTGCGCCGAAGTTGTCACCGCTGGTGCGGGCAAATTGCGAGGCACCGCTGTTGGGCAGGTGTTTGGTGGTTCGCCAGCCCACGGTGGTCTTGCTCTCGTGGCCCAGCAGGGTATCGCGGCGCAGGTAGTTCAGGGTGCCGCTGACATCGGTGTAGGCCACCTTGAGGCGCATTGGGCCTTCGCGCAGGTCCATCGGGAAGTCGTGATAGACCAGCCCGGCTTCTACCCGGGCATCGTCCTCAAGGTAGAAGGTGGTCTTGTTGGCCACCCAGGTGCTGCCCGGTTGCGGCCGGCTGTCGTCGCGGGCCAGGTACGCCGCGTTGGCGGCACGCGGGTCGTGCTTGATCTGGTCCTTGGTCAGGCGCCCGGCCAGGTCGTTCTCGGTTTCGCGATAACGCAGGTAAAAACGTGTTTCAAGGTTCGGGTTGAACCGGTAGCCGACATTGGCGGCGATACCCTTGGCGCTGCCACTGCTGTGCGCCTGATAGCCGTCGTATTCCGAGTCGGTCAGCGCCACGTAGTAATCGAGGTTGCCCAGCACCTGGCCAGAACTGATGTGCCGATGTTGGTAGCCGCGGCTACCAACCTCGTAGCGCACCTGCAGTGGCGCGGCATCGTAACCGGTGTGGGTGACATAGTTGATGGCACCCCCCAGGGCCAGGGCGCCCTGATCGAAACCGTTGGCCCCGCGCAATACCTCGGCGCGACTCAGCCATAGCGGCTCGAACAGTTCATAGGGGGTGCCGCCGGGGCCGGTCAGCGGCAAGCCGTCGAACATCGTGTAGACCCCGGAGCCGTGCGCCCCCGGAGCGCGGTTGATGCCCGAACCACGGATCGACAGCTTGATGCCATCGTTGCCCGCCGACTGGGCGAACACCCCAGGCTGGTAGGCCAGCACATCCTGATTGCTGGCGACCCGGCCTTGCCCCACGCGGTTCATGTCCACCAGATTGCTGGCGCCAGGGATTTCCCGCAGGTGCTCGGCGGCAGCCTCCAGTTCGGTCTGTTGCTGATCTTCGATCAACACTTGGTCGAGTTCGACGCGGCCTGTGGCCTGGGTGGCGCTGGAGACCAACAGGGCCAGCAAGGAGAGGGGGAGGGTAGGGCGCATGGCAAGGGCTTCCAGATCGATAAGCGGGAATCTGACGCTGCAAGTGTCAGACGAAGCACAGCTTTCGTTCTGTAGCCCTGAAAAAGAACAACCCCGCCGAGGCGGGGTTGTTCAGGATCGCCGGAGGTCAGCCGATCAGTTGCAGGCCCGCCTGCTGAACCATTTCCAGCAGCGGTTGCGGGTAGACACCGAGCACGAAGGCCAGGATCGCGATAGCCAGCAGCATCACGCCGCCAGTGCGCTGTTCCCACTTCAGCGGGGCGTCGTGGCGACGCAGGTTCGGCTCGACCAGGTACAGGGTGACCATGACGCGCAGGTAGTAGTAAACGCCGATGGCGCTACCGATCACCAGGGCGCCGACCAGCCACCACAGGTGCGACTCGACGCCGGTGGCGATGATGTAGAACTTGCCGATGAAGCCCGCAGTCAGCGGGATACCGGCCAGCGACAGCATCATCACGGTCAGTACCGCAGTCAGGTACGGGCGGCGCCAGAACAGGCCGCGGTACTCGTACAGGGCATCGGCGTCACGGCCGCCGTAAGGCGAGGACATCAGCGTGATGACGCCGAAGGCGCCAAGGCTGGTGATCACGTAGGTGACCAGGTACACGCCCATGGCCTCCAGGGCCAGGCCCTTGCTGGCGACCAGGGCGATGACCAGGTAGCCGAAGTGGGCGATGGACGAGTAACCGAGCAGGCGCTTGAGGTTGCTCTGGGTCAGAGCCAGCAGGTTACCGACCAGGATCGAGGCAACCGCGATCACCGCCAGTACGGTGCTCAGCACGCCGCTGCTGGCAGCAGGGGAGAGCATGAACAGGCGCACGACCACGGCGAACACCGCCACCTTGCTCGCGGTGGCCAGGAACGCGGCGACCGGCGCCGGGGCGCCTTCGTACACGTCCGGGGTCCACAGGTGGAAGGGGACCAGCGATAGCTTGAAGGCCAGGCCGACCAGCATCATGCCCAGGCCCAGTTGCGCAACCAGGCTTGGCATGTTGGTGGCTGCCAGGGCTTTGCCGATCTGGTCGAAGCTCAGGCTGCCTGCATCGGCGTACAGCAGTGCCATGCCGAACAGCAGGAAGGCCGAACCTGCGGCCGACAGCACCATGTACTTGATGCCGGCTTCCAGCGAGCGCTTGTTGAAGAAGGCGTACGCCACCAGGCCGTAGACCGGTACCGACAGCAGCTCCAGGCCGATGAACAGGCCGGCCAGGTGGTTGGCGCTGACCAGCACCAGGCCACCGAGGGCCGACATCAGCAGCAGCAGGTACAGTTCTTCGCGGTTGCCCGGGAAGCCCTTGGAGCCTTCGCCAAGGTAGGCGTGGGCGAGGGTGACGCAGGCCAGCGTAGCCACCAGGATGATCGCCATGTACAGGCAGGCGAACTTGTCGATGGTGATCAGCGAGGTGACCGCCAGCGGTGCAACCTTGAGGGCCGGCAGAATCGACAGCAAGGCCAGGTTAAGGCCGACGGTGGACAGCAGGAAGGTCTGCGAGTGGTTGCGCTTCCAGGCGATCGCCAGCATCACCACCACCGTGGTGATGGTGGTGATCAGCATCGGCGCCAATGCGATGAAGTGTTGAGTGGTGAATTCCATAGCGCTCTTACCGGGCCGAAGCGAGTTGAGTGAAAGCGGAGCCAAGCCACTGCTGCACACCGCTCATGGTGGCGGCAGAAGTGTCGAGGAACGGCTGCGGGTACACACCAAGCACGATCAGCAGCACCGCCAGGCCCAGCACCATGATCAGCTCGCGGCCGTCCATGCCGGCCAGCACGGTGTCGCTCTTGCTTGGGCCGAAGTAGGCACGGTGGATCATGATCAGCGAGTAGACCGAGCCGAAGACCAGGCCGGTGGTGGCGATCACGGTGATCCATGGCACGCTGGCGAAGCTGCCGATCAGGATCAGGAACTCGCCGACGAAGTTGCCGGTGCCTGGTAGGCCCAGCGATGCGGCGGCGAAGAACAGGCTGATTGCAGGCAGGTAGGCGATGCGGTGCCACAGGCCACCCATTTGACGCATGTCACGGGTGTGCAGGCGCTCGTACAGCTGGCCGGACAGAATGAACAGTGCGGCGGCCGACAGGCCGTGGGCCAGCATCTGGATCACCGCGCCTTGCAGGGCTTGCTGGCTGCCGGAGTAGATACCGATCAGCACGAAGCCCATGTGCGAGACGCTGGAGAAGGCGATCAAGCGCTTGATGTCGGTTTGCGCGAAGGCCAGGAAGGCACCGTAGAAGATACCGATCAGGCCCAGGGTCATGGCGATCGGCGCAAACTCTGCCGAAGCGTTCGGGAACAGCGGCAGGGCGAAGCGCAGCAGGCCGTAGGCCGCAGTCTTCAACAAGATACCCGCCAGGTCCACGGAACCTGCGGTTGGCGCCTGGGCGTGCGCATCAGGCAGCCAGGAGTGGAACGGCACCACTGGCAGCTTGACCGCGAAGGCGATGAAGAAGCCCAGCATCAGCACGTATTCGACGCCAGGCGGCAGCTCGGCCTTGAGCAGGTCGCTGTAGTTGAAGGTGAGCACGCCGGTGGTGTTGTAGTTGACCAGCACCAAGCCAAGGATCGCGACCAGCATGATCAGGCCGCTGGCCTGGGTGAAGATGAAGAACTTGGTTGCGGCGTAGATCCGGGTCTTCTTGCCGTCCGCCGAGCTGTGACCCCAGAGCGCGATGAGGAAATACATCGGCACCAGCATCATTTCCCAGAAGAAGAAGAACAGGAACAGGTCCAGGGCCAGGAATACACCGACCACGCCGCCGAGGATCCACATCAGGTTGAGGTGGAAGAAGCCGACGTGGCGCTGGATCTCTTTCCAGGAGCACAGTACCGACAGCACACCGAGCAGGCCGGTGAGCAGGATCATCAGCAGCGACAAGCCATCGAGGGCCAGGTGGATGCTGATGCCGAAGCGCTTGATCCACTCGACTTTGTATTCGAGTGCCCAGGCAGGTTCGGCACCCGGCGCAGGCGCCAGGGTGTAGTCGCCGGTGCCCCACAGGTACAGGCCGATGCCGAGCAACAGGGACATGGTCAGCAGCGCGATCCAGCGCGGCAGGGTGGCGCCGAAGCGCTCACCCAGCCAGCACAGGAAGCCGCCGATGAAGGGGATCAGGATCAGCCAAGGCAAAATCATGACGGGTTGGTTTCCTTTGGCAAAGTCGCAAGATTCATAGTCATACCGCAGCCACTACCACAGCACCGAGCACCAGCACGGCGCCGACGGCGATCGAGGCGGTGTACCAGCGCAGCTGGCCAGTCTCGGTCTTGCTCATGGCGACGTGGCCGCCACGCGCCATCCGAGGGATCAGGCCGATGCTGCGGTCTACCGGGTCCTTGCGCAGGATGTGGCAGATCAGCAGGTAAGGTTTGACGAAGAGCTTGTCGTAGATCCAGTCGAAGCCCCAGGCGGCGAACCACCAGGCCGACAGGACACGGCCGATGCCGCTGTTGGCGATCGCGCTGACGAAGCGGCGCTTGCCCAGGAACAGCAGGGCTGACAGCAGGATACCGGCGATGGCGATGGCGCCCGAAGCGATCTCCAGCGAGTGCTTGGCGTCACCACCGGCGTGACCGGCGCTTTCAGGCAGCACGCCTGCCAGCGGTGGGGTGATCCAGGCGCCGACGAAGGTCGACAGCACGATCAGCACGCCCAGCGGCAGCCAGTGGCTGATGCCGTGGCCGGCGTGGGCTTCGGTCTTGGCTTCGCCGTGGAAGGCGATGAAGATCAGGCGGAAGGTGTACAGCGAGGTCATGAACGCACCGACCAGGCCGGCGTACAGCAGGCCGGTATTGCCGCTGGCGAAGGCTTCCCAGAGGATCTCGTCCTTGGAGTAGAAACCCACGGTCACGATCGGCAGGGCCGCCAGGGCGGCGCCACCGACCACGAAGCTGGCGTAGGCCAGCGGCAGCTTCTTCCACAGGCCGCCCATCTTGAAGATGTTCTGCTCGTGGTGGCAGGCAACGATCACCGCACCGGACGCAAGGAACAGCAGGGCCTTGAAGAAGGCGTGGGTCATCAGGTGGAAGATCGCCGCGTCCCAGGCACCCACGCCCAGGGCCAGGAACATGTAGCCGATCTGGCTCATGGTCGAGTAGGCGAGGATACGCTTGATGTCGGTCTGTACCAGCGCGGCGAAGCCGGCCAGCACCAGGGTCACACCACCGACCACACCCACCAGGTGCAGGATGTCCGGGGCCAGCAGGAACAGGCCGTTGGTACGGGCGATCAGGTACACGCCCGCAGTCACCATGGTTGCCGCGTGGATCAGTGCCGAAACCGGGGTAGGGCCTGCCATCGCGTCGGCCAGCCAGGTCTGCAAGGGCAACTGGGCCGATTTACCGACCGCGCCACCCAACAGCATCAGGGTCGCCAGCACCATCCAGGTGTCGCCCGCCTGGAACTTCTGCGGTGCCAGTACCAGCAGTTCCTGCACGTTCAAGGTACCCAGCTGGGCGAACAGGATGAACAGGCCGATGGCCATGAACACGTCGCCGATACGGGTGACGATGAAGGCCTTGAGTGCCGCGTTACCGTTGTTGCGGTTGCTGTAGTAGAAACCGATCAACAGGTACGAGCACAGGCCCACGCCTTCCCAGCCGAAGTAGATGAACAGCAGGTTATCGCCCAGGATCAGGAACAGCATGCTGGCGATGAACAGGTTGGTGTACGAGAAGAAGCGCGAGTAACCGGCTTCGCCACGCATGTACCAGGACGCGAACAGGTGGATCAGGAAGCCCACGCCAGTGACCACGCCGAGCATGGTGACCGACAGGCCGTCCAGGTGCAGGGTGAAGGTCGGCGCGAAGCCGTCCACCGACATCCACTGCCACAGCAGCTGGCTGTACGCGCCGCCTTCAGGCGGTGCGACGTTGAATTGCCAGATGACGTAGGCGGCTGTCGCGGCCGAGAGGCCGACCGAGCCGACGCCGATCAGGGCGGACAGGTTCTCCGAGAACCGCCCGCGCGAGAACGACAGCAGCAGGAAGCCGATCAGGGGGAAGACGAAAGTCAGGAAGAGAAGGTTCATCCGCGCATCTCACTGGCAGCATCGATGTCGAGAGTGTGGAAGCGGCGATACAGCTGCAGCAGGATGGCCAGGCCAATGCTGGCCTCGGCGGCTGCCAGGCTGATCACCAGAATGAACATCACCTGGCCGTCGGGCTGGACCCAACGGGCACCGGCGACGACGAACGCCAGGGCAGAGGCGTTCATCATGACTTCCAGGCTCATGAGCACGAAGAGGATGTTGCGGCGGACCATCAGGCCAACCAGACCTAAGCAGAACAGGATGCCGGCGACCGCCAGACCATGCTCGAGAGGGATAGCACCCATGATTTACTCCTTCGCCTCGTTGCGGCCCAGGTGGAAGGCGGTGACGGCTGCGGCGAGCAGCAGCATCGAAGCCAGTTCGACCACCAGCAGGTACGGGCCGAACAGGCTGATGCCCACTTCTTTCGGGCCCACGGTGGTACCGCTGATGCCGGCACCGCTCGGGGTGACGAACAGCACGTACAGCAGCTCCAGCAGCAGCAGGGTGCCCAGTATCACCGGCCCCGCCCATATGCCGGGCTTGAGCCAGCCGCGTTCCTGGGCGACTGAGGCCGGCCCCAGGTTGAGCATCATCACCACGAACACGAACAGCACCATGATGGCGCCAGCGTAGGCGATCACTTCCAGGGCGCCGGCAAACGGCGCACCGAGGGCGAAGAAGATCATTGCCACGGAAATCAGCGAAATGATCAGGTAGAGCAGGGCGTGCACGGGGTTGGTGCCGGTTACCACCCGAAGGGTGGAGACCACGGCGATCCCGGATGCGAAGTAGAAAGCGAATTCCATCTTTCTGTCCTTATGGGAGCAAGCTCTTCACGTTGATCGGCTCGGCCTCGTTCTGCGCAGAGCCCTTCGGCTTGCCAGCGATCGCCATACCCGCAACACGGTAGAAGTTGTAGTCAGGGTTCTTGCCGGGGCCGGAGATCAGCAGATCTTCTTTCTCGTACACCAGGTCCTGACGCTTGAACTCGGCCATTTCGAAATCCGGAGTCAGCTGGATCGCGGTGGTCGGGCACGCTTCCTCGCACAGGCCGCAGAAGATGCAACGCGAGAAGTTGATGCGGAAGAACTCAGGGTACCAACGGCCGTCCTCGGTCTCGGCCTTCTGCAGCGAGATGCAGCCGACCGGGCAGGCCACCGCGCAGAGGTTGCACGCCACGCAGCGCTCCTCGCCGTCGGGGTCGCGGGTGAGGACGATGCGGCCGCGATAGCGCGGCGGCAGGTACACAGCTTCTTCGGGGTACTGCAGGGTGTCGCGCTTGCGGAACCCGTGGGAGAACACCATTGCCAGGCTGCGCAGCTGAGTGCCGGTGCCTTTAACGATGTCGCCGATATATTTGAACATGGGTCAAATCCTCACTGGGCCGCGACGGCTGGCGTGTTGTAAAGCACGATCGCAGCGGTCACCAGCAAATTGATCAGGGTCAGCGGCAGGCAGAACTTCCAGCTGAAGTCCATCACCTGGTCATAGCGTGGGCGCGGGATCGAGGCGCGCAGCAGGATGAACAGCATGATGAAGAACGCGGTTTTCAGCGCGAACCACAGGAACGGCACCTGCGGCAGGATACCGAACGGGCCGTGCCAGCCGCCGAAGAACAGGGTCACCAGCAGCGCCGAGATGAGGATGATGCCGATGTACTCACCGACGAAGAACATGCCCCATTTCATGCCGGCATACTCGATGTGGTAGCCGTCGGCCAGTTCCTGTTCCGCTTCTGGCTGGTCGAACGGGTGACGGTGAGTCACGGCGACGCCAGCGATGAAGAAGGTGCAGAAGCCGAAGAACTGCGGAATGATGAACCACAGGTTCTGGGCCTGGTATTCAACGATGTCGCGCATGTTGAACGAACCCACCTGCACCACCACGCCCATCAGCGCCAGGCCCAGGAACACCTCGTACGAAACGGTCTGTGCCGACGCCCGCAGGCTGCCCAGCAAGGCGTACTTGTTGTTCGACGACCAACCGGCGAACAGTACGGCGTATACCGACAGGCCAGCCATGGCGAAGAAGAACAGCAGGCCGATGTTCAGGTCGGCAACGACCCAGCCCGGTGTGATCGGGATGATCGAGAAGCCGATCAGCAGCGCGCTCATGGCCACGACCGGCGCCAGGGTGAAAATCATCTTGTCGACGAAGGGCGGGTTCCAGTCTTCCTTGAAGAACATCTTCAGCATGTCGGCGGCGATCTGGAACATGCCGAACGGGCCGACACGGTTAGGGCCGTAGCGATCCTGCCACCAGCCCAGCAGGCGGCGCTCGACGAAGCTGAGCAGGGCGCCGCAGACCACGACGGCCAGCAGCACCACGATAGCCTTGACGACCTGGATGATCACATCGATCTCTTCGGGGGTGAACCAGCTCATTGTGCTGCCTCCTGCAGGCCTTCTACGGGTGCACCGAAGATGGCAGGCGGAATGCCGGCCAGGCCTTTCGGCAGCGCGACCAGGCCTGCGCCCAGCTCTTCATTGATACGCAGCGGCAGGCGCAGGGCCACGCCAGCCACGTTCAGGCTCAGCAGCGCTCCTTCGTTGACACCCAGGCGGTCGGCTTCGGACTTGGCCAGGCCGACATAGGCGGCTGGAATCCGCGTTTGCACCGGGGCGGCGCGCGAGGAGCTTTCTTCGCTGCCGAACAGGTGGAAGAACGGTACTGCAGTCCAGGTGCCACGGGCCGGGTTGAAGGCGCCCGGGATGGCGTTGAACCAGTTCAGGCGATCGCCTTGCGATTCGATCAGGCGCACGCCCGGGTCACCGGCACGCAGGTGGCCGCCAACCTCGTCCTGGAACTTGTTCCAGGCTTGCGGCGAGTTCCAGCCCGGCGACCAGGCGAACGGCACTTGCTGGCGCGGTTCGGCGGAGCCCGAGTAGCCTTCCATCGAGAAGGCGAACGCGGTGTCCTTGTCTTGCGGGGTGCGTGGCTCGTGCACGCTGATGTTGGCGCGCATGGCGGTACGGCCGGAGTAGCGCAGCGGCTCACGGGCAAGCTTCATGCCCTTGATGCGGAAGGCGGCGCTTGGCGCAGCGTTGACGATGCCAGCCAGTTGCGGGGCGGCTTCGGCGCAGGCGCTGGTGACGTGGTCCAGCTGGGTCCAGTCGACCGGCTTGTTCAGCAGGGTGGCACGCAGGGCGTGCATCCAGCGCCAGCCTTCGTGGACCAGGATGCTGCTGTCCAGGTACTGCGGGTCGAACACCTGGAAGAAGCGCTGGGCACGGCCTTCCTGGCTGACCAGGGTACCGTCGCCTTCGGCGAACGAGGCCGCTGGCAGCACCAGGTGCGCACGCTCCAGGGTCGCGGTGTGGGAGTGATCGGCGACGATCACCACCTTGGCTGCGGCCAGTGCGGCATCGACCTTGGCGGCCGCTACGCGGGTGTACAGGTCGTTTTCCACGATCACGATGGCGTCGGCCTTGCCGCTGATGACCGCATCCAGCGCGGCATCGACGGACTCACCGCCAAGCATGGCCAGGCCGAGGCTGTTGGCCTCAGGCACAACCAGGCTCAGCGAACCGTTCTTGTCGCGCAGCTTCAGGGCCTTGGCGATGTTGGCGGCGGCTTCGATCAGGGCAGGGTCGGCCAGCGAAGTACCGGCAACCACCAGCGGGCGCTTGGCCGCGACCAGGGCGTCGGCGATGCGCTGGGCCAGGGCCTTGGCTTCGTCGTCCAAGCCAGCAACGGCCGGGGCGCTCGGGTCGATGGCGTGGGCCACGGCGAAACCGATGCGGGCCAAGTCGGCCGGGGCTGCGTGCACGCATTCTTCGGCAACGTCGTCCAGCTTGGTTTCAGCCAGGGACGCGATGAACAGCGGGTACAGCGCGTGCTGGCCGATGTTTTTCACCGCAGCGTCCAGCCAAGGCTGCACTTTCATCGCCTCGGCCATGGCTTCGGCCTTGCCTTTGGTGGCCTGGCGTACGGCCAGGGCAACGCGGGCGGCGGTCTGGGTCAGGTCTTCACCGAGCACGAACACTGCGTCGTGGTCTTCGATGTCGCGCAGGGTCGGCACGGGCAGCGGGCTGTTGTTCAGCACGTTCAGGGCCAGGCGCACGCGGGCCAGTTCGCCTGCTTCCATGCCGGAGTAGAAGTACTCGGCACCGACCAGCTCGCGCAGGCCGTAGTTGCTTTCGAGGCTGGCGCGTGGCGAGCCGATGCCGACGATGGTGCGGCCGCGCAGCAGGTCGGCGGCCTTGTCCAGGGCGGCGTCCAGGCTCAGCTTGGTGCCATCGGCCAGGCGTGGCTGGCGTGGGCGGTCGGTGCGGTTGACGTAGCCATAGCCGAAGCGGCCACGGTCGCACAAGAAGTACTGGTTGACCGAGCCGTTGAAGCGGTTCTCGATGCGACGCAGTTCACCGTAGCGCTCGCCCGGGCTGATGTTGCAGCCGCTGGAGCAACCGTGGCAGATGCTTGGGGCAAACTGCATGTCCCACTTGCGGTTGTAGCGCTCGGAGTGGGTCTTGTCGGTGAATACACCGGTCGGGCAGACCTCGGTCAGGTTGCCGGAGAACTCGCTCTCCAGCACGCCGTCTTCAACGCGGCCGAAGTACACGTTGTCGTGGGCGCCGTAGACACCCAGGTCGGTGCCGCCTGCGTAGTCCTTGTAGTAACGCACGCAGCGGTAGCAGGCGATGCAGCGGTTCATCTCGTGGGCGATGAACGGGCCGAGGTCCTGGTTCTGGTGGGTACGCTTGGTGAAACGGTAACGGCGCTCGTTGTGGCCGGTCATTACCGTCATGTCCTGCAGGTGGCAGTGACCGCCTTCCTCGCACACGGGGCAGTCGTGCGGGTGGTTGGTCATCAGCCACTCGACGACGCTGGCGCGAAACGCCTTGGACTCGTCATCTTCGATGGAGATCCAGGTGCCGTCGGAGGCAGGGGTCATGCAGGACATGACGATACGACCACGGGTGTCGTTCTCGTCGGTGTACTGCTTGACCGCACATTGCCGGCAGGCGCCAACGCTACCAAGCGCCGGGTGCCAGCAGAAATAAGGGATGTCGAGGCCGAGCGACAGACACGCCTGTAACAGGTTGTCTGCACCGTTGACTTCGAGCGCTTTGCCGTCTACGTGGATAGTGGCCATTGTTCAAAGTTCTTCGTTGGCCCGCGTGAGCGGGCGTGGCTAATGGAAATCTGTATGCCTGCGGCCCGCCTCGAATCGTTCGGGCCGGCCTGCAGGCTGGCGGGTGGCACGGACCACCCGCAGCTCATCTTGTTATGCGCCGACCACGATCGGCCCGCTCGGCACTGGCTTGGCCAGGTTCGGGCGCAGGGTGTCGGCAGCACTGGCTGGGGCGACACCGGCCTCGAATTCGGAGCGGAAGTATTTGATGGCACTGCCCAAGGGCTCGACGGCACCCGGTGCGTGAGCACAGAAGGTGCGGCCTGGGCCGAGGAAGTTGACCAGACCCAGCAGGGTCTCGATGTCTTCGGCGCGGCCCTGGCCGTTTTCCAGCGCGCGCAGCATCTTCACGCTCCACGGCAGGCCGTCACGGCAAGGGGTGCACCAGCCGCACGATTCGCGGGCGAAGAACTCTTCCATGTTGCGCAGCAGCGAGACCATGTTGACGCTGTCGTCGACCGCCATGGCCAGGCCCGTACCCATACGGGTGCCGACCTTGGCGATGCCGCCGGCGTACATCTGGGCGTCGAGGTGCTCGGGCAGCAGGAAGCCGGTACCGGCGCCGCCTGGCTGCCAGCACTTGAGCTTGAAGCCGTCGCGCATGCCACCGGCGTAGTCCTCGAACAGCTCGCGGGCGGTGACGCCGAACGGCAGTTCCCACAGGCCCGGGTTCTTCACCTTGCCGGAGAAGCCCATCAGCTTGGTGCCGTGGTCCTCGCTGCCTTCGCGAGCCAGCGACTTGTACCAGTCGTTGCCGTTGGCGACGATGGCCGGGACGTTGCACAGGGTCTCGACGTTGTTCACGCAGGTCGGCTTGCCCCACACGCCCACGGCGGCAGGGAAGGGCGGCTTGGAGCGTGGGTTGGCGCGGCGGCCTTCGAGCGAGTTGATCAGTGCGGTTTCTTCACCGCAGATGTAGCGACCGGCGCCGGTGTGCACGAACAGCTCGAAGTCGAAGCCCGAACCGAGGATGTTCTTGCCCAGCAGGCCTGCGGCCTTGGCTTCGTCGATGGCGCGGTTGAGGTTCTTCGCTGCGGTGGTGTATTCGCCACGCAGGAAGATGTAGCCGCGGTAGGCCTTCAGGGCGCGGGCGCTGATGAGCATGCCCTCGACCAGCAGATGGGGCTGTTGCTCCATCAGCATGCGGTCCTTCCAGGTGTTCGGCTCCATTTCATCCGCGTTGCACAGCAGGTAGCGGATGTTCATGGATTCGTCTTTGGGCATCAGGCCCCACTTCACGCCAGTGGGGAAGCCCGCACCGCCACGGCCCTTGAGGCCGGAGTCTTTGACCGCCTGGACGATGTCGTCCTGCGACATCTGCGCCAGTGCCTTGCGGGCAGCGGCGTAGCCGTTCTTGGATTCGTACTCGGCAAGCCATACCGGCTCGCCGTCGTCACGCAGGCGCCAGGTCAGTGGGTGGGTTTCGGCCGAACGCGCGATGCGGTTGGCCGGGCCGAAGGAAGTAATGGTCATACGTAACCCTCCAGCAGTTTGGAAACGCCAGTCGGCTGCACGTCGCCAAAGGTGTCGTCGTCGATCATCAGTGCCGGGGCCTTGTCGCAGTTGCCCAGGCAGCACACTGGCAGCAGGGTGAAACGCCCGTCTGCGGTGGTCTGGCCGAGGCCGATGCCCAGTTCGCTCTGAATCTGGCTGACCACGGACTCGTGGCCACCGATGTAGCAGACCATGCTGTCGCACACGCGGATGATGTGGCGGCCGACCGGCTGGCGGAAGATCTGGCTGTAGAAGGTGGCCACGCCTTCGACGTCACTGGCAGGGATGCCCAGCACTTCGCCGATCGCGTGAATGGCGCCGTCCGGCACCCAGCCACGTTCCTTCTGGACGATCTTCAAGGCTTCGATGGACGCCGCGCGCGGGTCCTCGTAGTGATGCATCTCGTGCTCGATGGCCGAGCGCTCGGTTTCGCTGAGGGCGAAACGGTCTGTCTGGATAAGCGTGCTGTTCATGCTTAGCGGTCCACGTCAGCCATAACGAAGTCGATACTGCCCAGGTACGCAATGAGGTCGGCGACCATGCTGCCTTTGATCACCGAAGGGATCTGCTGCAGGTGCGGGTAGCTCGGGGTACGGATCCGGGTGCGGTAGCTCATGGTGCCGCCATCGCTCGTCAGGTAGTAACTGTTGATGCCCTTGGTCGCTTCGATCATCTGGAACGACTCGTTGGCCGGCATGACCGGGCCCCACGAGACTTGCAGGAAGTGCGTGATCAAGGTTTCGATGTGCTGCAGGGTGCGCTCTTTCGGCGGCGGCGTGGTCAGCGGGTGATCCGCCTTGTACGGGCCTTCCGGCATGTTGCGCAGGCACTGGTCGATGATGCGGATACTCTGGCGCATCTCTTCGACACGGACCATGCAGCGATCGTAGGCATCGCCGTTGTGGGCCAGCGGCACTTCGAACTCGAAGTTCTCGTAGCCGGAGTAAGGGCGCGCTTTACGCAGGTCGAAGTCGCAACCGGTGGAACGCAGGCCGGCACCGGTAGTGCCCCATTCCAGCGCTTCCTTGGTGTTGTACGCGGCAACGCCGACGGTACGGCCCTTGAGGATACTGTTCTGCAGGGCAGCCTTGGTGTACTCGTCCAGGCGCTTGGGCAGCCAATCGACGAAGTCCTTGACCAGCTTGTCCCAGCCGCGCGGCAGGTCGTGGGCGACGCCACCGATGCGGTACCAGGCCGGGTGCAGGCGGAAACCGGTGATCGCTTCGATCACGGTGTAGGCGCGCTGGCGGTCGGTGAAGGTGAAGAACACCGGGGTCATGGCGCCGACGTCCTGGATGTAGGTACCCAGGAACAGCAGGTGGCTGGTGATGCGGAAGAACTCGGCGAGCATGATGCGAATCACGTCGACCTTCTGCGGCACCTTGATGCCGGCCAGCTTTTCCACCGCCAGGACGTACGGCAGGTTGTTCATCACCCCGCCGAGGTAGTCGATACGGTCGGTGTAGGGGATGAAGCTGTGCCAGGACTGGCGCTCGGCCATCTTTTCGGCACCACGGTGGTGGTAACCGATGTCCGGCACGCAGTCGACGATCTCTTCACCGTCCAGCTGCAGGACGATACGGAACGCACCGTGGGCAGACGGGTGGTTGGGGCCCAGGTTGAGGAACATGTAGTCCTCGTTGGCGCCCTGACGCTTCATGCCCCAGGCTTCCGGGTTGAAGCGTGCCGATTCCTCTTCAAGCTGCTGCTTGGCCAGGGTCAGGCTGTAGGGGTCGAACTCGGTGGCACGGGCTGGGTAGTCCTTGCGCAGCGGGTGACCTTCCCAGGTGGGCGGCATCATGATGCGGCTCAGGTGTGGGTGGCCGGCAAAGTCGATGCCGAACATGTCCCAGACTTCGCGCTCGTACCAGTTGGCGTTTGGCCAGATGCCGGTCACGGTCGGCAGGTTCAGGTCGCCTTCGCTGAGCGACACCTTGATCATCACGTCGCTGTTACGTTCGACCGACAGCAGGTGGTAGAACACGCTGAAATCGGCGGCGGGCAGGCCACGGCGCTGGGTGCGCAGGCGCTCGTCGACACCGTGCAGGTCGTACAACATGCTGTAGGGCTTGGCTACGCCGCGCAGGAAGCTGAGCACCTCTTTGAGCTGCGCACGCTTGACCCACAGCACGGGCATGCCGGTGCGAGTCTCCTGGGCGACGAATGCTTCGGCGCCAAAACGGTTGTTCAGTTCGACGACCACATCCTGGTCGTCAGCCTTGTAGGGCGGAATGAAAATAGCGTTGTCCGCTGTCATGGTCTCGGTCGCTTTGGGTCAACGTTAAGAATGAAGCCAGGCCGCCGGCTCCTTGGGGAGCGGGCGGCAGGTCGCTGGATCAGACTTCGTCGGGGCTGCGCAGGTTGGTTACTGCAATGCGCTGCTCACGACGCAGGTCTTTCTGGGCTGGCATCTCGGCACGGTAAATACCTTGATCACCAACAACCCAGGAAAGCGGGCGTCGTTCTTGGCCGATCGACTCCTGCAGCAGCATCAAGCCTTGCAGGAAAGCCTCAGGGCGTGGCGGGCAGCCAGGCACATAGACATCCACGGGGAGGAACTTGTCGACCCCCTGAACGACCGAGTAGATGTCGTACATGCCACCGGAGTTGGCACACGAACCCATGGAGATGACCCACTTCGGCTCGAGCATCTGCTCGTACAGGCGCTGAATGATCGGCGCCATCTTGATGAAGCAGGTACCGGCGATGACCATGAAGTCGGCCTGACGCGGCGAGGCCCGGATGACTTCGGCGCCGAAGCGGGCGATGTCGTGGGGCGCCGTGAAGGCCGTGGTCATTTCCACGTAGCAGCAGGACAGGCCGAAGTTGTACGGCCACAGGGAGTTCTTGCGACCCCAGTTGACCGCGCCACGCAGCACATCTTCGAGTTTCCCCATGTAGATGTTCTTGTGGACCTGGTCCTCTAGCAGCTGATCGGTGACGGTTTCCCGTTCACCGACCGGGTACTGCTCGTTGGGCGCATCCGGATCGATTCTGGTGAGATTGTATTGCATTGCCAAAGCCTCATTGTTTCAGCTTCGCTTGCCGCTTGCGGCGACCTTCGGGAGCCCAATCAAGTGCCCCGACGCGCCAAAGGTAGACAAGACCTGCCAACAGAATTGCTATGAAAACGAGCGCTTCGACGAACCCGGTCCAGCCGCTTTCGCGGACGGACACAGACCATGCAAAGAGAAAGAGGGCTTCGATATCGAAGATCACGAACAGCATCGCGACCAGATAGAATTTGGCGGACAGGCGCAGGCGGGCGCTGCCGACGGGCAGCATGCCGGATTCGAAGGGTTCGTTCTTGGCGCGGCCCCAGGCCTTGCTACCGAGCAGGCTGGACAGGCCGAGCATGAAGGCACACAGGCCGACGACACCCAAAAGGAAGATGGCAAAGCCCCAGTTGTGGGCGATGAGTCCTGCCGAATCGGACATGCTAGAGATCCTTATACAGAGACCCAGCTCTGCAGTCTGAAATAAGTAGAGCGGCGACTTGGTGTCGCACATGCAGTGACCAAATGTCGCAGCTGAATCAATCGCGCTGATTTTATGGGTAAACCCGGTGCAAGTAAAATTTCTGTGGCAAATTTATTCGTAGGATTAAGAACAAAACTCTTTCGTAACTGGCTGAAAGCCTTGAAATTCGGGCATTGCGTGCGCTTTTGTTAATTATGTTTCTTGCGCGGCGTAACGAATTCGTAAGTTCGTAATGATAATTAATCGCATTAAATTTGATGCGTTGAAATTCTCCTTTAGTGAGCCTTGCAAGTTCATCGGGCTGCAGCGCTACTTGCAAATGAGAAAAACTCTCGTTCTAGCAGCTTCCAAACCCTCGCGCACCGCTCTGGGTCAATACTTTATCGGTTGAGCCATTGTGGGCTGACGAAGTGATTGAGAGGGCATGGGGGTGGCGGGTGGCGGCTGCTACTGGGCTGCCCCAAGCATAGTCCGGATTCTGCGTTTTGCTTTTACCTGCCTTGGCGAAGGGGGTGGGGTTGGCAGGTGCTTGGCGTGAGGGGGTGGTGGCTATGAGATCGAGCGCCGCCCGCGCGGCGCTCGATCTCATAGGCGCTGAAAATATCGTGGCAAGCCCTTCTACAATAGAAAAGCCCGGGGTCCTCACGAACCCCGGGCCTCGCTTCACCAGCCCACTGCTATCAGTGGAACTGCTCTTCCTCGGTCGAACCAGTGAGTGCAGTCACCGACGAAGCCCCACCCTGAATCACGGTGGTCATGTCATCGAAGTAGCCAGTGCCCACTTCCTGCTGGTGCGCCACGAAGGTGTAGCCCTTGCTGGCATCGGCGAATTCCTGCTCCTGCAGCTTCACGTAGGCGGTCATGTCGTTGCGGGCGTAGTCGTGCGCCAGGTTGAACATGCCGTGCCACATGTTGTGGATGCCGGCCAGGGTGATGAACTGGTGCTTGTAGCCCATGGCCGACAGCTCGCGCTGGAACTTGGCAATGGTGGCGTCGTCCAGGTTCTTCTTCCAGTTGAAGGAAGGCGAGCAGTTGTACGACAGGATCTGGTCCGGGTACTCCTTCTTGATCGCTTCGGCGAAGCGGCGGGCTTCGTCCAGGTCTGGCTTGGCGGTTTCGCACCAGATCAGGTCGGCGTACGGAGCGTAGGCCAAGCCGCGGGAGATCGCCTGGTCGAGGCCGGCGCGCACCTTGTAGAAGCCTTCACGGGTACGCTCGCCGATCACGAACGGTTGGTCGTACGGGTCGCAGTCGCTGGTCAGCAGGTCGGCGGCGTTGGCGTCGGTGCGGGCCAGAATGATGGTCGGCACGCCCGAGACGTCTGCTGCCAGGCGTGCGGCAACCAGCTTCTGTACGGCTTCCTGGGTCGGTACCAGTACCTTGCCACCCATGTGGCCACATTTTTTAACCGAGGCCAGCTGGTCTTCGAAGTGCACGCCGGCGGCGCCCGCTTCAATCATGTTCTTCATCAGCTCGTAGGCGTTCAGCACGCCGCCGAAACCGGCTTCGGCGTCAGCCACGATGGGCGCAAAGTAGTCGATGTAACCGTCGTCGCCTGGGTTCTTGCCGGCTTTCCACTGGATCTGGTCAGCGCGGCGGAACGAGTTGTTGATGCGCTTGACCACGGTCGGTACCGAGTCGACCGGGTACAGCGACTGGTCGGGGTACATGGACTCGGCCGAGTTATTGTCGGCGGCAACCTGCCAGCCAGACAGATAGATGGCCTGGATGCCGGCCTTGACCTGCTGCACTGCCTGGCCGCCGGTCAGGGCGCCCATGCAGTTGACAAAATCTTTTTCTGGGCGGAAGGACGGGTGGGCACCTTGGGTGACCAGCTTCCACAGTTTTTCTGCGCCCTGGCGAGCCAGGGTGTGCTCCGGCTGCAGGGAGCCACGCAGGCGAACGACATCAGCGGCGGTGTAGGTACGGGTCACGCCTTTCCAGCGCGGGTTCTCGGCCCAGTCTTTCTCGAGGGCTGCAATTTGCTGTTCGCGTGTCAGTGCCATGGAAATAAACCTCGTCGCATCGATCTTGGGGTAATTGTGCTGATGCTCGGGTGCAGATCAGAGGCCTGACGGCTGTCCTGTCCGGGGGAGTGCGGCGGCGAACGCGAAGGCTCGAAGGGGAAGGAGGGGCAGGCCAGGCGAAGGTGTGCCCTGCAGGTCGGCTCGTGGTTGCCTTGCTGCGGTGCGACGCGATTGCCAGAACTGCGGTGATGCGCTTCCGTCCCTCGGGACAACTTCTTCGTTGCAGTCGCAATCCCGTCGAACCGCCTTGTGGGCCGTATAGACACGAGGCGCCTCCAGGGGTGGGAGGAGCACGCCTCGAAGGCCCTTGCCAGGGCCCCTGATTAGCGGGAGCGAGGCCATCATGCCCTTGGGAAAAAGTGCCTGTCAAATGTTTTGTAGTGACTTTTTTAGGTTACTACATCTTTGGTCTAATACGACTCGGCAGTCAGTTTCAAGGCCTTTGGTCGAGGCCTTGAATTGCCTGGGATCAGTCCAGAAGGTCGACTTTTACCCGTAAAGTCATGTTTTCGCCGCGCTGTGTGCTGTAGGTGTGGCTGGATGCGCTTCGATCGGCTTGGCTCTGCTGATTGAACCCCGCTAGGGTGATCCACTCGCCGAGCTTGCCGGTGACGGTCGTGTCGGTGCTTTGCACTTTCACTACATCGGCACGTTCCTGGCTGATACGGTCATTATTGGTGCTTATTTGCAGACGAACCGTCTCGCCGCTCAAGCTTGGGGTGACGTAGAAACCTTGGGTCACATTGCGGTATTCGGTGTTGCTCTGGATGCGCCCGTAACCGTCGGTGCTGGTACTGGTCACCGGTATGCTCTGGCCCACCTGGATCAGCGCCGCCTGGCCTTCGCTGGCCTGCACCTGTTGCAGGCCGCCTTCACGGTTGCTGGTGCCGTAGCGGATGACATGGGCGTTGCCGCGGTTGTCCTGGAAGTTGCTGTCGTTGTTGTCGACGCTGATCAGCAGGCGCTTGGGCGCGGTGTCCAGCTGTTGCAGCAGGCTGCGCAGGTCGTCGATGCGCTCGGGGCTGGCATTGACGATCAGCTTGTTCTCGAAGGCGCTGACGGTGCCGTCCTTGCCGATGAACGATTGCGCGGCGGGCAGCAACTCGGCACTGCTGCGGTACTGCAGCGGCATGACTTCGGTGGCGGCTTGAGCGCTCAGGCTCGCCGCCAGCAGCAGCGAGGCGAAAAAGGGGCGTAGCGGCATGTCCATGATCTCCGCAGGGGGAATCAACATGATGGCAAATTTGCTCAGGTTGTGCAGGCTGCACATCAACGACTGACATTGGGCTGCGGCTGAACCTTTGATTTGCCCCGGCAGTCGCAACCTCAGACGCCGCCGGGAGTGACCGCATGAAGCGCTGTGCCACGTTGTTGTTGTGCCTGTTCGCCAGCGTTGCCGGTGCGGCCGGCGACACGCTGCGCATCAAGCAACTTCAGCGTTGCGGTGACCTGCTCGATGCCAGGCGCCTGCAATGGTGCTTGCGCAGCGAAGGACTGGGGCCGCAGGTGCCTGCGGTCTGGCTCGGCGACGCGCAATTGGCGCAGGCCGATATCGAGCGGCAAGGCGATAACCTCAAGCTGACCTTGCACAGTACCGCCCAGCGCAGCGCGCCGCTGTGGATCGAGGCCGCTGGGCGCAAGAGCAACCCCGTCTGGCTCAGCCGCCAGGGCAGCCATGTGCTCGCCGCTGGCCCCGGGGAAGTGGCGAAGAACATGGATGGGCTGACCACGTACCTCGACCTGGTAAGCCTGTTGATCGAAGAAAAACACGACGGCCGCAAAGAAGCACAGCGTATCGCCGACAAGTTTGGCGCCAAGGTGGTCGGCGCCATCCCACCACTCAACGTCTATCAACTGCGCTTGCCGGTGCACGACCTGGTGCAGCGCGACGCGATGATCCTGCGCATGGGCAGTGAAGTCAGCGTCGATGCCGTGATTGTCGAAGAGTCCGCCCCCGAACGTGCAGAGGAAGGTGGCGGTCGCAGCCGCCAGGCCATGGACCAGGCAGACGAGTGGGCGGCCAACCGCTTCATGGATGCGCTGTATTTCTACCAGCGGCGCATCCCTGCTTCCAAGGTGGCGGTACAGAGCATTCGCGTCGGGGTGATCGAGCGCGATGTGGATTTCGACGCACCGGGATTCATCGGCTATCGCGGCGCCTGTGCGAAGGGCAATACCTGCCTGTATGGCCGGGATGGCAACCGTGCCGACAGCCACGGCAGCCATGTCGCCGGCATTCTCGCGGCTCAGGGTAAAGGCGTGGAAGGCGGGTTTCTGCCGGGGTTGGGCAAACCCAGCCCGGGCTTCGAGGTTATTGTCGAACGCAATTCGGATGCCGGTATCACCGCCAACATCGCGGCTTCGGTCAACCTTGTCGAAGACGGCGTGCGCGTTCTGAACTGGAGCTGGGGCATCCATCGGGTGGGCGCGAAAAATGTCGCGGGTGATGAAGTCGATTCGTTGGTCCGCTCGGGCCTGGCGATGAGCGGGTATGAGGAGCTGCTGGAAGAGTTCTTCCTCTGGTTGCGGGCCGAGCACCCAGACGTGGTGGTCATCAACTCGGCGGGCAACGGCGCCTCGTGGTCCGGCACTGACGAATACCGTTTGCCATCGTCGTTCATTACCGAGCAATTGCTGGTGGTGGGCGGCCACCAGCGCAGCGACAAGGCGGTGCCGGTCGAGGACCCGCAGCATGTGCGCAAGCGCCGCAGCTCGAACATCGACATGCGCGTCGATGTCAGCGCCGCGGCCTGCATCCGCCCCGCGGGTGCCAAGAGGCCACACTGTGGCACCTCGTATGCCACGCCGCTGGTGAGCGCGACGGTGGCGGCGATGTTGTCGATCAACCCGGCACTGACACCCGAGCAGGTCCGCATGTTGTTGCGGCGCAGTGCATTGACCTTGGGTACCGAGCAGGACTTCGAAGCCATGGATGCCGAGGACCTGACTGCGCCGATTTTGCCGTCTGAGCGGGGCGGCCGGCTGAACCACCCGGACCTGGGCCGCTCGGCGCGCCTGGACATGCAGCGTGCGCTGGACCTGGCGGTACAGAGCCTTGACCGGGTGCGTTGAGTGGTGGCCGCTGTTAGACAAATTCCGTAACATTGCGCCCCTTGCTTGCCAGCCCGTCCGCCTGGACCGCCTCACAGGAACGCCATGAAACCCGCCCGACTCCGCGCCGACGTGCTCGCCGGCCTCACCACTTCGTTCGCCTTGGTGCCCGAGTGCATCGCCTTTGCCCTGGTGGCGCACCTCAACCCGTTGATGGGCCTGTATGGCGCCTTCATCATCTGCACCCTGACCGCGCTGTTTGGCGGCCGCCCCGGCATGATCTCTGGCGCTGCCGGCTCGATGGCGGTGGTGATCGTCGCGCTGGTGGTGCAACACGGCGTGCAGTACTTGCTGGCCACGGTGCTGCTGGGCGGTTTGGTGATGATTCTGTTTGGCGTTCTGCGCCTGGGCAAACTGGTGCGCCTGGTGCCGTACCCGGTGATGCTCGGCTTCGTCAACGGCCTGGCGATCGTCATCGCCCTGGCCCAGCTGGAGCACTTCAAGCAGGGCGATCACTGGCTCAGTGGTGCACCGCTGTACCTGATGATCGGCCTGGTGGCGTTGACCATGCTGGTGGTCTACGTACTGCCGAAGCTGACCCGCGCCGTGCCGCCCGCGCTGGTGGCCATCCTTGGGGTAGGCCTGCTGGTGTACCTGCTCGGTTTACCGACCCGTACCCTCGGCGACATGGCGCATATCGCCGGCGGTTTGCCGGAACTGGCACTGCCGAGTGTGCCATGGAACCTTGAAACGCTTCAGATCATTGCCCCGTACGCAGTGCTGATGGCCATGGTCGGCTTGCTGGAAACCCTGTTGACACTCAACCTCACCGACGAGATCACCGAGAGCCGTGGCTTCCCGGACCGCGAGTGCGTGGCCCTGGGGGCGGCCAACATGGTCTCCGGGCTATGTGGCGGCATGGGCGGCTGCGCGATGATCGGGCAGACGGTGATCAACCTCAGCTCCAACGGCCGTGGTCGGCTGTCTGGGGTGGTCGCTGGGGTGATGATCTTGCTGTTCGTGCTGTTCCTGTCGCCGCTGATCGAGCGCATCCCGCTGGCGGCCCTGGTAGGGGTGATGTTCGTGGTTGCCCAGCAGACCTTTGCCTGGGCCTCGTTGCGCGTGTTGCACAAGGTGCCGGTCAGCGATGTGCTGGCGATCATTGCGGTGACCGTCGTCACGGTGTTCACCGACCTGGCCATGGCCGTGCTGTTCGGTATCGTCATCGCGGCGGTGAACTTTGCCTGGCAGCATGCCCGGGAGTTGTATGCCGATAGCCACGAGGACGGCGAGGGGGGCAAGCGCTACCAGGTGCATGGCACGCTGTTCTTTGCCTCGGTCACGCCGTTTCTCAATCAGTTCGATGCGGCGGGCGACCCGGCCAAGGTCACCCTGGATTGCCAGCACCTGAGCTTTGTCGACTACTCGGCAATTGCGGCGTTGAAGACCTTGCGCGAGCGCTATGCCAAGGCGGGCAAGCAGTTGCGGGTGGTGCACCTGTCCGAGCGCTGCAAGAAGCTGCTGAAACGGGCCGGCGAACAGCACTGAGCGTTGTCATGATCCGTGGTGGCAGCGGGCTCGCCCCGCGAATACCGGCGAAGCCGGTGCCAGGCAGCGGCAGTGTCTGGGCCGGCCTGTTCGCGGGGCAAGCCCGCTCCCACTGAGATCACGCCGGCTTTGGGCATCTGAGCAAGGCAGTTGCTGGCACTGGGCGCACGATCATTCGCCGCGGTTTTTCTTCACTATGCCGTCGGCGATGCTGGCCGGCGCCTCGGCATAGCGGGTGAACTCCATCGAATAGCTGGCCCGCCCCTGGGTCATCGAGCGCATCGACGTGGCATAGCCGAACATCTCACCCAGCGGCACCTCGGCACGAATCACCTTGCCGGCTGGCGTCTCGTCGCCATCCTGAATCATCCCGCGGCGTCGGCTCAGGTCGCCCATGATGTCGCCCTGGTATTCCTCCGGCGTCACCACCTCAACCTTCATGACCGGCTCCAGCAGCACCGCCCCGCCTTTTTGCGAGAGTTGCTTGGTGGCCATGGAGGCGGCGATCTTGTAGGCCATCTCGTTGGAGTCGACGTCGTGGTAGGAGCCGTCGAACACCGCCGCCTTCAGGCTGATCAGCGGATAACCGGCGAGCACGCCGTTCTTCATCTGCTCCTCGATGCCCTTCTGGATGGCCGGGATGTACTCGCGTGGCACCACGCCGCCGACGATCTCGTTGATAAACTCCAAGCCCTCCTGGCCTTCGTCGCCAGGGGCGAAGCGGATCCAGCAGTGGCCATACTGGCCGCGCCCGCCGGACTGGCGGACGAAGCGGCCTTCGATCTCGCAGGTGTTGCGGATCTTCTCGCGGTACGCCACCTGCGGCTTGCCGATGTTGGCCTCGACGTTGAACTCGCGGCGCATGCGGTCGACGATGATGTCCAGGTGCAACTCACCCATGCCAGAGATGATCGTCTGGCCGGTCTCTTCGTCGGTGCGTACCCGGAATGACGGGTCTTCCTGGGCCAGCTTGCCCAGGGCAACGCCCATTTTCTCCTGGTCGGCCTTGGTCTTGGGCTCTACCGCCACGGAGATGACCGGGTCGGGGAAGTCCATGCGTTCGAGGATGATCGGCTTGTCCATGTCACACAACGTGTCGCCGGTGGTCACGTCCTTCATGCCGATCAGCGCGGCGATGTCGCCGGCGCAGACGTCCTTGATCTCGGCGCGTTGGTTGGCATGCATCTGCACCATGCGGCCGATGCGCTCCTTCTTGCCCTTGACCGAATTGAGCACGGCATGGCCAGAACTGAGTACGCCGGAGTACACCCGGGCGAAGGTCAGGGTGCCGACGAACGGGTCGGTGGCAATCTTGAAGGCCAGGGCCGAGAACGGCTCGTTGTCGTCGGCGTGGCGTTCCAGGTGTTTTTCTTCATCGTCTGGGTCGGTGCCCTTGATGGCAGGGATCTCGGAGGGCGCGGGCAGGTAGTCGATCACCGCATCGAGCATCAGCGGCACGCCCTTGTTCTTGAACGAGGAGCCCAGAATCGTCGGCACGATCTGGTTGGCGATGGTGCGTTGACGCAAGGCGGCCTTGATCTCGTCGATGGTCAGTTCTTCGCCGTCGAGATATTTCTGGGTCAGTTCATCATTGGCATCGGCGGCCGCCTCGACCAGGTGTGCGCGCCATTCGTCGGCGAGCGGCCGAAGCTCGGCAGGGATCTCTTCTTCCCGATAGGTGGTGCCCTGGTCGGCGTCGTTCCAGTAGATGGCCTTCATCTTCACCAAGTCGATCTGGCCGATAAAGTGCTCTTCGCTGCCGATCGCCAGCTGGATCGGTACCGGATGATGCCCCAGGCGCTGGTCGATCTGCTTGACCACACGCAGGAAGTCGGCGCCCTGGCGGTCCATCTTGTTGATGTAGGCCAAGCGCGGCACATGGTACTTGTTGGCCTGGCGCCAGACGGTTTCCGATTGCGGTTCGACCCCGTCGGCACCGCTGAACACCACCACGGCGCCATCGAGCACGCGCAGCGAGCGCTCCACTTCAATGGTGAAGTCGACGTGGCCTGGGGTATCGATGATGTTGAAGCGGTACTTGTCGGCAAACTGCTTGGTCGAGCCTTGCCAGAAGGCTGTGGTCGCCGCCGAGGTGATGGTGATGCCGCGCTCCTGTTCCTGGGCCATCCAGTCCATGGTCGCGGCACCATCGTGCACCTCGCCCATCTTGTGGTTGACCCCGGTGTAGAACAGGATGCGTTCGGTGGTGGTGGTCTTGCCGGCATCCACGTGGGCGACGATGCCGATATTGCGATACAGCTCGATGGGCGTTGTACGGGCCATGGCGGACTACCTGCGGGGATGCGGATTCTCCCAAGGTAGCAGACCGGAAGAATCCTGCTTTACCGCCGGGCCGTCAGTCGGCCTGGGCTTGCAGCAGCCATTGGCCGTCCACTTCGCGGGCCAGGCCGCTGGCAGGCAACAGGGCCAGCAGGCGCTCGTGCAGGGCGGCGTCGGTAAAGGTCTTGAGCTTGGCCAGGTCCAGTGCGCCGACCAGGTTCAGGTCTTCCTTGTGGTACGACAGCCAGGCTTTTTTCAGCACCAGCAGCACGTCGCTGCCTGCGGTGGTGGCGAAGCGGCGGTTGAGCGCTCGGCCTTCGAGGGTGAAGTTGTGCTGATGGCTGTAGCTGTTCTGGTCGCCACCGTCACGGCAGCGGTGGCACTGGCACGGGCCTTCGGCGAACGCGTTGCGCAGGTAGTTGTTGAAGTCCACGACGGGCTTGAGGGACAGGCGTTTGTCGACCTCGAACAGGTCGGCGATCAGGGGTTCTTCGGCGCTCACTCGGGATCCTCGTGTGGTGTGGCGTGCATCGGCGGGCACCCTAACAGATCGGGGCATTCAGATCACCTGTTGGCGGCGGTGCGGCGATCCGAGTTGCCCGCGATCAGGCCAGTAGAGACAACAACGAAAGGCTGCCGTACTCTACGCGCCCACACGCCTACCTATCCTATTGAGGTAACCCGCTTGAGCAGCAAGTACCCGTACATCGCCACCGTGACCGTCAGCACCGAAGACCGTGGGGGCGATGTCGAGGCATCGGAGAACGCCAACATCCGTGTTGGCCTTGAAGCGGTGACTGAAACCCTGAAAAAGGTGCACTTCGTCGGCGCGCTCGCGGCCCCCGAAAAGCCCGCCACGCACATCTGCGTCACCCTGGAAAACGGCCTGACCTACTACGGCCCGATCGTCAACGGCCACGCCGAACTCGAAGGCGGCTGGATCGCCTTCGAGTCCGACATGCTCACCCCCGAAGAACTGGGCCTGTAACCCTCAGTTCAGCTCGGCCAGGCATTGCTCGAGGATATCCAGCCCTTCTTCGAGCACATTGGCTTCGATGGTCAGTGGTGCCAGCAGGCGAATGATGTGCCGCGCCTTGCCGCTGGGCATCAGCAGCAAACCCTTGGCCCGCGCCGCTTCCATCACCTTGGCCAGTTGCGCGGGGGCTGGGCTGCCGTCGGCATTGACGAACTCGATGCCGCGCATTGCACCGACGCCGGTCAGGCGGCCGATGAAGGGGTGCTGTTTTTTCCAGCGCTCCACGCGGCTGACGATGGCCTGCTCCTGGCGCTCGCCCCAGGTGGCGACGTTTTCGTCGGTCATCTGCGCCAAGCTTGCCAGCGCCGCCGCGCAGGCAATCGGGTTGCCCGAGTAAGTGCCGCCCAGGCCGCCCTTGGGCAGCGCCGCCATCAAGGGCTGACGCCCGACTACCGCACCCAGTGGCATGCCGCCAGCGATACTTTTGGCCAGCAGCAGCAGGTCTGGCTCGATACCCAGGCGAGGGAAGGCGAAACGCTGGCCGGTACGACCAAAGCCCGACTGGATCTCGTCGATGATGATCAAAATCCCGTGTTGGTCGCAGAAGCGGCGCAGTGCCTGGGCGAATGCCGGGTCGAGGGCGAGGAAGCCACCTTCGCCTTGCACCGGTTCAAGGATGAACGCTGCCACGTCTTCGACCGCCAGCTCGACGCTGAACAGCCGGTCCATGGCCTTGAGCGCCTGCTCGCAGGTGACGCCGGTGTCGGCGCTGGGGTAGGGCAGGTGGTAGACCGGGCCGGGTAGCTCGCCGACCCGTTGTTTGTAGGGGGCGACCTTGCCGTTGAGGTTCAGGGTGGCCAGGGTGCGGCCATGGAAACCCCCGTCGAAGGCAATGATGGCGCGCTTGCCGGTGGCACCGCGGGCTACTTTCAGGGCGTTTTCCGCCGCTTCCGCGCCGCTGTTGGTCAGCATGCCGGCCAGCGGGTAGCTGACGGGGACGAACTGGCTGAGGCGTTCCATCAGCTCAAGGTACGGGCCATGGGGCGCGGCGTTGAATGCATAGTGGGTCAGGCGGGTGGCCTGGGTTTGGATCGCCTCGACCACGGCAGGGTTGCAATGCCCCAGGTTGAGTACGCCGATGCCGCCGACGAAGTCGATATAACGTTTACCGTCGGTGTCCCAGACTTCCGCATTCTTGCCATGGGAAAGTGTGATGGGGTGAACGATGGCAATGGACTGGCTGATACTTTCCTGATTCATGGGGCACGCGGACCTTGTTCGAGTTTCTTATTATCCAAGCGTGCCGGCGGGTTATTCCGCAAACGAATTATTCGATTGCGGTCATTCCCTGGATTCATGATCTGGCCAGTTTTTAGGGTTTGGACGGGCAACCTCAATCGCCCTCGGCCACCCGCTCGCGAATCCACTGCACGAACGCTCTGATCTTCGGCACCTCGGCCGCATGCTCGGCATGGGCGATGAAGTGCCGGCCGTTGCTCGGCACCGGGTGGTCCCAGGCCACCACCAGCTTGCCTTCGCTCAGCTCTTCGGCCACCAGGTAGCGAGGGATCAGGGCAATGCCGCAACCGGCGATGGCGGCGCGGATGCACAGGTAGAACGTGTCAAAGCGCGGCCCGTGGTAGCTGTTCTGGCTGTGCAGCCCCAGCCCCAGAAACCATTCATGCCAGGCCTCCGGGCGGGACACGCACTGCAGCAGGCGGTGTTCGGTCAGCGCCTCGGCGCTGCTGAACTGGTGGCTGGCCAGTAGCTCCGGGGCGCACACCGGCAGCACTTCTTCGCTGAACAGTTCGATGCAGGTCGCCCCGGGCCAAGTGCCCTGGCCGAAGAAAAAGGCGATGTCGGCCTTGGCCTGCACCAGGTCGAAGGGTTCCAGTTCGTTGCGAATATCCAGGTGGATGCGCGGGTAGCGATCGCCAAAACCCTTGAGCCTGGGCACCAGCCAGCGGGCGCCGAAGGTCGGCTGGGTGGCGATGCGCAGCACTTCGGTCTCGTCGCCATAGCTGAGGATGTAGCGGCTGGAAATGTCGATCTGGGTGAGGATCTTGTTCACCTCGGTCAGGTACAGCGCACCGGCCGGGGTCAGGTGCAGGCGCCGGCGAATGCGCTGGAACAACGAGTGCGACAGCATCTCTTCAAGTTGCGCGACCTGTTTGCTGACCGCGCTCTGGGTCAGGTGCAGCTCTTGCGCCGCGCGGGTGAAGCTGAGGTGGCGGGCAGCCGCTTCGAAGCACTGGAGGGCGGTGGTCGAGGGCATCAGGCGTTTGGACATGACAGGCGCGTACCGAGCAAAAAAAGGATGAAGTTCATTCCAAATCGGAATCATGTGCTTCGAAAAGGTCGTTTGTTGACCCAGACCTATAGATTAATACTGACCTGGATCAACGATTACAACCGGTCGTGCGAAGAGGAGGGAAGTAGCCAGTACCGGCATCTTCAGAACAACAAAAAAACCAACATCAGAAATTGATAAGAATTCTGCTCCAATTTTTAGCCGCCCCCGCGCGGCGACCCATTCGAGGGTTCTCCATGGCTTCGCTAGACAACAAGAAACAGCGTTCCTTGCAGCACGGCCTGACGTCCCGTCAGGTGTCCATGATCTCCATCGCCGGCATCATCGGTGCCGGCCTGTTCATCGGCTCCTCCAACGCGATTGCCACCGCCGGCCCGGCCATTCTCATTTCCTATGCCATGACCGGCCTGCTGGTGCTGCTGGTGATGCGCATGCTGGGCGAAATGGCCATCGCCAACCCCAACAGCGGGTCGTTCTCCACCTACGCCTCCGAGGCCATCGGCCCATGGGCAGGCTTCACCATCGGGTGGTTGTACTGGTGGTTCTGGGTACTGATCATCCCGGTCGAGGCCATCGCTGGCGCAGACATCCTGCATACCTACTTCCCCGGTGTGCCATCGTGGCTGTTCGCCTTCCTGATCATGGTCTTGCTGTCGGGTACCAACCTGATCAGCGTGAAGAACTTCGGTGCCTTCGAGTACTGGTTCGCACTGGTCAAGGTGATTGCCATCATTGCCTTCATCGTTGTCTGCAGCCTGGCCGTATTCGGCTTCTGGCCGCTGGCCGAGGTGTCGGGTGTGAGCCGGCTGTGGGACAACGGCGGCTTCATGCCCAATGGCTTCGGCACCGTGCTGGGCGGCGTGCTGATTACCATCTTCTCGTTCTTCGGCGCCGAAATCGTCACCATTGCCGCTGACGAAACGGCAAACCCGAAAGACAAGATTCGCCGCGCCACCAACCTGGTGGTGTACCGCATCGCCATCTTCTACCTGGCCTCGATCTTCCTGGTGGTGTCGCTGGTGGCCTGGAACGACCCGGCCCTGAAAGCCGTGGGCTCGTTCCAGCGGGTACTGGAAGTACTGAACGTGCCGGGCGCGAAGCTGCTAGTGGACCTGGTGGTGCTGGTAGCGGTGACCAGTTGCATGAACTCCGGCCTCTACACCGCGTCGCGGATGCTCTACTCCCTGGGTGCCCGTGGCCAGGCGTTGAGCATGACCAAGCGTATCTCCGGTGCTGGCGTGCCGACGGTCGCGGTCATCTTCTCGACCTTGGCAGGCTTTGCCGGTTGCCTGGTCAACTATGTGTTCCCCGGCAAGGTGTTCGGGTTCCTGCTGTCCACCACCGGTGCCATCGCCTTGCTGGTGTACCTGGTGATCGCCGTGTCCCAGCTGCGCATGCGGGCACGTGCCGAACGTGAAGGCACACCGCTGGAGCTGAAGATGTGGCTGTTCCCCTGGCTGACCTGGCTGGTGATCGGCACCATTGTCATGGTGTTGGGCTACATGCTGTTCAGCGATGCCTACCGTTACGAGACGCTGATGACGGCGGGGGTGACGCTGTTCATCCTGCTGGTGTCGCTGACCCAGCGGCGCGGCAAGGTGGTTGCGCAGACCGCGTGATCCTTGGGGGCGCTTTGCGCCCCATTCGCGGCACAAGGCCGCTCCCACAGGTACTGTGCTGTCGTGTACAGACTGCTGGGAGCGGCCTTATGCCGCGATGGGCTGCAACGCAGCCCCGGCATTCTCATTGGCGCTGGCAAATCGCGGCGCTACCATCGACGCTTGCATCCCTTCCCATTCCAACAAGCACAGGAAGCGTATGAACGAGCAAACCCTTTCCCTCCAGCAACTCGCCGCGCCAGAAGGCAGCTGCTACGGCTGTGGCTGTGCCCACCCCAGCGGCCTGCACCTGCAAAGCCACTGGGACGCCGATGGCATTCACCTGTTGTGCCGACACTCGCCCGACAGCAGCTTCATCGGCTGGCCCGGCCTGGTCTACGGCGGCTTGCTGGCGATGCTGGTCGACTGCCATTCCAACTGGACCGCCATGGCCTACCACTACCGCAACGAAGGCCGCGAAGCGGGCAGCTTGCCACGCATCGATTGCGTCACCGGCACGCTCAACCTCAGCTACCTGAAACCGACGCCCATGGGGGTCGAGCTGCTGCTCAAGGCGCGCGTAGAAGGCGAAGTAGGGCGCAAGAGCCGGGTCATCTGCGAGGTCTGGGCGGACGATGTGCTGACGGTGACTGCCGACTCGGTATTCGTGCGGGTCGACACCGAAAAGCTCAAGCTCAAGGCCCATGGCCAGGCGTGATCGGCCAGTGCCGATGAGTGGTCGGTGATGGTCAGCGGGCGGGGATGTCACTAGAGTGACAAGCCCATCCCCCAGGCAAGGTTGACCATGACCGATCTGAGCGCATTCCCCATCACCCGCAAATGGCCCGCCCAGCACCCCGAGCGCCTGCAGCTGTATTCGCTGCCCACGCCCAACGGCGTCAAGGTGTCGATCATGCTGGAAGAGATCGGCCTGGCGTACGAGCCGCACAAGGTCAGCTTCGACACCGATGACCAGATGAGCCCTGAGTTCATCTCCCTCAGCGCCAACAACAAGATCCCCGCCATCCTCGACCCGAACGGCCCCGGCGGCCAGCCGCTGGGGCTGTTCGAGTCGGGCGCGATCCTGCAGTACCTGGCCGAGAAAAGTGGCCAGTTGCTCAGCCAGGACCCTGCCGTCCGTTACCAGACCCTGCAGTGGTTGATGTTCCAGATGGGCGGCATCGGCCCGATGTTTGGCCAGGTCGGGTTCTTCCACTTCTTTGCAGGCAAGGAATACGAAGACAAGCGCCCGCGCGACCGCTATGTCAACGAATCGAAGCGCCTGCTGGGCGTGCTGGATCGGCACCTTGAAGGGCGGGAGTGGATGGTCGACACGTACAGCATCGCCGATATCGCCATCTTCCCCTGGGTGCGCAACCTGGTGGAGCGCTACAACGCCCGTGAGCTGGTGGGCTTCGATGCGTTCAAGGAAGTGCAACGGGTGCTGGCCAACTTCCTCGAACGCCCTGCCGTTCAGCGGGGCCTGAAAATCCCGGGCTGAACGCCAGGTACTTAACCTGTGGGGCTTGTTCCCACAGCCTCATCTTGCAGACTAGAAAATCTGATTCAACACCCAGTACAGGCTACCCGCCAGCAGCATCGCCGCTGGCAGGGTCAGCACCCACGCCATCAGCAGGTTGATCAGCGTGCGCTTCTGGATCCCCGAGCCATTGGCGACCATGGTCCCGGCCACACCAGAGCTCAGCACATGGGTGGTCGACACAGGCAGCCCGAACATGTCCGCCGCGCCGATGGTGCACATCGCCACCACCTCGGCCGAGGCGCCCTGGGCGTAGCTCAGGTGGGTCTTGCCAATCTTCTCGCCCACCGTCACCACGATGCGCCGCCAGCCGACCAGGGTGCCCAGCCCCAGGGCGATGGCCACGGCCACCTTGACCCACAACGGGATGTAGCGCGTGGCGTCGTCCAATTGGGTCTTGAACAGTTGCACATGGCTGCGGGTGTCGGCATCAAAGGTTACCAGCTGGTTTTTCTCGATCAGGCGGATGGCTTCGCTGGTCAGGTACATGTCGTTACGCACGTTGGCCATGGCCTCGGCCGGCACGCGCTTGAGCGAGCCATAGCCTTTGACTTCTTCGCCGATCATGCCGGTCAGTGCCGCGAGTGCGGGCACCAGTTGCGGGGTGGGCTTGGGCTCGGTGATGAACAGGGTCAGCACCTGGCGAGGGTCTGCCGGCACCGGTTGCGGATCGCTGCGCACCAGCGCCTGGCGCGTCACCTCGGCAACGGCCGAAAACTGCAAGGACTGCTCGCTGGGCATGGTCTTGTTCAGGGCATACGCCATCGGCAGCGTGCCGACCAGAATCAGCATGATCAGCCCCATGCCTTTCTGGCCATCGTTGGAGCCGTGGGCAAAGGACACCCCGGTGCAGGTCAGGATCAGCACGCCGCGGATCCACCACGGCGGCGGTGTCTGGCCTTCGGGTGCCTGGTACAGCGCCTTGCGCTTGACCAGTGCGCGCAGGGCTAGCAGCAACAGGGCGGCGCAGGCAAAGCCGATCAGCGGCGAAAACAGCAGCGCGTAGCCCACCTTGCTGGCCTGGCCCCAGTCCACTCCGCTGGTGCCGTCGCGCCCGTGCATCAGCGCATTAGCCACCCCTACGCCGATGATCGAGCCGATCAGCGTGTGCGAAGACGAGGCCGGCAGGCCCAGCCACCAGGTGCCCAGGTTCCAGATGATCGCGGCTAGCAGCAAGGCAAAGACCATGGCGAAACCGGCCGAAGAGCCGACTTGCAAAATCAGCTCTACCGGCAGCAAGGCGATGATGCCGAACGCCACCGCACCGCTGGAGAACAGCACGCCGAGGAAGTTGCACAAACCCGACCAGACCACGGCAACCGGTGCCGGCAACGAGTGGGTATAGATGACTGTGGCCACGGCGTTGGCGGTGTCGTGGAAGCCGTTGACGAATTCGAAACCCAGGGCAATCAGCAACGCCAGGCCCAGCAGCAGGAACGGCGTGACGGTGGTGATTACCGTGCCGCTGGCGCTGACGTCCTGTTTCAGGCTCCAGGCGGTATAGGCGAGGCCGGCCAGCAGCAGGCCGAAGAACAGAACCACGGTGGCGCGGCCGGGCTTGTGAGACAGCTGCGGGCGCGCATCGCGTTGGGCCAGGTGCGGCTGGCTGGCCAGGGACGGGGTTGCCATGGGGGCTCCGATTGGCGTCGGGCGAAGGTGCCGAAGGCTGTGAGCATAGAAACAATTCGTTACTGGCCCGTGACCTCGGTCAATGAATTATCTAGGCTCAAGACAGACGGCAATGGCCGGAGAAGCCCATGATCCGCTGCAAACGTGTCTACGAAGCGCTCGCCGAGGAAGACGGCCAGCGTGTGCTGGTCGACCGCCTGTGGCCGCGCAACAAGCGCAAGGATGACCTGCATGGCCAATGGCTGCGCGAGGTGGCGCCCTCGCAGGGTTTGCGCAAGGCATTTCACCAGGGCGAGGTGGATTTTGCCGGTTTCACCCAACGCTACCGGCAGGAGCTGACCGCACACCCCGAGTACTGGTACCCGCTGCTGGGCCTGGCCGCCAGGGGCACGCTGACCTTGCTCTATGCCGCCAAGGACACCGAGCACAACAACGCCCAGGTACTCGCCCAATGGCTGGAAGATGAGTTGGAGCGCCATGGCCCGGGCAGTTCGCCCGTGTGCTATGCCACCTAAAGCGGTGCACAATAACGGCATGAAGCTCATACCCGCCACCGATGCCCACCGCAGTTTCGCCCGCGACCTCACGCGCCGGGCCATGCTGCCGTACTACCGCGAATTCGACCTGCTGTGGATCGAAGAAGCCTTTGACCAGGCCTGGGCCTGGCGCGAGCAGTGGCTGGTGATGGAGGGTGAAGAGGTGCTGGGCTACTGCAGCCTCAGCCAGGACCGCCAGGCATTGTTCATTCGAGAGCTGCACCTGCTGCCTGAGCACCGCGGGCGCGGCATCGGCGGCCGGGTGCTGGAGGCCCTCGCCGGCTGGGCGAAACAGCGGCGTTTGCCACTGCTGCGCTTGATGGTGTTTCGCAGCAACCCGGCTCGGTTGTTGTATCAACGCAGGGGCTTTGCGGAGGTGGGCGAGGATGAATGCTTCGTGCGCATGCAGCGCGTCATCGACTGATAGCGCAGTGATGGCTTGTCGCGGCTGGTGACCATGGGCATAGTGGGGTCTGAAATTTACCGCTGCTTACAGGACGGTGGGCGGCGTTGGATGATGTTCAAGGACAAAGGAGAAACGTGAGATGAATGGATTCGGTCCGCGACTGCGCGAAGAGCGCGAACGGCTGGGCATGACCCAACGGGTGTTTGGTGACATCGGTGGGGTCGAGCCCAATGCCCAAGGTAAGTACGAGAGCGGTGAGCGCACGCCCCGCGCCGATTACCTCGCAGCACTGGCCGCCCAGGGCATGGACGCGCTCTATGTGCTTAGCGGTGTGCGCACCCCGGCACCGCTGGGCAACCTGACCCAGGACGAGGCCGACTTGCTGGGCGCTTTTCGGCAACTGCCGGTCGACGATCAAGCCGCGCTCTGGCACTTGCTTGGGCGTTTGTCAGGTGAGGCTAAAAGCCGTGAAACAGTGAGGCCTTTCACACTTGGCCGTCAGGCGTATCTGACAGAAGTTTTGCGTTAGGCCCGCCATGAAAAATTTTGTTAAGGTGGCGGGATCCAATCGCCCTGCAGACGAGGTGTGTGCTTGATTAGGGTCTTAGTGGTCGATGATCACGATCTGGTACGAACCGGTATTACCCGCATGCTGGCCGACATCGATGGCCTGCAAGTGGTGGGTGAGGGGGATTCGGGGGAGTCGGCGCTCAAGCTGGCGCGGGAACTCAAACCCGACGTCGTCCTGATGGATGTGAAAATGCCCGGCATCGGCGGCCTGGAGGCCACCCGCAAACTGTTGCGCAGCCATCCCGACATCAAAGTGGTCGCGGTCACCGTGTGCGAGGAAGACCCGTTCCCCACGCGCCTGCTGCAAGCCGGTGCTGCCGGTTACCTGACCAAGGGCGCCGGGCTCGACGAAATGGTCCAGGCCATCCGCCTGGCCTTTGCCGGCCAGCGCTACATCAGCCCGCAGATCGCCCAGCAACTGGCACTCAAGTCGTTCCAGCCACAAGGCTCGCCGTTCGATGCGTTGTCAGAGCGCGAAATCCAGATCGCCTTGATGATCGTCGGCTGCCAGAAAGTGCAGATCATCTCCGACAAGTTGTGTCTCTCGCCCAAGACCGTCAATACTTACCGTTATCGGATCTTTGAAAAACTCTCGGTCACCAGCGACGTCGAACTGACCTTGCTGGCCGTTCGCCACGGTATGGTTGACGCAAGCCTGTAAACCTCATGTCCCAAGCTTTTGATGCCAGCGCGTTTCTGGCGACCTGCAGCGGTCGCCCGGGCGTTTATCGTATGTTCGACGCCGAGGCGCGGCTGCTCTATGTGGGCAAGGCCAAAAACCTCAAGAAGCGCCTGGCCAGCTATTTCCGCAAAACCGGCCTGGCGCCCAAGACCGCTGCGCTGGTGGGCCGCATCGCCCAGGTCGAGACCACCATCACCGCCAACGAGACCGAGGCGCTGCTGCTGGAGCAGAACCTGATCAAGGAATGGCGGCCGCCGTACAACATCCTGCTGCGCGACGATAAATCCTACCCCTACGTGTTTATGTCTGACGGCGACTTCCCGCGCCTGGGCATCCACCGCGGTGCGAAAAAGGCCAAGGGCCGATACTTCGGCCCATACCCCAGCGCCGGTGCCATTCGCGAAAGCCTCAGCCTGTTGCAAAAGGCCTTTTCGGTGCGCCAGTGCGAAGACAGCTACTACGCCAACCGCACCCGGCCCTGCCTGCAGTACCAGATCAAGCGCTGCAAGGGGCCGTGCGTCGGCCTGGTCGACAAAGACGAGTACGCCGACGATATTCGCCACTCGGTGATGTTCCTCGAAGGCCGCAGCCAGCAGTTGGGCAACGAGCTTAATGCCGAGATGGAAAAGGCCGCCATGGCCCTCAATTTCGAGAAGGCCGCCGAGCTGCGCGACCAGATCGCCTTGCTGCGCCGCGTGCAGGACCAGCAGTACATCGAGGGCGGTACCGGTGACGTCGATGTGATCGCCGCCTTCGTCAACCCCGGTGGCGCCTGCGTGCACCTGATCAGCGTGCGCGGCGGGCGGGTGCTGGGCAGCAAGAACTTCTTCCCCCAGGTGGGCATCGAGGAGGAGGTGGCCGAGGTCATGGCTGCGTTCCTGTCCCAGTACTACGTGGGCAATGCCGAACGCGAACTGCCCGGTGAGCTCATCGTCAACGTGGTGCACGAAGACTTCGAAGCCATCCGTGAAGCCCTGCAAACCCTGCGCGGCCGCGAGCTGACCATCACCCACCGGGTGCGCGGCACCCGGGCCCGCTGGCAGCAGTTGGCAGTGACCAACGCCGAGCAGGCCCTCAACGCCCGCCTGGCCAACCGCCAGCACATGGCCGCCCGTTTCGAGGCCCTGGCCCAGGTGCTTGGCCTGGACGAAGTACCGCAGCGCCTGGAGTGCTACGACATCAGCCACTCCAGCGGCGAGGCCACCGTGGCCAGCTGCGTGGTGTTCGGCCCGGAAGGCCCGATCAAGTCCGATTACCGCCGTTTCAACATCGAAGGCGTGACCGCCGGCGACGACTATGCGGCCATGCACCAGGCCCTGACCCGCCGCTACGGGCGCATCAAGGACGGCGAGGGCAAGCTGCCCGACGTGTTGCTGGTGGACGGCGGCAAGGGCCAGTTGAACATGGCCCGCGACGTCATGCAGGAGCTGGCCTTCACTGACCTGACCCTGCTGGGCGTTGCCAAGGGCGTGACCCGCAAGGCCGGTTTCGAGACCCTGTACCTCAACGACGTGCACCACGAGTTCACCCTCAAGGGCGACTCACCGGCCCTGCACCTGATCCAGCAGATCCGCGACGAAGCCCACCGTTTCGCCATCACCGGCCACCGCGCCCGGCGCGGCAAAGCCCGTCGCGTGTCCAGCCTGGAAGACGTAGCCGGGGTCGGCCCCAAGCGCCGTCGTGACCTGCTGAAACACTTCGGCGGCCTGCAAGAGCTCAACCGCGCCAGTGTCGATGAAATCGCCAAAGCCCCTGGTATCAGTAAAAAGCTTGCCGAGTCGATTTATGCCAGCCTGCATAGCGAGTAGAATGCCTGGCTCAACCCGCAGCCAGTCGTACCGATGAATATTCCAAACCTGCTCACCGTTCTACGCGTCCTGCTCATCCCGATCTTCATCCTGCTGTTCTATGTGCCCTATCACTGGAGCTACATGGCCGCCAGCAGCGTGTTCGCCGTCGCCGCCGCCACTGACTGGCTGGACGGCTACCTGGCGCGCCGCCTGCAGCAGAGCACACCGTTCGGTGCCTTCCTGGACCCGGTGGCAGACAAGCTGATGGTCGCCGTGGCCCTGGTGTTGCTGGTGCAGGTGCACGCGAACTTCTGGCTGACCTTGCCGGCGGCGGTGATCATCGGCCGCGAGATCGTGGTGTCGGCGCTGCGCGAGTGGATGGCCGAACTGGGGGCGAGGGCGCATGTGGCAGTGTCCAACCTTGGCAAGTGGAAAACTGCGGCGCAAATGCTTGCGCTGGTGATCCTGCTGGCCAACCCGCCGGGTGTGACCTTCTGGGTCATTCTGGGTTACGGGCTGCTGCTGGTGGCAGCGGGCTTGACCCTGTGGTCGATGGCGCATTATCTGCTGGCCGCCTGGCCACACCTGCGCGAAGGCTCGGAGCAGAAATAAAAACTTTTTTGAATCAAGGGGTTGACGCCGTTTTAGATATTGCTAGAATGGCACCCATCACGACGCGGGAATAGCTCAGTTGGTAGAGCACGACCTTGCCAAGGTCGGGGTCGCGAGTTCGAGTCTCGTTTCCCGCTCCAAATTCGATCCTCAGTGCGTCGCTGGGATCACAAAAAAGAGGCCTTATGGCCTCTTTTTTTGTGCCTGGAATTTGGTGTGTGCCGAACTTTGGTATTCGCGCTGTACCTGTAGGTGCTGGCGCGTCGAGGCGCCGAACCGCTGTGATCGGCTGCAAAGTTGCCGTGTCGGTCTCGAATGTGAGGTGCTTCATTCTCGCGAAGCGTCGCTCGCCGCAAGTGAGATGGATATCCGTCCTCGGTGTCACTTGTTCAGCAGTTCCTTGAGCAAAGGGCTGTGGGAATTGATTGTTCTCTCTAGGTGAGTGACTGCCGGCGTTTTTCAAGGTAGTTGTCGCGTCAACCGTCTAACTATGCCGCTCTCTTCTCGACCTGTGGTGCTCGTTGTTGTACCAACGCATGAAGTCCCTCACCCATGCTCGTGCGGTGTCCAGACTGGCAAAACCATTCTGCGGCCATTGCGGGCAGTATTTCAGCGTTCTAAACAGCGACTCCGAGTAGGGATTGTCGTTGCTGACCCGCGGTCGGTCTCGCGAGGGCGTGATCCCCAGTTCGTACATCTTGCTCAGCAGCGTCACCGATTTCATCGGCGCTCCGTTGTCCGAGTGCAGCACCAGCGGTTCGCGTAGACATTGCTCACCGATCACGCTGCGTTGCAGCAGCTCGGCGGCTTTCTCGCCGCTTTCCACGTCGTAGACCTCCCAGCCCACGGCCTTGCGACTGTAGATATCCTCGATCAGATAGAGGCAGCAATACTTGCCGCGTATCGGCGACGGTAGATACGTGATGTCCCATGACCACACCTGATTCGTCCCTTTTGTCGCATGTGTCGTCGGCGCCGCCTGCCGCCTGGGGCGCTGACTGCGACCTCGATGATGCTGTTGACCCGTCATGCGCAAGACGCGATAAAACGTCGCCTCCGACGCCAGATAACGCCCTTGATCGGCCAGGCGCGGCACGATCTGGCTGGGTGGCAAGTGAGCATAATCAGCGCTGTTGCACAGCGTCACAATTGCCTGTCGCTCGACCTCACTCAGCGCATTACACGGCGCTGGTCGCGCGATAGTCGTTCGCCCATCGGCCTGAACGATCTCGGGGCCAGTCCAGCGTTGCAGGGTACGCAGCGACAGGCCAACCTCCCGGCAGGCCTTGATTTTTCTGGCTCCCGCCGCGACGGCTTCGCTCAGCCAGTCAATGAACAACTGCCGTTGCGGCAAAGAAGTCAGTTGCCCCCCAGTAGTCGTTGAGCTTTTTTCGCAGCACCAACTACGCGGCTGTTTCAGCGAGCGCCTTGTCTTTGCGGCGCAGTTCGCGCTTAAGTTCATGGATACGTTTCTTGTCTTTGTGCGACTGCTCCCGATCTTCTTTTTGCTGAGCCTTCTCCGACTTCTGGCCGGCGATGAAGGCTTGCCGCCAAGCCGTGATTTGCTCGGGGTAAAGGCCTTTACGACGGCAATACTCGCCCAGGTCGATCTCGGACAAGCCGGCCGCTTCGAGAACGACGGCAAATTTGGTTTCGGCTGGCTAGCTCTCGGCCGATGACTTGTTTTCGGACACTGCACTTCCTTCAGAACTGAGCTGCTTGCGCCAGTTGGACAAAGACATTTCGCTGACCCCTTGCGCCGGGAAACCTCGGCCATCGACAGGTTCAGCGGGGGAAGCAGCATCTTGAGTAATGCGGCTCTGCGTTCAGGTGAATAGTACGGCACGATCCGTCTCTTTCCGCCCCCGATGTGTTTTGTTAGGAAAAATCGGAGAGGCGACAACTATCCTGACACCGGGGGCTTGCAAAGCTCAGCCTGCTGATCATCGCTTGTCGCCGCTGTTCTTGGGGCTTGCTGTAGAGCTTTATCTTGGAGTCGAGGCTGTGAACGGATACGCCCAGGCGCTGGGCAAAATCGATAGCAGGTTTTCCTCTATCGGCACTTACTTGACCGATAAACTCTTGAATTCTTTGGGGTAGCGGTGAGGGCTCATGTTACCTCCTATTTGGGCCTCATTATTAGGCATGGAGGTATGTAGGAATACGTGAACCCTTATTCGATCATGCGGATCCCTCAAATTACCTATGCTCCGATCCGGAATCGTAAGCGGTTTATCAGTCGTCCTTAGCTCGCCTTTCTTGATGTGTCTAGTGGAATTGGGTGAGTAAATATAACTCAAAATTCCCTTTGGGTTTTGCGCGTCAATTCCAGTGTTTTTGGAAATTGTAAACTGCCGCGCAGCCACTTTATTGATTTGCTCTGTCGATTGTAGGATTCGTTCAATGTCGCTGAGGCATTCAGCAATCAAAAGGGAGCGATGAATATGTCAGATCAATCAGATAAATTTGAACATGTAAAAACAAGCGATCTGCTAAAGGAAAATCCATTTGCTGGGCGTGACTTTTTTTGGGAGCAGCACCGTTTTGAGCGTGATGGATATCTTAAGATAAATCACTTGATAGACAGTGAGGTCAATCAAGAAATCACCAGCGATGTTAAGTATCTCCTCTCGAACTTCGCAAAGCGGAGAGATTTTCTTATTGAATCAACCGGGAATACCCCTCGATATTTGAGTAATGTCCCCCAAGAGACCATAGAGCAGGAGGGTAGATATATTCCGAGGGCGTATAGGTCTAATTATTTGGCGGGTTTGATCAGTGGTATAGTTAAGGAGGATGTGATTCCGACTCCCTGGAAATGGGATAACTATATCATCAATAGCCAGCATAAGGTCGGTGATACTCACGGTTGGCACTGGGGCGACTACCCGTACACTATTATTTGGGTGGTAGAAGCGCCCGATATCGAGTGCGGAGGACTATTGGAATGTGTGCCTCACACTCGCTGGGATAAAAGTAATCCAAGAGTGGAAAATCTCTTGCTCGAAAATAAAATAGACTCGTATTTTCATTCATCAGGAGATGTCTATCTACTGAAAGCTGATACGACATTGCATCGAGTGAAGCCCCTTACTAAAAATGTACGAAGGATTATTCTGAATACGACATGGGAGCGTGCACGAGATAAGGATCGTCACGTGGAACATGAAACATTCGTCTTTCGAGATTGATGGGTGAGTGAGCATGAGTGCTATTAAGTTCTCACACACAAATCTGATTACTCCAGACTGGAAGAAGCTATCTCAGTTCTATATTGACGTATTCCACTGTGTGCCGTCTGGTCCAGTTAGGCAGCTATCGGGGTGCTCCGTTGCTGAAGGCACTGGAGTTTCAAGGCCACAGATCGAAGGATTGCATTTACGCTTACCAGGATTTGGGAGCGATGGACCTACACTGGAAATATTCCAATACAGCAGGCACATTCGGCAACCCTTAAAGCACGCAAATACTCGTGGCATCACGCATTTAGCATTTGAAGTTACAGATCTTGATTCTGTGTGCGCAAATGTAGTTCGTTATGGTGGGACGATGCTGGGGCGGTTGGCAAAGCTCCCGGTTGAGGGGGTCGGAGTATGTACTTTTGTGTATGTTCGGGATCCTGATAGAAATATCATTGAAATCCAAAGCTGGGAGGATTGATGAGTAAGGTATTGGCGCAATTTGATTTGGTGAAGCCGAGATTTCCAAAAGAATCAGTGGAGATGGCAGGGTTTTATGCGAATGTTGATCGCATCAATAGCATTGCAGAGAGTTCAGATGGTTTTATTTGGAGAGAAACTAACGAGGATCAGGAAGGGCTTCAAGCTTTATGGGGCGAAGGATATCTATATACGCTATCAGTTTGGGATGATGTTGCGTCTCTGAAGAAATTTCTCTATCACACGCCACATGCTCAAATGCTGAGTAAAGGCCATGAATGGTTCCACAAAATTATGCACCCTAGGATGGTCTTGTGGTGGGTGAGGAGGGGGCATGTCCCTAGTCTTTTGGAAGCACATGAACGATTGACTTGGTTGTTTGAAAAAGGTGCTTCTTACAGAGCATTCGATCTGAAAAATTCTTATGGGCCAATTTCCATTTATTGAGAGGGAACTATGGGTGCTCTGGTTTATGAGGATCAAAAACAGCTTGCTGTATATTACAAAAAGGCATTTGGTGCGCCCGAAAGCATAATCGGTCTTGGCAGGGATGCTGAAACGCTGAGGCGTTCAGTATATTCATTGGAAAATAATTGGAATGCGGTTGAAGAGGGTTGTATTGACTTGGCTGGACTGCCTAAGGTCAAGGCAGAGTTCATTAACTGGTATTTGGTTATGGAACGGAGGATGAATTCCGATATCCGATTCTTCATCGAGTTTTTGAGGCGGAAAGCAAGTTTAGAGCAAATAGCCTATTACATATGCATGGAAGAGCTAGTGGATGGGGCATTCGATGATTTAATGGCTATGGTGCAGCTGGGGATGCCACTAAAGCCGAAGATGGTGGCGGCGGAGAACTATTGGGATGAAATGGGGGGTGGCAATGCCGCTGCGGTCCACACTGTGATGTTCAAAGATTCCTCTATCTTCATGCGAGATATCCTGCGGCAGGCAAACATAACAGCAGAGCAACCAACGTTAGAGTGTCTTATGAATGGTAATGTTCTGTTGATGTGGGCGCTGAGGCGGGAATACAATGTAAGACTGATCGGTGCTATAGGGATCATTGAAGGTTCGGCCCCTGTCCGTTTTCGGGCAACTACAGAAGCTCTTGAACGGCTACAGGTGCCGAAAAAAGTAATAGCGTATCACCAGTCTCATATTAGTATCGATACCCGGCATAGTAATGCGTGGCTAGAGGTTGTTCTGGATTATTATGCCGGTAGTGGGGAGGAGGTTGTCCGAGAACTAGCGCTGGGTGTTAGCATTCGTTATAACGTGGCGCTGCGTTATTATCATCACATGTACCAGATGATGCGGAGTATCTCTCAATGACTAAGCTTTCAGCTGTGGTTGTTGTGGATCCGATAAGTTCTGCGTGTTATTACGGTGCGGAGATTCAAAAGCACGGCTACTTGAGTATAGCTTTAATCAGCGTAAAGCGGTTGTCTGAAGCGGTTCGTCGTCTACAAAACCTAAATGAGTTTGAATCTATTGTTTATGCAGATGACCTTGATGAAGCAATGCAAGCGCTTTCTCGGTACAGTATTCGTGCAGTTATCCCGGGGTCTGACGTAGGTATTAAGTTTTCCGATGCGCTCAGTAGTATGTATGGTTTACTTGGTAATCCCGTCGAAAGCTCCCAGACCCGACTAAATAAATTAGAGTTGAAAAAAAAGTTAATTGCTGCAGGCGTACCGGCTACTTGGGCTCGTGGAGTCAGGCTAGAGGAGCTTAAGATTGATACATTTAAGAAAAATGACTACCCGTTAGTCGTGAAGCCGGCTCAGGGCACGGGTAGCCGCAATGTCAAAGTTTGCCGCAATCATCGAGAGTTGTACGCGGCAGTTCAGGCTGTCGAAAAAAATAGAGAAATCCAATCTGATGGCGAGCTTTATGCGCTGGTCGAAAAATACTTGGCGGGTGATGAGTATTTTGTTGTGACTGCGAATTGCGGTCTGAGTGGGCATAAGATAATGCTGTGCTTTGCTAGGTACGAGAAGGTCGAGGCAGATGGCAATCCAAGTATCTATAAAAATATACGCTCACTTTCTCTTAATGATTGTCGGGCGCTTCTCGCATTCTCATATGCGTCAGAGGTTAATAGCGCTCTTGAATTTTTTTGGGGTATTAATGATATCGAGTTAAAGATCGGCTCGAATGGGCCGCTGATTATTGAGCAGAATGGCCGATTGCCTGGGGCGAATGTTCCGAGGTTGATAGAGGCTTGTTCTGGTGTGAATTGCTATGAGCTAAATATAGATATCTTTCAGGGTGGATTTTCGAGTGCGCTTGAATCGGTGGAGTTTAGCAGGCACTTTTGTATTTGCTGCTTGATTTGCAATGTGTCTGGAGTGGTAAAAAATATAACCGGATTGGAGAAGGTGGAAGGCCTTGACTCATTTTATATGTTGGAACTGTCAGTAGCGGAGGGCGAAGTTGTAGGGCGGACGCGAGATTTTCTATCATCTTGGGGCATGGTTTACCTTGTTCATGAAAGTCAGGAGGTATTGGCTAGAGACTCTGACTTTGTACATAAAACACTTGCGCTGATTTGCGACTGAGTTAACGAGGTTTGTTTTTTTGGAGGTGATCAGCACGGTGTTATTATGTCTAAGTTGATAGTTGTAATGTTGGTTTTATTGTTTGTGTGCGTGGTCTGTAGAAGGGCGGTAGTAGCGCTCGGACAACCTAGAGTGCTTGGTGATATAGTTACAGGTATGCTTATGGGGCCGGCTATATTTGACGCCTATCTACCAAGCATCTCATTCCGCATAGGCTTACCTGAGACTAGGGGGCTGTTGAATGCCCTTGGTGAGCTCGGCTTGATAATAATCTTAGTAGAGATATGCTGGCACGGTATTTCTCGAAGAGAAGGAGATCTCAGTAATAGTAAAATTGCTTTGGTTGCATTCTTTGGTGTTGTAACGTCTTTTGCTGTTGGTGGGGTTTTGGCCTTCTATTCTAGTGAGGATATGGGGTTGCAGCATACCCTGCTTGGTTATATTTTGTTTTGTGGTATTGCATTCTCAGTTACTGCGCTCCCTGTTCTGGTTTTGCTTCTGGATGATATTGCGATAGTTGAGGCTAAAGCAGGGCGCGTTGCTGTTGTTGCAGCAGTGTATACAGATGTTTTTGTCTGGTGTGCGTTGGCTGTTATTTCAATTGTGTTGGGCGCTGGGGTAGGAGGCGGCATTGCATTAAATTTTGGGGTTGGGCTTATTTATGTCGCGACTATGCTGCTTGTAGTGAGGCCGATAATAATGAAGTCCCAGTTAGTGGCTGGGCTTGGTGATGGTGTGAAGGTGGTGGTGACAGTTATAATTGTGCTTGGCTCCTCGCAGTTGACAGAATTTTTTGGGGTTCATAGCTCAGTTGGCGCTTTATTAGCTGCTTATGTGGTGGGTGATGTAGCTGGGGTCAAAGGTGCTTGGGATAAGTACCTGTTTGGTATCAGGCAGCTTGTTATTCCTATGTTTTTTATAGCTTCTGGGGGGATGATTTCTGTAAGTGGCCTTTCACAGGTGCATATTTGGTTCTGGTTATTCGTATTTTTATTGGGGGCCACAATTAGCAAAATTATCAGCTGCTATATTGCGGGATTACTTGTAGGCATGAGGCAGCGTGCGTCAATGCAGCTCGGGATATTAATGAGTACGAAAGGTACTGCTGAGTTGGTTGTGCTGGCTGTAGGATATCGAGAGGGGCTCTTGTCAGACGATTCCTATACTGTGCTATTGATCCTTTCTGTCGCATCCATGATGTTGACAGTTCCAATGTTGGCCTTCTTAAATAGTTATTTTGGGCAGCATGGCGGATGTCCAAAGGGGTGACGATAATTCGCCTTTTGGCGCAACTTAAGAAGGTCGAAAAATGGATGTGATAATGGGGCTTGTGGCCGCTTTGTGTTGGGGGGTTACTGATTATCTAGTAGGAGTGAATGCGCGAACCTTTGGTGTGAAATATTCTGTATTCTTCAGTCAGTTGATAGGGTTTCTCATGCTGAGTGGTTTCGTATTCATCTCCAGCAGTGGGTTCTCATTCATCATTAGATTGCCTCTGGATGTTGTCCTTATATGTGCATCGGCCGCAATTCTAACCTTAATTGGTGCCGTTTCACTTACTAGAGCCTTCGAGCATGGAAGAATCGCAATAATTGCTCCGTTGGTAACGTCGTACGGTATTTTTACGACATTATTGGCGTGGATGAGTGGGGAGAATCTGACCTTTTACCAGATTCTTGGGTTAGGTGTGTGCGCGTTCGGTGTAATGCTTGTAGGGTTGGGGCATAAGTCTCATGGGTTTATGGGCAATAGGAAGGAGGGAGGTGCAATCTGCTTTGCTCTGATAGCTGCCATTCTTTATGGGAGCAGTTTCTGGGTCCAAGGAAACTACGCGTTGCCTGCTGTCGGTGCCGTGAATATGTTGTGGATGAGTTACTTGGTTGGAGCTTTGCTTCTGATGCCACTGGTTTTCAGTGTGAAGACTAAAAAAAGTATTGGGTTGAGTTCTTATGGGGCGCTAGGTGGCGCTAGTCTATTTAATTTAGGGGGGTTTACAGCTTTTTCATATGGAGCGCTCAGCGGGTCTGTTGCGATTGTGACAGTAATTAGTACGCTTTCAGGAGGGGTGGCTGCTGTTCTTGGTTACATATTTTATAGGGATAGATTAACTTTGTTGCAATGGCTGGGTATTGTCTTGGTCTTAGCTGGTGCGGTAGTGTTGCATTTGGTTTAATGGCTGGGTCTTGGGATTTGTAAATTAGAGGTGAAGGCGGTGCGATGCAGTAGCGCCACATTTACATAAAAGTGAGTGGTCAAGAAATGGAATCTAAAGGCTACCTACCAAAAAGTCATGTTGATATTTTACCCTGCATGGCGACATTTGCTGTGGTTGTTGAAAGTGGGAGTTTTGTCGAAGCTTCCGTCAGGCTGGGTGTCACTGCCTCTTCAATTAGTAAGCAAATTACAAAGTTGGAGAGCGTATTATCTTTGAGGCTGCTAGAGCGAACGACGCGAAACTTGAAATTAAACCCGGAGGGAGAGGAGGTTTATGGGTACTGCAAAAGTGTGCTTGAATCGTCAGCTAATGTTTTTAGATTAAAGGATAAGCTTACAGATAACCCCCAGGGCTTGTTACGCATTGCAGTGACAAAATCATTGTATGCGGCGTGTAGTAAGTTGATTCCTGCTTTTTTGTCTCGATACAGAGAAGTGGATGTCCAAATGCTGTGTGGTGAAAGGTTTGACTTTATATCAGATGGCATTGATCTGGGAATAATAATAACTGATAGACCTCCGGAGGGCATGATCGCGCGCAAGCTCTGCGAGATTGACTTTGTGATTTGTGCGGCTGAAAATTATTTCAGGGAATCTAGTAGGCCTAATCATCCTTCAGACTTGACCTCGCATAGCTGTATTCCTTTCGTGGGGGACCCTGATAAACAATGTTGGAGATTCTCATCGGTCTCAGAAAGCTGTGATGTAGTAATTCCAGGTAGATATTTGTCAGAGTGTCCTGAGGCTACGTTAACTGCCACACTTTCGGGTGTTGGTATCTCGTGTTTGCCTGTGTGCTTGGCTGCAGAGGCAATTGGAGACAATAGGTTGCAGGTTTTGCTGCCTGATTGGGTTTTTAAAGGGGAACCACAGGGTACTGCATGGGTCGTTTATCAATCTGGAAAATTTCTGTCGAAACGAGTTAAAGTCATGGTTTCATATCTTTTGAGTGAGCTCGCAGCCGCTAGTCAGGGTTGGAAAAAAACACGCTTATGAATCTTTCTTCTTTAGCGGGGTTGTGAAAATATGAAGGAAGGACGATATATTTGTCACAAGTGTTGGTATGAATATGAAGGGGTTCAGGTGTGCCAAGAGTCAGGCGTTTGGGTTGAAATAGATTTTATGGATCTCCCTGGTGACTGGGTGTGTCCGGATTGCGGAGTAAACAAAGCGTACTTTTCTAAATGTATGGTTGATACGAGTGGAGAGAGTGGATAGATCAAGCTCTATTTAACGTATGGTTAGAGATGCCTGGTCAATCTGTTGCTGTGGCTACCTTGCTTCTCGGTTTTCTTTCTAATATGTTGCAGGTTGAAACTTGAAATTATTGGATGTTTTAGGGGGGTGAGATCTGTAGTGAGTTTTTTGTTCCCAGCATCACCTTGGCAAACGCCTCGCGAACCGCTGTATGTCCCAACGCTCACACATAAGCCACGTTCGCCCAGCCAGGTGATCGTCTGTTCACCCAGGCGGGCGTTTTCGGCCTTGCGTTGGGGGACCAACTGGCGGTCTTACAGGCTGGCCAGGTCTGCCATCAGCGTGGGGGCAGCGGATAGATTCTGGCCGTCGTGGACTTCAAGACGTTTCAGCAGCGGCGGCTGAGCAATGGCCAGACTCAGGCCGCACCTGCCATGCCATAGAGTTTGCAGAAGGTCTGCAGTACCAGTAGCTCAGGCTATTCCTTGATCGCGCCGATGCAGATCTGGGCGTCGTTGAAATAAAGTTAGGCCTAGTCCGCTACATACCACGCTGCCGACCGGTTTATGCGTGAGCAATCGTTCGATGGCCTAGCGTGGTGTCAAACTACCAGTTGGGTTGTTGGGGTTGCACAGGCAGATTAGCCCCGGTGAGCGGTCGGCCGCGAGCATAGCGTCTATGTCGTGAGCGTGGCTGGCGTTCAGGTTGATGCTGTGCACAGTGGTACCACGACCTTCGGCGGCTTGCGCCGTCGCTTCATAAGACGGTTCGGCCACCACCAGGCTGCGCGTCCCGGTAAATACCATCACCGCATGCTGCTGGGCCAGTTTGGAGCCACAGAACCCCTGCTCCTCGTCCAGGCCCATGCTAGCCGGCGAATACATCAATCAGTCGATACAGTGCGTAGTAAGGATAGCATCTGTACAGGCTGATACCCTCGCTCATCGCCTGGCGGGCTGCCGAGTTTGGGGCCAACGGGCTTTCGTTGTAGTTGATACATACCGGGCGAGGGCTGGCAGCCGTTGGGGCTTCACTGGCCCAACTTAGCTAGCCGAGCAGCGGTAGGGACATGCACAGGCCTACCAACGATCGACGTGTCATATCGGTCATGCAGCAACTTCTTTGTTTTCTAAGGGTACAGCAGGGGAAGATCCGTCTGAAAGGCACTTACTAGTGGCAAATAGCCTAGGTGGTGCATCTTGTTGCAGAAAAAAACATCATCGCATACTAAACCATTCGCCCCCGCCTGCCATGAAGGAAGCACCGGTGAAAGCCATTCGCCTGACCCTTGTTTGTCATGCCCTGACTCAAGCCCAGAAGACCGGGCGCTTGCCCACGCCCAAAGACGGCATGCTGGCGCTGGTGCAGCCGCCTGTGGCAATCGGGCCTGCTATGCAGGTACTGACAGCGCCGGAGCGCCGAGCTTGCGAGACGGCGGCTTGGTTATCGGCGCAGACACAGGCGCGTGTTGAGCCTGCGTTGGCAGATTGCGACTTGGGGCAGTGGCAGGGGCTGTCGCTCAAGCAGTTGCAGGCGCAGAACCCGCAGGCGTTGTCCGAGTGGTTGGATAATCCGCACAGCGCGCCCCATGGCGGGGAGTCTTTTGCACAACTGTGCCAGCGCGTGGCGGCCTGGCTGGCGGCGTTCGACACGCCGGGCGAATGGTTGGCAGTGACCCACCCTATGGTCATCCGTGCCGTGCTGGTACAGCTGTTGGGGTGCCCGTTGAGCACCCACCAGCGCATCGATGTGCTGCCGCTATCGCGCCTTGAACTCAGCTTTACCGGGCAGTGGCGGCTGCGTCTGGGCGCCTAGCGGCGGCAAGCGTGGTTCAGAACGCCAGCTTGTAGCCGATCATCAGCAGCATCGCCGCCAGGCAAGGGCGCAATACGCGGTCGGAAATGCGCCCGGTGAGGTGGCTGCCCATGTAGATACCCGGCAGCGAGCCGAGCAGCAGGTAACCCAGCAACGACCAGTCCATGTTGCCCATGCCGGCGTGGCCCAGGCCCGCGACCAGGGTCAGCGGCACAGCATGGGCGATTTCGGTGCCGACCAGGCGGCGGGTGACCAGGAACGGGTACAGCAGGAACAGTGCCACGGTGCCCAAGGCACCGGCGCCGATGGAGGTGAGGGTGACCATGACACCCAGCACCACGCCAGTGAGCACGGTAAGCGTGTTCAGGCTGCGGTCGCTGAGGTGGTAGTGATCACCGGCATGGCGGCTGGCGAAGGCCTGCAGGCGCGACTTGAACAGAATGGCCAGTGCGGTGAGGATCAACACCACCGCCAGGCCCTGTTTGATGATGGCGTTGAGCGCCGAGGTGTCCGTGTGCAGGGTGCTGAGGAACCACAAGGTGATGGCGGCGGCGGGTACGCTGCCCAGGCTCAGCAGGCCGGTGATTTTCCAGTCGATGTTCTTGTTGCGGGCATGCACCCAGACGCCACTGGCCTTGGTGATGGCGGCATACAGCAGGTCGGTGCCGACAGCGGTGGCCGGGTTGATGCCAAACCACAAGAGGATAGGGGTCATCAGCGAGCCGCCACCCACGCCGGTCATGCCGACGATGAAACCTACAACCAGCCCGGCAAGGGTGAAACCGAAAGAACCTACATCCATACGCTACTCGACTGCCCAACTTTGCCCGTTATCGGATAGAAGCCAGCATATAGAATTTTTTATAGCCAAATAGACTTGTTCGTTATTAGGTTATAACCGCGTGGCGTCTGCACAGGAGCGTGAAAGCGCGCCTTAACGGTCTGTCATGACCACCATCACATGCGCATCCCCGCCATCCTCGCTTTCCGACAGATAGATATGCCCCACCTGGCTGTTGAAGTACGCGGTCTCCTGCGGGCCGATGCTGACCGCTTCACCGGTCTCGAACTCGATACGCACACGCCCGCAGATGACCAAGGCGAACTCCTGGCCAGGATGGCGGATAAAATCGTCGAACTGCCCGCGTTCGCGGGCGATGATGCGGGCATAGGCCGGGGTCATGCGGCGCTCGGGGAAGGCGCCGGCAATCGGGTGATAGTCGTAGGTGCCGGTCGCGTAGCCCGCAACGGCCGCCAGTGAATCAACCACCACCGTCACCGGTACTGGCGTATCGGCCGTGCCGCTGGCACGAAACAACTGGGCGATATCGACATTCAGGGCGCGGGCGGCGGCGGCCAGTTTTTCGTAACTGACCGAGACTTGGGCGAGCTCCATTTTCGACAACGTCGACACCGGCACGCCGCTGGCTTCGGACAACTGCTTGAGGGTCAGCTGGCGGGCCTTGCGCACCTGGCGCAGGCGCCTGCCTACGGCGGCGCGGTCTAGCAGGGGCAAAGCATCGGGGCGGTCATCGGGCATTCGGTGCACTCGGCATACGGCGTTGGTCGGGCATATTACCTTGGACACTTGCGCATCTCTAAATTCTCATATATTAGAATTCTCATAAATGATAATTATAGGGGCAGGAGCGCGCATGACCACGATCTACGACACCTTGATCATTGGCGCCGGAATCGCCGGCGCCTCGCTGGGCTATCGCCTGGCGGGCCAGCAACGGGTGCTGCTGCTCGAGCGCGAGTCGCAACCGGGCTACCACTCGACGGGGCGCTCGGCCGCGATGTTCATGGAGGCCTACGGCACCCCGCAGATCCAAGCCCTGACCCGCGCCAGCCGCGCGTTCTATGAAACGCCGCCACAAGGCTTCTGCGAACACCCCCTGCTTGAACCGCGCGGCTGTCTCTATGTCGCCAGCGTCGAGCAACGGCAACTGCTCGAACAGGCCCACGCGCAGAACTTGGCCAACGGCACCGACGTCAGCCTGCTCGACCGCGATGCGGCCCTGGCCCTGGTGCCGAACTTGCGCGCTGAAGTACTGGCGGGCGCGGTGCTGGAGCCGGGCGCCATGGACCTGGACGTGCACGCGCTGCACCAGGGTTTTTTGCGCGGCTATCGCGCTGCCGGCGGCGAGCTTCGCTGCAATGCCGAGTTGGCCCAGGCCTGCTACCTCGACGGGGTATGGCAGGTGCAACTGAGCGATGGCAGCCATCTCCAGGCACGTCGGCTGGTCAATGCCGCCGGTGCCTGGGCCGACCGTGTCGCCGAGCAGTGCGGCGTTGGCCCCATCGGCCTGCAACCGTGCCGGCGCAGCGCCTTCACCTTCCCCGGCCCGGCAGACCAGGACTTCGCCCGCTGGCCGGCGGTGATCGGCGTTGACGAGAGCTTCTACTTCAAGCCCGACGCCGGCCAGCTGCTTGGTTCGCCGGCCAACGCCGACCCGGTCGAACCCCAGGACGCTGCGCCCGAGGAGCTCGATGTGGCACTGGGCATCTACAACATCGAAGCCATGACCACGCTAAGTATCCGCCGCCCGAGCCACAGCTGGGCCGGTTTACGTTCATTCGTAGCCGATGGCGACCTGGTGATCGGTTTCGATGCGCGCAGCCCCGCGTTCTTCTGGCTGGCGGCACAAGGTGGTTATGGCATCCAGTCGGCCGCAGGGGCTTCACGCCTGGCGGCCGACCTGCTGCTCGGTCAGCCGCTGTGCCCTAGCCTTGTCCGCCAGGGGGTGGCGCCCGAGCGCTTGTCCCCGGCACGTTTCCAGCAACCTTGAAAGGAGCTTCTCATGAGCAATGACATCCAGCGTTTCCCCAGCAGCTTGCCGTTTCCGTTTTCGCGTGCGGTGAAGGCGGGCGGTTTTCTGTTCCTGTCCGGGCAGGTGCCGATGAGTGCCGGCGGTGAAGTGGTACGGGGGGATATTCAGACCCAGACCCGCGCTGCCTGCGAGCGCATCGGCGAAAGCCTGGCGGCCTGTGGGGCGAGTTTCGACCAGGTGGTGAAGGCCACGGTGTGGCTTTCGGACATGAGCCACTTTGCGGGTTTCAACGAGGTTTACAAAGCGTACTTCGGCGCCGCGTTGCCTGTGCGCTCGACGGTGGCCTCGGCATTGGCACTGGGGGTCGATGTAGAAATCGAAGTGCAGGCGTTTATCGGGGAGTGACAGGTCGCCCTGGCAAGGCCGCTTCTGTACAGGAATGCGTGGCGCTCAAACACACCTAACAACAATAAATACAGAGGTTCACATGCAAGAGCAGCTGAAAATCGCCGGCGCCTTTGTCGGCGTGATCGTAGGGGCGGGCTTTGCTTCGGGGCGGGAACTGCTGTTGTTCTTTGTCGATTTCGGGGTCTGGGGGTTGGTTGGCGCGATGGTCAGCGCCGCCTTGTTCACCTTCCTCGGCATGGCCCTGGCGGGGTTGGGCAACCGCCAGCGGGCCACGTCGCACAAAGACGTGATCCAGGCCATCTGTGGCCGTCACCTGGGCCTGTTCGTCGATTGGCTGATCACCTTCTTCATGTTCGCCGTCACCGTGGTCATGCTGGCCGGTGGCGGTGCTTTGCTGGAGCAGCAGTTCGGCATCCCGGCATTGACCGGCAGTGTGCTGGTAACGCTCGTGGTGGTGGGCATCGTGTGCCTGGACGTGCGCAAGGTGATCCTGGCCATCGGCGCGATCACCCCGTTGCTGATTCTGGTGGCTTCGGCGATTGCACTGTATGCCGTGTTTACCCGTGAACAGAGTTTCGCCGACCTCGACCACCTGGCCAGCCAGCAGCAGGCAGGCACGCGCCATTGGCTGCTGGGCGCGTTTCTGTATGTGTCCTACAACATCGTTGCCGGTGCGCCGATCCTGGCCATTCTGGGGGGCTCGGCCAAAGGCGAGAAGACGGCGGTATGGGGTGGCTTGCTGGGGGGCGCGGCGCTGGGCGGCTTGATGCTGGTGATGACCGCCGGGCTGTTGTCACGCCTGGACAGTGTCGCCGACCTGCCGATGCCGATGCTGTCGATCGCTAATGAGGTGTCGCCGGTGTTGGGGGTGGTGATGTGCCTGATCATCTTCGGCATGATCGTCAACACGGCGGTGGGGACGATGTTCTCGTTCCTGTCGCGGCTGTTGCCGGCGGGTACGGCGAAGTTTCGCTGGGGCTCGGTGGTGACAGGGGTGGTGGCGTTCGGCTGCAGCCTGGTGGGGTTCATCAGCTTGGTGGGCGAGGTGTATCCGCTGTTTGGGTACCTGGGGTTTGTGCTGATGGCGGCGGTGTTGGTGGCTTGGGTGCGGCGGGGTAAGGCTGCGAAGGTGGTGGTGGTGTAGGGGGCTGCTTTGCAGCCCATCGCGACGCAAGGCCGCTCCTACAGGAGCGGCCTTGCGTTACAGCGGCACTCAGATTCTGAAGCTGCCTACCAGCTGCTTCAAGCGGCCAGCCTGTTGGGCCAGTTGATCGCAGTGCAGCAATGTTTCGTTCAGGTTCTCGACGCCTTGCTGGTTGAGGGCGTTGATCTGGGTAATGTCCAGGTTGAGGCTCTCGACCACGGCGGTCTGTTCTTCGGTGGCAGTGGCCACTGACTGGTTCATGCCATCGATCTCACCGATACGCTGGGTCACGCTGGCCAGGCGCACGCCGGCCTGGTTGGCCACCTGCACGGTCTGCTCGCTGGAGACCTGGCTGGTGTTCATGGTATGCACCGCCTCGCGTGAACCCACCTGCAGGCTGGTGATCATGCGGTGGATTTCTTCGGCCGATTCCTGGGTGCGGTGCGCCAGGTTGCGTACCTCGTCGGCGACCACGGCAAAGCCTCGGCCGGCCTCACCGGCACGGGCTGCCTCGATGGCAGCGTTGAGCGCCAGCAAGTTGGTCTGCTGCGAGATGCCCTTGATCACATCGAGGATCTTGCCGATCTCATCAGTGCTGGCATTGAGCGTTTCGATCTGCGCGCAGGACTCGCTGATGCGCTGCGACAGGGCGGTCATGGCACTGATCGCTTCCTCGACCACTTCGCGGCCGCCATGGGCCTGCTCGCTGGCACCGCTGGCATGCTGCGAGGCGTCGGCCGCGTTGCGGGCGATCTCCTGGGTGGCGGCGCCCAGCTCGTTGATCGCCGCCGCCACGCTGTTGGTGCGCATGCTCTGTTCTTCGGAGCCGGTGATCGAAGCGTTGGAGGCATTGACGACTTTTTCCGACAGGTCATGCACCAGGCGGGTGGCCGAGGACACTTCGCTGATCGAGGCATGGATGCGTTCGACGAAGCGGTTGAACGAGGTGGCCAGTTCGCCGAACTCGTCCTTGTTCTGCACGGCCAGGCGGCGGGTCAGGTCGCCTTCGCCTTCGGCGATGTCGCGCATGGCACGGCCCATGGTGGTCAGCGGTTGCATCAGCACCGGGATCAGCAAGCCCAACAGGCCGGCGATGGCCGCTACGGCGATGAGCATGGCGATGATTGCCGACGTGCGGAACTGGTCAAGGGCGGCGTAGGCCTTGTCCTTGTCGATCGACAGGCCGATGTACCACTGTGCGGAAGGCAGGCCGGAAACCGGCGCGAAGGAGATGAGGCGCTGCTGGCCGTTGAGGGTGACATCTTGCATGCCCGACACGACGCGCAAGCCACTGCCAGGGTAGATGTCCTTGAGGTTTTTCATCACCTGGTCTTTATCGGGGCTGACGATTACCTGGCCATTGCTGTCGGCAAGGAAGGCGTGGCCGATGCCGCCGAAATCAACCGAGTTGATGATCTCTACCAGGGTATCGAGAGTGACGTCACCGCCTACCACGCCGATCAGCTCGCCATTGGCCTTGCTTTTCACAGGGGTGGCAATGGTCACCACCAGGCCGCCGACGGCGCCTTGGTAGGGCGGGGTCAACACGGTTTGCCCGGCGCTTGCCGCGGTGCTGTACCACGGGCGCTGGCGGGGGTCGTAACCGGCGGGCATCTGCGCGTCGGGGCGCTGGGTGAATGCGCCGTTGGCCTGGCCCAGGTAGGTGAACAGGAAATTGCGCGTGTAAGAAGGCTGCTCGATAAACCCGGCCAGGGTGTCACCGGCACCTTGCTGGCCGATGTCCTGGGCCAGGTTTTCCAGCACCAGGATGCGCCCGCTCATCCAGTTCTGCACGCTGCTGGCGGTTAGCTCACCGGATTGCTGCACCGAAGACTCGATGTTCTGGCGAATGGTGTTGCGTTGCAGGTAGTCGTTGTAGAGCGTGAACAGGGCAAAAGCCAGGACCACGACGCCGCAGGCGCTGAGCAGGATCTTGTGGCGAAATTTCAGGTTCATGTTTCGAGACCTTGGGCCAATGAGGGGAGGGCGTAGCGCGCTCATGACGCGCTGCGCCCTGTCGATTGGCTATCGGCTTGCGGGTTAAAAAATTGAAACACTTAGCGAAATTTCTTTAGGACGTTTCGACGAACGGCGTTCAACGCATGGACAGCTGCTCAATCAACAAACGCGCCGCCTGCTGCAGCGGCTGCTGCTTGCGCCACAAAAGGTGCACGGGTAACTGCAACTCGTTGCGGGTATTGCGAAAGCCCAGCCGCACCAGGCGCCCGGCCGCTAGCAGCGGTGCGATGCGCGAGAGTGGCAGGTCCCCCCAGCCGAGGCCGGCCTCGACCATCTGCAGGGCGACATCGAAGCTGTCGGTGGACCAGTGCGTGGCACCAATCAGGGCGCGCGGGTCGGTCAGCGGCAGGTCGCGGCTGCGCACCAGGATCTGGCGCACGTTGATCAGGTCTTCGAGGTAGTGAACGCGGTCTTCGAGCACGGCCGGGTGCGCGGGTGACAGCGTTGCCACCAGCGATTCCATGCCGATGTGCTGAAAGCCGCGACGGGCATCCACCTGCAGGCCGGCGAAGGCCACGCAGAGGTCGGCGCGGCCACTGTCGAGCAGGTGCAGTGCGTCTTCCTGCGGGGCGCTGAGCAGTGCGATGTCGAGCAACGGGTAGCGCTCACCAAGCTGGGCGATGGCGGCCAGCAGCGGGCGATGGTCGATGTCCGGGATCACGGCGATGGTCAGGCTGCTCTCAAGCCCTTGGGACAGCTCCAGGGCATGTACTTGCAACAGCCCGAGCTGTTCGGCGATCAGCCTGGCATGGGGCTCCAGGGCCAAGGCTTGGGCGGTCGCGCGGACTTCGCGCGGGCCACGTTCAAACAGGCTGTAGCCGAGCTCTGCCTCCAGGTTGCCGATGGCCATGCTTACCGCCGAGGGCACGCGGTGCAACGCGCGCGCGGCCGCAGAGAACGAGCCGCGATCGAGCACGGCGAGAAACAGCTGGATATTGTCGCTGGAAAAGTTCATGGCAGCCTCCTGTCAGTTGATCTGACAGCTGCTGACTTTTACTGTCAAGAAGATTGAAGCATTCTCCCGCCCCATCGTTGTTAGTCAAATAGAGGTAAAACGGGGTGCAGGGCGTTAAACGCAAATTGGTCTACGTGACGTTTTATGAATTGATCGGGCTGTGCATGTCGACCCTCGGGCTGGCGTATCTGTCAGACACTGAGGCGTCCCACACCGGGCCACTGGCCGTGATGATCACCACCATCGCCATGCTCTGGAACCTGATCTACAACACGCTGTTCGAGCGCTGGGAGAGCCGCCAGGCCAAGCGCGGGCGCAGCGTGGGGCGGCGTGTGGCACATGCCATCGGGTTTCAGCTGACCTTGGTGGTGTACTTGATTCCGCTGATTGCCTGGTGGCTGGGGATGAGCCTGGTGGAGGCGTTTGTGGTGGACCTGGCATTCATCATTCTGGTGCCGTGCTACACCTTTGCCTACAACTGGGCGTTCGACCGGATTTTCGGCTTGCCCCGCTCGGCGCTGGCCACTGCCTGAGGCCGGTACCGCTAACCGCTACGGCGGCAGGCGTATCAACAGTGGCGTCTGCTTCTGTTCTGCCTGCGGCTCCACAGGCTCCACCGGCCGCGGCGCGCTGGCCAGCAGGTTGTCCTCGACCTGCCCCGACAGGTAATAGACGCCGGCCATCGCCCCGCTCTGGCGGTTTTCCATCAGCTCCTGCCATTCCTGGTTCAGCGCGACATTGAGGATCACCCGCAACTGCTCGACCATCTGCGGTTGCTCACGGTCGTGGGTGATCATGCCGTAGCCTGCCGCCGCCACCGAGATCATCGCCCCGGCCACCTTGCCCACCGCCGAAGCCACGGCGCTGGCAATGCCGCGCGGCGCCAGGGTGGCACCGAGTTTCTCGCTGGCCCGCGTGGCCACCGATGACAGCCCCACGTCGGTCTGCCCAGGCCCTTTGCTGGCTTGCTCGTGCAGATGCTGGCGCATGGCTTGCCAGGCCGGTTGCTGGTCCAGCGACTTGGCGCGCAGCAGTTGATAGAGGCTGGCGTTGCGCGCATCGGGTGGGCCCAGGGCGATGGCGGGTATGCGATTGAGGCGTTGGCTGAGTTGCTCGGGCGGCGCGTTGTAGCGGGCGATGATGGCCGGCAGTTGCTGGCCGAGCAACTGCACATACAGCTCACAGGCACGGTCGCGGATGCCCTCCGGGTTGATCTGCTCGGCCACCGGCTCGATCACCCGCTCGTGGTACTGCTCCTGAAGGTACAGCGCCAGGCGTTTTTGCGCAGGCTCGCGGCCTTCACCGCTGTCGAGCTTGTACCAGGCCACCTTGAGGGTCAGCCATTGCTGGGTCCAGTAACCGGTGAACCATGGGATGAACTCATTTTCGGTACGTTGCTGCACCTGTTCCTTCCACACCCGCATGGAGCGCCGGGCATAGTCGTTGGCAGAACCTGCAGCGCCCACCGAGGCATCGATCAGGTCCTGATCGATGCGCTGCCACGTGGCCGGGGTCAGCACCGCGGCAGGTGGCGGGGCAGGCGGGCGCTTGCCCGCGCAGCCGCCGAGGGCCAACAGCAGGCAAAGCAGCAGTAACGGCATACGCGAGCTCACGCGGCCGCCTCCCTGGGTAGAGGCTGGGGTGGTTTCTCGAGTATAGGGCGGCCGTGAAAAAAACCTCAGCCCAGGTCGAGTTTGTCTTGCAGCCGGTCAAGATGCTCATGCATCAATGCCAGCGCTGCCGCCGCATCCCCGGCTTCCACCGCATCGATGATCGCCGCATGCTCTTCCCAGGCGCAGTGGTCGCAGCAGGGTGACTCGTAGCGGGCAATGATCAGCGAGGTCATCGGCACCAGGCCGTTGAGGAACCGCGCCAGTGGCGCGTTGGCGGCGACCTGCGCGAGCTTCAGGTGAAACTCGCCGCCCAGGCGGATGGCCGCGCAGCGCTCACCACTTTCATGGTGCTGGCGCTCGCGCTCGACCAACAGGCGCAGCTGGCGGATCTGAGCCGGCCGCGCGCGCTGCGCAGCCAGGGTAATCAAGGTGGTTTCAGCCAGGCGCCTGGCACTGAGCACCTGGCGCGCCTGGTCTGGGTCGGGGGCGGCCAGGTGCGCAGTGTGGCTGGGGCGCTGGACCACCACCTGCTGGTCCGACAGGCGGCCGAGCACCCGACGGATCACCGTCCGGCTTACCCCAAAGGCATGCCCCAGGGCTTGCTCGGGCAGCAGGGCGCCGGGTGGCAGGCGCTGTTCGAGGATCGCGTCGAATAGCCGTGGGTAGATCTGGTCGGCCGACAGGCGAGTTTCGCCAGCGACGAGCAGGGCAGGCAGGTGGGGGGCGGCGTGGGCGCTGGCGGTCATGGTCGCTCTCCTGTGGTCAAGGGCGTGGGTGTTCGTCCGGGATGTTCAGCTGGATGCCCATGCGCTGGCCTTCGGCAAGGATGTGCTGACGCATCTGGGCACTGGCCTCGGCGCTGTTGCGTTCGCGGATGGCGCGCACCACGGCATTGCTTTCCTTCAGCCGCGCGGCCAGATGCTCGGGCGAGTTGCGCAGCATGTCGGCGCTTTGCTTGAGGGCATTGCTGGTCTGTTGCACCACGCTCTGGAAGATCGGGTTGGTGGTCAGGGCGAACAGCGCCTCATGCAGCGCGATGTAGGCTTTGACTCCGGCTTCGCTGTCATCGGCGTCCAGTGCTTCGCGCATGTCCATCAGCGTCAGGCGCAGTTGGCCGATGTCGTGGCTGTTGGCCGACTGCGCCACCAGGCCGACGATGAAGGGTTCGAGGGTGTAGCGCAGCTCCAGCACATCGGCCAGGCTGGCCGACGCGCTGGTGTCGATGCCGGGCTCCGGCAGGGCGGCGTCGGCATCCAATACCAGTACGCCTTTACCCGGTAGGGCGCGCACCAGGCCCAAGGTTTCCAGCACGGTGACGGCCTCGCGCAGGCTGGGGCGGCTGATGCCCAGTTGTTCGGCCAGTTCGCGCTGGCCCGGCAGCATGTCGCCAGAACGCCATTGGCCGCGGGCCAGGGCCTGGCGCAGTTTTTCCACCACTGAGGTGACGACGGTTGATGAGCTGATCACGGTTCGCTCCTGGAAGGGCCGGCGTCCAACGCCGGCCTTGTTCGATCAGAATTCCTGTTGATGGGCGTTGGGCTGCTTGCGGGGTGTGTGGGCAAAACCAGGTTTGCCAGCGAGCACGTTCTGCGCGCGTTCCAGGTCGATGTCCTTTTCCCAGCGCGCGATGGCCACGGTGGCCACGCAGTTGCCGATCAGGTTGGTCAGTGCCCGCCCGATCCCCATGAACCAGTCCACGGCCAGCACCAGCACCAGGCCTACTACCGGGATGGCCGGCACAGCGGTCAGGGTGGCGGCGAGGATCACCAACGCCGAGCCTGGGATGCCATGAGCACCCTTGGAAGTCACCAGCGATACCAGCAGGATGGTCAGCAGGTCGGTCATCTCCAGTGGCGTGCCGGTGGCATTGGCGATGAACACGATGGCCAGGGTCAGGTAGATGGAGAAGCCGTCGAGGTTGAACGAGTACCCGGTCGGGATGACCAGGCCGACGGTGGAGCTGCCAATGCCCAGGTGCTCGAGCTTGCGCATGATCTGTGGCAGCACGGCGTCGGACGAGGCGGTACCAAGAACGATGGTCAGTTCTTCGCGCAGGTATTTGATCAGGGGCAGCAGTTTCAGGCCCGACACGCGCATGACGGTGCCCAGCACGACCAGCACGAAGCCGGCGCAGGTCAGGTAGAACAACGCGACCAAGCCACCCAGGTGTTGCAGCGATTCCAGGCCATATTTGCTGGTGGTGAAGGCGATGGCGCCGAACACACCGATCGGTGCCAGGCGCACGATCATGCCCATGATGCGGAAGATCACGTGGCTGAGCTCGTTGATCAGCCGCGAAATACCCGCCGCCGAATCGCCCACCAGGTTCAGCGCGCTGCCGAACAGCACCGAGAACAGCAGCACCTGCAGGATGTTGTTGTCAGCGAAGGCACCGACTACCGAGGTCGGGATCAGGTCCATGAAGAACGCGGTGGCACCGTGGATGTGCTGGCCGCGCTCGGCCAGGCCGTTGGCATCGGCGCTGGACAACTGGTCCAGGTGGATGTTGGCGCCGCTGCCGATGCCGCTGCTGAAGGCGAATACCAGGCCGATCACCAAGGCGATGGTGGTCAGCACTTCGAAGTAGATGACCGACTTCAGGCCGATTCGCCCGACCTTCTTGAGGTCGCCCGCACCGGAAATACCACTGACCACGACACAGAACACGATCAGGCCGATGAGCATCTTGATCAGCTTGATGAAGCCGTCGCCGAGGGGTTTGAGTTGCAGGGAGAGGTCGGGGAAGCTGAGGCCGCAGGCAATGCCGAGGGCAAGGCCCAGCACAACTTGCAGGAAGATCGAACGCGAGCACCATTTGAGCATGGGAGTGATCTCTGATCGGTGTCCTTGCTTCGATGCCGCGAGGGTCAAAGAGCGCAGGACTTAATTATTGTGGTCTTACCGGTTTGTTCAGCGCGAGGCCATAAAAGCGCGAAAAATCCTACATTGCAAGGGTTTTTGGCCTTACCGGTCTGACCAGTTGTGGTGCAATCGGCCCTGCCAGGCTCTAATTCGGTGCGTTGCCATTTGGTCGGGGCTGCACAGTTCGCCCCAAGAAAGGGAAGAATCAGATCAGGGCTTGGCCAATACCTCGTCCACTGCTGCAATCAGCTTGCCAAGGTCTTTGGGTGGGGCGTTGTGGATGACACCGAACAGATAGGCGCGCTGCTCCTCTTCGTCGTCCGGTTCGGCGAAGAAGTCCTTGGGTTTGACGCCCAGCACGCCGGCGAACGCCATGAGCGCATCAACGCTGGGGGTATAGGTGCCCGTCTCGAAACGGCTGATAGTCTTGGGGTCGAAGCCGGTTCGCTCGGCGAATTGTGCCTGGGTCAGACCCGCCAGCTTGCGGTAGCGACGCAGGGCAAACCCCAGAGCTGATCTCGTCATCACTTAATTCCCATTTAGAATCAAGAACTTAACGATATCTATCCGCATGGCGCAACGCCATGATTGATCACCTTTGTTGGATTTATGTGATGGATTTCGTAGAATTCGCCACTTGACCGGACAGTCATCATCGAGTCTCCAGTGTCATTCGGCCTCATGCCGGTGTGGCTGGAAGCACATGTGCACATTTGAGCGGATCGATGCGGATCGGTTCCGATGGCCATCGATGGGCAGAGTGCCGGTTCGTCAGTGAATGGAGTCTCATCGTGCGCCTCAATCTCCCGGTAACCCCGGTCGAGCAACGTTTCCCCTCGGGTCAGCGGCTTATTTCCGCCACCGACACCACCAGCCTGATTACCTACTGCAACCCAGAGTTTGCCGCCATCAGCGGCTACAGCGAGGCCGAACTGATCGGCAGCCCGCACAACCTGGTGCGCCACCCGGACATGCCCGCAGCGGTGTATGCCTTGATGTGGCGCCACCTGAAAGCCGGCAAAAGCTGGATGGGTATCGTCAAGAACCGCTGCCGCAACGGTGACTACTACTGGGTCAATGCCTATGTCACGCCGATCCTTGAAGGGGGCCGGGTCATTGGCTACGAGTCGGTGCGGGTCTGCCCGACCCGCGAGCAGGTGCGCCGTGCCGAGGCATTGTATGCGCGCTTGCGCCAAGGCCAGGCGCCGCTGTCGAACGCCCGCCGCCTGGCGCTGCTGGCCCAGGCCTTGGCGTTGCCACTGCTGGGCGGGGTGTTGGCGGTGGGCGCCAACCAGCTCTTGCCGGGCTGGCCAGGGCAGGGCGTGACCCTGGCCTTGTTCGCCGCCTACGGCCTGTGGATGCGCAACGACCTGGGCCGCCAGCTGCGGCGGGTGATCCGGGGCGCCGAAGGGACCTTCGCCGACCCGACCGCCGCCTTGACCTACAGCGACTTGCCCGGTGCGGCTGGGCAACTGCAACTGATCCTGATCGGTGAAGAAGCCCGCCTGAAGACCGCGTTGACCCGCCTCAGCGATCTCGCCACGCAGATGGCGGTGGCCGCCCACGATGCCGGGCGGTTGTCGCGCGGCACCGAAACGGCGCTGCTGGAACAGCGCGCCGAAACCGACCTGAGCGCAACCGCCATGGCCCAGATGACTGCATCGATCGGTGAGGTGGTCAACCATGTGCAGCTCACCGCAGCCGAGGCGCAAACCGCGCACCTGCTGGCCGAGCAGGGCAGCCGCGTGGCCGACGCCAGCGGCACGGCTATTCGCGCCTTGGCCGGCACGGTGGACCAGATCAATCAGGCGGTCACCCACCTGGCCGGCCAGACCGGTGCCATCGCCGAGGCTGCCGGGATGATCCGTGGCATTGCCGAACAGACCAACCTGCTGGCCCTCAATGCCGCCATCGAGGCCGCCCGTGCCGGCGAGCAGGGCCGCGGCTTCGCCGTGGTAGCCGATGAAGTAAGGGCGTTGGCCGACAAGACCCGGCAGTCGACGTTGCATATCCAGGCCATCATCGACGGCCTGCGCAGCGGCGCCGAGGACGCCGTGGCCATTGCCAGCCAAGGTATCCAGGGTGCCGAAGAGGGCGTAGCCCAGGTGCAGGAAGCACAGCAGGCACTGCACGGTATTCGTGCAGCGGTGCAGCGTATCAGTGACATGAGCCAGCAGATGGCCACGGCCTCGCAGCAGCAGTCTGTCGTGGCCGAAGAGGTGTCGCGGCAGATCAACGGTGTGGCGGGTATTGCCCAACACAGCGCCCACAGTGCCAACGCCGCCGCCTCGCGCGGTGCCGAGCTGGAAGAGGTGTGCGCAGGATTACGCGCCCTCGTGGAGCGCTTCAACCGCTAGGGCAGGATGCTTATGGACGATAACTACCGCGCGGCCGTGGACGCGGCCGCGATCTTTTCCGAAACCGACCTGCGTGGCTGCATTACCTATGTCAACCAGCAGTTTTGCAGCATCTCGGGTTACAGCCGGGACGAACTGCTGGGCGCCAACCATCGCATTCTGAACTCCGGCCTGCATGAGCCGGAGTTCTTCGAGGGCATGTGGCGGGCACTGGCCGCCGGCAAGGTGTGGAAGGGCGAGATCTGCAACCGTGCCAGGGACGGTTCGCTGTACTGGGTGGACAGTACCATGGTGCCGCTGGTCGACCCCGCGACTGGGAAGGTACGCAAGTATGTGTCGATACGTTTCGATGTCACCGAGAAGCGCCAGCTGCTGCATACCCTGCAGTGGCGGGTGGGCCACGATGTGCTGACGGGCCTGCCCAACCGCGCCTTCCTGTCCGACTTGCTCAACCAGGCGTTGGCTTTTTCGCGTCGCGAGGACATACCGCTGGCCGTGTGCATGCTCGACCTGGATGGCTTCAAGGCGGTCAACGATGGTTACGGGCATGCCACGGGTGACCTGTTGCTGGTCGAAGTGGCGCAGCGCCTGAAAGGTATCTTGCGCGGTGGGGATGCCGTCGCCCGGTTATCGGGTGACGAGTTCGTGTTGATCCTGCGCAATGTCGGTGACGACCGTCAGCTGGATGCGGCCCTGCGCCGTGTGTTGCGCGCGCTGTCGACCCCGTATGTAGTACGTGAGCACACCCTTTCGCTAAGCGCCAGTATCGGCGTCACGCTCTACCCGCTCGACGATGAGGATGCCGATACACTGGTGCGCCACGCTGACCAGGCCATGTACGTGGCCAAGCAGCGGGGGCGCAACCGCTATCACCTGTTCGATGTGTCCCAGGAGCAGGAGCTCAAGGCCACCCACCAGACTGTGGCGCGGGTACGTCGGGCACTGCGCAATAGTGAGCTGTGCCTCCACTACCAGCCCAAGGTCAATTTGCGCAGCGGCCAGGTGCTGGGGTTCGAGGGTTTGTTGCGTTGGCAACGGCCGGGTCGTGGCCTGGTGCCTCCCGGTGAGTTCCTGCCCTGGGTGGAGCAGACCGACTTGATCATCGAGATTGGCGAATGGGTGATCGACCAGGCGTTGAGCCAGCTGCAGGCCTGGCAACGACTGGGGCAGCCTTGGTCGCTGAGTGTCAACATCGCGGCGCGGCATCTGCAGCGCAATGATTTCGTCGAGCGCCTGGAGCAGTTGCTGGCAGCGCATGCGGGGGTTGACCCGACGCGGCTGGACCTGGAAATCGTCGAGTCGGTGGCCATCGACAACCTGCAGCATGTCAGCCGCTGCCTGGATGCTTGCCGGGCCCTGGGCGTGCGCTTTTCGCTGGACGATTTCGGCACCGGTTATTCGTCGCTCAGCTACCTCAAGCGCTTGCCCACCCAAACCATCAAGATCGACAAGTCATTCGTGCGCGACATCCTTCATGACCAGGACGACCTGGCCCTGACCGGGGCGGTGATCGGGCTGGCGCGGGCGTTTGGCCGCGAGGTGATTGCCGAAGGCCTGGAGAGTGTCGAGCACGGGCGGGTGTTGATGGCGCTGGGCTGTGAGCTGGCGCAGGGCTATTGCATTGCCCGGCCGATGCCGGCGAGCGAGGTGGTGGCGTGGGCGCAAGGCTATCGGCAGCCCGAGGCCTGGCGCGGCGGTTGATGGTTGAGAGGCCGCTACAGGCTTACAGGTGGGAGGGTTCCAGCCCTTGTTCGCGCAGGCGTTTGTACAGGGTGGTGCGGCTAATGCCCAGCAAGCGCGCCAGCGCAGAAATGTTGCCGTCGCAGGTGTTCAGCAGGTGGGCCAGGTCAGTGGCGGGCGTTTGCGTCGCTGCGACCTGCGGGCTTGGCGTGAGTGCACTGGCCTGGGCAAGGAAGCACACTGAAAAGTGCTCGATGCCGATTGGCTGCGTGCCGGCCAGGGCCAGGGCTACCTGCAGTACGCTGTTGAGTTGGCGCAGGTTGCCCGGCCAGGGATGGTGCAACAACAGTTCAAGGGTGCTGGGTGGTAATTGCCGTGGTTGCCCGGGGGCGAGGTGCCGGGCGTGCACCTGCTCGATCAGCGCGCGCCGATCACTGCGTTCGCGCAAGGCCGGCAAGCTGAGGGTCAGCCCGGCTACCCGGTAGTAAAGGTCTTCGCGAAATCGACCGGTACGCACGGCGTCGGCCAGGTCGCGATTGCTCGCCGATACCACGCGGATATCTACGGTCACTGGCTCGCCGCTGCCCAGGGGCTGAATGCTGCGTGATTGCAGTACGCGCAGCAGTCGGGCCTGGGTCGGCAGTGGCATGTCGCCGATTTCGTCGAGAAACAGAATGCCGTGATCGGCCTTGCGGATCAGCCCGGGGTTGCCCTTGTGATGAGCGCCGGTGAAGGCGCCTTTGTCATAGCCGAACAGCTCCGACTCGACCAGCTCGGCGGGGATTGCCGCGCAGTTGACGGCGATCAGCGGCTGGCCGGCGCGGCTACTGGCGCGGTGCAGGGCCTCGACGAAGACTTCCTTGCCCACCCCGGTTTCACCCTGGATCAATACCGGGATGTCCTTTTCCAGTAGCAGGCTGGCTTGGCCCAAGGCTTGGCCCAGGCGCGGGTCACCGTGACCGGGTGACGTGGGTGTGGGGCCGTGGCGGGGCGGTTGCCATTGGCAGTGGAAACGGTGGCGGCCGGCCGCCTGCAGGGCAAACGGCTGTTGCTGGGGCTGGGCCAGCAACTGCTGCAAGGGCGTTTGGAACAATTGTTCGAGGTTCTGCCGCAGCGGGTTGCCGCCGAGCAAACTGTCGGCCCGGTGATTGGCCGCGAGCACCTGGCCGCGCTCATCGAATACCAGCAAGCCCGCCCAAGGGCTGTCGAGGTTGTCGCAGGCGCTGTTGAACAGCAGCTGGGCGTGATGGTCGCCATGCTGCGCGAGGATCAACCGGTTCTCCAGACTCTGGCCCATCATGCGCACCAGGCCGAGCGTCTGGCTGGCGGGCAGGTAGCCGTCGCTGGCCACATCGAGCGCGCCGACCAGTTGCCGCTCGGCATCGAACACCGGCGCAGCGGCGCTGCATAGGTAGCGGTTCTGCTGCAGAAAGTGTTCATCCTGGCCAACGTGGATCGCTTCGGCGCAGACCAGCGCAGTACCCAGGGCATTGGTGCCCACGCCGCGTTCGAGCCAATGGGCGCCTGCGCTGAAACCATGGCGTTGACGCGGGTCGACGAAGCGTTGCGAACCCCAGGTGTCAAGCAGGCAACCACTGGCGTCGGCCAGCATCACCAGGTAGCTGGCGTTGCCCAGCAGGTGTGCATAGTGTGGCAGCACTTCATCACGGGTCAGCCGCAACAGCGCATGGCGCCGCTCCAGCAGGCTGTTCAGTTCGGTTGCGGTCAGGCAATCGAAGTCGGGTGCACGCTGGGGTTGCAGGCCATGCTCGCGGCATCGCGCCCAGGACGCCTGGATCAGTTGGGCATGGGGCGAAGCGGATGCGGCCATGGGCCTGTCCTGTGTGTTTGTTGTTATCAGTCGACCGCTGTTCAGTGTCGTCCACGGTTGTTCATTGTCAAACCCACGCCTGTTCAGCTGTTCAGGGCAGGTGTTCAGGTGTGAACGGGCAATGGCAGGCCCTGGCAGGTTAAGGCGCGGGCCAGAGCGATCAGGCAGGGCTGGCACGAAACTGGCTGTGCCCTGCGCACAACAATCAAGAAAAGGCCACGCCATGTCCCTGGTGCTGGAGCAGGTCAGCCGCAGTGTCGACAACCAGGCGTGCATCGTCGATGCGTCCCTGCGTTTCGAGCCGGGGTCGTTCAACGTGCTGCTGGGCCGCACCTTGGCCGGCAAGACCAGCCTGATGCGCCTGATGGCGGGGCTTGACCGACCGGACCGGGGCCGCGTGCTGATGGCCGGCAGCGATGTCACCGGGGTGCCGGTGCGCCAGCGCAACGTGTCGATGGTGTATCAGCAGTTCATCAATTACCCGACCCTGAGCGTGTACGAGAACATCGCTTCACCCCTGCGCCAGGCACGCCTGGCCGAGGCAGAGGTGCGCCGACGGGTACAGGAAACCGCCGAAATGCTGCGCATCGAGGCTTACCTGCAGCGCTTGCCGCTGGAGTTGTCCGGTGGCCAGCAGCAACGCACGGCGATGGCCCGGGCGCTGGTCAAGGATGCTTCGTTGATCCTGTTCGACGAGCCGTTGGTCAACCTCGATTACAAGCTGCGCGAAGGCCTGCGCCAAGAGCTGCGGGCGTTGTTCGCCCAGCGCAACTGCATTGCCGTCTATGCCACCACCGAGCCCAATGAAGCGCTGGCGCTGGGCGGTACCACAACGCTCTTGCACCAGGGGCGCATTGTGCAGAGCGGCCCAACCACGGCGGTCTATCAGCAGCCCAGCAGCGTGCTGGCCGCCGAGCTGTTTTCCGAACCCCCCATCAACCTGATACCCGGGCGCATCGCGGGCAATGAGGTGAGCCTGGCGCAGGCGGTGCACTTTGCCCGCAACGCCGACCTGCAACGCCTAGGCGAAGGTGACTACCGCTTTGGTGTGCGCCCCAGCCACATCACCCTGGTGCCGACCCATGACGATGACCTGGAGCTGGCGGTACTGGTGGAGCTGGCCGAGATCAGTGGCTCGGAAACCTTCCTCCATGTGCGCAATGAGCACTGGCGGATGACCCTGCACTTGCCGGGCGTGCACGAGTACCAGGTGGACACGCCGATCAGGGTGTTCATCCCCACGCACAAGCTGTTTGTCTTCGACAATGCCGGGGCCTTGGTACAGGCCCCGGGCCTGCGCCAGGCAAGGCGTCGTTGATGGCCGAGATCCGTCTGCGCCAGCTGGCGCACAGCTACAGCCGCCAGCCGGCCTCGGAGGCAGACTACGCCTTGCACGCGCTGGAGCACGTGTGGGAGCAAGGGGGTGCCTATGCCTTGCTCGGGCCTTCGGGTTGCGGCAAGTCGACCTTGCTCAACATCATCTCGGGGCTGCTTACGCCTTCTCACGGCGAAGTGCTGTTCGACGGCAAGCCGGTCAACGCGCTGTCGCCGCAGGCGCGCAACATTGCCCAGGTGTTCCAGTTTCCGGTGGTGTACGACACCATGACGGTCTTCGACAACCTGGCGTTCCCGTTACGCAACCAGGGGGTGGACGAGGGCAGGGTGCGAGCACGGGTGGAGGAGATCGCCGAGGTGCTCGACCTGTCCGCCGTGCTGAAAAAGAAGGCGCGCAACCTCAGCGCCGACGAGAAGCAGAAAGTCTCGATGGGCCGTGGCCTGGTACGCGAAGACGTCTCGGCGATCCTCTTCGACGAGCCTTTGACGGTGATCGACCCGCACCTGAAGTGGAAGCTGCGGCGCAAGCTCAAGCAGATCCATGAGCAGTTCAACATCACCATGATCTACGTCACCCACGATCAGCTGGAGGCCTCGACCTTCGCCGACAAGATCGCGGTGATGCACGCTGGGCGCATCGTCCAGTTCGCAACCCCGCGCGAGTTGTTCGAGCGGCCACGTCATACCTTTGTCGGCTATTTCATTGGCAGCCCGGGCATGAACTTCATCGACGTACACGCCGAAGCCGATGGGGTGAGCTTCGGCGGCCTGCACCTGGCATTGCCCGATGGCTTGCGCGAACGCTTGGCGGCAACGGGAGGTGGGCGCCTGCAAGTAGGGATACGGCCGGAGTTCGTGCAGCTCTGGGACACCCCGCTCGACCACGCCTTTGCGGTGCAGGTGCTGGATGTCGAAGACCTGGGCACCTACCGCATCGTCACCTTCACGCTCGGCGGTGCCACGCTCAAGGCGCGCCTGGGCGAGGACCGCCCACTGCCGGTGGGCCAGGCCTGGGTGAGCCTGCCCAGCCAATGGCTGATGCTCTACGTCGATGATGTACTGCTGGAGGCCGGGCCATGAACAAGGTGCGCAACAACAAGGCCTGGTGGCTGGTGCTGCCGGTGTTCACGCTGGTGGCGTTCAGCGCGGTGGTGCCGATGATGACCGTGGTCAACTATTCGGTGCAGGACATCTTCGATCAGTCCAATCGCTATTTTGTGGGGGCCGACTGGTACCGCCAGGTACTGCGTGACCCTGCCCTGCACGATGCCCTGCTGCGCCAGTTCATCTATTCAGGCTGCGTGCTGCTGATCGAGATTCCGCTGGGGATCGCCATCGCCCTGACGATGCCGACCAAGGGCCGCATGGCGTCGATCTGCTTGATCGTGATGGCCATTCCGCTGCTGATCCCGTGGAACGTGGTCGGCACCATCTGGCAGATCTTCGGCCGTGCCGACATTGGCCTGATGGGCGCCGCGTTGGCCAAGCTCGGGGTCAACTACAACTATGCCAGTGACCCGTTCGACGCCTGGCTCACGGTGTTGGTGATGGATGTCTGGCACTGGACGTCGCTGGTGGCGCTGCTGTGTTATTCGGGCTTGCGGGCCATACCAGATGTCTATTACCAGGCCGCCCGCATCGACCGGGCGTCGGCCTGGGCGGTGTTCCGCCACATCCAGCTGCCGAAGCTCAAGAACGTGCTGTTGATCGCAGTGATGCTGCGTTTCATGGACAGCTTCATGATCTACACCGAGCCGTTCGTGCTGACCGGTGGCGGGCCCGGCAATGCCACCACGTTCCTTAGCCAGACCCTCACGCGCATGGCGGTAGGGCAGTTCGACCTGGGGCCGGCTGCGGCATTTTCGCTGGTGTACTTCCTGATCATCCTGCTGGTGTCGTGGCTGTTCTACACCGCCATGACGCACGCCGACAAGGACTAGGCCATGAGCGCGCGCAAGGCATTGCCCCTGCTGCTGTACTTCTTCTTCCTGCTGGTGCCGATCTACTGGCTGCTGAACATGTCGTTCAAGAGCAACACCGAGATCCTTGGCGGCCTGACCCTGTGGCCACAGGCATTCACGCTCGACAATTACCGGGTCATTTTCACCGATGCCAGCTGGTACAGCGGCTATATCAACTCGCTGTACTACGTGTGCCTGAACACGCTTATTTCGCTGGCGGTGGCGTTGCCGGCGGCCTATGCCTTCTCACGCTATCGCTTTCTTGGCGACCGCCACCTGTTCTTCTGGTTGCTGACCAACCGCATGGCGCCGCCAGCGGTGTTCCTGTTGCCGTTTTTTCAGCTGTATTCCTCGATCGGCCTGTTCGACACGCACATTGCCGTGGCGCTGGCCCATTGCTTGTTCAACGTGCCGCTGGCGGTGTGGATCCTTGAGGGCTTCATGTCGGGGGTGCCGAAGGAGATCGACGAAACGGCTTACATCGACGGTTACAGCTTCCCGCGTTTCTTCGTGAAGATCTTCATCCCGCTGATTGGCTCCGGCATCGGCGTGACGGCGTTTTTCTGCTTCATGTTTTCGTGGGTCGAACTGCTGCTGGCGCGCACCCTCACCTCAGTCAATGCCAAGCCGATCGCGGCGGTGATGACACGTACCGTTTCGGCTTCCGGTATCGACTGGGGCGTGCTGGCCGCTGCCGGCGTGCTGACCATCTTGCCGGGCATGCTGGTGATCTGGTTTGTCCGCAACCATGTGGCCAAGGGCTTTGCCCTTGGCCGGGTGTAAGGAGGGCAACGCATGGAATGGATGGCCTGGACCCTGCCGACAGCGCTGTTCTTCGCTGCCGTCGGTGTGCTGCTGGTGTGCATGACCCTGCTCGAACTGCGCCACCCCTGTGTGGAGCGGCGCGGCTTTCTGCCGATCGTCACCAGCCGTGGCGACCGGTTGTTCGTTGGCTTGCTGGTCAGCGCCTACCTGCACTTGTTGGTAGTCGGGGTCAGCGACTGGCCGTTGTGGGTGGCCTCGCTGCTGTCGCTGGGCTGGCTTGTGGTGGTGCTGCGTTGGGGCTGAGCGACGGCTCCGGGAATAACTCAATCGGGAGATCACAATGTTCCATGACAATGACAAAAGGCGACATTTGACCCTGGCCGCGTTGCTCGTGCTGGCCAGCGTGCCAGGCGCGGCGTGGGCCGACCAGTACGAGGATGCGGCATCGCGGTGGATCGGCAGCGAGTTCAAGCCTTCGACCCTGACACCTGAGCAGCAGTTGGCCGAACTCAAGTGGTTCATCAAGGCCGCCGAACCGTTTCGTGGGATGAAGATCAATGTGGTGTCGGAAACCATCACCACCCATGAGTACGAATCCAAGGTGCTGGCCAAGGCCTTCAGTGAGATCACCGGCATCCAGCTGACCCACGACCTGCTGCAGGAAGGTGACGTGGTCGAGAAGCTGCAGACCCAGATGCAATCGGACAAGAACATCTATGACGGCTGGGTCAACGATTCGGACCTGATCGGTACGCATTTTCGCTATGGCAAGGTCGAATCGATCACCGACCTGATGGCCAACGAGGGCAAGGCCTACACTTCGCCGACCCTCGACCTCAAGGATTTCATCGGCATCTCGTTTACCACCGCGCCGGATGGCAAGGTCTACCAGTTGCCTGACCAGCAGTTCGCCAACCTTTACTGGTTTCGTGCCGACTGGTTCGAGCGGCCAGCGCTCAAAGCCAGGTTCAAGGAGAAGTACGGCTATGAGCTGGGCGTGCCGGTGAACTGGTCGGCCTACGAGGACATCGCCCAATTCTTCAGCGAGGACGTCAAGGAAATCGACGGCAAGCGTGTCTATGGCCACATGGACTACGGCAAGAAGGACCCGTCGCTGGGGTGGCGCTTTACCGATGCCTGGTTCTCGATGGCCGGCGGTGGCGACAAGGGCCTGCCCAATGGCCTGCCGGTGGACGAGTGGGGTATCCGCGTGGAGGACTGCCACCCGGTGGGTTCCAGCGTTACCCGCGGCGGTGATACCAATGGCCCGGCGGCCGTGTACGCAACACAGAAGTACGTGGACTGGATGCGCGCCTACGCGCCCAAGGAAGCCCAGGGCATGACCTTCTCCGAGGCAGGCCCGGTGCCGGCGCAGGGCAACATTGCCCAGCAGATCTTCTGGTACACCGCCTTTACCGCCGACATGACCAAGCCCGGGCTGCCGGTGGTCAACGCCGATGGCACGCCGAAGTGGCGCATGGCGCCATCGCCCAAGGGGCCGTACTGGGAGGAGGGGATGAAGCTGGGCTATCAGGACACCGGCTCCTGGACGTTCTTCAAGTCCACCCCCGAGAAGCAGCGCCTGGCTGCCTGGCTGTATGCGCAGTTCGTGACATCCAAGACGGTGTCGCTGAAAAAGACCATCGTCGGTCTGACGCCGATTCGCGAGTCGGACATCAACTCCCAGGCGATGACCGACCTTGCGCCCAAGCTGGGCGGGCTGGTGGAGTTCTACCGCAGCCCGGCACGGGTGCAATGGACGCCCACCGGCACCAACGTGCCTGATTACCCGCGGCTGGCGCAATTGTGGTGGAGCCATATCGCCGAAGTGGCCAGCGGCGAGAAGACCCCGCAGGAGGCGCTGGATGGCCTGGCCCGTGATCAGGACCGGATGATGGAGCGGCTGCAGCGTTCCAATGCCCAGGCAACCTGTGCGCCGAAGCTCAACCCGGAACGGGACGCCCAATACTGGTACGACCAGCCGGGCGCGCCGAAGCCTAAGCTGGCCAACGAAAAGCCCAAGGGCGAGACGGTGAGCTACAACGAGCTGCTGAAGTCGTGGGAGGCGGCGCGCAAGTGATCGGCTAACGACCGCGCAAAGGTCGGTACAGTCAGCCGATAAACCGCAGGCAAAAAAAACGGCACCTGCAATCGGTGCCGTTTTTTATCACGCTTTCTTACTTATGCAGCTCTTCAGCTGCATACAGCGTGTTTTCCAGCAAGCAAGCCCGGGTCATCGGGCCGACGCCACCCGGCACTGGGGTGATCCAGCCCGCGCGTGGCAAGGCAGTCTCGTAGACCACGTCGCCAACCAGCTTGCCATCTTCCTGGCGGTTGATGCCCACGTCGATGACGATGGCGCCTTCCTTGACCCACTCACCCTTGACCAGCCCCGGCTTGCCGGCGGCCACGACCACCAGGTCGGCACGGCCGACGTGGCCGGCCAGGTCTTTGGTGAAGCGGTGGCAGACCGTGACGGTGCAGCCGGCCAGCAACAGCTCCATGGCCATGGGGCGGCCGACGATATTGGAGGCGCCGACGATGACCGCGTTCATGCCGTACAGGTCCTGACCGGTGCTTTCGAGCAGGGTCATGATGCCTTTCGGCGTGCAGGGACGCAGCAGCGGAATACGCTGGGCCAGGCGGCCGACGTTGTACGGATGGAAGCCGTCGACATCTTTGTCCGGGCGGATGCGCTCAAGCAGCAGCGAGGCGTCCAGGTGAGCGGGCAGCGGCAGTTGCAGCAGGATGCCGTCGACGGCCGGGTCGTCATTGAGGCGGTCGATCAGCTCGGTCAGGGCTTGCTGCGTGGTTTCGCTGGGCAGGTCGAACGCCTGGGAAATGAAGCCGACCTCTTCACAGTCCTTGCGCTTGTGCGAGACATAGACTTGGGAGGCGGGGTCGGTGCCGACCAGGATCACAGCCAGGCCCGGGGTGCGCAGGCCTTGCTGGCGACGCTCCACGACACGTTGAGCGATCTGCTGGCGCAGGCTGGCGGCGATCGCCTTGCCATCGATTAGGTGTGCAGTCATAGACGCGTGATTAACCATCGAGAAGGAAACAATAAAGAGCGCACATTCTCGCACGACACGGCCCGAGGGCAAAGGCGGGTGGTCGGGCAAATCCCCTAAGCCCTTAAATAATTTAAATTTTTTAGAAAAAGATGTTGACGACCTAGCGGCTCGGCTATAACATTCGCCGCACTTGTCGGGCACTGCCTAGCACTGGTTGGCAAAGTCGGGCAGAATGAGTGGTTTGGCAGTTCGCTGTTGAGTCATCGTTCGGTTAGGCTGATCGCTTATGCGCCCGTAGCTCAGCTGGATAGAGCATCCGCCTTCTAAGCGGATGGTCGCAGGTTCGAGTCCTGCCGGGTGCGCCATCAGGCAGCTTAGGCAAGCAAGTAGTTGTACCGCAATATGGTGGGCGTAGCTCAGTTGGTAGAGCGCTGGATTGTGATTCCAGTTGTCGTGGGTTCGATTCCCATCGTCCACCCCATATTTTACAGGGGCGCCTTGATTGTACGATCCGGCGCCTTTGTTTTAAGCGTTACGCGGACGTGGTGAAATTGGTAGACACACTGGATTTAGGTTCCAGCGGCGCAAGCTGTAAGAGTTCGAGTCTCTTCGTCCGCACCATGCTTCTGTAACACCCTGCATTTGCAGCATACCGCAAGACCGCAATATGGTGGGCGTAGCTCAGTTGGTAGAGCGCTGGATTGTGATTCCAGTTGTCGTGGGTTCGATTCCCATCGTCCACCCCATATTTTTCGAAGGCGCCTTGATTGCAAAATCAGGCGCCTTTGTTTTGTCTGCACCACGCGGGCGTGGTGGGGTGTCGAGAAAAGCCGCTGATTGCGGCTTTTTTTGTGCGCGGCGGAAAAGTGTTTGGCAATCCACCTGATCCCCCTTGTAATCCTCTGGTGGCGCCCCAATAAAAGCTGATAGATTTCAGCCGGTTGAAGCACCGGCCCTGCGGTCGGCAGAGGAAAGACCCCATGATTGCAAAAGAAGCCCGTCAGGCCATGGCGCTGCAGCGCTTCGCCGACGCCAACCCGCAACTGCTCGAAGAAATCCGCGAGCTGGATGCGCATGAGCAAGCCCAGCAGATCGAATGGGCCTTCGAAGATGCGGCCGAGGAGCAAGGTATAGAACCTTGGGAGCTGGCGCTGCAATTGATCGCCGAAAGCCCGGAGCAGCTGCAGGCCATGCGCCTGGAGACGCACCGCGAGGTCGCTGAGGCGCTGGGCATGGCCTGGGAAGAGTACTGCCAGTTCAACGAAATCGACCCTCAATAAAGAAGGCGAATTCGTTGGCTGCAGTTGTTTGACAAGGTATTTCGGCTGCGGGTCGCCCAAGGTGGCGCGCAGCCTCAAGTGAATCGGGCTCGACGGTACGCCGTACGTGCCCTGCAAGTTAATCGACCGGCGTGGTTTCCCGTCGTCCCGAGTGGGGTGACTTCTGCTGCGCGACTCACTAGAATGCTTGCCCTTGATTCTGGAGTCGGGCTAACGCCGGCTAACGTCTGTGCAACGAGGAATATCCATGCAAGTTTCTGTTGAAAACACTTCCGCTCTCGAGCGCCGCATGACCATCGCCGTCCCGGCCGATCGCGTCGAGACCGAAGTCAACAAGCGTCTGCAGCAGACTGCCCGTCGCGCCAAGGTTGCAGGCTTCCGTCCTGGCAAAGTACCGATGAGCGTGATCCGTCAGCGTTTCGAAGCTGACGCCCGTCAGGAAGTGTTCGGTGATCTGGTCCAGTCCTCCTTCTACGAAGCTGTGGTCGAGCAGAAGCTGAACCCGGCTGGCGCACCGGCTGTCGAGCCGAAGTCCTTCGAAAAAGGCAAGGACCTGGAATTCGTCGCTATCTTCGAAGTGTTCCCTGAGTTCACCGTTGCCGGCCTCGAGTCGATCAACGTCGAGCGCCTGAGCGCCGAAGTGGCTGACGCCGACCTGGACAACATGCTGGAAGTGCTGCGCAAGCAGAACACCCGCTTCGAAACCGTTGAACGCGCTGCGCAGAACGACGACCAAGTCAACATCGACTTCGTCGGCAAGGTAGACGGTGAAGTATTCGCTGGCGGTTCGGCCAAGGGCACTCAGCTGGTGCTGGGCTCGGGCCGCATGATCCCGGGCTTCGAAGATGGCCTGGTAGGCGCCAAGGCTGGCGAAGAGCGCGTTGTCAACGTGACCTTCCCAGAGGACTATCAGAACCTGGACCTGGCCGGCAAGGCCGCCGAGTTCACCATCACCGTCAACAGCGTTTCGGCACCTGCGCTGCCTGAGCTGAACGAAGAATTCTTCGCCCAGTTCGGCATCAAGGAATCGACCCTGGAAGGCTTCCGCACCGAAGTTCGCAAGAACATGGAGCGTGAGCTGCGTCAGGCGATCAAGGCCAAGGTCAAGAACCAGGTCATGGACGGTCTGCTGGCCGCCAACCCGATCGAAGTGCCAAAAGCCCTGCTGGAGAACGAAGTCAACCGTCTGCGCGTGCAGGCTGTTCAACAGTTCGGCGGCAACATCAAGCCTGAGCAACTGCCGGCCGAGCTGTTCACCGAACAAGCCAAGCGCCGTGTGGTCCTGGGCCTGATCGTCGCTGAAGTGGTCAAGCAGTTCGAACTGAAGCCGGACGAAGGCAAGGTTCGCGAGATGATCGAAGAAATGGCCTCGGCTTACCAAGAGCCAGAGCAGGTCATCTCCTGGTACTACAAGAACGACCAGCAACTGAACGAAGTCCGTTCGGTTGTGCTGGAAGAGCAAGTTGTAGATACTGTTCTGCAGAAAGCGACTGTGACCGACAAATCGGTCTCGTACGAAGAAGCCGTAAAACCCGCTGAGGCACCTGCCGAAGCCGAGTAATACGCTACTCTCGTAGGAAACCCCCACAAGCCAGCCTTCGCGCTGGCTTGTGCGTATTCAAGCCATGACTATTTGGGAGTGAGCGCAGGACATGTCCCGCAATTCTTATATTCAGCAGAGCTCTGACATCCAGGCCGCAGGCGGCCTGGTCCCGATGGTTATCGAGCAGTCCGCCCGTGGCGAACGCGCTTACGACATCTACTCGCGTTTGTTGAAGGAGCGAGTGATTTTCCTGGTGGGCCCGGTAGAAGACTACATGGCCAACCTCGTCGTGGCGCAGATGTTGTTCCTCGAAGCGGAAAACCCGGACAAGGATATCCATCTGTACATCAACTCGCCGGGTGGCTCTGTCACCGCCGGCATGTCGATCTACGACACCATGCAGTTCATCAAGCCGGACGTCTCGACCATCTGCATCGGCCAAGCCTGCAGCATGGGCGCCTTCCTGCTGACTGCCGGTGCCAAAGGCAAGCGTCACTGCCTGCCTAACTCGCGTGTGATGATTCACCAGCCGCTGGGCGGCTTCCAGGGCCAGGCTACCGATATCGAGATCCACGCCCAGGAAATCCTCAATATCAAGGCGCGTCTGAACGAGTTGCTGGCCTACCACACTGGCCAGGATCTGGAGACCATCAAGCGCGACACCGAGCGTGACAACTTCATGAGCGCCACGCGCGCGGCCGAGTACGGCCTGATCGACTCGGTATACGACAAGCGGCAACTGGCCTCCTGATCCCAGGGGCCAGAGCAGGTGGGCGCCGAAAGCGCCTACCTGCGGACTTGAAAAAGCCCGCAATTGCCTTCATCTTGTGTTGCAAGCCTACCGGATTGGATCGATCGAATGACTGACACCCGTAACGGCGAGGACAGCGGCAAATTGCTCTATTGCTCCTTCTGCGGCAAAAGCCAGCACGAAGTGCGCAAATTGATTGCCGGGCCCTCGGTATTTATCTGCGACGAGTGCGTCGACCTGTGCAATGACATCATCCGTGAGGAGGTGCAGGAAGCCCAGGCCGAGAGCAGCGCGCACAAATTGCCTTCGCCGAAAGAAATCAGCGGCATCCTGGACCAGTATGTGATTGGTCAGGAGCGCGCGAAGAAGGTGCTGGCCGTAGCGGTGTACAACCACTACAAGCGCCTTAACCAGCGTGACAAGAAGGGCGACGAAGTCGAACTCGGCAAGAGCAACATCCTGCTCATCGGGCCTACCGGCTCGGGCAAGACCCTGCTCGCCGAAACCCTTGCACGTCTGCTGAACGTACCGTTCACCATTGCTGACGCCACCACCCTGACCGAAGCCGGTTATGTGGGTGAGGACGTCGAGAACATCATTCAGAAACTGCTGCAGAAGTGCGACTACGACGTGGAAAAGGCCCAGATGGGCATTGTCTACATCGACGAAATCGACAAGATTTCGCGGAAGTCGGACAACCCGTCCATCACCCGTGACGTATCGGGCGAAGGCGTGCAGCAGGCGCTGTTGAAACTGATCGAAGGCACCGTTGCTTCGGTTCCGCCGCAAGGTGGGCGCAAGCACCCGCAACAGGAATTCCTGCAGGTTGATACCCGCAATATCCTGTTCATTTGCGGTGGCGCGTTCTCGGGCCTGGAAAAGGTCATCCAGAACCGCTCCACCAAGGGTGGCATTGGTTTCAGCGCAGAAGTACGTAGCAAGGAAGAAGGCAAGAAAGTTGGCGAGTCCCTGCGTGAAGTCGAGCCGGACGACCTGGTCAAGTTTGGCCTGATCCCCGAGTTCGTCGGCCGTCTGCCTGTACTGGCGACGCTCGATGAGCTGGATGAGGCTGCTTTGATGCAGATTCTCACCGAGCCGAAGAACGCGCTGACCAAGCAGTATGCCAAGCTGTTCGAGATGGAAAGCGTCGACCTCGAGTTCCGCAGCGATGCACTCAAGGCCGTTGCTCGCAAGGCCTTGGAGCGCAAAACCGGTGCCCGTGGCCTGCGTTCGATCCTCGAAGGTGTGCTGCTCGACACCATGTACGAGATCCCTTCGCAGAAGGATGTCAGCAAGGTGGTGATCGATGAGAGCGTCATCGAGGGTACTTCGCAGCCGCTGATGATCTACGAGAACAGCGAGCCGCAAGCCAAGGCCGCACCTGACGCCTGATCCAGGCGATAACCAGGTGGTGGTTGCAAGCAAGAATGAAAGGGGCCTACGGGCCCCTTTCTGCTTTTCCTGCGCAAGCGCTTGTAATTTCCCAGGCGTGCCCCCACATTAGGTCCAAGCATCATTTCCACCGGTTTCCGGCCATAAAGGCCGCTGTAGAGGCGAAATCATGAAGACCACCCTCGACTTGCCTCTTTTGCCATTGCGCGATGTCGTTGTTTACCCGCACATGGTCATCCCGCTGTTCGTGGGGCGCGAAAAATCCATCGAAGCCCTTGAGGCAGCGATGACGGGCGAGAAGCAGATTCTGCTGCTGGCCCAGAAGAACCCGGCCGATGACGATCCAGGCGAAGACGCCCTGTACCGTGTCGGTACCGTTGCCACCGTGTTGCAATTGCTGAAACTGCCCGATGGCACCGTCAAGGTGCTGGTCGAGGGCGAGCAGCGCGGTGCGGTCGAGCGCTTCACCGAAGTAGAAGGGCACATCCGTGCCGAAGTTTCCCTGATCGATGAAGTCGATGCCGCCGAGCGCGAGTCGGAAGTCTTCGTGCGCACGCTGCTGTCGCAATTCGAGCAGTACGTGCAGTTGGGCAAGAAAGTGCCCGCCGAAGTACTGTCGTCGCTGAACAGCATTGAAGAGCCTGGGCGCCTGGTCGATACCATGGCCGCGCACATGGCGCTGAAGATCGAGCAGAAGCAGGAAATCCTCGAGATCGTCGACCTGACGGCCCGCGTCGAGCACGTGCTGGCGCTGCTGGATGCCGAGATCGACCTGTTGCAGGTCGAGAAGCGCATCCGTGGTCGGGTCAAAAAGCAAATGGAGCGCAGCCAGCGCGAGTACTACCTGAATGAGCAGATGAAGGCCATTCAGAAAGAGCTCGGTGATGGCGACGAAGGCCATAACGAAGTCGAAGAGCTGAAAAAGCGCATCGAAGCCGCTGGCCTGCCCAAGGATGCCCTGACCAAGGCCCAGGCCGAGCTGAACAAGCTCAAGCAGATGTCGCCGATGTCGGCTGAAGCGACGGTGGTTCGCTCCTACCTCGACTGGCTCGTCCAGGTGCCGTGGAAGGCCCAGAGCAAGGTACGCCTGGACCTGGCCAAGGCCGAGGAAATCCTTGATGCCGACCACTATGGCCTGGAAGAGGTCAAGGAACGCATCCTCGAATACCTTGCCGTGCAAAAGCGCGTGAAGAAGATCCGCGGCCCGGTGCTGTGCCTGGTCGGCCCGCCTGGCGTCGGTAAGACCTCGCTGGCCGAGTCGATCGCTGCCGCCACCAACCGCAAGTTCGTGCGCATGGCCCTGGGCGGCGTGCGTGACGAGGCCGAGATTCGTGGCCACCGTCGCACCTACATCGGCTCCATGCCGGGCCGTCTGATCCAGAAGATGACCAAGGTGGGCGTGCGCAACCCGCTGTTCCTGCTCGACGAGATCGACAAGATGGGCAGCGACATGCGTGGCGACCCGGCCTCGGCATTGCTCGAAGTACTCGACCCCGAGCAGAACCACAACTTCAACGACCACTACCTGGAAGTCGACTACGACCTCTCGGACGTGATGTTCCTCTGCACCTCCAACTCGATGAACATCCCGCCAGCGTTGCTGGACCGCATGGAAGTCATCCGTCTGCCGGGCTACACCGAAGACGAGAAGATCAACATCGCGGTCAAGTACCTGGTGCCCAAGCAGGTCAAGGCCAACGGCCTGAAGAAGGAAGAGCTCGAGATCGATGTCTCGGCGATCCGCGACATCATCCGTTACTACACCCGCGAAGCCGGCGTGCGGGGCCTGGAGCGGCAGATTGCCAAGGTCTGCCGCAAGGTGGTCAAGGAACATACCGGGCAGAAGCAGGTCAAGGTAAAGGTGGCCAGCGAGCAGCTCGAACACCTGCTGGGCGTGCGCAAGTTCCGTTACGGCCTAGCCGAGCAACAGGACCAGATCGGTCAAGTAACCGGCCTGGCGTGGACCCAGGTGGGTGGCGAATTGCTGACCATCGAGGCGGTAGTGATCCCCGGCAAGGGCCAGCTGATCAAGACCGGTTCCCTGGGCGATGTCATGGTCGAGTCGATCACTGCCGCGCAGACCGTGGTGCGCAGCCGCGCCCGCAGCCTGGGCATCGCCGCTGACTTCCACGAGAAGCACGATGTGCATATCCACATGCCCGAGGGCGCCACGCCCAAGGACGGCCCAAGTGCGGGTATCGGCATGTGCACCGCGCTGGTGTCGGCGCTGACGCAGATTCCGGTACGTGCCGACGTGGCCATGACCGGCGAGATCACCTTGCGTGGTCAGGTCCTGGCCATTGGTGGGTTGAAGGAAAAACTGCTGGCGGCACACCGTGGCGGCATCAAGACGGTGATCATTCCCGAGGAGAATGTCCGCGATCTGAAGGAGATTCCGGAAAATATCAAACAGGATCTTCAGATCAAACCGGTCAAATGGATTGACGAAGTCCTGCAAATTGCGCTGCAATACGCCCCGGAGCCCTTGCCAGATGTGGCTCCGGAGATTGTCGCAAAGGATGAGAAGCGCGACAGCGATGCTAAGGAAAGAATCAGCACGCATTAGTAGTTTTTAGCTGGGGGGCTTTCCTTGACAGTTTTTTCGGGGCCTTGCTATAAAGCGGCACGCTATTGTTATCAGGCCACCCAGCGCACGTTACATACGCTTTTCATTACATACTTAGAAACAAACTCATTAGAGAAATAAGGGGACTTAGAGTGAACAAGTCGGAACTGATTGACGCTATCGCTGCATCGGCTGACATTTCCAAAGCTACCGCAGGTAAGGCTCTGGATGCTGTGATCGACTCCGTAACGGGTGCCCTGAAAGCAGGCGACGACGTCGTTCTGGTTGGCTTCGGTACCTTCTCGGTCAAGGATCGCGCCGAGCGTACTGGCCGTAACCCTCAAACTGGCAAGGCTATCAAGATCGAAGCCGCCAAGGTTCCAGGCTTCAAGGCTGGCAAAGGCCTGAAAGACGCCGTCAACTAAGTCGTCTCTTTCAGCCGGACCCGGCCTGGCCAGGTTCGAGCACGTGAGGCGGGTCGCAAACGTTCCCGCCTGACACGTTTGCTAAGAAAAGGCGCATCCTCGGATGCGCCTTTCTTTTATCAGGATTCTACCCACGCTCCGCGGTTGTCGACGCAGTGGTACAGCCGTTTCTGGGGGACGCATGCTGCAAAATATCAGGGACAATTCACAAGGTTGGATTGCCAAGACCATCATCGGCCTTATCGTCGTGTTGATGGCGTTGACCGGCTTCGAGGCCATTTTCCAGGCTGCCAGCCATAGCCAGGACGCCGCCAAGGTGAACGGCCAGACCATCAGCCAGAACGAGCTGAGCCAGGCGACCGACATGCAGCGCCGCCAGCTGATCCAACAGTTGGGCAAGGATTTCGACCCTGCGCTGCTGGATGACAAGCTGCTGCGTGATGAGGCGCTCAAGGGCCTGATCACTCGCAAGCTGCTGTTGCAGGGCGCCGAAGACGCCAAGTTCGCCTTCTCCGAGGCTGCGCTGGATCAAGTGATCCTGCAGACTCCGGAGTTCCAGGTTGACGGCAAATTCAACGCCGATCGTTTCGACCAGGTCATTCGCCAGATGGGTTATGGCCGCCTGCAATTCCGCGACATGCTTGCCGAGGAAATGCTCATCGGCCAACTGCGTACCGGCCTTGCCGGCAGCAGCTTCGTCACTGACAAGCAGGTCGAGGCGTTCGCGCGCCTGGAGAAGCAGACCCGCGATTTCGCCTCCCTGACCTTCAAGGCCGACCCGGCCGCGGTCAAGGTCAGCGAAGCAGAGGTCAAGGCGCACTACGACCAGCACGCCAAGGAATTCATGTCGCCTGACCAGGTTGTCATCGATTACATCGAGCTGAAGAAGTCGGTGTTCTTTGACCAGGTCAAGGTCAGTGATGACGAGCTCAAGGCCCAGTACGAGAAAGAAATCGCCAACCTCGCCGAACAGCGCCATGCCGCGCACATTCTGATCGAGGTCAACGACAAGGTCACCGACGCCCAGGCCAAGGCCCGTGCCGAAGAGATCGAACAGCGCCTGGCCAAGGGTGAAGACTTCGCCGCACTGGCCAAGGAGTTCTCCCAGGACCCAGGTTCGGCCACTACGGGTGGTGACCTCGGCTTCGCCGGCCCTGGCGTGTACGACCCGGCCTTTGAAGATGCCTTGTACCAGTTGAAAGATGGCCAGGTATCGGCCCCGGTGCGCACCGAGTTCGGTTACCACCTGATCAAGCTGCTGGGTGTCGAGGCGCCGCAGGTGCCAAGCTTCGCCAGCCTGAAGGACAAGCTGACCCGTGACTTGAAGACCCCGCTGGTCGAACAGCGCTACGTCGACGCCAGCAAGCAGTTGCAGGATGCCGCCTACGAGGCTTCCGACCTGGCTCAGCCTGCCCAGGACCTGAACCTGAAGGTGCACACCTCCGCCGCGTTCGGCCGTGAGGGTGGCGAAGGTATCACTGCCAACCGTGCGGTGGTTCAGGCGGCGTTCTCGGAGGAAGTGCTGGAGGAGGCTGCCAACAGCACCGCCATCGAACTCGATCCGGAAACCACCGTGGTGCTGCGCGTCAAGGAGCACCGCAAGCCGGAACAGCTGCCGTTGGAAGCCGTGGCCAAGAACATCAGCGAACACCTGGCCAAGGAGAAGGCGACAGCCGAACTCAAGACCAAGGCGGACAAGCTGATTGCCGGCCTGCGTGATGGCTCCATTGCCGCTGACAGCGTCCATGAGGGGCAGGGCTGGAAAACCTACGAGGCAGTGACCCGTGGTGAGGACGGCATCGACCCGGCCGAGCTGCAGGCAGTGTTCCGCCTGGGCAAGCCGCAGGCCAAGGACAAGCCGGTCTACACCAGTGTGGTGCTGGGCGACGGCAGCCTGGTGGTCTTGCAGCTCAAAGGGGTCAACGAAGGCGCTGCGGCCACCGACGAAGAGAAGCAGCAGATTCGCCGCTACCTCGCTTCGCGTGCCGGCCAGCAGGACTTCGCTGCCTACCGCAAGCAGTTGGAAGCCAATGCTGATATCACCCGTTACTGAGTGATCGTTGCATGACAAGACAGGCCGCGTAATGCGGCCTGTCTTGTTTCTGGCCTGAGCGGCCCTCTAGCGCTTCACCCCTTCATAGTTATCCAGCGTATCCCGCGCAATCTCCCGACCCAGAGCGATCAGCTCCGGTGCTTTGTAGAACTCGAAGAACCGGCACACGCGCTTGGGTACGTTGATCAGTACATCGGGCGGGTACCCTGCAATCTTGTATTGCGCCAACGACGTCTGCATCACTTCGAAGCTCTGGTTGATCAGGTCCAGCAGCGACGCAGGCCCCACGTTGTCGATGATGAATGACCCGGTAGCAGACTTGGGTGCGCCTTCACGTTCGGGGGCCGCCGCAGGCTGCTGGCCTTCCGGGTCTGCAGTACCTGCCAGCCACGGGCTGGGCGGCGCCAGCCCTTCGGCGACGATTTCCTGTTCGATACGTATCAGCTCTTCCGCCGGCTTGCGCCGGAAGGGCAGGCGTGAACCCAGCGAGCTGAGCAGCGAATCGAAGCGCATCTTGAATGCCGCCGGGCGTTCGATCACCGGCAACTGGTACTGCTTCTGGTTGGTAGCGTTGAGGTTGACCGCAATGATCAAGTCGCAGTGGCTGGACACCACCGGCACGATCGGCAGCGGGTTGAGAATGCCACCGTCGACCAGCATGCGGTTGCCTTGCATCACCGGTGTGAACAGGCTGGGGATTGCTGCAGACGCGCGCATGGCCTGGTGCAGGCACCCTTCCTGGAACCAGATTTCCTGTTGGTTGGTAAGGTCGGTGGCCACTGCGGTGTAGGGGATGCGCAACTGCTCGATGTTGATCTCGCCGACGATCTTGCGGATCTGGCCGAACACCTTGTCACCGCGGATCGCGCCAAGGCGGAAGCTGACATCGACCAGGCGCAGGACGTCCAGGTAGTCGAGGCTTTCGATCCAGTTGCGATACTCTTCGAGTTTGCCGGCGGCATAGATGCCACCCACCACCGCCCCCATGGAGCAGCCGGCGACGCAGGCGATGTCGTAGCCGCGTCGTTCGATTTCTTCGATCACACCGATGTGTGCATACCCTCGGGCACCCCCCGATCCCAGTACCAGCGCAACGCGTTTACTCATGATTTTCCCTCAGCCTGTGCAACCATGGTTTAACAATGCACCCATTGCTGCCTGTGCTTCAATGTACACCGCGCTGATCTACGCTAAGCAAAGCGCCTTGGCGGGCACTTTTCTATTGCAGGTGCGTCGAACAGCCACTCTTTTCACTTTGAGGAATTACCGATGAAAGCCTGGATCTGCCTTCCACTGATTGCGCTGGCCCTTGCTGGCTGTGCGGGCAAGACGGCCTACCGTGACAGCTGCGCAACCCAGCTGGATGCCGCCTGGAAGGAGCTCGACCTGGCCAAGGCCGAGGGTTTCGCCGGTACTGTCAGTTACTCCAAGGCCTTGTCGCTGCTGACCGGCGCCAAGACCCAGCAGCAGTTCGAGGGGTTTGAAGGTTGCACCAAGAAGGCCGAGAAGGCGCGATTCTACATTCGTGAGTCGCGCGCTGGCCGCTGACCAAGGAGCTTCCCATGTCTGCCATGGTCGATCACGTGGTGTCACAGATACTGGCCTTGCAGGTGCGCCTGCTGGCCTGCCGTGAGCGCCTCGCTGCCGATACCGACAGCGAGGCATTGCATGACCTGCGCATCGCTGTACGGCGTTTGCGCAGCCTTCTGCGGCCGCTGCAGGGGTTGCCGGGGGTCGAACAGCTGGAAGGCGCAGCCAAGGCCCTGGGGGCGTTGACGACGCCGCTGCGTGACCGCGAGGTGCTGGCGGCCGAATTGTCCGGGCGGGGCTTGAATGAGGCGGCGCAGCGACGGTTGGCGGGGCGGGGCAGTACCTTTGCCAGTGTCGCGAGTTGCGCACAGCTGGCCCGTCTGCTGGCGATCGTCGATGCATTTCCGTTGTTCCTGCGCGCGGCTGATCGCGAAGGCCTGGTAGATGCGCTGGCCAAGCGCATCGACAAACGCCTCGGCAAGCAATGGCGCAAGCTGCGCAAGGCATTGGCGGACCCCGCCCATGATCGGCATCGGCTACGGTTGTTGATCAAGCGGGCACGCTATGGCGATGAGGCCTACCCGCAACTTGAACATGCCGGGAAAAAACTGCAACGTCTGTTGAAGAAGGCACAGAGCGACCTGGGTACGTGGCATGACCGTCTGCAGTGGTTGTTGCAAGCGCGCAAGGACGCCGATCTGGCAGTCTGCACGCTCGATTGGCAGCAGCAGTTGCAGGAGGCCGAGGGCAAATCCGATGTCACGCTGGATGCCTTGCAGGTGGCGTTGAAACAGCGATAGCCCGGCAAATGACCGATATGCGGGCTGAACGGAGCCGAGTGGCTGGTTAGTATGTCCCGACGCAGGGCACGTGAAGGGCGTGCCCCGGATCGCCACGGCACAGGAGCCCACCTGCCATGAACTTCACCCAATTGCTCGAAGCCGTTCGAGCCAACCCTGAATCGGTTTCGGTACCGGCGTCATGGGCCCAGGGCCGCGCGGCCTTCGGTGGGCTCATGGCCGCCATGGTCTATGAAGCGATGCGCCTGAAGCTTGCCGATGATCGGCCTGTGCGCTCTTTGGCGATCAGTTTCGTGGCGCCTGCTGCGGCTGACGTGCCGATCCGTTTCGAGGTCGACGTGCTGCGTGAGGGCAAAGCGGTCAGTACCTTGCTTGGCCGCGCGGTGCAGGAGGGGCAGGTCGTCACCCTGGTGCAGGGCAATTTCGGTGCGGGTCGCTCCTCGGAGGTCGAGGTCCCGGCTAAGGCTGCGGTTGCCATGAAGCCGCTGGAGCAGGCTGCCCCTGAGCTTCCCTACATCAAAGGTGTGACCCCAGAGTTCATGCGCCATGTAGCCCTGCGTTGGGCGGTTGGTGGGCTGCCGTTCAGTGGTAACGATTCGCGGCAGATGGGGGGCTGGGTACGCTTGCGGGACATCGCTGACGAGCCGTTGAACGAGGCTCATCTGCTGGCACTGGTAGATGCCTGGCCGCCCAGCCTGTTGCCGTACCTGAAGCGGCCGGCGGCGGGTAGCACACTGACCTGGACCATCGAATTCATCCAGCCCATACCGCAGTTGTCGACACTGGACTGGTGCCGCTATTGCGTCGAGACCGAGCACGCTCGTGAGGGTTATGGGCATGCCGCCGCCGCGCTGTGGTCCGCAGAGGGCGAGTTGCTGGCATTGAGCCGGCAGACGGTGACGGTTTTCGCTTAGCCGTAATGGGCGGCAGGGTCAACGGCGATGCTTGTGCCGCTCGCGCCAGGCACGCCACCAGGCGCCGCTCAGCACAAAGCGTGGAAAGGTGATGAACTGCTCGGTCAGCAGGCGCTGCACGGCGTCTTTGCGGTTGGCGAATGGCTCCGGTTGTTCGGCTTCGAGGCGATGCCCGTGGCGCTGCAGGCCCAGGCCGGCAATCAGGGAGATGACGCCAACGGCGATCTGCCCCAGGTCCAGGGCGAATAGGCCGGACAGCACCAGTAATGCGCCGAGAATGAACAGCGGCACGGCGATCAGGTGCAGTACCAGGTTGGCCGGGTGACGGTGATTATGGTGGTACCCGCGCCATTGCCAGGCGGGCAGGTTGGGTAGGCGTTTGCTCATGGGCAGGTCCTCTCGGTCATGTCCAAAGCTTAGTGCGGCCCCCGGAAGGGGGCCAATCGAGGCTGGCTATCGTGACTGTAAATGGGGGCTATAGCTTGAGCTGGCCTATCACCTTGTTCAGCTCACCGGCCAGCGTCGCCAGTTCGTTGCTGGTGGTGGCCGAGCCGACGGTCTGTTGCACGGTGTGTTCGGTGACGTCGCGGATACTCACCACTGCCCGGTTCATTTCTTCGGCCACCTGGCTCTGCTGTTCGGCAGCCACGGCGATCTGGGTGTTGCTTTCGCGCATCTGCGCGACCGCACCGGTGATCTCGGCCAGCGCTGCACCGGCTGCCTGGGCCTGCCGGACGCAATCGTCAGCCTTGTACGAGCTCTCCTGCATGAACTCGACTGCATCGCGGGTGCCGGACTGAAGCGCCGAGACCATGGTGGTGATTTCGTCCGTGGACGTCTGCACGCGCTTGGCCAAGTTGCGTACCTCATCGGCGACCACTGCGAAGCCGCGGCCCAAGTCACCGGCACGGGCTGCTTCGATGGCGGCATTGAGTGCCAGCAGGTTGGTTTGTTCGGCAATGCTGTGGATCACCCCGACCACGCCATTGATCTTCTGGCTGTCCTCGGCCAGTTGGCGGATCATCTCGGCGGTCTGCTGCACGCCGCTGGACAGCCCGGAAATCGAGTCCTGAACGCGGCTGACGACCTCCTGGCCGCTGCCGGCGAGGGTATCGGCGGTCTGCGACAGGTCGCGTGTGGCGCCGGCATGCTGGGCGATATGGTGCACCGTGGCCGACATCTGGTTGATGGCCGTGGCGGCCTGGTCGGTCTCGCTCTGCTGGCCGAGCATACCGTGGCGTACGTCATTCATGCTCGCCGCCAGGCGTGCGGCGCCGGCGTCGAGCTGTGCGGCAGTGTGGGCCACAGTGCTGACCACGCGGTGATAGGTGCCTTGCATGGCGTTGAAGGCGCCCGCCATCTGGCCGACTTCGTCGCCGCACGCCAGGGGTACGCGTGCCGACAGGTCGCCGGTCTTCTCCACATGGAGCATGACGTCCTTGAGGGTGTTGAGCTGGCTGAGCAGAAAGCGGATCAGCAACTGCGAGGCGCCAAGCATGGCCAGCATCAGTATCAGCACGCACACGGCATAGTTGGTGAAACGTTCGAAGAACACCTGGCGTACGCTCGGCGACTGGGCCAGCACGGCCAGTTGCTGATCGCCGTTGCGCAGCACCTGGGCGCCGCGCAGGGGGTTATCGCCAAGCAGCCAGGCAGCGGGCAGTTCGACCCAGCCCTGGGCATCGCGCAGGGCCTCCAGCGGTTCGCCGGCAAAGGTCGGGGTCTGGCCTGGCAGCCAGGTGATGACATTGGCCTGGCGGGGCAGCGTTTGCCCGACGGGCCATGCTGCCAACAGCTGGGCCTGTGCCGCCGCTTGGGCCTGGGCGGCGTCCGCACGGGCGCGCTGCTCCAGATGCACGGCGTATAGCACCAGCAAAAGGGTCGTGACAAAGGCCACCGCGTTGACGGCCCAGAATTTGTACTTCAGGGAAATATTGCTAAGCCAGGCACCCATGGGCAGGTCTTCTCTGAGTTGAGCGGAAACAATATTGGCAAGGTGCCATCATTGTGCCTGCGCCTGCCAGAGCCGTTCTTGATATGTATCAAGAAAAAACCGAGGTGCCTGTATCGACGGGGCCCGATGCAGGCTTAGCTCAGCCGAAAGAATGCCCGTGCCGCCGCGGTGGTATGGGTTGCCGTGTGTTCCATCGACTCGCCCCGGTGCAGCGCCACCTCCCTCAGCACTTCCAGCAGAAACGCCGGTTCGTTACGGCCATTTTTCGGCTTGGGCCTCAGGCTGCGCGGCAGCAGGTAAGGCGCATCGCTCTCCAGCATCAGGCGCCCTTCAGGGATATTACCGACCAGCGGGTGCAGGTGCGTCCCGCGACGTTCGTCACAAATCCAGCCGGTGATGCCGATGTGCAGGTCCAGGTCCAGGTAGGCGAACAACGCCTCGCGCTCGCCGGTGAAGCAATGCACCACAGCGCCGGTCAAGTGGTCCCTGTAGTCCTTGAGGATGGCCAGCAAGCGCGCGCTGGCGTCGCGTTCGTGCAGAAACACGGGCAAGCCCAGTTCGGCCGCGAGCGTCAGCTGTGCCTCCAAGGCCTTTTCCTGCTGAGGGCGAGGGGAGAAGTCGCGGTTGAAGTCCAGGCCGCACTCACCCACTGCGCGCACCCGTTGCTCATTCAACAATTGGCGCAGTTGCCGCTCGCTGCCAGCGTCCCAGGACTTGGCATCGTGGGGGTGGACGCCCGCCGTGGCGAACAGGTGTTCAGCGGCCGCATCCAGCTGCTGGCACAGCTCCAGTGCCTGTTCGCTGACCGCAAGGCTGGTGCCGGTCAGCACCATCTGCGCCACGCCAGCCTCGATGGCGCGCTCGACAATGGCGGCCTGCTGGTCGTGGAAACTGCTGTTGGTCAGGTTGACGCCAATATCGATCAGTTGCATGGTGCTACCTCGTGCCGCGGGGCGGCCAGCATAGCAAAATCCGCGTTTCTCGGAAAAATCCAAGAACTTCATGCGGTTGCCGTGGTCTTCTGCCGTCATTTATCACCAGGCGGCCATGCCACATGAGTGCCGCCCACCGACCTCGGACTCGTTTTCGCATGCTGCGATACCTGCTGACCTTCCTGCTGATGCTTGGGCTGACCACGGCCGGTGCTGCCCAGGCGCGCCTGCCGGGGCCGCAGCAGAACATCCCGCCCAGCAAGCTGCGTGACCTGCAGCAGGTTCGGGCGAGCAAGGTGTTGCGGGTGCTGGTCAATCAAAGCCGCAACAGCTCTGGCGAGGTCAAGGGCGAGCCGGTCGGCATCGAATACTACCGCCTGCGTGCGCTCGAGCATTACCTGAATGCCCGCGCAGGTGACGGGCAGCAGATTCAGCTGAAGCTTATCCCTCGGGCCAAGGAGCAGTTGCTGGGTGCGTTGCAGCGCGGCGAGGGCGACCTGGCGGCGCCCGGTGAACTGCTCGACCCGGTGGTGGTGCGCGGTGTCAGCAGCAGCGCGCCGGTGCTGGACCAAGTGCCCTTGTTGCTGGTCGGGCGCAAGGGGGAGCGCAGCTTCAGCCATGTCGAGCAGTTGTCCGGGCGCACCGTGGCCTTGACCAGTGCCAGTGCTGCCGGCCCGGTGATCCAGCAGGTGAACCAGCAGCTGGCCCTGCGCAAGCGCGCGCCGATCAAGGTGGAGTGGGTCGATTCGACCCTGGCGGTGGAGGATGTCTTGGAGATGGTGCAGGCCGGCATCTACCACCTGACCGTGGTAGAGCGCCCGATTGCCCGGCGGTGGGCCAGGGTGATGCCGCGTCTGCGCCTGGACAGCCGTGTGCACCTGGGCTCGCCGCAAGCCATGCGCTGGTATGTAGGGCGCGATGCGCCGCAATTGCTGGCCACGGTCGATCGCTTCCTTCAGGGCTATCGCGCGCCGGACAACCAGGACGCCGCATTCGAGCGTATCTACCGCCGCCAGTACCGGGTACACAACCCCTTGGCGAGCAAGGATCGCCAACGCCTCAGTGCGGTGCGTGCGGTGCTGCAGAAGCATGGCCAGGCCCAGCAGATCGACTGGCTCAACCTGGCGGCGCTGGCCTTCAAGGAGTCGACACTCAACCCCGCTGCGCGCGGCACAGGCGGGGCCCACGGCCTGATGCAGATCACCCCTTCGGCCGCCCAGCGGGTAGGGGTGAGCAATACCGCCACGGTGGACGGCAATGTGCAGGCCAGTGCCCGCTACCTGGCGTTGATCCGGCGCAAGTTCTTTGCCAGCCCACAGATCAACGAGCGCGAGCGCATGGCGTTCGTGCTGGCGGCTTACAACCTGGGGCCCGAGCGGGTCCAGGCGATGCGTGCCGAAGCGCGTCGGCGTGGGCTCAACGGCAACCAGTGGTTTTTCCAAACCGAGCGTATTGCCATGGAGCAGGTCGGCATGGGCCCGGTCAATTTCGTCAACAGCGTCAACAAGTACTTCCTGGCGTTCAACCGCGAGCGTGCCGTGCTGGAGCGGGTGGCCAAGCGCTGAGCAATGCAGCTTGAGGCTTGTAACTTAGCGCTTGTAGCTCTAGCATACCGCCTGCGCCGATTTAAACAGCTACTTGCGGGGCGCAGGAAAGGCCCTCCGGTCATCCGAAATACCGCTAAAGCGCTGGTTCGGTGACGCCTCCCACCGCTGCCCAGCGGGAATCGCGAGGCTGAGAGAAGCGCCATGAGTTGCCCACGTACCAGTGTCTGTTTGAGCCCTTTGCCTGCCAACCAGGCTTCCCGCACACCGCGTATCCTGCTCGGTGGCCAGCATCAACCCACTCTTTTGCGTCACCTTGAAGGGCTTTCGCGTCGTAAAGGCCAGGCCCGTGCCTTTCTCATCCAGTTCAGCGAAACCTGCTGCCACCTTGCGCAGTACGGCAACGACCGTTTCGACCTGGCAGTGATACAGGCGCCGGCCTCTGCCGAGGCCGCCGAAGTCATCGGCCATCTCACCCGCATTGCTCGCCAAGGCCTGATTACCCGCCGTTGAGGAGAGTGCTGTTGAGCACCAATATCATCACCACCGAAGGTCATGAGGCCCTGAAGAAGGAGCTGGATCACCTGTGGCGCGTGTACCGCCCCGAGATCACCCAGAAGGTCGCCTGGGCGGCTTCGCTTGGCGATCGCAGCGAGAATGCCGACTACCAGTACAACAAGAAGCTGTTGCGCGAGATCGACCGTCGGGTGCGGTACCTGCGCAAACGCCTTGAAGATGTAAAGGTGGTGGCTTATTCGCCGGAGCAGGAGGGCAAGGTGTTTTTCGGCGCTTGGGTCGAGATCGAGAACGACGAGGGTGAGACCAAGCAGTTTCGCATTGTCGGGTATGACGAAATCTATGGGCGCAACGACTACATCTCGATCGACTCCCCCATGGCCCGGGCCTTGCTCAAGAAGGAGGAGGGCGATGAAGTGGTGGTGAAGACCCCGACCGGGGATGCGGCGTGGTACGTGAACAGCATCCGCTACGGGCAATGATCGGCGATTGCCTGTAGCGGCCATTCACGGTGTTTCTTACCCCTCCCGCAACACCGTCAACGGGCTGGCATTGAGCGCCCGCCGTGTGCCCAGCACCCCAGCGCCACCCACCAGCACCGCCCCCACCAGTGGCAGTACCAGCAGCCATGGGTGCGGGTGCCACTGCAGGTCGAAGGCGTAGCGGTACAGCACCAGCGTGATCAGCTCGCAACCGAGTGCGGCCAGTAACCCGCTGGCCGCGCCCAGAAGGCCAAACTCGATACGCCGCGCCTTGACCAGCAACGGCCGCGCCGCACCCAGCGCACGCAGCAAGGCGCCCTGGCGGATGCGTTCGTCGAGCGTTGCCTGCAAGCCGGCGAACAGCACGGCCAGCCCCGCCGCCAACACGAACAACAGTACATACTCGACCGCCAGGGTGACTTGGGCGAGGATGCTGCGCAGTTGATCAAGCAAGGCGTCGACCTGAAGGATGGTCACTGCCGGGAAGGCCCGGGAAAGGGCGACCACATCCAGGTCATGACCTGGGGCCAGGTAGAAACTGGTGAGGTAAGTGGTGGGTAATCCCTGCAGCGTTCCAGGCTGGAAGATCATGTAGAAGTTCGGCTGGAAACTGTCCCAGTGCACGCTGCGCAGGCTGCTGACCCGGGCCTGGCGTTGCTGGCCACCGATGTCGAAGGTCAGCAGGTCGCCCAGTTGTAGCTTCAGGCTGGTGGCCAGTTCTGCCTCGACCGATACACCGGGCACCTCATCGCCGGAAGGCAGTGCCTGCCACCAGTTGCCCGCCGTCAGCGCGTTGCCGTCGGGTAGCTCGGCGGCCCAGGTCAGGCTGAGGTCGCGTTGTACGGCCCGCTCGCCGGCAGAGTCCTTGCTGACGACCTGTTGCACCGGTTGCTGGTTGATCTGGATCAGGCGGCCGGGTGTCACCGGGTATAGCGGCGCCGAGGCCGCATTGACCTGCCGCAGGCGCTGGGCGAACGGCTCGCGATCATCTGGCAGGATGTTCAGGGCAAAGTGATTCGGCGCGTCCTTGGGCAGTTGCGCCTGCCAGGTGTCGAGCAGTTCGGCGCGCAGCAGTGCAACCAGCGCCATGGCCAACAGGATCAGGCCAAACGCCAGGGCCTGGCCAGCGGCTGCCAAGGGGTGACGCAACAGCTGCCCCAGCCCCAGGCGCCAGGCCAGCGGTGCGCCGACCAGCAGTTGGCGCAGGCTGCGGAGCCCGAGCAGCAACAGGCCGCCGAGTACCACGGCGGCGACCAGGCCGCCGCCCAGCAGTGCGAACGTCAGCAGCAGGTCGAGGCTCAGGCGCCACATGATCAGGCCCAGGGCCAGCAACGCAGCGCCATACACCAGCCAACTGCTGGGCGGCACCGGCAGCAGGTCGCGGCGCAACACGCGCAGCGGCGGCACCTGGCCGAGGGCGGCGAGCGGCGGCAAGGCGAAGCCAGCAAGGGCCACCAGCCCGGTGCCCATACCGGCGAGCGCCGGCAAGATGCCGCCCGGTGGCACCACACTCGGCAGCAGGCCATGCAGCAGCCGGAACAGGCCCAGCTGTGCCAGCCAGCCGAGCAGGGCGCCTGCCACGGCCGCCACCAGGCCAAGCATGGCCAGTTGCAGGCAGTACAGGCCCAGCGCTTGCCGCCGGGACAGGCCAAGGCAGCGTAGCAGCGCACTGGCATCCAGGCGCCGTGCGGCGTAGCGGCTGGCCGACATGGCCACGGCAACGCCGGCCAGCAGTACCGCCACCAGGCTGGCCATGTTCAGATAGCGCTCGGCCTTGCTCAAGGCGCCACCGATCTGTCGGTTGCCATCGCGGGTGTCGCGCAGGCGCTGGCTGGCCGCCAGGTCTTTTTCCACGGCCTGGCGATACTGGGCCAGTGCGTCGATGTCGCCGCGCCACAGGTCACGGTAGGTCACCCGGCTGCCGGGCTGGATCACCCCGGTCGCCTGCAGGTCCGTGAGGTTCATCATTACCCGAGGGGTCAGGCTGTAGAAATTATTGGCGCGGTCCGGTTCGTAGGTCAGTACACGGCTCATGCGCAGGGTTTTCATGCCCACATCGATGCTGTCGCCGATCGACAGCCCCAGCGCGGCCAGCAACCTCGGTTCTACCCAGGCCTCGCCGGGCGCCGGGCCACCGCCGGGGGTTTCTTCGGCATAGGGTGCTGCGGCGCTGCGGACTTGCCCGCGCAAGGGGTAGGCGCCGTCGGCGGCCTTGACGCTGGACAACTGGATGCCGCTATCGCCGCCCACCACACTGGTGAACTCGACCAGCTGTGCGTGGCGCAAACCGAGTGATGTGCCTGCACTGATCTGCTCGTCGCGGGCCGGTGAGCTGCCCTGCAGCACCAGGTCGGCGCCGAGGAACTCGCTGGCGCGCAGTTGCATGGCGCCGTTGAGGCGGGCGCCGAAGTAACCGATTGCGGTGCTGGCGGCTACGGCTACCAGCAGGGCAAAGAACAGCACGCGCACTTCGCTGGCGCGGATGTCGCGCAGCAACTGGCGTAATGCCAGGCCGCACAGTCGGGAGAAGGGCATGCTGGTCATCGGGCTCAGACCTCCACGGGGGCTACCAGGCGCCCCGCGTCCAGGCGGATCAGGCGCCGGCAGCGGCGGGCCAGGCGCTCGTCATGGGTGACCAGTACCAGGGTGGTGCCACGCTCCTTGTTCAATTCGAACAGCAGGTCGCTGATGCGCTCGCCGGTATGGCTGTCGAGGTTGCCGGTGGGCTCGTCGGCGAACAGCACGGCAGGTTGTGCGGCGAAGGCGCGGGCGATGGCCACCCGCTGTTGTTCACCGCCGGACAGCTGGCGCGGCGTGTGGCTCAGGCGCTTGCCCAGGCCAACCCGTTCAAGCAGGGTGCGGGCGTGCTCGCGGGCATCGCGGCGCCCGTCGAGCTCCAACGGCAGCATGACATTCTCCAGTGCGTTAAGGCTGTCGAGAAGCTGGAACGACTGGAACACGAACCCGACATGCTCGGCGCGCACGCGGGCGCGTTGGTCTTCGTCCAGTGGCCCCAGGTCGTGCCCGGCGAGGATAACCTTGCCGGCGCTGGGGCGGTCGAGGCCGGCCAGCAAGCCGAGCAAGGTCGACTTGCCTGAGCCCGAGGCGCCGACGATGGCCAGGCTGTCGCCCTGGGCGAGGTCGAGAGAAAGTGCGTGGAGGATGGTCAGGTCGCCTTCCGCGCTGGGGACCACTTTGCTAAGGTTCTGCGCAACGAGAATGCTGGGGCCCATGGAGAATCCAATGCGAATGTGGTGGTTGAGTGCCGGTCTGGCCTTGTATTGCCTGGCCCAGAGCGCCACGGCGGGAACGGTGCTGGTGGTTGGCGATAGTATCAGCGCCGGTTTTGGCCTGGATAGCCGCCAGGGGTGGGTCTCTTTGTTGCAGACCCGGCTCAAGGACGAAGGTTTCGATGATCAGGTGGTCAATGCCTCGATCAGTGGTGACACCAGCGCCGGAGGCCAGGCGCGGCTGCCGGCGCTGCTTGCAGCGCACAAGCCGGCCGTGGTGGTGCTGGAATTGGGCGGCAATGACGGGCTGCGCGGGCAGCCGCCGCAGCAATTGCAACAAAATCTTGCTTCGATGATCGAGAGCGCTCGGCAAGCGGGTGCCAAGGTGCTGCTGCTGGGTATGCGCCTGCCGCCCAATTATGGTGTGCGCTACACCACGGCGTTTGCCCAGGTGTATGAGCAGTTGGCGGCAGAAAAACAGGTGCCATTAGTGCCTTTTTTCCTTGAGGGCGTGGGTGGCGTGCCGGAGTTGATGCAGGCCGATGGCATCCATCCGGCGCAAGGTGCCCAGCAGCGCTTGCTGGAAAATGCCTGGCCGAAGATAAAACCCTTGCTGTGACGCTTTAAACGGGGGCGGGTTTCGGCTAAGGTTGCGCCCCCCGTTTCGAGAGCCCCCGATGCCGCGCCCTGCCTGGTCCCTTTATGCCTACCAACTGATCGAGCCTGACGAACAGCTCGACCTGTTTGCCTGCCAGGAAATCCGCGTCCACCTGGCCGCTCGCCAGCTTGAGCTTGGCGTGCCGGTCGACCGCACCCTGTGTGGCGGCCTGCTGCCCGCGCAGCCGCGCTGGTCGGGCGTGCAGCGCTCGATCTACCGCGACAACCGTCTGTGCGCGCTGTGCCGTGCCATTCTCGACGCCCAGCGGCGCGGCATGCGGCCGGTGTGGCCGCAGCTTTGACGGGCAAACTGTCACACCTTTCATCATCTGAAACGCTTGCATACCGCCAATGCCTCCCGCTTGCATCGGTGCGGGTGTACAATCGATCCTCTTGACCCACCTTTCGAAGGATTTACCGGATGTTGCCGCGCTTTCCTGCCGTCACCCGTAGCCTGTCCCTGGCCGCCCTGCTGGTAGCGGGCCCCGCTGCTGCGCTGGAACTGCCACTGCCACCCCCTGGTGAAGACATTATCGGCCAGGTGCAGGTGATCAAGGCCAAGTACGAAGACACGTTCGCCGACATCGGTACCGCCAACGACCTTGGCTACCTGGAAATGATCGCCGCCAACCCGGGTGTCGACCCCTGGTTGCCGGGCGCCGGCACCGAGATCATCCTGCCGACCCGCTATGTGCTGCCGCCCGGCCCGCGCGAAGGTATCGTCATCAACCTTGCCGAGTACCGCCTGTACTACTTCCCGAAAGGGGAGAGCGTGGTGCATACCTTCCCGCTGGGTATTGGTCGTGAAGGGTGGGGTTCGCCGATCGCCAACACCAAGATTACCGCCAAGACCCCGAATCCGACCTGGACCCCGCCGGCCTCTATCCGTGCCGAGCATGCTGCCGACGGCGATATCCTGCCGACAGTGGTGCCTGCCGGCCCAGACAACCCGCTGGGGCCTTTCAAGTTCACCCTGGGTGTACCGGGTTACCTGATTCACGGTTCGAACAAGAAGTTTGGTATTGGCATGCGTACCAGCCATGGGTGCTTCCGCATGCTCAACAACAACGTACTCGAACTGTCGAAAATGGTCCCGGTCGGTACGCCGGTACGCATCATCAACGAGCCCTACAAGTTCGGTATCAGTGCCGGCAAGGTCTATCTCGAAGCGCACACTCCGCTGGACGATCAGGGCAACCCGTCAGTCGTGGACAAACACACTGCGGTCATCAATGCCTTGCTCAAGCGTGAAGACCTGGCGAACAACCTGCGGATGAACTGGGACATGGTGCGCGACGTGGTCGCCGCCGAAGATGGCATGCCTGTCGAGATCGCCGTGCCGGTCGATAATCAGGGTACTGCACCGATGGTGACGAGCATTCCGCCCGAATTGCAGTAAGGTTTCGCGACCTGCCCAGGGCCTGCCTTAGTGCAGGCCTTTTCGTATGTGCGCTGCGTGTTGAGCGGCAATAAAAAAGCCGACCCACAAGTGGGTCGGCTTCATAACAATCCGTGAGGACTATTACTTGCGGCTGGCTTTGTCCAGCATACGCAGAGCACGCTCGTTGGCTTCGTCAGCGGTCTGCTGAGCCTTCTGAGCGGCTGCCAGTGCGTCGTCAGCCTTACGGTAGGCTTCGTCAGCACGAGCTTGAGCGCGAGCTGCTGCGTCTTCAGTCGCAGTCAGACGAGCTTCGGTTTCTTTGGATACGCTGCTGCAACCGGTAGCCAGAACTGCGGCCAGAGCCAGAGCAGAGAATTTCAGAACGTTGTTCATCGTGTTCCCCTTCAAGGACTTTCTATTAAAGAGCCATCTCTCGGAATAGAGAAACTGGCCGGCGTACATAGTACCCATTACTTGTAGTAAGTAAACTGACTGAGCGCAAGAACTGCAAAAAAAATGTTGCGCCAGCTCACGCCGACACGCATTGCGACGCTTTTGTGGAAAAAACGGCCAAGGCGCGCAAGCGGTTGTAGTACGGTAACTTTTTTGTTGAACTAACGGTGACTTTGGCTGTCCTTCAGCGTCTTAAGGGCTAGAACATCCGGCTTCTGTTGGCGTACCGGGAAGAGTCGATTTAACCCCGTTTCTCGCCATTTTTAACCGCTGCCACCTTGAGCAATCCCGCCTGCCGCGCCTACTATCTTGTGAGTGCCGGGTGCAGAACCATTGCAAGCGCCTTGCGGTCCAAGGGGCAACAGGTGGCGTAGAGGTTCTATGCCGGATCAACCACCATCGGTTAAGGTATGGGTCTGCCGAGAAGACCTGCGAGGAGTTGTGATGAGCGAAGCGCTGACCATCCACCATGACCAGGCCGGTCATCAGTTCGAGACCAGCGTGGACGGTCATCGTGCCTATCTGACGTACATGGACCTGGGCAAGCAGACGCTGGACATCTATCGCACCTTCGTGCCCAACGCCCTGCGCGGGCGTGGGATTGCCGCAGCACTGACCGAGCGGGCCTTGGAGTATGCCGAGCAGATGGGTTACACGGTGATACCGTCGTGCTCTTATGTAGAACGCTACATGGAGCGCCAGCAGCGTCACTCCAGCAAGGCTTGAACTATTAGATAAAAGAAAAGGGGCCGTTCGCGGCCCCTTTTTTCGTCTTTGCTCAGCCGCGCTGGCGCTGTGGCAATACATCCTTGAGCTTGGCGTGCATGCTGCGCAGGGTCTTCTCGGTGGCGGACCAGTCGATGCAGGCATCGGTGACCGAAACACCATATTGCAGTTCGTTCAGGTCTTTGGGGATCGACTGGCAACCCCAGTTCAAATGGCTCTCGACCATCAGGCCTATGATCGATTGGTTGCCTTCGAGGATCTGGTTGGCGACGTTTTCCATCACCAGCGGCTGCAGGGCCGGGTCCTTGTTGGAGTTGGCGTGGCTGCAATCGACCATGATGTTGGCCTTGATCTTGGCCTTGGCCAGGTCTTGTTCGCACAGGGCGACGCTGACCGAATCGTAGTTCGGCTTGCCATTGCCGCCGCGCAATACCACGTGACCGTAAGGGTTGCCCTTGGTGGTGACGATCGATACGCCGCCTTCCTGGTTGATGCCCAGGAACCGGTGCGGTTTGGATACCGACTGCAGGGCGTTGATCGCTACGGTCAGGCCGCCATCGGTGCCGTTCTTGAAGCCGACTGCCGAAGACAGGCCCGAGGCCATTTCCCGGTGGGTCTGGGATTCGGTGGTGCGGGCGCCGATGGCCGACCAGCTGATCAGGTCCTGCAGGTACTGCGGGGAAATCGGGTCAAGCGCTTCGGTGGCCGTCGGCAGGCCCATTTCAGCCAGGTCCAGCAGCAGTTGGCGACCAATGTGCAGGCCGTCCTGGATCTTGAACGAGTCATCCAGGTACGGATCGTTGATCAGGCCTTTCCAGCCGACCGTCGTGCGCGGCTTTTCGAAGTACACGCGCATGACCAGGTACAGCGTGTCGGACACTTCTGCGGCCAGTACCTTCAGGCGTTCGGCATACTCGTGGGCAGCCTTGATATCGTGGATGGAGCAGGGGCCGACCACGACGAACAGGCGATGGTCCTTGCCGTCGAGGATATTGCGCACCACTTCGCGGCCGGCAGTCACGGTCTGCAGAGCCTTGGCGCTGAGAGGGATTTCCTTCTTGAGCTGATCGGGGGTGATCAGGGTCTCGTTGGAAGCAACGTTTAAGTCGTCGATCGGTAAATCAGCCATCGTGTTACTCGTCAGGTCACGGGTGCCGGCCGCCAGCAATCCCCGTGCGGCCCAGCAGCAAGAATGTTCGCAGCGGGGAGCCGAACCTTAGCGCGTTACAGGGGGCGCGACAATGGGCTTGACCCCGTCAACCCAGGGATTTTCCCCACGCTGGCGGTGGTGTGGTGCGATTGGGGTGCCCAGGGTGCAGCAACCGGTGTAAAAAAGCGCACGGACATTTACCTGGAGATTGGCATGCATCCGCGCAAACCACGTATCGGCATCATCGGCAGTGGTGCTATCGGCGGCTTTTATGGGTTGATGCTGGCACGGGCCGGTTTCGATGTGCATTTCCTGTTGCGCAGTGAGTATGAAGTGGTGCGCGACCAGGGGCTGATGCTTGAAAGCGCAGTGCATGGCACCTTGCAGATGAAGGTTCAGGCTTATGTCAGCGCTGCCGACATGCCGCAATGCGACTGGCTGTTGGTGGGGGCCAAGGCCACCAGTAACGAGCAGTTGGCGCCGCTGATCGTCCAGGCCGCCGCGCCCGATGCGAGGGTGGTATTGCTGCAGAACGGCCTGGGTGTAGAGGCACAGTTGCGTCCGGCCTTGCGCGATGACATGCACTTGCTCGGCGGCTTGTGTTTCATTTGTGTCAACCGCCAGGCGCCTGGGGTGATTCGCCATCAGGCGCTGGGGGCGGTCAATCTTGGCTATCACAGCGGGCCTGCCCGCGATGGCGGTGCCGCGCTGGTTAAGGAGGGGGCGGGGTTGTTCCAGGCGGCGGGCATCGATTCCCAGGCCATGGATAACCTGAGCCAGGCGCGTTGGCAAAAGCTGGTGTGGAACGTGCCTTATAACGGGCTTTCGGTGTTGCTCGGCGCCAGCACCACACCGTTGATGGCCGACCCGCACAGCCGGGCGCTGGTCCAGGCGTTGATGGCCGAGGTGGTCCAGGGTGCCGCTGCCTGCGGCCACGTACTGCCCGAGGGCTATGCCGAGCATCTGTTCCAGATCACCGAGCGGATGCCCGACTATTGGCCAAGCATGTACCACGACCACGCGCAGCAGCGCCCGCTGGAGCTTCAGGCTATCTATGCCGAGCCGTTGGCGCAGGCGCGAGCGGCAGGTTGCAACTTGCCGCGCATGCAGATGCTTTACCAGGCACTGTCGTTCATCGACCGCGCTGGCCGGCACCCCTGAAGCCTGCACAGCCCGCGCCGGCAGCACGCCGGACGGCAAAGCGTGCGTGCGGCGCGCTGCTAAGCTGAAGCTTGCTCTGCCGCAGCGGCAGTCGAGGAGGTCGAATGATCCGCTCCATGCTGTACGCCACCGACCTCGGTGTCTACGCCCCTTTTGTCATGCAGCACGCCCTGGCCCTGGCGCGGACGTTCAATGCAGAGCTGTATGTGATCCACGCGGTAGAGCCCATGGGGCAGTTTGCCGAATCGCTCCTGCAAAGCTACCTGGATGAACAGACGCTGGACCAGTTGCACAGCCAGGGCGTCACCACCGTCATGGCCAATATCGAACAACGCGTGCTGGAAAACTTTCGCGATGAACTGGGTGAAGAGGCAGACCTGGCTGTCATCAAGGCGGTGCGTGTGCGCCAGGGTGACCCTGCCCAGGTGATCCTCGACCAGGCCCAGCGCCTGAGTGTCGATCTGCTGATTTTTGGGAGCCACAGTGCAGGTGCGGGGGTTGATGTACCGCTTGGGCGAACGGCGGTGCGATTGCTTCAGCTGTCGCCTGTGCCGGTATATATGGTGCCGCTTGCACAGCATTTGGGGCGTAGGAAAACGTGAAGCTGGCTGTAGGCTTTTACGGGGCGCGTGTAACAAAATAGTTCTAGATTAATTTCCAGAACCACTAATATAGTTATATATCGTCGCTGCCTGCTGCCGCTGACTCACCGCTGAACCGAGGGAAACCTATGAAGCTTCAACAACTGCGCTACATCTGGGAAGTGGCGCACCACGACCTCAACGTCTCCGCGACGGCGCAGAGCCTGTATACCTCCCAGCCAGGTATCAGCAAGCAGATCCGCCTGCTCGAGGATGAGCTGGGTGTTGAAGTCTTTGCCCGCAGCGGCAAGCACCTGACCCGCGTCACCCCGGCCGGTGAGCGCATCATCAATACCGCTGGCGAGATCCTGCGCAAGGTCGAGAGCATCAAGCAGATCGCCCAGGAATTCTCCAACGAGAAGAAGGGCACCCTGTCCATCGCCACCACCCACACCCAGGCACGCTATGCGCTGCCGCCGGTGATCAGCAGCTTCATCAAGCAGTATCCGGAAGTGGCCCTGCACATGCACCAGGGCTCGCCCATGCAGATTGCCGAGATGGCCGCTGATGGCACTGTCGACTTCGCGATTGCCACCGAGGCGCTGGAGCTGTTCGGCGACCTGATCATGATGCCGTGCTACAAGTGGAACCGCTGCGTCGTGGTACCACAGGGGCACCCGCTGACCAAGCTGCCGAAGCTGACCCTGGAAGCGGTCGCCGAATACCCTATCGTTACCTACGTGTTCGGCTTCACTGGCCGTTCGAAGCTGGACGAGGCTTTCAACCATCGCGGCCTGACGCCGAAGGTCGTGTTCACCGCAGCGGATGCCGACGTGATCAAGACTTACGTGCGCCTGGGGTTGGGTGTCGGTATCGTCGCCAAGATGGCAGTAGACACCAAGCTCGACAGCGACCTGGTGGCCCTGGATGCCAGCGAGTTGTTCGAGGCCAGCATCACCAAGATCGGCTTCCGCCGTGGCACCTTCCTGCGTGGGTTCATGTGCGACTTCATCGAGAAGTTTGCCCCGCACCTGACCCGTGAAGTGATGGCCAAGGCCATTCAATGCCATAACAAGCAGGAGCTCGAAGAGCTGTTCGACGGCGTCGAGCTGCCGGTGCACTGATCCTGAAATGTAAGGGGCCGCAAAAGCGGCCCCATTCATTTATGCCTTGCTGATCAGGTTGCCAGCGTGCAGCCCGCATTCCTTCTGGGTCGACTCTTCCCACCACCAGCGGCCTTCGCGCTCATGCTGGTTCGGCAGCACCGGGCGTGTGCACGGCTCGCAGCCAATACTGATGAAGCCGCGCTCGTGCAGGCTGTTGTAAGGCAGTTCGAGCATGCGAATGTAGCCCCAGACTTCCTCACTGCTCATCTGTGCCAGCGGGTTGAACTTGTACAGCGTACGCTCGGGGGTCGAGAAGGCGCCGTCGATTTCCAATGCCGCCACCTGGCTGCGGGTGCCCGGGCTCTGGTCTCGGCGTTGGCCGGTGGCCCAGGCACTTACCGTGGCCAGTTTGCGTCGCAAAGGCTCGATCTTGCGGATGCCGCAGCACTCGCCATGGCCATCCTTGTAGAAGCTGAACAGGCCCTTTTCCTTGACGAACGGGTCGAGCTTGCTGCGATCGGGGCTGAGCAGTTCGATCGGCAGGTTGTACTGCTCGCGGACCTGGTCGATGAACCGGTAGGTTTCCGGGTGCAGGCGGCCGGTGTCGAGGCTGAACACCTTGACCTGCTTGTTCAGCTTCCAGGCCATGTCGACCAGTACCACGTCTTCGGCGCCGCTGAAAGAGATCCACAAGTCGTCGCCGAAGTGTTCGAAGGCGAGCTTGAGGATGTCCTGCGGGGACTTGTTGGCATAGGTCGCGGCAAGGGCGGCGACGTCGAAGGGTTGGCTCATCAGGCGGTTTCCATCTTGGCTGTGGCGCTGTGCGCTCGTAATAGGGTGATGGTAACAAAAAATACGGGGTTAGACGCCCGGCATAGAGGCTTGTGGCGCCGGGTCAGAGCTGTTGCAGGGTTTGCATCAGCACCCGTACCTTGGCAATCGATTCTTCATACTCCGCCTCCCAGTTCGAATCTGCCACCACCGCGCCACCTCCCCAACAGCTCACGTGCCCATCCTTGACCAGCAAGCTGCGAATGGCGATCGAGCTGTCCATTTCGCCGCGTACGTCGATGTACAGCAGAGAGCCGCAATACAGGGCTCGGCGGGTAGGCTCCAGCTCGTCGATGATCTGCATGGCACGAATCTTGGGCGCGCCGGTGATCGAGCCGCCCGGGAAGCTGTCGCCGATCAGGTCCAGGGCATCCTTGTTGCTGGCCAGTTGCCCGGTGATGCTGCTGACCAGGTGATGCACGTTGGGGTAGCTTTCCAGGCTGAACAGCTCGGGCACCTTGACCGAACCGATCTGGCAGGTGCGGCCCAGGTCGTTGCGCAGCAGGTCGACGATCATCAGGTTTTCCGAGCGGTCCTTGGCGCTGTGCAGCAGTTCTTCGGCATTGCGGGCGTCTTCGTCCGGGTCGCTTGCGCGCGGGCGGGTGCCTTTGATCGGGCGGGTCTCGACCAGCCCCTGGCTGACGCGGATGAAGCGTTCCGGGGAAAAGCTCAGCAGTGCGCTGCCGTCGGCCAGTTGCTGGTAGCCGGAGAACGGCGTTGGGCACGCCTTGCGTAGCGCCTGATAGGCGTGCCACGGGTCGCCTTCGCAGGGGGCGCGGAAACGTTGAGTCAGGTTGATCTGGTAGCAATCGCCGGCCTGGATATACCGCTGTACCTGGTTGAATGCGGCCTCGTATTGCGCGGGTTGCAAATCGCCCTTCATGGCGGCGAGTAGGTGGAACTTGCCACCCGCGGGGGTATCCGCTGCGTGGAACAGGGTGATCAGGCGCTCGCGCTCGTCAGCTGCAAGGTGGGGGTGGAACACCAGTTGGCTGGTGCCTAGCTGGTGATCGGTCACCAGCGCCCAGTCATACAGCCCCAGCTGGGCATCGGGCAGGCTGAGGTCGTCTGCGGCGAGGCTGGGCAGTTGCTCCAGGCGGCGGCCGAAGTCGTAGCTGAGGTAGCCGATCAGGCCGCCGGCAAACGGCAGTTGCACCCCATTGGGCAATTCGGCGTGGCCGAGTTGCGCCAGCCCTGCACGCAGGCGTTGGAGGAACGCGCGGCCGTCCTCGTCTGCTTGCGCTTGCAGATAGTGCACGGGCCAGGCGCTCAACAGGTCATAGCGCCCGCGTTCGGCGCCGGGGCGGGCACTGTCGAGCAGGATCGCGCCGGGTGCCTGGCGCAGGCGGGCGAAATAGGCAGCGGGATCGGGCTGGTAGGGCAGGGGGTAGAGCGTACAGGTCGGCATCAGTGTGGACGGCGATGTAAAAGCGAGGGGGCGATTGTAGACCTGTGTAGGAAAAGCGCCTAGCGCTGGGCGCGACATTAAACCGTTCGATTGCGTGCCGGTGCCGCTATCCAGACTTTCGCAGGTGAACCCGCGAAGGTCTGGATAGCGGCAGGCTGTCAGTGCGGATGCACGTGCCCGAACAGCCCTTGCGATACGCGAACACGCTGTTCGGCATCTTCGGTCAGGCCATCCTTGGCCAGTGCTTCAATGTGCGCCTCGATGGCATGGGTGCGCTGGGTCAGCCCGCAGTCGTTGGCAATCTGGATGTTCAAGCCCGGGCGGGCATTGAGTTCCAGGATCAGCGGCCCCTTCTCCTGGTCCAGCACCATGTCGACACCGATGTAGCCCAGGCCGCACAGCTCGTAGCAGCCGGCTGCGAGCTTCATGAAGCCGTCCCAGTTGGGCAGCTGCACGCCGTCCACCGCATTGGTGGTGTCCGGGTGCTTGCTGATGATGTTGTTCAGCCAGGTACCACGCAGCGTCACGCCGGTTGCCAGGTCGACACCTACGCCGATGGCGCCCTGGTGCAGGTTGGCCTTGCCGCCGGACTGGCGGGTCGGCAGGCGCAGCATGGCCATGACCGGGTAGCCCATCAGCACGATGATGCGGATGTCCGGTACGCCTTCGTAGCTGATGCTCTTGAAGATCTGGTCCGGTGTCACCCGGTATTCGATCAGCGCACGGTCACGGTGGCCGCCGAGTGAGTACAGGCCGGTCAGGATGCTCGAGACCTGGTGCTCGATCTCTTCGTGGCTGATGATCTTGCCCGACACCGTGCGGTAACGGTCCTCGAAGCGATCGGCGATCACCAGGATGCCGTCACCGCCGGCGCCTTGCGCCGGCTTGATGACGAAATCACTGCGCCCGCCAATGATCTGGTCGAGCTTCTCGATCTCTTTCTCGGTCTCGATGACGCCGTACATTTCCGGCACATGGATGCCCGCTGCGAGTGCGCGCTCCTTGGTGATGATCTTGTCGTCGACGATCGGGTACAGGTGGCGCTTGTTGTACTTCAGGACATAGTCCGCGTTGCGCCGGTTGATACCCATGATGCCCCGGGCCTCCAGGGCTTTCCAGGTCTTGATCAGTCCGAACATCAGGCGTCAGCCTTCTTCAGGAACGCTTTGAAGCGAACGAGCTCGGTCAGGCGGTAGCCGCGGTAGCGGCCCATTGCCAGCATGAAGCCCACCAGGATCAGCAGCACCGCCGGGAAGGTGAAGACGAAGTACACCAGCTCCGGCACCATCATCAACAGGTGCGCCACGGAGGCTGCGAACAGGGTGCCGATGGCCACTTTCATGGCATGGCCGCCGCCGCGCTCTTCCCAGGTGATCGACAGACGTTCGATGGTCATGGTCAGAATCACCATCGGGAACAGCGCCACCGACAGCCCGCGCTCCAGGCCCAGCTTGTGACTGAACAGGCTGATAGCGGCGATCAGCACCACCACGAAGGTCAGCACCACCGACAGGCGTGGCAGCATCTGCAGCTTGAGGTGTTCGAGGTACGAGCGCAGTGACAGGCCCAGTGCCGTGATCACCGTGAACAGCACGATGCCGAAGCCCAACTGGGTTTCACGGAAGGCCAGGGCGATCAGTACCGGGGTGAAGGTACCCAGGGTCTGCAGGCCGATCAGGTTGCGCAGGACCAGAATCACCAGCACGCCGATCGGGATCATCACCATGATCATGAAGGTCTGCTGGGTCTGCAGCGGCAGGCTGTACAGCGAGTATTCGAGGAAGTCGGCGTCGGTGTTCTCGTCGGTCAGCTTGGCCAGGCGGATGGCGTTCATCTCGCTGTTGTTCATGCTGAAGGTGACGTTGGCTTTCTTGCCGCCATCGACGCTGATCAGGTTGTCGTCACCGGTCCACCACAGCAGGCGGTCGCTGGGCAGGCCCTGCTCGCCGGTGTCCGGGTTGAAGTACAGCCAGTCGTTGCCGTTGAAGCTGCGCAGCCACAGCTCCGGGGTCTGCGGGGTGTCGGCGACCAGGCGGATGGTGTGGACCTTTTCCATCGGCACGTGGGCAATGGACAGCAGCAGGTCGATGATCTGGGCTTTTTTCATGGCCGAGGTGTCGCCGGCCAGCAGCAGCTTGACGTTGTCGTCGTTGAGATTGTTGACCCGCTTGATGGTCTCGCTGACGAAGGTCTCGACGTCGGCCGAATGCTGGCGGATCGGCGCCATCAGGGCCTCGGCGGCGATTTTTTCGGGGCCTTCGACAGCCAGGCTGTCACGGAAGGTCGGGCCTTTGACGGTGGTCTTCTCGTTGCTGTAGCGCTTGGTCAGCACCAGGCGGTAGTAGAGGGTCTGATTGCCGCTGGCGCGGCGTGCCGACCAGGTCACCTTGCGGTTGCCGTCGGCACGGTTGACGCTCACCCCGTAGTTGTTGGAGATGAAGCTCTCGTTGAGGCTCACGTAGTCGCGGTTCAGCGGCGGCACGAACATCTGCACCTTGACCGGGTCTTTGGTGCTGGCCACGAACTCGACCTTGGCGTCGATGTTCCACAGGTCGTCGGTTTCATCCTCGGTCACCGGGATGCCGAGGAAGAAGATCTGATAAGCCGTGACCGCCACGCCCAGCAACACCAGCACGGTGATCAGGACTTTCAGATGGAGGGTAAGAGAGCGCATCGGGATTACTCTGCTTTGGGAGCGTCGGTGGCACAGGCAGGTTTGCCGGCCGCGTATTTAAGGCTTGGGTCGACCAGCGCGTCGAAGTGCTTGAGCGCCTCGGAGCCGATCAGCAGCGGGAACTGGAACGCGCTGCGGTCGGTGAGGTTGACTTCGATGGTGCGCAGGGCCTGGCCCATGCAGATTTCGAGTTCGATGACCGGGCGCGCGGTATAGGCCTTGCCCGATTCGGCATCGTAGTCGCCTGCTCGTCGCTTGATCTTGCTGACGCGCGCAAGGGGGCGCTCGATCGGGTGCGAGTGGGCGGCATCGATGGCCAGGTAGAAGCGTACCCAGCTCTCGCCGTTGCGCTTGAAGCGCTTGATGTCTCGGGCACTGAGCGAGGCGGTCTTGGCGCCGGTGTCGAGCTTGGCGGCCACTTCCAGGTCAAGGTCGCCCAACTGTGCGTATTCGTTGAGACCGTACACGGTCTTGCCCGCCGCTTGGCCGATGGCCGGCAGCAGGGTGAGGCATAGCAGCAATAAAACGGGTGTAAGTCTCATAGTCCTGGCGCGGTACTGTGCAGGGTTCGGGGCAAGGCGACTGGCAACGACTGCGCAAGCTTCCTCGTTCATCTGTCAACAACATGAATAGATGACAGACACGCTATCCATACTCCGTCGGAGGCGCGGCATTCTATCACGCCGACGTCTTGACGCCAGCGCGTCGCGATCTGACAGCGGCTGGGCAGGGTTAGTTCGTTCTTAGACGATTGTCGACAATGTTGATTTTGTCTTTGACTGATAGCGCTTAATTAGCTAATTTCTGGCCATGTGATTATCAGGGTGTCGACAATATGCTGGACCTTTCCACTTCCAGCCCCGCGTTGGCAGACGAAACGGAAACCTTGTCCGAAAACGTCTTTCGGCGAATCCAGGCGGCCATCGTCAAGGGCGAGATCGCCCCGGGCAGCAAGATCTCCGAGCCGGAGCTGGCGCGTACCTACGGCATCAGCCGCGGGCCGCTGCGCGAAGCCATCCACCGGCTCGAAGGCCAGCGCCTGCTGGTGCGCGTACCGCATGTCGGGGCGCGGGTGGTGTCGCTCAACCACGCCGAGCTGATCGAGCTGTACGAAATCCGCGAATCGCTCGAAGGCATGGCCTGCCGCCTGGCCGCCGAGCGCATGAGCCAGGCCGATATCGACGAGCTGCGCCGGGTGCTCGACACCCATGAGCGCGATGCGGCGTTCCAGGCCGGTGTCGGCTACTACCAGCAGGAAGGCGACTACGACTTCCATTACCGGATCATCCAGGGCAGCGGCAACCAGACCCTGGTCAAGATGCTCTGCGGCGAGCTGTACCAACTGGTGCGCATGTACCGCATCCAGTTCTCCGCCACGCCCAATCGGCCGCGCCAGGCGTTTGCCGAGCACCACCGGATCCTTGATGCCATCGCCGACCGTGACGGTGAACTGGCCGAACTCCTGATGCGCCGCCACATCGGCGCGTCCAAACGCAACATCGAGCGTCACTACCTGGACGCCAACGACAACAGCCCACGAGGTGATTCATGACTGTGAAGAGCACGCCCGGCCAACGTTTCCGCGACGCGGTTGCCGCCGAACATCCCTTGCAGGTGGTCGGCGCGATCAACGCCAACCATGCCCTGCTGGCCAAGCGCGCCGGTTTCAAGGCCATTTACCTGTCCGGTGGCGGTGTTGCTGCCGGCTCGCTCGGCCTGCCGGACCTGGGTATCAGTGGCCTGGACGATGTGCTCACCGACGTGCGCCGCATCACCGATGTCTGCGACCTGCCGCTGCTGGTGGATGTCGATACCGGTTTTGGCGCCTCGGCGTTCAACGTGGCACGTACGGTGCGTTCGATGTGCAAGTTCGGCGCTGCCGCCATCCATATCGAGGACCAGGTCGGTGCCAAGCGCTGCGGCCATCGCCCGAACAAGGAAATCGTCACCCAGCAGGAGATGGTCGACCGGATCAAGGCCGCCGTCGATGCGCGTACCGATGACAGCTTCGTGATCATGGCGCGTACCGACGCCCTGGCCGTCGAAGGCCTGAACGCTGCCCTGGACCGCGCCGCTGCCTGCGTCGAGGCGGGCGCCGACATGATCTTCCCGGAGGCCATCACCGAGCTTTCGATGTACAAGACCTTCGCTGACCGTGTGAAGGCGCCGATTCTGGCCAACATCACCGAATTCGGTGCCACGCCGCTGTACACCACCGAAGAGCTGGCGTCGGTCGACGTGTCGCTGGTGCTGTACCCGCTGTCGGCCTTCCGGGCCATGAACAAGGCGGCCGAAAATGTGTACACCGCGCTGCGTCGCGACGGCACCCAGAAGAACGTGATCGATACCATGCAAACCCGCATGGAGCTCTATGACGCCATTGGTTATCACGCCTTCGAGCAGAGCCTCGATGCGTTGTTTGCGCAGAAGAAAGGGTAAGCGATGGCGCCGGCCCCCTTTGGCAGCGGCTTTAGCCGCGAAGAGGCCGGCAAGGCACGCCGAATTAGCCAGAAAGCAATCCATAACAAATTCAAGAAAGGAGAAACACCATGGCCGAAGCAAAAGTACTCAGTGGCGCAGGCCTGCGTGGCCAGGTGGCCGGCCAGACCGCGTTGTCGACCGTTGGCCAGGCCGGTGCCGGCCTGACTTACCGCGGCTACGATGTCCGTGACCTGGCGGCCGGTGCCGAGTTCGAGGAAGTGGCCTATCTGCTGTTGTACGGCGAACTGCCAAGCAGCGCCGAGCTGGCCGAGTACAAGCACAAGCTCAAGGGCCTGCGTGACCTGCCGCAAGCCCTCAAGGAAGTGCTCGAGCGCATCCCGCGCGACGCCCACCCGATGGACGTGATGCGCACTGGCTGTTCGCTGCTGGGTACCCTGGAGCCGGAACTGACCTTCGACGCTCAGCACGACAAGACCGACCGCCTGCTGGCGCTGTTCCCGGCGGTCATGTGCTACTGGTACCGCTTCACCCACCATGGTGTGCGCATCGACTGCACCAGCGATGAAGACACCCTGGGCGGGCATTTCTTGCACCTGCTGCACGGCAAGAAGCCCAGCGAATTGCACGTCAAAGTGATGAACGTGTCGCTGATCCTCTACGCCGAGCACGAGTTCAACGCATCGACCTTTACCGCGCGCGTGTGCGCTTCGACCCTGTCCGACCTGTACTCCTGCATCACCGCTGCCATTGGCTCGCTGCGCGGCCCACTGCATGGCGGTGCCAACGAAGCGGCGATGGAGCTGATCGAGCGCTTCCAGAGCCCGCAGGACGCGACGGCCGAACTGCTGAGGATGCTGGAGCGCAAGGACAAGATCATGGGCTTTGGCCATGCCATCTACAAAGAGTCCGACCCGCGCAACGAGGTGATCAAGGGCTGGTCGAAGCAACTGGCCGACGAGGTCGGCGACAAGGTGCTGTACCCGGTTTCCGAAGCCATCGACAAGACCATGTGGGAGCAGAAACGCCTGTTCCCCAATGCTGACTTCTACCACGCGTCGGCGTACCACTTCATGGGCATCCCGACCAAGCTGTTTACCCCGATCTTCGTTTGCTCGCGCCTGACCGGCTGGGCGGCGCATGTCTTCGAACAGCGTGCCAACAACCGCATCATCCGCCCGAGCGCCGAGTATGTCGGCGTCGAACAGCGCCAGTTCGTGCCGATCGAACAGCGTTGAGTTGAAGGCCGTTGCGGGCTGTAACGCAGCCCCGACGGCCAGACCTACCGACTACCGTGACCGAGCCTGATAACTATATGAACACCGCATACCGCAAGAATCTGCCAGGCACCGACCTGGACTACTTCGATGCCCGCGCGGCGGTCGAGGCGATCAAGCCCGGCGCCTACGACGGCCTGCCGTACACCTCCCGCGTGCTCGCCGAAAACCTGGTGCGCCGCTGCGACCCGAGCACCCTCGACGCCTCCCTGGCTCAGTTGATCGAGCGCAAGCGCGATCTCGACTTCCCCTGGTTCCCGGCCCGTGTGGTGTGCCACGACATTCTCGGCCAGACTGCCCTGGTCGACCTGGCCGGCCTGCGTGACGCCATTGCCGACAAAGGTGGTGACCCGGCTCAGGTCAACCCGGTGGTGCCGGTGCAACTGATCGTCGACCACTCCTTGGCCGTCGAGTGTGGTGGTTTCGACCCGCAGGCGTTCGAGAAAAACCGCGCCATCGAAGACCGCCGCAACGAAGACCGTTTCCATTTCATCAACTGGACCAAGAAGGCGTTCAAGAACGTCGATGTGATCCAGCCGGGCAACGGCATCATGCACCAGATCAACCTGGAGAAGATGTCGCCGGTGATCCACAGCGACCGCGGCGTGGCCTACCCGGACACCTGTGTCGGCACCGACAGCCACACCCCGCATGTCGACGCCCTGGGCGTGATCGCCATCGGTGTCGGCGGCCTGGAAGCCGAGAACGTGATGCTCGGCCGTGCCTCGTGGATGCGCCTGCCGGAAATCGTCGGCGTCGAGCTGACCGGCAAGCTGGCGCCGAACATCACCGCCACCGACCTGGTGCTGGCCCTGACCGAATTCCTGCGTAAACAGAAAGTCGTCGGTGCCTATCTGGAGTTCCACGGCGAGGGCGCCCGTGCCCTGACCCTGGGCGACCGTGCGACCATCTCCAACATGGCCCCGGAATATGGCGCCACTGCAGCGATGTTCGCCATCGACCAGCAGACCATCGACTACCTGAAGCTGACCGGTCGCGAGGATCAGCAGGTCAAGCTGGTAGAAACCTACGCCAAGGCCACCGGCCTGTGGGCCGACAGCCTGGGCGGCGCCGTCTACGAGCGCACCCTGAGCTTCGACCTGTCGAGCGTGGTGCGCAACATGGCCGGCCCGTCCAACCCGCACGCCCGCGTTGCCACCAGCGAGCTGGCGGCCAAGGGCATCGCCGGGGCCTGGGAGGAAGTGCCGGGGCAAATGCCGGACGGCGCGGTCATCATCGCCGCCATCACCAGTTGCACCAACACCAGCAACCCGCGCAACGTGATAGCCGCAGGCCTTCTGGCACGCAATGCCAACAAGCTCGGCCTGGCGCGCAAACCTTGGGTCAAGTCCTCGCTGGCGCCAGGCTCCAAGGCGGTGCAGCTGTACCTGGAAGAAGCGGGGCTGGAGAAAGAGCTGGAGCAGATGGGCTTTGGCATCGTCGCTTTCGCCTGCACCACCTGCAACGGCATGTCCGGTGCATTGGACCCGGTGATTCAGCAGGAGATCGTCGACCGCGACCTGTATGCCACTGCCGTGCTGTCGGGCAACCGCAACTTCGACGGGCGCATCCACCCTTACGCCAAGCAGGCCTTCCTGGCCTCGCCGCCGCTCGTGGTGGCCTATGCCATCGCCGGTACTATCCGCTTCGACATCGAAAAAGACGTGCTGGGGGTGGTCGACGGCAAGGAAATCCGCCTCAAGGATATCTGGCCGAGCGATGAAGAGATCGATGCCGTGGTGCGTGCGGCGGTCAAGCCGGAGCAGTTCCGCAAGGTCTACATCCCGATGTTCGCCATCGAGGAGGACCGCGGGCCGAAGGTTGCGCCGCTGTATGAGTGGCGCCCGATGAGCACCTACATCCGCCGTCCGCCGTACTGGGAAGGTGCCCTGGCCGGTGAGCGCAGCCTGCGTGGCATGCGCCCGTTGGCGGTGCTGCCGGACAACATCACCACCGATCACTTGTCGCCGTCCAACGCCATCATGCTGGACAGTGCGGCGGGTGAATACCTGGCGAAGATGGGCCTGCCGGAAGAGGACTTCAACTCCTACGCCACTCACCGTGGCGACCACCTGACTGCGCAGCGCGCCACCTTCGCCAACCCCAAGCTGTTCAACGAAATGGTGCGCAAGGAAGATGGCAGCGTGAAGCAAGGCTCGCTGACGCGTCTGGAGCCTGAAGGCAAGGTGACCCGCATGTGGGAGGCGATCGAAACCTACATGGAGCGCAAGCAGCCGCTGATCATTGTTGCTGGTGCCGACTACGGTCAGGGTTCGTCGCGTGACTGGGCGGCCAAGGGCGTGCGCCTGGCCGGGGTCGAGGCGATCGTTGCCGAAGGCTTCGAGCGGATCCATCGTACCAACCTGGTGGGCATGGGCGTGCTGCCGCTGGAGTTCAAGCCGGGGACCGACCGCAATACCTTGGCGCTCGATGGCAGCGAGACCTACGATGTGCTGGGTCAGCGCACGCCACGCGCGACCCTGACCCTGGTGGTGACGCGTCGCAACGGTGAGCGGGTCGAGGTGCCGGTGACTTGCCGCCTGGATACTGCCGAGGAAGTGTCGATCTACGAGGCGGGTGGGGTGCTACAGCGCTTTGCCCAGGACTTCCTCGAAGCCTCCGCTTGACGGCTGGGGCCGCGCAGCGGCCCAAAGGGTTATTGCATTTTCAGACAGGACGGCACAGCAATGGCACATGCAGCACAAATCAAGATCCCTGCCACCTACATCCGTGGCGGCACCAGCAAGGGCGTATTCTTCCGCCTGCAAGACCTGCCCGAGCAGGCGCAGGTCCCGGGCCCAGCCCGTGATGCGCTGCTGTTGCGGGTTATCGGCAGCCCCGACCCTTACGGCAAGCAAATCGATGGCATGGGCGGCGCCACTTCGAGCACCAGCAAGACGGTGATCCTTTCGCGCAGCATCAAGCCCGAGCACGATGTCGACTACCTGTTCGGCCAGGTCAGCATCGACAAGGCTTTCGTCGACTGGAGCGGTAACTGCGGCAACCTGTCTGCCGCTGTCGGCTCGTTCGCCATCAGCAGCGGCCTGGTGGATTCGTCGCGCCTGCCGCGCAACGGCATGGCCACCGTGCGGATCTGGCAGGCCAACATCGGCAAGACCATCGTCGCCCATGTACCGATTACCGAAGGTGAAGTTCAGGAAACGGGCGATTTCGAGCTTGATGGCGTGACCTTTCCGGCCGCCGAGGTGCAGTTGGAGTTCCTCGACCCGGCTGCTGATGAAGACGGCGACGGCGGCTCGATGTTTCCCACCGGCAATCTGGTGGACGACCTGGAAGTGCCCGGTGTTGGTACCTTCAAAGCGACCCTGATCAATGCAGGGATCCCGACCATCTTCATCAATGCGGGCGATATCGGCTACACCGGTACCGAGCTGCAGGACGCGATCAACGGCGATCCGCAAGCGCTGCTGCGGTTCGAGACCCTTCGCGCCTATGGCGCCGTGCGCATGGGCCTGATTGAGCATGTCGACCAGGCGGCCGGGCGTCAGCACACACCGAAAGTGGCCTTCGTCGCCCCGCCGACCACCTACACTGCGTCCAGTGGCAAGGTTGTCGCGGCGGCTGACATCGACCTGCTGGTGCGTGCGTTGTCCATGGGCAAGCTGCACCACGCAATGATGGGCACTGCCGCAGTGGCCATCGGTACCGCTGCTGCCATTCCGGGCACGCTGGTCAACCTCGCCGCAGGCGGGGGTGAGCGCAGTGCCGTGCGTTTCGGTCACCCCTCGGGCACCTTGCGGGTGGGCGCCGAAGCGCGTCAGGTGAAGGGCGAGTGGACGGTGACCAAGGCAATCATGAGCCGCAGTGCTCGCGTGCTGATGGAAGGCTGGGTGAGGGTGCCCGGCGATAGCTTCTGACGCACCATTGGCGCTCGGCTTCAAGCGGGGCTGCACAGCAGCCCCTGTACTTCTGAAGGGAGCAGATGATGAGCGCCAACGTAGACCTCAACCAGCGCCCGGACTACGACCGGGTGCTGCAAACCCTCGCCGACTATGTCCTGACCTACCGGGTCGAATCCCCCGAGGCGCTGGACACCGCGCGCAACTGCCTGATGGACACCCTGGGCTGCGGCCTGCTGGCCCTGCGCTTCCCTGAATGTACCAAGCACCTTGGCCCGCTGGTGGAAGGCACCGTGGTGCCCAACGGCGCCCGTGTGCCCGGCACCGCGTACCGGCTGGACCCGGTCAAGGCCGCTTGGGATATCGGCTGCATCGTGCGCTGGCTGGACTACAACGACACCTGGCTGGCCGCCGAGTGGGCGCACCCCTCGGACAACCTTGGCGGCATCCTGGCCGTGGCCGATCACCTGTCGCAAAAACACGTGGCAAAGGGTGAAAGCCCACTGCTCATGCGCGAAGTGCTAGAAGCCATGGTCATGGCTCACGAGATCCAGGGTGTGCTGGCGCTGGAAAATTCCTTCAACCGCGTTGGCCTCGACCACGTGATACTGGTCAAGGTGGCCTCCACGGCCGTGTGCGCAAAGCTGATGGGCGCCACCCGGGAGCAACTGCTCTCGGCGTTGTCCCATGCTTTCGTCGACGGCCAGGCACTGCGTACCTACCGTCATGCGCCCAACGCCGGTTCGCGCAAGTCCTGGGCGGCGGGCGATGCTTCCAGTCGTGGGGTGCGCCTGGCCGATATCGCGCTGCGTGGCGAGATGGGCGTGCCGGGTGTGCTGACTGCGCCGCAATGGGGCTTTTACGACGTGTCGTTCAGCCATACCAACAAGGACCTGGCGCTTAAACCCAGCGCCCAGCAGGAGCTGCGCGTGCCGCAGCCGCTGGCCAGCTATGTGATGGAGAACGTGCTGTTCAAGGTCAGTTTCCCGGCTGAGTTCCACGCGCAGACCGCCTGCGAGGCGGCGGTGAGCCTGCACCCGCAGGTGCGTAATCGCCTGCATGAGGTAGACCGCATCGTCATCACCACCCAGGAGTCGGCGATACGCATCATCTCCAAGGGCGGCCCGCTGGCCAATGCCGCCGACCGCGACCACTGCCTGCAGTACATGGTGGCAGTGCCGCTGATTTTCGGCCATCTGGTGGCCGAGCATTACGAGGATGCCTTCCACGCTGCGCATCCGAGCATCGACCGCCTGCGCGAGAAAATGGAGGTGGTCGAGGACCCGCGTTTCACACGTGAATACCTGGAAGCTGACAAGCGCTCCATCGCCAACGCCCTGCAGGTGTTCTTCAAGGATGGCAGCAGCACCGAGCAGGTGGTGGTCGAGTACCCGGTCGGGCACCGGCGCAGGCGCGGGGAGGGCATACCCTTGCTGGAGGCGAAGTTCAGGGAAAACCTGGCGACCCGGTTTGCGCGGCAGCGTTGTGAGGCGATTTTCGAGCTGTGCGAGGACCAGCAGAAGCTGGAATCGACGGCGGTGCACAGGTTTGTCGACCTGTTCGTGATCTGAGGTTGCCTTTGCGGGCCTCTTCGCGGGGCAAGCCCGCTCCCACTGGTAGGGAGTCATCCCTGAGGGCCGAGCGCCCAATAAAAAACCCCGGCACTTCTGCCGGGGTTTTTGTTACTGCTTACCGCTGATTACGCTTGAACCACCGGGATCTTGGCGTTGGCCGCAGCCTCGCGGAACTCGGCAATCTGGTCGAAGCTCAGGTAGCGGTAGACGTCGGCAGCCATGCTGTCGATGTCTTTGGCGTACTGCATGTACTCTTCGACGGTCGGCAGTTTGCCGATGATCGAAGCGACAGCAGCCAGCTCGGCCGATGCCAGGTACACGTTGGTCGCGTCGCCCAGACGGTTCGGGAAGTTACGGGTCGAGGTGGAGACCACGGTCGAACCGGTCTGCACGCGCGCCTGGTTACCCATGCACAGCGAGCAGCCTGGCATTTCCATGCGCGCACCGGCCTTGCCGTAGATGCCGTAGTAGCCTTCTTCGGTCAGCTGGTGAGCGTCCATCTTGGTTGGCGGAGCCAGCCACAGACGGGTAGGGATGCCACCCTTGACCTTCTCCAGCAACTTGCCGGCAGCGCGGAAGTGGCCGATGTTGGTCATGCACGAACCGATGAACACTTCGTCGATCTTCTCGCCCTGCACCGAAGACAGCAGGCGGGCATCGTCCGGGTCGTTCGGCGCGCAGAGCACAGGCTCCTTGACGTCGGCCAGGTCGATTTCGATGATTTCGGCGTACTCGGCATCGGCGTCGGCCGACAGCAGCTCAGGGTTGGCCAGCCAGGCTTCCATGGCCTGGGCGCGACGCTCCAGGGTACGTGGGTCGCCGTAGCCTTCGCCGATCATCCAGCGCAGCAGGGTGATGTTGGACTTCAGGTACTCGGCGATGGCCTTTTCCGGCAGCTTGATGGTGCAGCCGGCAGCGGAACGCTCGGCCGAGGCGTCGGACAGCTCGAACGCTTGCTCGACGGTCAGTTCGTCCAGGCCTTCGATTTCCAGGATGCGGCCGGAGAAGGCGTTTTTCTTGCCCTTCTTCTCGACGGTCAGCAGGCCGTTCTGGATGGCGTAGTAAGGGATGGCATGCACCAGGTCACGCAGGGTGATGCCGGGTTGCAGTTTGCCCTTGAAGCGCACCAGGATCGACTCTGGCATGTCCAGCGGCATGACGCCGGTGGCGGCGGCGAAGGCCACCAGGCCGGAGCCGGCCGGGAACGAGATGCCGATCGGGAAGCGGGTGTGCGAGTCGCCACCGGTGCCGACGGTGTCAGGCATCAGCATGCGGTTCAGCCAGCTGTGGATGATGCCGTCGCCTGGGCGCAGCGACACGCCGCCACGGGTGCGGATGAAGTCTGGCAGGGTGTGGTGGGTGGTGACGTCGATCGGCTTGGGGTAAGCCGCGGTGTGGCAGAACGACTGCATCACCAGGTCAGCGGAGAAGCCCAGGCACGCCAGGTCTTTCAGCTCGTCGCGGGTCATCGGGCCAGTGGTGTCCTGGGAGCCGACGGTGGTCATCTTCGGCTCGCAGTATGCACCTGGGCGCACGCCTTGGCCTTCTGGCAGGCCGCACGCGCGGCCGACCATTTTCTGCGCCAGGGTGAAGCCCTTGTTGGATTCGGCAGGCTGCTCTGGTTTCTTGAACAGGTCGGACGCACCCAGGCCCAGTTCGGCGCGGGCTTTTTCGGTCAGGCCACGGCCAACGATCAACGGGATACGGCCGCCAGCACGGACTTCGTCCAGCAGTACTTCGGTTTTCAGGGCGAAGTTGGTGACCAGTTCGTCGCTGTCGTGACGGCGTACTTCACCTTTGTATGGGTATACGTCGATGACGTCGCCCATGCCCAGGTTGGTGCAGTCGAACTCGATCGGCAGGGCGCCGGCGTCTTCCATGGTGTTGTAGAAGATCGGGGCGATCTTGGTGCCGAAGCAGAAACCACCGGCGCGCTTGTTCGGCACGTACGGGATGTCGTCGCCGAAGAACCACAGCACCGAGTTGGTGGCGGATTTACGCGAAGAACCGGTACCGACGACGTCACCGACGTAGGCGACCGGGAAGCCTTTGGCCTTGACCGCTTCGATCTGCGCCAGCGGGCCGACCGAACCTGGCTGCTGAGGCTCGATACCGTCGCGGGCCATTTTCAGCATGGCCAGGGCGTGCAGCGGGATGTCTGGGCGCGACCAGGCATCCGGGGCAGGGGACAGGTCGTCGGTGTTGGTTTCGCCAGGCACCTTGAACACGGTCAGGGTGTACTTGTCGGCGATGGCCGGGCGCGTGGTGAACCACTCGCCGGCAGCCCAGGACTCCAGCACGGCCTTGGCGTGGGCGTTGCCCGACTTGGCTTTTTCGGCCACGTCGTGGAAGGCATCGAACATCAGCAGGGTATGCTTGAGCTGTTCGGCCGCGACGGCGCCCAGTTCGGCGTCATCCAGCAGCGCGACCAGCGTTTCGATGTTGTAGCCGCCCTGCATGGTGCCCAGCAGCTCGGTGGCGTGCTTGCGGTCGATCAGTGGCGACTTGGCTTCGCCCTTGGCCACGGCGGAGAGGAAAGCGGCCTTGACGTAGGCAGCTTCGTCGACCCCTGGCGGTACGCGGTTGGTGATCAGGTCTACGAGGAAGGCTTCTTCGCCGGCCGGCGGGTTTTTCAGCAGCTCGACCAGGCCTGCAGTTTGTTCGGCGTTCAGCGGCTGGGGCACGATACCCAGGGCGGCACGCTCTTCGATGTGTTTGCGGTAGGCTTCAAGCACAGTTATTACCCTCATCAGTGGTCCCTAAAGGGAGTCCGGGACGCTCATCCAGCATTCCATGCACCCATGCGCAATCACGGCTTCTTGGGCCGCCCAGCCAGGGTCGCAGAGAATCCTTACAGAAGCTGCTTTCAAAGTTTTACGCCTGCAGAACGGGGAGCTGATGAGGGCTGGCGCGGGCATGCGAGGGTGCATGGCCCGGGCCAACGCCGTTCTACCGGATTAACTGTGCTCGTGACGCTTTGAAAACAGCTTCCAACGGACATTGTTGCCTTGAAAAGGCGGGATGATTCTACGGCAAAAAAAGCCCGAAGGTAAGGCGGCGAACATGACTTTAACGAGTGACCCCGGTTAGACAAAGGGCTAACATGGGCTCGTATTCCTCCGCAAAGCCGTTGTTTTTCATGTCCAACAAGTCCATCAAGACCCCTTGCGTCGGCCTGTGCTCCACGGTGTACGGAGACACGGTATGCCGTGGCTGCAAGCGTTTTCACCATGAAGTGATCAACTGGAACGGCTACGACGACGCGCAGAAGCGCGCCGTGTGGTTGCGTCTGGAGCAGTTGCTGGTGCAGGTGATGATGGCCAAGCTGGAAGTCTTCGACAAAAGCCTGCTGCGCCAGCAACTGGAGCAGCGTGCCATCCGTTTTGTCGAACATCAGTCGGAATACTGCTGGGCTTACCAGTTGATCGCCCGTGGGGCGCGGATGATTCGCGACCTGGAGGCCTATGGCATGGTGCTGTTGCCCGAATTCCGTGGCTGGGATCTGCCGCAATTGCGCGACGCGATCGACCGGGAGTTCTTTTTGCTTTCCGAGGCGCATTACCAGCGTTACATCGCCCCGTGCTTCTTGCGCGATGCCCTCGAGCAAAGGCAGGGCTGACGCGGTAAGTGATCCGGCTGCTTCGCGAGTTTGCCTTGCGAGGCAGCCGGCAACCTCTGGGATCAATCCCCGGTGTATTCACATCCGCTGGTGCAGGTCTCGTGGATACGCACTTTGGACAGCTCCGGCAGTAACGGCTTTACCTGCTCCCAGATCCACTTGGCGATGACTTCGCTGGTGGGGTTTTCCAGGCCTGGGATGTCGTTCAGGTAGTTGTGGTCCAGTTGCTCGTAGATCGGCTTGAAGATCGCCTTGATCTCGGAAAAATCGCGGATCCAGCCGGTATGCGGGTCGAGCGGGCCGGTAAGGTGCAGGCCAACCTTGAACGAGTGACCATGCAGCCGGCCGCACTTGTGGCCGGCAGGGACGTGGGGCAGGCGGTGGGCCGATTCGAATGTAAATTCCTTGAAGATTTCCACGCTTTCAAAACTCTGTATGAATCAATAATGCGCGCAGTTTATCATGGCGCCAGCTGTTTTCAGGTTGAATTAAGGACCGCTGGGTAATCTTAACCCCGTAGACAACTTGAACATCTCTCAGGAGAGAACCTCATGAAGACTTTGACTGCCCTGTTCGCTGCCGCTGCTCTGGCTGTTGGTGCCAACGTTGCCCTGGCCGATGTGCCGGCTCACGAAATCAGCGGCCTGGAAAAAGCCGGTACCGTTCAGTCCCTGCAGAAACTGGCTGAAACGGCCAAGGCAAAACACCCGGGCTCTACCATCACCGATTCGGAGCTCGAGAACGAGTACGGCCGTTACATCCTCAAGGTCGAACTGCGTGATGCGCAAAACGTCGAGTGGGACGTCGATCTGGACGCCAAGACGGGTGAAGTACTGAAGGACAAACAGGACACCTGATGAAAGCGTTACCGCGCAAGGCTCGCTACCTGGCCCTCGCGCTGATGGCTGTCTGTTCGCTGGCGGTTGCCCGTGACCTCGATCAGGATGAAGCCCTTGAGCTGCGGCAAAAGGGCGTCATCCTGCCGCTTGAGCAATTGCTTGACTCAGCCCTGGGGCGTTACCCCGGGGCGCGTCTGCTGGAGGCAGAGCTGGAAGAAAAACACGGCCGCTACGAATACGAGGTCGAGCTGCTGACCCCTGCCGGGGTGGTGCGCGAGATCAAGCTGGATGCCCGCAGCGGCGTGCTGCTCAAAGACGAGGAAGACGACTGAATGCGCCTGTTGCTTGTCGAGGACAATGTGCCGCTGGCCGATGAACTGATCGCCGGCCTGCAACGCCAGGGCTATGCCGTGGACTGGCTGGCCGACGGCCGTGATGCGGTGTACCAGGGCCAGAGCGAACCCTACGACCTGATTGTCCTCGACCTCGGCCTGCCGGGCTTGCCGGGGCTCGATGTGCTGGCCCAGTGGCGCGCCGGCGGCCTGGCCACGCCGGTGCTGGTGTTGACCGCGCGCGGCTCCTGGGCCGAACGTATCGAGGGCCTGAAGGCTGGGGCCGACGATTACATGAGCAAACCCTTCCACCCGGAAGAGTTGCAGTTGCGCATCCAGGCATTGCTGCGCCGTGCCCGCGGCCTGGCCAATCAGCCCACCCTGGAAGCTGCCGGCTTGCACCTGGATGAAAGCCGACAGTGCGTGAGCCGCGATGGGGCCGATATCCAGTTGACCGCCGCCGAGTTTCGGCTGCTGCGCTATTTCATGCTGCATCCGCAGCAGATCCTCTCCAAAAGCCACCTGGCCGAACACCTCTACGATGGCGAGACCGAGCGCGACTCCAATGTGCTTGAAGTGCATGTCAATCACCTGCGTCGCAAGTTGGGCCGCAGTGTGATCGAAACCCGTCGCGGGCAAGGCTACATCTACGCCGGGAACGTCGCGTGAAGTCGATCCAGGCGCGCCTGAGCCTGGGGCTGGTGGCGGTGCTGGTGGTGGTGGGCGTGGTGCTGGCGCAGCTCACCCTGTGGTTGTTCGAGGCGGGCCTGCAGCGCTACCTGGAAAACGGCCTGCGCAAGGAAAGCGAGAACCTGTTGGTGGCACTGGTGCGTGGCCCTTCGGGGTTGCAGCTGGATGAGCGGCGTATTTCCGGCGCTTATCAGCGGCCGTTTTCCGGTTATTACTTTCGCATCGATTTTGACCAAGGTACCTGGCGTTCGCGCTCGCTGTGGGACCTTGACATGCCCAAGCCTGCTGCGCCCGGCCTTTCCGATAGCCACGAGCTAGGCCCTGAGGGCCAGCAATTGCTGGCGCTGCGCGCTGACTATCGACGCCTTGGCCAGGATATCTCGATCAGTGTGGCGCAGGATTACTCACCGGTGCGCGAAGGCTTCCGGCGCATGCAGCAGATCGGCCTGGGCATGGGGCTGGTGGCCTTGATACTGGTGCTGGTACTGCAGCGCATCACGGTGAAGCGCTCGTTGCGCCCACTGGAGCGAGCCCGTCAACAGATCGCCCAGTTGCAACAGGGCCAGCGCTCCCAGCTGGATGCCGAAGTGCCTGTGGAACTGGCACCGTTGGTGGGGCAGATCAACCATTTGCTGAGCCACACCGAAGACAGCCTGCGCCGCTCGCGCAATGCCCTGGGCAACCTGGGCCATGCGCTGAAGACGCCGTTGGCGGTGCTGCTGAGCCTGGCGTCCAGCGAGCGCTTGCAGGGGCTGCCCGACGTGCGTGAGCAGATGCGCGCACAGCTTGAGCAGATTCAGCAGCGCCTGGTGCGCGAACTCAACCGGGCTCGCCTGGCGGGCGATGCCTTGCCGGGTGCCCAGTTCGACTGCGATGCCGAATTGCCAGGGCTGTTGGGTACCTTGGGGATGATCCACGGTGAAGGCCTGGTGCTTGAGCGGGACGTACCGCCTGGGCTGTTGCTGCCCTGGGATCGCGAAGACGTGCTGGAGCTGCTGGGCAATCTGCTGGACAACGCCTGCAAGTGGGCCGACAGCGAGGTGCGCCTGGGGATTGCGCCGCGTGAAGGGGGTTATCAGCTGTGGGTTGACGATGACGGCCCGGGCATCCCTGAAGGCCAGCGTCTGCAGGTGCTGGAGCGCGGTTCGCGGCTGGATGAACAGGTCGATGGACATGGCCTGGGGCTGGGCATCGTGCGCGACATCGTTGAGGCCTGGGGCGGGCGCCTGGTGTTGCTCGAAAGCCCTTTGGGCGGGTTGCGGGTGAATATCGAGTTGCCGCGCCGGGCTCGATAACGCCGGGGCCTGCCAGATCACCACTGCAAAAATATTGCAGTACAGCCGCATTTTTTTGAATTGGCCCTTGTAAGCCCCGCCCGGCACAATCCCCTCACGAAACTTCCCAGTTTCCATCTCTCCACGGACGGAGCCCCTTGCGCTATTGCTTTGGCAATACAGGGCCCAGGCCAGCTCGGCTGGGCTTTCTTTTTCACCAGAAAAACTACGATCCCGATTATTCCAATGCCTGCCTCGCGTTCCGAAAGTCGTCTGCAGCGGCTGTTGCCTGCGCCCCTCAATACATCCCCTAAAGAATGGCTGCGTGCTGGAGCCGGTGCACTGCTCGGCCTGTTCCTCGCCGGCTGGCTGACCAGCCTGGCCTACGGCCCTGGCATCGCCTTGCACCTTCTAGGCCCCTTGGCTGCCTCGGCAGTGCTGGTATTTGCCGTGCATTCCGGCCCTTTGGCCCAGCCTTGGCCAGTGCTGGGCAGTTACGCCCTGGCGGGCGCTGTCGGCCTGGCCATGCGCCAGGGCTTCGGGCCTGAGCTGTGGGTGGCTGCCGCAGCCCTGGCGATCTCGGTGCTGTTGATGTGCCTGCTGCGCTGCCTGCACCCGCCGGGCGGTGGGGTGGCGGTGAGTGCAGTGCTGGCCGATTCGGGGCTTACGGCCCTGGGTGACCATCTGCTGGAGCCGGTGCTGCTCAATGCGCTGATCCTGGTGGCAGTCGCGGTGCTCTACAACCGTTTGACCGGCGTGCGCTACCCCAAGGGCAATGCCCCGCGCAAAGAGCTGCATCACACCCATGACCCATTGCCCAGTGAGCGCGTGGGGGTCAGCGGCGCCGATCTGGACCAGGCGCTTGAAGAGTTGGGCGAGTTCGTAGACGTCACCCGCGACGAGCTGGAACGCATCATCCTTGCCACCGAGCAGCATGCCCTGCAACGCAGCCTTGGCGGTATCACGGCGGCATCGGTGATGTCCCGGGATGTGCAGTTCGCGTCACCCGACACCACCCTGGAGCAGGCGTGGACGATGCTGGCCAGTCACCACCTGAAAACCCTGCCGGTGCTGCAGCACGGCAAGTTGGTAGGCATCGTCAGCCTCAGCGACCTGGTCGGGCCGGCCATGCAGCGGGGGCAGTTCCGTTGGCGCGGCCTGTTCGGGCGCAAGGCGGTGCGCATGGCGCAGGTGATGAGCCGGCGGGTGATCAGTGTCAGCAGCCAGCACCCGCTGGAGCGCCTGTTGCCCTTGCTGTGTGAACAAGGGCTGCACTGCTTGCCGGTAATCGACGCTGGCCAATTGGTCGGGGTGGTCACCCAGACCGACCTGATCGCCGGCCTCAAACGCCAGTTGCTCAGCGCCGCAGGCAATGCTTCAGATCACCGGGTCCCAGCGCTGTGACCAGTCGCTGGCGCCGGCGGCCACCAGCCGGCGCAGTATCGCGAATGCCTGTTGCAGGGCCTCGCTGTCGCGCTTGCGCGGGTACACCAGAAATGTCGGGTAGGTGAATTCTGGTGCCTGGGGTACCCGCTCGAACACCCCGCTGTCCAGATAGGCCTGCACTACGCGGGTACGGAAGTAGCCGCTGCCGCCCTGGTCGAGGATGAACTGCAGAGCCAGGGGCCCGAGGTTGAAGCTCAGTGCCGGGCGCGCGCAGTCGGGCAGGGCAGCGTCGTGCTGGCGGCGGAATGCCTCCCCCCAGTCGATGTAGATGTACGGGTCTGGCTGGTCAACCCGGCGCACGCGGATCAACTTCTCTTCCATCAATTGCTCCACCTGCAGGCCCGGCCCGTAGGTCGGCTGATACACCAGCGCGGCGTCCAGCAGACCCATCTCCACCTTGCGCAGCAGCGACTCGCCATCGCTCACCTCGCTGCGGATGGCATGGCTGGGCAGTTCGCGGTGCAGGGCGCTGACCCAGTCGAGCATCATCGGGTTGCCCAGGCTCACTTCGCCGCCCACATGCAGCACCTGCTGGCACCCTTCAGGCAGCGGCAGGTCGCGGCGCGCTGCCTCCCACGTCTGCACCAGCTGGTTGGCATAGCTGACGAAGGCCTCGCCATCGCTGGTCAAGCTGGCGCCGTTGCGGCTGCGTACGAACAACTGGCAGCCCAGTTGCTGCTCCAGGCGCTGCACCCGTGCAGTGATCGCGGTCTGCGACACGAACAGGCGCTCAGCGGCGGCGACCAGGCTGCCGCAACGCACGATTTCCAGAAAGGTACGGGCCTGTTCGATATCCATGGGGTGCTCAGTGGCGGAAGGGGAGGCCTATTCTAGAGAATTTGCACCGTTATGGGGCGTATTGGCGTTGTCTGCAAATTTGCAGGTCGGTTGTGACTTTAGTCCCATGGCGGCCCCGGTGTGGCGGTCCATACTCAAGTTTCGCCCTTCAATAACAACAAGTACCGGGTTTTCTACGCCATGAGCTATCAGCACAGCTACGCCCATTCCATTGCCGACCCTGCCGCATTCTGGGCCGAACAGGCCGCGCACCTGGCCTGGCACCGCACGCCTTCCCTCACCTTGCAGGACAACCCGGACGGTACCCACCGCTGGTTTGCCGACGGCCGCCTGAACAGCTGCCACCTTGCCCTCGACCACCAGATCGAACAAGGTCGCGGCGAGCAGTTGGCGCTGATCTACGACTCGCCTGTGACAGGCGTGCAACAGGCGTATACCTATCGTCAGTTGCGCGACGAGGTGGCACGCCTGGCGGGCTTGCTGCGCCAGCTGGGGGTCAACAAGGGGGACGGGGTGATCATCTACATGCCCATGGTGCCCCAGGCGGCCATGGCCATGCTGGCCTGCGCGCGGATCGGTGCGGTGCATTCGGTGGTGTTCGGCGGTTTTGCCGCCAACGAACTGGCCTTGCGCATCGATGATGCCCGGCCCGCGTTGCTGCTGACGGCGTCCTGTGGCCTGGAGTTCGACCGGGTGATCGAATACAAGCCGTTGGTCGATCGCGCCCTGCAATTGGCCCGCCACCAGCCGCGCAATGTGCTGGTATTGCAGCGGCCCCAGGCCCGCGCCCCGTTGCAGCCTGGCCGCGACCTCGATTGGCAGCAAGCGCTGGCAATGGCCAAGCCGGTCGCCCCTGTCGAGCTGGATGCAGGTGACCCGCTGTACATCATGTACACCTCCGGTACCACCGGGAAGCCCAAGGGCATCGTGCGGGAAAACGGCGGCAACGCGGTAGCGCTGTGCTATGCCATGCGCCACATCTACGGTATGCAGGCCGGTGACGTGTGGTGGGGGATTTCCGATGTGGGCTGGGTGGTCGGCCATTCGCTGATTGTGTATGGCCCGTTGATGAGCGGTTGCACCACGGTGTTTTATGAGGGCAAACCGATACGCACCCCGGACGCCTCGGCGTATTGGCGGGTGGTCGAGCAATACAAGGTCAACGCCTTGTTCTGCGCGCCGACCGCCATGCGTGCAATCCGCAAGGAAGACCCGGACGGCGCGTTGATCAAAGGGCATGACCTGAGCTCGCTGCGTCAGCTGTTTCTGGCTGGGGAGAAGCTCGACTCCAGCACCCATGAATGGCTGGAGCGGGTCACTGGCAAACCGGTGCACGACCATTGGTGGCAAACCGAGACCGGCTGGCCGGTCACCGCACCTTGCGTTGGGCTGGACGGCAGCGCCGCGCGAGCGGGCTCGAGCAACCGCGCCGTGCCGGGCTACAACGTACGTGTGCTGGACGATGAAGGCCATTTGCTGGGGCCCAACCACCAGGGCTCGATCGTCATCGCGCTGCCGTTGCCGCCCGGGTGCAGCCAGACGCTGTGGGGCGACCACGAGCGCTACCTGCAGGCCTACCTGCGCACCTACCCCGGCTACTACCACACAGGCGACGGCGGTTATCTCGATGATGACGGTTTCGTGTACATCATGGGGCGCACGGACGACGTGATAAACGTCTCCGGGCATCGTCTGTCTACCGGCGAGATGGAGGACCTGGTGGCGCGTCACCCGGCGGTCGCCGAATGCGCGGTGATCGGCGTGCATGACGATATCAAGGGGCAGGTGCCTTTGGCACTGGTGGTGCTCAAGGATGGCGAAGGCATTGCCGAGTCGCAGTTGTTGGTCGAATTGGTGGGCAACGTGCGCGAGGAAATCGGGGCACTGGCGTGTTTCAACCGGGTGCGGCTGGTCAAGCGGTTGCCCAAGACCCGCTCAGGGAAGATCTTGCGGGCGGTGCTGCGCAAGATTGCCGATGGCCAGGACTATGTGCCGCCTTCGACCCTGGATGACCCCGCTGTGCTGGGGGAAATCGAGGCGGTGCTGGCGGACCTGCCGCGGGCGGGTTGAGGCGGGATGCTGGGGCTGCATGGCAGCCCCGGCATCAATCAGGCCCCACCTGATGCAACTGCCCCAGCCGGCTGCGCGTGCGCATCAGGTCGGTAATCGCGCCACCCAGGCTCTCATCCAGCGGACGCTGCCCGATCACCGTCAGCTGCTTGTCCTGGTCATATAGCACATCCACCAGGTTCACGAATCGCTGCTGCGCGGCCAATGAGCAGTCGGACAAATCGCCCAGCCCATCGATGACCCACGCATCGTACTGCGCCGCCAGCGCCAGGTAATCGATCACCGCAGTAGGCTGCTCGCACAGGTCGTCGAAGGCAAACATCACCTGCCGACCTTGATGGGCCAGTGCGCGCAGGCTGCGTTTGTTGATATCCAGCGTGGCAGGCTGCGCGCCCGGCACGTTCAGTGCCTGGCGCTGCTCGGCGGTGCCGGGCCACACATAGTGACCTTGGGTAAACCGCTGGTGCTCGCGGTTGGCTGGCAGGCTGCGAAAATCGGTGTCGCCGCCGACTTCCAGCACCTGCATTCGGCCGTTGATCAGGCGGATCACCGGCAGAAAACGTTCGTGGTAAAGCGGGTTGGGCAACAGCCCTTCCGGTGCGTAGTTCGACGTTACCAATAGCCATATCCCACGCTCGAACAGCGCGGTGAACAGCCGGGTGAGCAGCATGGCATCGCCAATGTCATGCACATGGAATTCGTCGAAACACAGCACTCGACACGCGCCGAGCAGCTCGTCCAGGGTCGCCCCGAGGGCATCGTCCAGCGCCCGGTGGCGGTGCATGCCCTGGTGCAGTCGGGCAAAGAAATCATGGAAGTGCAGGCGCCGCTTGGTCGCAACCGGCACAGCCTGGAAAAAACCGTCGAGCAGCCAGCTTTTGCCCCGGCCCACTGAGCCATGCAGGTAGAGGCTGCGCGGTTGTCCGTTTTCCAGCTGTGCCACCTGCTCGGCCATGCACTGGATGACCCGACGCTGACCCTCGCTGAGCTGGTAGCCACGGCTGCTGGCCTTGTCCTCGAACCAGGCCAGCAATTCGCTCTGAGGGGCAGCGCTTGCGCGCAGGCGCTGGCCGAGCTGACGCAGCGGTGTAGGGATCCAGGCAGGCAAATCGATAGCTCCTTGGTCGAGGGGGCGGGGCGCAGCTTGCGCGAAGGCCGCCATTTTGACCAATAGAGAAAGCAGTGGGCAATGATCGCCAGACGAGATAGGTTCGCGCGGCCCTCAGCCTTTACGTTCCAGTTGGCGCTCGATCATGTACTTCACCGCCAGGCGGCGTTCCTTGAGGTGGCGCAGGTCTTCGTCGACGAAATTGCCAGCGGAGATCGACTCGGCGGCCAGCACTTGGTTGTCGATGTCCATGTACTCGTCCAAGAGCCGGTCCAGGGCCCTGTCCTGCTGGCGACGTTGCTGGACGATTTCGCGGGGGTAGTGCAAGTCCTGGTAAAGGTCGTGTGAGACAGGCATGGGTGCCTCCTTGGTCAATGCAGTGCGCTTATCTGATTGGAAGGGTGAAATACGATTGTGTTGACGCGGGGCAGGGGGAAAGCGACGGGTGGTTGCCGGGGATGGGCGCTTCGCGCCGGTGACGAAGAGTAACTTGCTGTTTTAAAGCATTTTTTTTCATAAAGGGGGTTCACAGCTCTAAAGAATGTTGTTAAAGTGCCGCGCATTCCACGACAACAACCCAGTTGTCAGGCAGTTGGAATTGTCAAAGCAGCAATTGCTGCATCCGATACAGGGGCGTCGCCAAGCGGTAAGGCAGCAGGTTTTGATCCTGCCATGCGTTGGTTCGAATCCAGCCGCCCCTGCCATTTTCTGTTTCACATTACCTATTCTTTTCTCGGTGCTTAGCAAGACAAGCGCCGGGTTTTGTCGTTTCCGGCGTTTGTACCTGCCCATGTCGCCGGTAAGCCGGCGACATGGGCAGGGGGTGCAAACTACGGCGAGGTGCGCAGCAGTTCACTCAGCGCACGCGCCAGTTCATCGGCCTGCACAGGCTTCTGCATCACCAGGCTACCCGGCAACTCCAACCCCTCCAGCTCTGCATAACCGGTCAGAAACACCACCGGCAAACGCGGGTGCCGTTCGCGCGCCGCCAGCGCCAACTGCGCGCCGTTGAATTCGGGCATGGCAAAGTCGGTCAGCAACAGGTCAATCTCGTCATCGAGCAAGGCCAGGGCCTGCTCACCGCTGTGCGCCTGACGCACCTGATAGCCGTACTGGCGCAGCACATCGCCGAGCATGTCGCGTACCAGGTGGTCGTCATCCACCAGCAGCACCGTGCGGTTGTGGCCACTTGCACTGGTCGGCTGGGCAAGCAGTGGGGCCACCGGTTCGCTCTGCACGTGATCCTTTACCGCCGGCAGGTACACTGCCACCTGAGTGCCGCGACCAGGCTCGGTGTCGATGCGCACGCCACCGCCCGACTGCTTGGCAAAGCCGAATACCTGGGCCAGTCCCAGGCCCGAGCCCTTGCCGATGTCCTTGGTGGTGAAGAAGGGCTCGAACACCTTGGCCAGCACGTCTTCGCTCATGCCGCAGCCGGTGTCGCGGATGCTCAGCATCACGTACTCGCCGGGGTCGGGGTCTTCCGGGCGCTGAGGGCGGGCCTCGATGTGGGTGTTGCGGGTCGAGAGGGCCAGTTGGCCGCCGTCCGGCATGGCATCCCGGGCATTGATCGCCAGGTTGAGGATGATCATCTCGGTCTGGGTCGGGTCGGTCAGTGCCTGCCACAGGTTCGGGTCCAGGTCCAGGCGCACCGACACGTTGCCGCCAAGGGTGCGGCGCAGCAACTCCTCAAGGCCGGCCAGGGTCCGGTTCAGGTTCAGTGGCACCGGCTCCAGGCGCTGGCGTCGGGAGAAGGCCAGCAACTGCGAGGTCAGCTTGGCACCCCGTTCGCCCGCTTCGCGAATATGCGTGAGGCGGGTGCGTGCCTTGTTCAGGTCGGCCTTGTTCAGGTCGCGCTCAAGGAAGCTGGCACCGGTGAGGATCACTGTCAGCAGGTTGTTGAAGTCGTGTGCCACGCCAGCGGTCAGTTGGCCGACTGCTTCCAGGCGCTGCATCTGTTGCAACGCGGCCTCGATGCGCTCGCGCTCGGTGATTTGCTCACGCAGGCGGGTGTTGGCCTCGGCCAGCCCCAGGGCGGCCTCGCGCTCGCTGGTGATGTCGCGGGCCACCACATACAGCAGGGTGTCTTCCGGTACCACCACCCAGGACAGCCAGCGCTGCTGGCCGCCGGCATGCAGGATGCGCCCGACGAAGCGCGCGCTGGTGCGGCCGTGGGCGAGGGCGGCCAGTTCGGTGAGCAACAGTTCTTGATCGGGTTCGGGTAACAGGTGCAGCAGCGACGCCTGGCTCAGCCGCTCGCGGGAAAGGCCCAGGCTCGCCTCCCAGGCCGGGTTGAGCGCGACCGGGGTGAGGTCTTTGTTCAACACCGCCAGCAAGTCCTGCGACAGCTCCCAGGCACGGTCGCGTTCACGGGTGCGGCGCTCGACCCGTTCACCGAGCATCTCGTTGAGTTGCTTGAGGGCTTGGGTGGCCTGGCGCTGGGTATGGATGTCCTGCAGCACGCCGGAAAAGCGCACGCACTGGCCGTCGACGAACTGGGTCTGGCCGCTGCTGAGCAGCCAGCGCGGTTCCAGGCCGTCGAGTAGCGCGCTACGGAATTCGACCCGGTAGTGGCCGTCGCTCTCGGAACGCATGGCATGCTGCACGGCGTCACGGACCATGGCGACGTCATCGGGGTAGATGCCGGCCAGGAACACCTCCATGCTCATCTCGGTGCTGGTGGGCAACCCGAACAAGGTTTTGCAGCGGTCGTCCCACAGCAACAGGCCTTCTTGTGGGCGCAGGTCCCAGGTGCCCATGCCGGCGGCGTCGATGGCGATGCGTGCGCGCGCTTCGACATCTGCCAGCGCTTCTTCGGCGCGGCGTCGGCGCTGGCGCTCCTGTACCTCGGTCAGGGCCCGCCGCACGGCCTTGGGTAGCAGGGGCAGGTTTTTCTTCAGCACATAGTCGGTGGCACCCAGGCGGATCATCTCCACCGCGTGCTCTTCACCGTAGATGCCGGAAAGGAAGATGAACGGGGTGTCCGGTGCCAGGCGCTGGGCAATGGCCAGCACGTCGGTGCCGGACGAGCCGGGCAGCACGCAGTCGCAGAGGATCAGGTCGTAATGAGCCTCACGCAGCGCGTGCTCGACCCCTATATGGTCGAACACCAGCTGCGACTCAACGTGCAGCCCGCTGCGCTCCAGGCGCAGCAGGGTCAGCTCGGCGTCCATCGAGCTGTCTTCGACCATCAACAGTTTCAGCGGCGTTGGCAGCATCTTTGCGGTGGCCTCAATTGCTGCTGCGGCGGTTTAGGCGCAGCGAGCCGGGTGGCGGTTCGTTGAGCACGGCCCAGAATATCCCGAGGTCGGAGATGGCGGCGACGAACTCTTTGAATTCCACGGGCTTGACCACGTAGGCATTAACCCCCAGCTCGTAGGCGCGCAGCAGGTCGGGCTCCTCTCGAGACGAGGTCAGCATCACCGTCGGGATACTGCGCAGGTCAGGCGTGGAACGGACTTCCTTGAGCACTTCCAGGCCATCGACCTTGGGCAGCTTGAGGTCCAGCAACAGCACGGCGGGGTTGCCGTCGTCGCGTGCAGCATAGGCGTTGCGGCGCAGCAGGTAGTCCAGGGCATCGGCGCCGTCACGCAGCACGATGACTTCGTTGGCCAACTGGCTGCGCTCCAGGGCCAGCAGGGTGAGCTCCAGGTCCCGGGGGTTGTCTTCTACCAGCAGGATGGGTTTGAGCATGATGGTACAGGGGCCTCATGTAGTCGCGGCGGGCCGCGGGAGGGTGAAGTGAAAACTGGCGCCCTGGTCGATCTGGCCTTGCGCCCAGACGCGGCCGTCATGGCGCTCGATGATGCGGCGTACGCTTGCCAGGCCGATCCCAGTGCCTTCGAAGTCTTCCATACGGTGCAGGCGCTGGAATACGCCGAACAGCTTGTTGGCGTAGGCCATGTCGAACCCCACGCCATTGTCGCGGATGCACACCTCGACTTCGCCCTGATGCACCTGGGCGCTGATTTCGATACGCGCCGGGTCACGCCCGCGGGTGTACTTGATGGCGTTGCCAATGAGGTTCTGCAGCGCCAGGTTGATGAACGCCGGGTCGGCAATCACCTTCGGCAGCGTGGCGATATCCCAGACGATTTCGCGGCCCTGGTAGTCCGGGGCCAGCTCGGTGCGAATGGCGTCGACCAGGGCATTGAGGTCGACATCCGACAGGCGCAGGGCCGAGCGGCCCATCTGCGAGAAGTTCAGCAGGTTGTCCACCAGGCTGCCGGCAAAATGCGCCGCTTCTTCTATATGCTGCAAAAAACGTCGACCGCGTTCGCTCAGGCCCTGGCCCTCGATCTCGCCCAGCAGCTCGGTGTAGCCGGCGATATGCCGCAAGGGCGCTCGCAGGTCGTGGGACACGCTGTAGGAAAAGGCTTCGAGTTCCTTGTTCGAACGGCGCAGCTCGCCTGCCAGTTGCGCCAGCTCTTCGGCCTTGCGCAGGACGATGCCCAGCACGGCGGTGCGCAGTTCAACCACACCTTCGACGATCAAAGGGTCCCAGGGTTGGCAATAACCGCGCACGTCCTCCTGCCAGCGTTCGAAGCTGTGCCGCGGGTCCAGCTGGCCTTGCGGGCCGAGCTGTTTCGCAGGCTGCCCGGCCCAGTTCACCGTGCGCACTTGTTCAGGGCGGAACCACACCAGGTAGTGCGAATGGATTTGCGAGATGGCCACCGCCAGCACACCGCCGGCATGGGCCGCCAGCTCAGGCAACTCGTCGATGTCGCGGCGTACGTTGTCGCTGTGGAATACCGTGTCTTCACCGCGCTGGGCCAACCAATGCACCAGCGCCGTGACTTGCGCTTGCGGTGGCGTCTTGCCGATCAGGTCGCAGCGGTCGGCCGAGATCACCGCAGCGCCGCAGGCGTCGGCGAACTCCAGCAAGACCTCGGGCAGGTCGCGCAGGCCGTCACTGACGCTGTCATGGTCGGCCATCGACGAAATCATGCGCACGATGTGCTGGCGCAGGTCGAGCAGTTTGCGCGTGCTGGCGTGAGACTCGCGCGATTCGATCTGCAGCGACAGCACGCTGGCCAGCAGCTCGCAGGCGGTGCGAGTAGGCAGGCCCACCGGGCGCGGCTGATCGTGGTGACAGGACACCAGCCCCCACAGCTGCCCGTCGACCACGATCGACAACGACATCGACGCCAGGGTGCCCATGTTGCGCATGTATTGCAGGTGCACCGGCGACACGCTGCGCAGCGCAGCGAAGCTCATGTCCAGTGCCTTGCCGGTACGCGGGTTGGCGGCAGGCACCAGCGGCGAGGGCTGGTAGTTGGCGTCTTCGATCACGCGGATACGGTTGACCCGATACAGCTCGCGGGCCTGGCGCGGGATGTCCGAAGCGGGGAAGCACAGGCCCAGGTAGCTGGGGTAGCCTGGGTCGGCCACCTCGGCCAGCACCTGACCGTTGCCTTCGCTGTCGAAACGGTACGCCTTGACCCGGCCAAAACCGGTGATGCGCTTGAGCTGTTGCACCGACTGCTGCAGCAACTCCTCAAGGCTGGTAGCCAGGTGCAGGTTACCGACAAAGCTGCGCACCAGTGGGTAGTAATCACCTTGCTCGGCCGTGTTCGCAAGCCTGAGCACCGGCTCGAACTCAACGATCAGCACCTGGTCGTGACGGTGGGCCATTACGCGCAATGGCTCGGTGCAGGGGGCGCCCTGGCGCAGGCGCACATTGCCTATATGGAAAGGAAAGGCCTCGTCGTCGGGCAGGCGCGCAAGGTGCGCCCGTACATCGAAGGCGTCACTGACCAGGTCGGCAACCGTGCGGCCCAGCAGTTCCCTGGCCGGCAAGCCGAGCCAGCGCTCGGTGTTCTCGCTGGCCTGGAGGATGCGCAGGTCGGTTTCGTCCAGCACCAGCAGAAACCCGTGGGGCTGGATGCTGCCAGGCACCTGGATAGGCTCCTGGGCACAGCGCTCTGCGGCCTCGGCGAATGGGTTGTCTGCAGTCATCAATGAAAACGCTCCTGTCATGCCTGTCCGTGCATGCCGCATCTGTCTGGCACGGGATGAGGGTAGCCATGCACCGTACCAGAATGTCGGCTGATTTGCCGGCTCATGGCCATTGGAGGCACTGTGCGACGAGGGGTTCGCTGATGAAGAAGATTTTTTCCTGACGGCTGTCGAGGAGTGGCCTTGAACACGCGCTATCGCTTTCTCGCTAGTACCAAAAAAATGGCTTGAAGCCATCAATGATATTCCAACGCGCTGCTACGCTCAGGTGAGCACACAGCGACAAGGATTATCAAGTGACGGAACGCTTTGTGGTCGCGTTGTTGGGCCTGATGTTGAGCGGCAGTGCCGTAGCGGCTGACTTTCTCGTGGAAGTGCGGGTGCTGGTGCAGCGCGGCTGCATGCTCGTCAACCAGACGCGCGACGCTGGCGCACAAGCGTTGGGTCGGATCGACCTGGGTAGCGCTGCGCGTCTGGATGGCCCTGATGCGCCCTTGAGCGGTGTACTCCTCAACCAACGGCCGCCACGCCTTGAATGCAACCCTGACACGCCCTACCAGGTGCGGGTCGATGGCGGCCAGCACGGTGGCGCAGGTGAGCTGCGCTTTCTGGCCAACGACGACGCCAAGGCCCGGCCCATTCCTTATCGCTTGTACCGCGACGCTGCCTGGCGCGAACCGGTTGCGGTCGATGTGGCGCATTCGGCACGGGTGCCGGACAGCGGGTCCATTGAACTGCCGTTATACGCCCGTATCGACAAACTGGCCTGGGTACCACGGGCAGGCCTGTATGGCGACCTGCTCAAGATCACGGTCACTTGGTAGGGACGCCACCATGCGCAAGGACGCGACGCCATGAACCGCACCTCGATCCTGCTGCTTACCCTTGGCCCACTGCTGTTGCCCGGCGGTATGGCCCATGGCACCACCACCGGTTTCATCCAGGCACGGTTGGTGATCAGCGCGGCCTGCCAGATCAGCAGCGGCACCGACCAACCCGCGACTCTGGGCAACCCCGGCCTGATGGACTTCGGTGAACGCGGCCCGAACTGGGACCAGCCACTGCGCAGCCGGGTCGACGAAGTGGCTGGTGAAGGCAGCTTGCAGATCAGCTGCACGCCCGAGGTGCGGGCCTTCAATGTGCGGATCAATGGCGGCTTGAATGGCAGCGACGGTGTGCGACGCCTGAGCAACGGCCGTGAACTGATCCCTTATCAACTGGCGGTAGACCCAGGCGGCAACAGCCGCTACGGCATCGGCCAGGCGCGCGCCTTCACCATCAGCAGCACCCAGCAGATTCCGATTCCGATTTACGGTGTGGTGGTGGCGCAACCGCGCGCGCTGCCTGCCGGGCTGTACCGCGACACCCTGAGAGTGACCCTGGACTGGTAACCACGCAAGGAGACTCCGATGCGAACGAACCTCACCCACTGCATCCTCGCCGGCCTCGGTTTGGCCTTGGCTTCCCAGGCCCAGGCCGCCACGGTGACTGGCAACATCACCTCGACGCTGACACTGATCTCGGCCTGCCAGGTCAACGGCAGTTCCGCGAGTTCAGGGTTGAACTTCGGTGCCCTCGACTTCGGTACCCAGGATGCTCTGTTCGGCACCGCCAACGCACAAGTGCTTGGCGGTAGCGGTGGCGCCATGAGCATCCTGTGCTCGGCGGGCACCATACCGGCGATCCGCGTGCGGGCCGGTACCAACGATGGCCAGTCCAGCGGCGGGACGCGTGCGCTCGCCGACGGTGCCGGCAACTTCGTGCCGTATGACTTCTACACCGACACCGGGCGCACTCAGGTGCTGGATATCGACGGCACCATCACCTTGCCGACCAGCACCGGCGTGGCGCAGACCGTCAACCTGTACGGCCAGGCACGCGGCAAGGCGGGGCTGCCGGCGGGGGTGTACACCGACACCGTGGCGGTCGAGCTGACGTTCTGAGCCATGCGCGCCTGGCTGGCAGGTGGCCTCACGGGTATCGCTGTGCTGCTGGCGACGCCCCTGGGTGCGGCGCCCACCAGCACGTTCCAGGTGTCTGCACAGATCGTCGCCGGCTGCCTGGTGGTCGGGGGCGTGAGCAATTACGGGGCCCTCAACTTCGGCACCGAGTCGGCGCTGGCCAGCGGTACCCTGAGCACCTCGCTGGGGGGCAGCACGGTGACCTTCCAGTGCACCCCAGGCGTGGCCTTGAGCATGAGCCTGGACGGCGGGCAGAACAACGCCAGCGGCACCCGCAACCTCAAACGCACAGGCGGCACGCAAGTGCTGGCCTACCAGTTGTACCGCGACGCGGCCTACAGCCAAGCCTTTGGCATCGGCCAGAGCGTGGCGGTCAGTTACACCGACCCCATGGCGATCAAGTTGCCGGTGTATGGCCGAACCCAGTTGACCGGCACGCTGCCGGCAGGGACCTACACCGATGTAGTGCAAGTGACGGTGACCTGGTGAAACAGCCGGCACCAATGACAGCAATCTAAGGAGAGTGGCATGGGGGCAGGCGCGAAGTGGGCGCATGGTTTGATCGGGTTGTTGCTGCTGGCAAGCCTGCCGGCGGGGGCCGCCACCTCGGTGCTGATCTGGCCGATTGATCCGGTGCTGGAGGCCGACCAGAAGGCCGGTGCGCTGTGGCTGGAAAACCGCGGCAGCGCCCCGGCCAACTTGCAGGTGCGGGTGTTCGCCTGGCGCCAGGGGGATTACCAGGAGCAGTTTCAGCCGCAGCGCGACATCATTGGCAGCCCGCCAGTGGCCAACATCGCCCCTGGGCAGAAGCAGCTGATTCGCCTGACCCGCACCGGCAGCTCGCCCGCCGGCCAGGAGCAGGCCTATCGCATCATCATCGATGAAATCCCCCCGGCGATACCGGCCGACCCCGCCAGCCAGGGCGCCACGGCCGCCATCCGCCTGCAGATGCGCTACTCGGTGCCGCTGTTCGTCTACGGCGAAGGCTTGTGGGGCAAGGCCGATCCCGAGGGCAAGCGCAACGCCGAGGGCGTGGGCAAGCCGCAATTGAGCTGGCGCGCGGTGACGGTGCAGGGCAAGCCCTACGTGGAACTGCGCAACACCGGCCCGGTGCATGCGCGCCTGACCGACATGGTGGTGCAGCAGGGCAGCCAGAGCAAACCATTGGCCGAAGGCCTGCTGGGCTATGTGCTGCCCGGTGCCAGCATGCGCTGGCCTGCACCACTGGCGCCGAGCGCCGGCAGCGTGCTCAAGGGGCGGGTCAATGGCCAGAGCGCGGCGGATGCCATCCGCCAAGGGCAATGAGCCAGCAATTGAATGAAGGGCAGGGGCCAGGGAGGACCCGGCAATGGTTGGAAACCGTGTGTGAACTGGCTGTCGGCGACAACGCGCCGCTGGTGCCTGGGGCTGACCATGTTCGGCCCCTGCCTGGTGCTGGCCAACGACCTGCCGCCACCGCCAACGGAGATGTCCGCCACCGCCGATGCCACGCTGTACCTCGACCTGCTGGTGAACCAGATGCCCAAGGCTGAGCTGGTGCCCGTGCAACAACGGGCCGGGCGCCTGTACCTGAGCAGCGATGTGTTGCGGGCTGCCGGTATCAGCCTGCCGGGCGAGCCCCAGGGCGAACTGGCCCTGGATGCGGTGCCGGGCTTGCACACCGACTACGACAGCGCGAACCAACGCCTGCTGTTGCAGGTACCACCCGCCTGGCTGCCGGGCCAACAGGTCGGCGACCGCAGCCTGTACCCGGCCAGCGATGCACGCAGCAGCTTCGGCGTGTTGTTCAACTATGACCTGTACCTCAACGATACCGATGAAGGCGGCACCTACCTGGCGGCCTGGAATGAACTACGCCTGTTCGATAGCTGGGGAACCTTCTCCAGCACCGGTCAGTGGCGTCAGTCGTTCAATGGTGCGCAGGCCGACCAGACGCGCCAGGGCTTCCTGCGTTACGACAGCACCTGGCGCTTCACGGATGAACAACGCCTGCTCAGTTACGAAGCCGGTGATTTCGTCACCGGTGCTTTGCCCTGGACCAGCTCGGTGCGGGTCGGCGGCCTGCAACTGTCGCGAGACTTCGGCGCCCGTCCCGACCTGGTCACCTACCCACTGCCTGCATTCGCCGGTGAGGCGGCGGTGCCGACCTCGCTCGACCTGTTCATCAACGGCTACAAGTCCAGTACTACCGAGCTGCAGCCGGGCCCTTACACCCTGACCAACGTGCCGTTCATCAACGGCGCCGGCGAGGCAGTGGTGGTGACCACCGACGCCCTTGGCCGGCAGGTGTCGACCACGCTGCCGTTCTATGTCACCAGCAGCCTGCTGCAAAAAGGTCTGTCGGACTTTTCGGTAGCTGCCGGTAGCCTGCGCCGCGACTACGCGGTGCGCGACTTCAGCTACGGCCCAGGCGTCGCCTCGGGCAGCCTGCGCTATGGCCTGAGTGACAGCTTTACCCTCGAAAGCCACATCGAAACCTCTGAATCGCTTTTGCTGGGCGGGCTGGGTGGCAACATGCGAGTGGGCAACTTCGGGGTGCTCAACGCGGCCTTGGCGCAGAGCCAGTTCGAGGGCGAGAAGGGCCATCAGGTCGCCCTCGGCTACCAGTACAACAGCCAGCGCATCGGCTTCAGCTACCAACGCCTGCAGCGCTATGGCGACTATGCCGACCTGTCACGGGTCGACAGCCCGGACATGCAGCTGAGCCAACGCAGCGAGCAGGCCACTGTCAGCTTCAACCTCAACGAATACGGCAGCCTCGGCGCCGGCTATTTCGATGTCCGGGCCGGGGACGGTTCGCGCACCCGGCTGATCAACCTCAGCTGGAGCAAGTCGCTATGGGGCAACACCAGCATCTACCTGTCGGGCAACCGCGAGGTTGGTGACAGCCAGTGGGCCGTGCAGGCGCAACTGGTGATTCCGTTCGACTTCAATGGCACCTTGGCCATGAGTGTGGAGCGCAGCAAGGAAGGCGAGGACCTGCAGCGGGTCAATTACAGCCGTGCGGTGCCGGTGGGCGGTGGTGTCGGCTACAACCTGGGTTACGCCACCGGTGGCAACCGCGATGCTTACCGCCAGGCCGATGTCACCTGGCGCCTGCAGTCGGTGCATTTGCAGGCCGGTGTGTATGGCAGCAGTGGCGAGATGACCCGTTGGGCTGATGCCAGTGGCTCACTGGTGTGGATGGACGCCGGGGTGTTCGCCGCCAACCGCATCGACGACGCCTTCGTAGTAGTCAGCACCAATGGCTATGCCGATGTGCCGGTGCGCTACGAAAATCAGCAGATCGGCCGCACCGACAGCAATGGCCATCTGCTGGTGCCTTACAGCAGCGGCTACTACCGGGGCAAGTATGAAATCGACCCGATGGACCTGCCGCCCGACATCCTGGCGCCGGAAGTGGAGCAACGCGTGGCGGTCCGTCGGGGCAGTGGTTACTTGCTGGAGTTCCCGATCAATCGTGTGCTGGCGGCGAGCATTGAACTGGTGGATGGCAACCAGCAGGTGATCAAACTCGGCAGCCGCGTGACCCATGAGGAAAGTGGCAGCCAGGCCGTGGTTGGCTGGGATGGGTTGGTCTACCTGGAGAACCTGTCGCCGCACAACCGCCTGCAAGTTGCGCTGGAGGGGGGCGGGCATTGCCAGGTTGAATTCGACCTGCCTGAAAGTGCAGGGTCGATCCCCTTGATTGGCCCATTGGTGTGCCGATGAAGGCCTGGCAACGAAGGTTATGGGCCAGCGCGCTGCTGCTGCTGCTGCTGCTGCCGGCAGGCGTGGCATGGAGCAAATGCACGTCAGTGCCAACGGTGCCCGCGACATTTGGCACCATCAGTTCGACCTTGGTGCGCAGCACGGTACAGACCGCTTTCAGCAGCAATTCGGGGTTGCAGTGCAACGGCTCGGTGCTCAGCGTGCTCGGCAGCGGCGATACCTTCAAAGCGACCATACTTCCGGCCACAGGTGGCTTGGTCGGCCCCACAGGCGACGTCATCCCCTACACGTTGTATGCCGACAGCAGCACCAACTACCCGATCACCCGGGGCGTGGCCTTCGATTTCGCCCGCAACGGCATTCTCGACCTGCTCGGGTTGCTCAATGGTACGCCCAAGGCGGTACCGATCTACATGCGGACCCAGGTCGGCAGTAACGTTGCGGCGGGGCTTTATCAGGAAACGCTGAGCGTCGGCTGGGCCTGGAACTATTGCGACGGCATCGGCATTGGCGGCTTGTGCATTGGGCGCGACAACAGTTCTGGCACCCAGCCGCTCACGGTCAGCCTGACGGTGAGCAACGACTGCCAGATCACCACCCCCGCCATCAGTTTCGGCAGTGCACCCGTGGTATCGGGGTTTGCCACGGTGAACCAGGGCGTAAGCCTGACATGCACCAAGGGTACCAGCTACACGGTGGGGCTGGATGACGGGCAGAACGTGTCTGGCGGGCGGCGCAGGATGAAATCTGCAGCCAACAACTACCTGGCCTACGATATTTTCAAGAGCGCCAGCGCGGTGCGCTGGGGCTCGGTCACCGGTGACCGGCGTTCGAGCAGTGACGCCGACATCAACCCGGGGGCTGGCACCGGCACGGGCAGCCAGGTGTTCAACTACAACGCCAAGGTGTACACCGACCAGGCCACACCGCCGGAGGCCACCTATACCGACAATGTGACGCTGGATGTGCAGTTTTAGCGGTCGGCCCTTGCGATCAACGCAGGTCGTCAACCATTTTCAGCAACGTCTCCAGCACAGCCCCGGCCAATGCCTTCGACCGCGCCCCCGACCACCCGGCAACCGGATCAGGCGCATCGTCATGGTCCTTGAACGGCATCTCCAGCGTCAGTGACAGGCAGTCATGGGCCATCCCCACGGCATTGCACGCCAGCGTGGTATTGGCCTGCCCAGGCTCATCGCGCGTGTAGCCATGCACGGTCTGGAAGTCAGGCGTCACGCTGCACAGCGTGCTACGGAACTGTTCCTCCAGCGTCGCCAGGCGTGGCGTGTAACCGGGGTTGCCTTCACACGCTGCGGTGAACACGTGGGGGATTTCTTCATCCCCATGCACATCGATGAATGCATCCACGCCGTACTGCTTCATCTGCGCCTGGGCAAAGAATACCTCGGGGCTGAGTTCGACGCTGGCGTCCTGCCAGGCGCGGTTGAGGTCCTTGCCTTTGAAATTGGTGCGCAGATGCCCGAGGAAGGCACCGTCTGGGTTCATGTTGGGGATCAGGTACAGGTCGGCTTTTTCCAGGAGTTGCCGCACCTTGTCATCGTTTGCTTGCAGGCGGTCGATCACGCCCTCCATGAACCACTCGGCCATGTGTTCGCCCGGGTGCTGTTGGGCGATCAGCCACAGCTTGCGTTTGCCGGGTGCGCCGTTGCCGGCACGCAGCAAAGGGATGTCACGGCCCTGCACGCTGCGGCCGCATGCCAGCAGCTCGACCCCCGGAATTTGCCGTGCGCGTTCGATCAGTTGGTTGTGGCGGGCGCGAGGGTAAGGTTGGAAGTAGGCGAACCAGACCTGTTCGTGCTCAGCGTTCAGCTCGAACGACAAGGCCTTGCCATCGAACTGGCTGGGTACGCGGAACCAGGCCTGCTGGTCGTAGGAGGCCACCGCGTTGTAGCCGGCCCAGGCCTGCTTGTACGATGATTCGGAGGCGTTATCCAGGCTGAAGCGATGGACCTGCCCCGGTGTCAGCCCGCTGACCTTGAAGTGAAACCACTGGAAGTGGCCGCTGTGGGTGTCCGGGCGGATGGCCAGGTGCACCTGGGCAGGGTTGCTGGCATCCAGTACCTGGATGTTGCCGGAATCAAAATCGCAGTCGATCTGCAGGGGGGACAGCGTCACGGTCATCGCCGGGCTCCTTGACGGGCTTTGTTGTGGGGTTACTGTACACCGAAAAACGCCATCAGCATGGCTCGCCTTCTGCGCCTTCCCTGGCCATCCACTTCAACAGCGTTGCGATGGGCACGCGGCGGTGCACTTCGTGCCGCTGCTGCGCAGCTGCCTCGCCAGAGCGTTCGCGATAGCGGCTGATGATCAGGTCCCGGCCATCCTCGGAGACCCGGGCCTCCAGTTCGTGTAGCAACTGTTGGCGGGCGTTGCTCTCCAGGCGCCTGAACAGTACCACGGGTGGTTGTGCATCACGCATCGGCCGGCACCCCCTGGCAGCGCGCTGGCTGGTCAGCTTTGCCCTCGGCCACCCGCTCGGCACGCTGCTGGGCAGTGTAGTCGCGCACGGCCTGATAGTAGTCTGGCTGAGTGCGCAGCCTGTCGGTCAGCGGCAGCACGTCGGCGCGGCCATCCACCAGCCCACCTGCCGTTGCCGCGTTGCCCAGGGTGTCGACCGTGTCGCTGTTGTCGCCAAACGGCGCGACTGCAATGCCCAGCACCCTGCCGGTTGCATCGCGCAGGTTGTGCGTGCCGAGCAACGGCAGTTCGACGATCGGGCCATCGGCAATGTTCCACACACCGAAGGTCTGGCCAAAGTCCGAGGTGTGTCGGGCTAGCCCCATCTTCCCGGACACATCGACCAGGCCTGCCACGCCCAGGGTCGTGTTGAAGGTGAAGCGTGCAAGGCTGGTCATTGCCCGCTCGCCATTGCCTTGCAGCAGGTCGTTGAGAAAGACCTTGGGCTCGCCGAAGTTGGCGACGAAGTTGTGCACGCCCTGCTGGGTGAAATCAGGCAATGCGCTATAGCCACGGGCGATGGGTGCCAGCAGGTAGTCATCGACACTTCGGTTGAAGGCGAACACGGCGCGGTTGGCGGGTTCGGCGGGGTCGCTGAGTTGATAGGCCACAGGCCCGCAGGCACTGGCAGGCGGCCGCTGACTGCAGCCCGCGGCGGCGAGCAGTGACAGGGCGAGTAGGGCATTGCGGGCTGAAGACCAGGCATGAGGGAGGTTGGGCATGGGCGCATTCCTGACAAGAACTGGCGCCGATGGTGTGGCCGATTGATTGCCTGGGAATGTCCGGATTGCTTCGCGGTTGTCACTTTGTTTCTGGGTTGAAATATATGACGGCAGCTGCGCGATGGCCGTACAGTAAGCCTTTACTGTCCCTGTTCGCGGTGCCCCGGTGTGAGCCATTTGCTGATTGTCGACGATGATGTCGAAGTACTCGACCTGCTGCAGAAGTTTCTCCGTCAGCATGGTTACGAAGTCGATGTGGCCAGTGATGGCAAAGGCCTTTGGCAGGCGCTCGAACGGCGGGTGCCAGACCTGGTCATTCTTGATGTGATGCTGCCGGGCGACAGCGGCCTGGTGCTGTGCCAGCGCTTGCGTGCCGAATACAAGGTAGCGGTGATCATGCTCACCGCCATGGGCGAGCTGAGCGACCGTGTGGTCGGGCTGGAGCTGGGCGCGGACGACTACCTGACCAAGCCGTTCGCTGCCCGTGAGCTGTTGGCCAGGGTGCGGGCGGTGCTGCGCCGGGCAGGCGAAAGCGCGAGCAGCCCACCCGCTGACGTGCGTACGGTACTTGAGTTCTCGGGCTGGCAACTGGAGGTACTGCGCCGTGAGTTGCGCTCGCCAGAGGGCGTGCTGATCCCCTTGTCCACGGGCGAATTCGAACTGCTGCTGGTGTTTGCCGAGCACCCCAGGCGCGTGCTCAGCCGCCAGCAATTGCTGGACCTGGCGCGGGGTAAAGCGCACGAAGCCTATGATCGAAGCATCGATGTGCAGGTGAGCCGGCTGCGGCGCAAGCTTGAGCGCGATGACGACTGCGAGCCGCTGATCCGCACCTTGCGCAACGTCGGCTACCTGTTCAGCGCCAGCGTGAGCAAACGATGAGTCCGCTTGCCTGGGTGCGCAAGGCGCTGCCGCGACCGCGGGTCACCATCGCCCGCTGGATTGCACTCACCACCCTGGCTGCCATGCTTAGCCTGCTGCTGCTCAAGTGGCTGTTCAGTGTGCTGCTCAGTGTGTGGGCGCAACCGCCGTTGCTGGAAAGCGGCCTGATCGACAAGGTTGCCTCGGTCGCCCGCATGATCGACGCCGCGCCTGCGGCGCAGCGGCCGGCCCTGGCCAGCGCAGCGGGTGATGCGGCCTACAGCGTGCAATGGCTGCGGCGGCATGCCGACGCTGGCTTGCCGACCCTGGCCGATAGCGAATTTCGCGAAGGCGCGCCGACCTTGCGTGCGCTGTTGAAGCGCCCGGATGCGCAAATCGAGGTCTTCGGACCGCAGGATCTGCCCGCGCAGGCGCAGCAGCGTGGGTATGCCCTGCTGATCGAACTGTCGGACAAGTCGTGGCTGCTGTATCGCGCCAGCGACCGCAGCTGGGGGCTGGATGAACTGCCGCGCAACCTGATCATTCTGGCGTTGATGATTGCCTCCAGCCTGGCCTTGGCGCTGCTCGCCACGCGTTACCTCGCCCAGCCTCTGGAGCGTTTCGCCGAAGGGGCGCGGCGCTTTGGCAAGGACTTCAACGCGCCGCCGATACCGGTAGTCGGCCCTTACGACCTGCGCCGGGCCATCCTTGCCTTCAACGCCACGCAGGCCCAGCTCAAGCACTTTCTCGATGACCGCACGCAAATGCTCGCCGCCATCTCCCATGACCTGCGCGCCCCGCTGACCCGCATGCGCCTGCGCGCCGAGTTCATCGAGGACAGTGAACTGCAGGCCAAGTTGTTCAAGGACGTGGACGAGATGCAGGCGATGGTCGACGCCGCACTGCAGTTCTTCCGTGACGATGCGCGGCTGGAGCCGAGCACGGCGTTTGACCTGGGCGAATTGCTGTCGACGGTGGTGGATGACTTCAGGGATGCAGGCCTGGACATCCGCCTCAGCGGCCCGCGCCGCTGCGTCTATGCGGGCCGGCCCATCGGCATCAAACGGGTGGTGGTGAACCTGATCGACAACGCAGTGAAGTACGGCTGTGAGCCGACCGTGCAGTTGCACGTTGCTGACGAGCACCTCGTCATTGCGGTGCTTGACCGAGGGCCGGGCATTGCTGAGCCGCTCCAGGCGCGCGTTTTCGAGCCTTTCTACCGCATCGAAGGCTCGCGCAACAAGGACACCGGCGGGGTGGGCCTTGGCTTGCCGGCGGCACGCGCCATCGTGCTGGAGCAGGGCGGCAGCGTGACCCTGAGCAACCGCCAGGGCGGCGGGCTTGAGGTCAGGGTCACACTGCCGGTCGGTTGACCGGGCCGCCGTGCTCAGAGCCCCAGGTCACTGAGGCCAGGGTGATCGTCCGGGCGCCGGCCCAGGGGCCAGTGGAACTTGCGATCCGCTTCGGCTATGGGTTGCTCATTGATACTCGAATGGCGGTTGTGCATCAGGCCATCGTCGGCGAACTCCCAGTTCTCGTTACCATACGCGCGGAACCATTGGCCGCTGTCATCGTGGTACTCGTAGGCGTAACGCACGGCAATGCGGTTGCCGGTGAAGGCCCACAGCTCCTTGATCAGGCGATACTCCAGCTCATGGTTCCACTTGCGTGTCAGAAAGGCCTGCACCTCGGCCCGGCCACGGGGGAACTCGACGCGGTTACGCCACACCGTATCGGGCGTGTAGGCGAGTGCCACCTTGGCCGCGTCGCGGCTGTTCCAGCCGTCTTCGGCGAGGCGGACTTTTTCGATGGCGGTTTCGCGGGTGAAGGGGGGCAGCGGTGGGCGGGGCATCGTAGGCACTCCTGAGGTGATTTGCACCTGTTCAGAGTAGTCACCGAGTCTGGTGAGGAGAATGGGTGCGTTTGACACTTCATAGTTGCGGGCTGCGGAACAATGCGCTGTACGGGGTAATATCGAGTTCTGGCACCGTAGCGCAACCCAGGTTCAGCCGGCTCAGTCCCAGTGCGGCGCCAGGCCGTCGGGGCTGACTTCGCGGCCATTGCGCTCGAGGGTGGCAATGCGCGCCATGTCGTCGGTATCCAGGTGCAGGTCACGGGCGAGCAGGTTGCTGGCCAGGTTTTCGCGCTTGGTGGAGGACGGGATTACCGCATAACCCATTTGCAGGGCCCAGGCCAGCGCGACCTGCGCGACGGTGGCTTTGTGCTTGGCGGCGATTTCGGCCAGCAGCGGGTCCTTCAGGACCTTGCCATAGGCCAGGGTCATGTAGGAGGTGACGGTGATGCCCTGTTCCTTGAGGAAAGCGCTCAGCGCGCTGTTTTGCAGATAAGGGCTGAGCTCGATCTGGTTGGTGGCGATTTCGCCCTTGCCCACCACTTCGATGGCCTGGCGGGCCAGGTCGATGTTGAAGTTGGACACACCGATCTGGCGGGTCAGGCCCAGCGCCTTGGCCTCAGCCAGTGCAGTCATGTATTCGGGCAGCTCGATGCCATTGCCCGGTGCGGGCCAGTGGATCAGCAACAGGTCGACATAGTCGGTGCGCAGTTTGGCCAGGCTTTCGCGCAGGCTGGGGATCAGTTTGTCGGCTGCATAGTTGTCGACCCAGATCTTGGTGGTGATGAACAGCTCGCTGCGCGCCACGCCGCTTTCGGCAATGGCCTGACCCACGTCGGCTTCGTTCTTGTAGATCTGTGCGGTGTCGATGGCGCGGTAGCCCAGTTGCAGTGCCGAGCTGACCGAGTCGATGACGGCTTGGCCGTTGAGGCGGAAGGTGCCCAGGCCGAAAGAGGGAATGCTCATGGAAGTGCTCCTGTTGAGTGAGACTGTTCGAGTGGGCAGCAGTGTGCGGGGTTCAGGTGAAATGATTAAGGCGGGTCTGGGCGAAGGTCATTTGACTTGTAGTCACGAATGGCGGGGGTGACCGTGATCAAGTCGCAGGCAATCCATCGATTGCCGCGCTGGTTGACTTAAGTAGTGCGGCTGCCCGGCGCACCGCTGTTTAGCTGCGGGCTGAACCTCCAACCGGAAAATGCCGCCCATGACCACGCCATCGCAGCAACCCAATCTCACCGACACCCTCATCGCCAGCCTATTACCCACCTGGCTCAGCACGGCCTCACTCGATCACCTGGGCAAATTGCGGACAAGCCTGCAGCACCAGCAGCGCACCCAGCACAGGCTGGCGACGCTGTTTTCCCGTGTAACCCCATTGGATGCCTTCGCCGAAGCGTTGCTTGACCAGGCATTGAGCGATCGACAGTTGCCTGGGCTTGATGTGCGGCAGGTCAAGTTGCGGCGCACCACCATCCTTCCTGGTTCGTCTACGGTACCTGGCGGGTTGGGCCAGTCGCAGACCGAGGTCAGCGAGGTGACGTTGCTGGTTGCTGCGCTGCACAACTTCGCCGAACAGGAAGCCGCGCCCGCAGGCTCGCTGCAGACCCAGGTGATCGTTGACGCTGAAGGCACGGTGCAGGCGCTTGACCCGCAAACCTACGTTGCGCTATGCCGAAGCGTGGATGTCGGGGGGCAGTACCAGGGGCATCTTGAATCCATACTGCTGGCGCCGGGCGTGCCGGGTACGCAGGTAGCCGCATTGCTCGAAGAAAGCGCCCGCGCCAACCTGGAGGCCGACGTGCGCCTGGCGGCAGCCAAAGGCGAGATCGATGAGCGCACGTACTTGCAATGCCTGCCGGTCATCGCGGAAGTTGCCGTGGTGGCGTCCGACCCAACCCGTTTGCTGCCCTTCGAGCTGCGCCTGCTGGGCAAGTTGATGCGCGGGATGGTGGCGTTCGAAGCGCGCCAGGAGGGGCTGCCGAGCGCACCGCTCGAGGGGGTGGTGCTGTGGGTGCCGGATTATGTTCATGGTGCGTTGCAACGCTATGATTGCTGGGATGACCTGTGGCAGGCCCTGGGCCAAAGGTGCCGGCAGGACGGCTATCCTGCCTTCATTCAGCGCTTCGTCAGCGAGCGCGACCGGTGCGCCTTCAGCCAGACACTGCAACGCTTGTTGCAGACCCATACCAACAGCCAGACAGTCCAGCTCGATGGCCGCAGCCAGGCGATCGAAGGGCAGCTGTTTCAGCATGTACGCCAGGTGCGTATCGATACGCTGCTTGACGATGCGTGCGTGCTGGCCACACCCACTGCCATGGCCAACCAGGCAGAGCGCGAGCGGCGCATGGGCGACTATGCCAGTGCAGGTCTTGACCTGTTGGGGCTGGCCAGCCTGTTCGTCCCCGTGCTTGGCCTGCCGTTGTTGGGTATCGCTGCGGTGCAGGCCAGCCATGAGGTTTATGAAGGGTATGCCGACTGGCAGCTAGGGGACCGGGAAGGCGCGCTGAATCACCTGTGGGGCGTTGCCGAAAACCTGGCCGCAGGGGTGGCATTGGCGTCGATCGGTTTGGTAGCAGGGCGCCTGATCGAACGGTCTGCCTACGTGGACGCATTGATGCCGGTGTTGACCGAAAACCATGGGTTGCGCCTGATCGATGCAGCTCTGCCAGGCTACGCGCTGCCAGATGGAAGGCTGGCCGTTGGCGAGCGGGCCGAGGTGGTGGGGCAGATGCGCTTGCGTACCCACCTGGCGACCTACCAGGTGGTCGAGGATGCTAAAGGGGCGGGCTTGCGCATCCGCCACCCCAGCAGGGCGCAGGCCTACTCGCCGTTGCTCGACGGCAATGGCGAGGGCGGTTGGCGCCATCAGTTGGAAACCCCACAGCATTGGCAGGGTTCTACGCAACTGATGCAACGCTTGAACAGTGCCTGGGCGGCGCTCGAGCCACTGACTGCCGAGCATGTCATGCGCATTACAGGCTTCGATGAAGCGCGTCTGCGCCGCTTGCACCTTGAGCATGCGCCAGCGCCTGCACGGTTGCAGGATGCTGTGCAGCGCTACCAGTTGCATGCACAGCATCCCGCGTTGCACGGTGACGCTTTCGAGCTGCACCTGAGTGGGCTGCAGGCCCCTGCAGAACCCGCCGAGCGGGTGTTGAGGCGCGACTTCCCCGGCCTGACGCCGCGTGGCGCGCGGGAGATTACCCAGCGTGCGGGGCCCGAAGTGATCGAAGCCATGAACAGCAGCCAACGCGTGCCGCTTGCCTTGGCCACCGAAGCACGCTGGCTGTTGCATGATTGCCGCTTGGATCGTGCCTGCGCAGGGTTCTATCAGGCGGCAGCGGTGAATGCTGACACCGAGCGGTTGGCGCTGGGTCTGATCGCAGAGGCGGCACCGTGGCCGCAAACCGTGCGGGTCGAGCTGCGCAGCGAGCGCCTGGACGGCGATCTGCTCGCCCAGTGCGGTGCACAGGATGCCAGCCAAGTGAGGTACATCGTCAGGCGTGGCCAGGGTTACCAGGCTCTGCATGAATCGGGGGCGCCACTGCCGTCGGCGAGCGAAAATGACAGCCTCTGCCAGGCGCTATGGTGGCACCTCGATGAGGCGCAGAAGCAGGTGCTTGGCGAGGGTGTAGCTACGGCTGAGCAGCTTGGCCATACCTTGGCCATTCGCGCTGGCGAACCACGGGAGCGCGCGGCAACGTTGCTTGGCATGGCGCCGGCAGAGGGGGCTGTACGCCCGCCGGTGCGCCTTGGCGATGGTCGACTGGGCTACCCGCTGAGTGGTGGCGATGCCTCGCGCCCACTGCGCGGTCAGGTATTCACCACGGCAGACCTGCGTGCCCGCGGGTCCATTCGCACTGGGCTGCACCAGTTGTTCACGCACCGCTCGGCAAGGGATGTGATGTGGTTGGCGATGCAACTGGAGCAGAGGCCGGGCCGCACGGTCTGGACAGCGTTCAGTGACCTGGCCAGGCAGGTCGAGCGGCTAGACCTCAGCCTGCGTGGTTGGCGGGGGCAAGCCACGCCGGAAAATTACCATCGCCGCCAGCGCGTCGGGCAACTGATTCGTGAGGCGTGGGAGCCTGATTTCTATGGACCCGGCGGTGTGGAGGAGTTGGTAGTACGCAATGAGCCAGTCGAGGGCCTGCCCCTGCTGCCAGCTGATATCCAGTTCGCGAACCTGCACCGACTGTGCTTGAGCAATCTCAGGTTGACCTCGCTGGAGGATGATTTCCTTGGCCGTTTCACCCAGTTGCGGAGCCTGCGATTGAGTGGCAACAAACTGACTGCGGTGCCTGGCTTGAGCGGCCTGCGCCGTTTGATCAGCCTGGACCTGCAGCACAACCGCTTGACCACCGTCGATGGGGTTCAGCATATGTCGTCGCTGACGCAACTGATCTTGAATGACAACGAGGTCAGTGAGGTGCCTGGGTTGGCAACGCTAACCAGACTCACCCGTCTGGATCTGCGGCGCAACCGGCTGACTGCGCTTGAGGGTGTGGAGGGCCTGACGCTGCTGACTCAGTTGGACCTGAGTGACAACCTGTTGTCTGGCCTTCCCGATCAGATTCACAGGTTGATCCGGCTACAGTATCTGAACCTGAGCAATAACCAGTTCGCGTCGTTGCCTGCGGGTGTCGAGCGCATGGTCGGGTTGACCAAGTTGGACCTTGCCGGCAATCGCCTTGACCAACTGCCGGAGGCGTTAGGCGGGCTGAGCCGGTTGTTGCAGCTGCACGTGGCCGAGAACAGGCTAGTGAATGTCCCGGCGGCCATTGGTAACCTGACCAGCCTTAAAATCCTCAATTTGCGCGGCAACCAGCTCACCGCGATACCCGAGGGCCTGGAACGGCTGAGACAGCTGACCGAACTGTACCTGGGCGATAACCAGATCGTCATCGATGTCTCAGGCGGCCAACGCCTGGAAGCGTTCAGCGCGTTGCGAACCTTCACCTTGAATGGCAACCCGATCGGCATGATCCCGCCACTGCGTAACCTCGACCACCTGGCCCATCTGTCGCTGCGCTCGACAGGCCTGAGGGAATTTCCATTGGCTTTTCTGGAGCATCATCCGCAGCTGTATGTGGACCTTGCCGATAATCTGATCGTCGAATTGAGCGAGCGGGCCTTGATCTGGATTCGCCAGCACCCGAACCGGCTCAACATCAACAACAATCCCCTTGATGAGCAGGTGCTGGCACGTTGGCGTGCCGCGCGGGTGCAGTTCGACACGCTAAGCCAGCGCGGTTGATTCAAGGGCTGCCGCTGCCAGGGGGGGCGGTTTGCAATAGTTACCGCCAGCCCCCCGCTTGGCAGTGGTGCAATCGCAGCTCTCGCCATAAGGAGCCTGTGATGCAGACCCCGCCATTTCCCGAAGCGTCAACAGATGCCTTGATTGCCAGTCGCTTGCCTGCCTGGCTGACCGAGGCCCCACTCGATACCCTTTACGCGTTACACGAAAGCCAGCGCCGTCAACAGCAGGTACAACAGCTACTGCACGACCTGCTGGCGCAGATCGCACCGCTGGACGTGTTCGCCGCTCCATTGCTGCAACACGCACTGCAAGCGCAGCATCAGCTGACGCTCGATGTGCGTCAGGCCAGATTGCGACGCAGAACCTTGCAGCGCTTCCCCTCGCACATTGCGCACGTGCCAGATGGGGTCAAAGAACAGGTTTATGAACACAGCTTGCTGCAATCGGCCTTGCATAATTTCACCGAGGGCGAAACATTCGCCAGCGCAATCATGCAGGGGACCGCGGTGCTGGATGCAACCGGGCAGCCTTGTTCGCTTGCTCCCAAGGCATTCTTCAGGCTGTGCCGCTCGCTCGACCTCGGGGGCCAGTACCAGTCGTACCTCCAGGCGCACCTGACACCAGCAGGGGAGGCCGGTCGGCAACTCGAAGCACTGATCGAGGAGGGCTTGCGTGCAAACCTGGAGGCGGCGTTGCGGTTATCGCTGGTCAACGGGGAAATTGCGCAGCACGCTTATGAACATTGTGCTGCGCTGGTTGCGTTGTTTTCATCCGAGGCGTTTTCGGCTTCAGGGCTGCGGCCCATGCAACTGCGGGTATTCGGTCAGCGGGTACGCGGTGCGGTGGCGTTTGAAATCACTCATCAGGAGGCCACTGGTGAGGTATTCGAGGGGATATTGTGCTGGATCCCCGATGACCCTCAAGGCCCCTTGACCTGGTACCCGTCCTGGGATGCCTTGTACTTGACCCTGGGCAAGCAGTTTCGCTTGCCTGGGTACGTCGAGTTCTTTCAGCGGTTCATCGGTGCACGTGACCTGCAAGCCTACGTGCGCGCCCTGGATAACGCGCTGAAAGCCACCGACCGGGATGTGCCGGTCGAGCTTGACGGGCGTCATGAAGCAATCGAGCTGCCGCTGTTCGAGCATTTGCGCACGCAGCAGATCGACACCCTGCTGGACAACGCCAAGGTGCACGGCGTGCCCACTGCAGAAGTGGATGCGCAGGTACGCGACAGGCGCCTGCATTTCTACCTGAGTTTTGCCCTTGATGCGTTGGGCCTGGCAAGTTTCGCGCTGCCCGTGCTGGCTTTGCCGTTGCTGGGCATCACTGCGCTGCAGGTGGCGGATGAGGTCTACGAGGGTTATGCCGATTGGCAACTGGGGGACCGCCAGGGCGCTCTGGAACATGTGTATGCGGTTGCAGAAACCGTGGCCATGACCGCTGTGAATGCTGGTGCAGGCGCAGCATCGCACCGGCTGGCGCGTAACGTACGGGTCGAAACGTTGGTGCCGGTGCATGCGGTTGATGGCACGGTGAAGTTGTGCGACCTCGACTTGCCAGGGTATGCCGTTCAACACCAAGGCACCGTCGGCACGGTGGTCACGGTGCAAGGCGCAGAAGTGGTGCGTACCCCCCTGGCCAGCCATGTGACCTCAGCAGACGGCGAAACCCAGCAGCGCCGTATCCGGCACCCCACGCGCAGCAATGCCTACGCACCGTTGCTTGAAGGCAACGATGCCGGTGGCTGGCAGCATGAACTTGAGACCCCACATGAATGGCACGGCAGTGTTCAGCTGTTCAAGGACCTCGCTGCAGATTGGGCGAACCTCGACGAGCAGGCCATACATAACGTGATGCGGGCCACAGGGCTCAATGAAGACCTGTTGCGCCGATTGCATGTGGAACACGCCTCGCCCCCGGCCCGCGTGTTGGATGCGCTGCAGCGGCAACAGTTGCACACGCAGTTGCCAGGGCTGCAAGGCGAGGGCTTCGAGCTGCAGTTGCTGGCGCAGCAGCCCTGGCCGTCCGAGGCCGAAACCCTGCTGCGTCGGGATTTCCCCGGGTTGTCGGTGCTGGGCGCGCGGGAGATCATCGCACACGCTGGTGAAGACCTGGTCGAGCAGTTGCAGGCGCACCAGCGTGTACCGCTGGCCTTGGCCGAGCACGCGCGCTGGTACTTGCGCGATACGCGCCTGGACCGCGCTTGCGCGGGGCTGCTGCAAGCCGCAGCGATCAATCGTGATACCGAGCAACTGGCGCTGGGCCTGATCGCTGACCGTGCTCCTTGGCGCGGCGTGCGTATCGAGGTGCGCGGCGATACGCACTTGGGCGCACGGTCTGCCTGGGCCGGTGCGCAAGAGGCTAGTGAAGTCCGTAGCGTAGTCAGAACTGCCCATGGCTATCAGGCGTTGGATGCGCACGGTATCCCACTGCCATCGGCAACGGCCGAAGACTCTTTGTTCCAGGCCCTGTTGCTGCAACTTGACCCTTGGCAGAAGCGGGCTTTGGGTAACGCTGGCGACTCACCTGAGGCGCTGGCTGAGGCGCTGTCGCTGTGGGCCGGTGAGCAGCGCGATCATGCCGCAGCGCTGTTGGGCATGGCGCCGATCGGACGTGGTTTCAGGCCACCGGTACGGCTCGGCGATGGTCGCCTGGGCTACCCGCTGAGCGGGCGTGGCGAGAGCAGCGATCGTGCGTTGCGGCGCGGTATCCAACGGCTGTTCCCCGACATTGACTCAAGTACGATGGCACGCTTCGCGCAAGACGCCCGCGCGCTTGGGCTGACCCCTTGGAACTACTACCTGCGCCTGTGTGAAGAGCTGCGTGCCCTGGATCAGGCATTGGGCCTGTGGCGGCGACAATCGTCCGGGCCGATCCAGTTGCTCAGACGGGTGCGTATGGCACGACGGATTCGTCATGCCTGGCAACGACGCGTGCACGATGTTGAAGGGCATCCAGCACTGACGTTGGAAGGCACGCGCCTGGGCACCCTGCCGGAACTGCCAGAAACGGTGCGTTTTGATCATGTGACCACGCTTACCCTGCGTAGCCTGGATCTGACAACTGTCGACTCGGCTTTTCTCGCCCGCTTTCCCAATGTGCATCGGCTGGATTTGTCGTCTAACCGGTTAACATCGATACCCGAAACTGCTGCATTGACGCAGCTTCGGCAGATTGATCTGCGCGACAACCTCATCGTTGACATCAGCGAAGCGCAGGCGAACGCGCTGCGCGCCAACCCCGAACGGGTGCATTTGCTGGGTAATCCGCTATCGGCAGTAGCACGCGAGCGGCTGGCGCTGGGGGCGCCTGCAGTACCACTCGAGCAGGGCGCAGGAAGCAGTGAGCGCTGGTTCGAAGGGGTGAGCGAGCACGAAGCGGCACTGCATCGCAGCCAGTGGCGGGCGCTAGAGCATGAGGCTGGAAGCGGCGGGTTCTTCGCATTTCTCGATGCGTTGCTGGCTAGCGAGAAGTTTGCGCTTGAACCCGCAGAGATGCGGCGTCGGGTAGGCGAGTTGATAAGCGCCATGTACCACCATGCTCACATTCGACAGGCAATTTTCCTGCAAGCGGCTGTGCCTCGCAGCAGCGTCGACCTTGATGCCCTCATCATCAGGTTGCAGGTTGCATTGCGTACCGATGGGGTGCACGGCCGGCGTATCGAGCGTGAGCTGCGTAGCCTTGGGCGTGAACTGTTCAGGCTCGATCAGGTGAACCGCTTTGCTGCACGTCATATGGACGGCCTGCGTCTGCGCGCCGTGTCATTCAACCCGAGTGAGATCTACCTGGCATTTCGGGCACAGCTCGCAGAGCAGTTGGGCATTTATGGCCAGCCGACGTACTTGAGTTTCAGGCACATCGAGCATGTGACGCCAGATGATCTTGTCGGGGCCGAAGCAGCTGTGTACGAGGCCGAGACGTCCGAGGCGCTCAGCCAGTTCCTGGCGCAGCAGGCGTTCTGGGAAGATCACGTTCGGGTTGCTTACGACGATCAGTTTGCCGTCATCCGTCAGGCCTACGCTGAACGACAAGCCGCACTTGCCGCAGACCAAGGCCACGATCAGGGGGCGCCAGAAGCGTTGGCGCGCATCACCGAACAGCGCCGGGAGGAGGAGCAGGCACTGACGCTGACACTGGCCCGCGGCAGTTACTGGACATGGTATCGGCTCCACCCTCCCCAGGGGCCTGGCACCCGGGCGTTTGCGCACCTGTCGAGGCGGCTTGAAACAAGCCTGGCGCTATGGCGCGGTTTGCCGGGCGAGCCAGAGCATGCAGCGCGGTCCCATGTCGCGGATGTACTGCGCACGTTCTGGCAGTCGAATTATCGCGAAGACGGGCCGTCCCTGGGCACAACCCGCACGGGAATGACCATCAGTTCTTTGCCAGTGCTGCCCGGCGGCATCATGTTCGACCGGCTACGAGGCTTGTCTCTGGGCAATCATCAGCTTTCGACCATCGAGCCTGATTTCCTGCGTCATTTCCCCAATCTGGAGGTCTTGCAGCTGTCTGGCAACCGACTGACCGAGCTTGGCGGGCTGGAACACCTGCCGCAGTTGCGCAGCTTGGACCTTGGCGAAAATCTGCTTGAGACGGTGACAGGGTTGCAGCACCTGACCCTCCTGACCGATCTGGACCTCAGTGGCAACCACCTGGAGCAACTGCCGGCCGGAGTCGAGCAGTTGGCCCAATTGGCCAGCCTGGACCTTTCGTTCAATCGGCTCAACGTACTCGATGAGCGCATCGGGCAGTTGGCAAGTCTTGAGAACCTGCAGTTGAGCGGTAACCTGCTGAGCAGTGTGCCCAGCAGCCTTGGCAACCTTGCCCAACTGAATATTCTCAACCTTGGCGCGAACCGCTTTGCCACTGTCCCGGAGCATTTGAATCATCTGGGCAGGCTGACCCAGCTGTACCTGCACGACAATGTGATAACCCTCGATGCAGCAAGCCAGTTGCGCCTGGAGTGGTTCTCCCGGTTGGAAGTCCTGGACTTTGATGGAAACCCGTTGGGTGTGGCCCCTCAGTTGCGCTACAACGTTCACCTGCAGTACGTGTCGTTGCGTGCAACGGGCTTGCGCAGTGTTCCGCTGGCGTTGATGCAGCGCTACCCGGACCTGGTCGTGGACCTGCGTGGTAACCGCATTGCGACGCTTGGCGAGGACGCGTTGAACTGGATCGAAGCCCACCCGGAAACGATCAATCTCGAACACAATCAGCTGAACGAAGAGGTCATGCAGCGAATACGCGAGGCGCTGACACGGGTGCAGGCCGAATGGGCCAGGGCGCTAGAGCAGCAGCAAGCCACTGCGAGCAGGAAACCCCGGGGCCGCAGAGGCTGAAAAGCGGTGTTGCGTGGGTTGCGGTAGAAGAAAGGGTACGGCCCGCCAGGTGGTGGGCCGTACTTGCAGCGGTCAGCGGCGGCGGAACAGCGGCAGCGGTTGATCGGTGGCGCCCTGATAGGTCACCGAGAAGTCTTTCAGACCTTCCAGTGCATCTTCCGGGTCCTTGTCGGCACGGATGGCAAACGCATCGAAACCGCAACGGGCCATGAAAAACAGCTGGTCGCGCAGAACGTCGCCGATGGCGCGCAGCTCGCCTTTGAACTGGTAGCGGTCACGCAGCAGGCGCGCGTTGGAGTAGTTGCGCCCATCAGTGAAGGCCGGGAAGTTCAGGGCGATGACCTGGAAGTGCTGCACGTCCTCGCCGATCTCTTCCGCTTCCTCGTCGCTGTCCAGCCACACGCCCAGGCCGCCGTCGCGGGCCTTGAGCACGTGGGCATGGTCACGCCACAGTTGCAGCGGGACGATGTAATCGTCGCAGTTGCTCAGCTCGTCGAGGGTGGTTTCCTTGGGCAGCAGGTGCCAGGTTTCGTCGACGATCTGGTTGTTCTTAATGATTCGCTGCATAGACGCGTTCCTTGAAGGGGTCGATGCCGATACGCTGGTAGGTGTCGATGAAGCGCTCTTCCTCGGTACGTTGTTCGACGTACACGGCGATCAGCTTTTCAATCACGTCGGCCATGGCGTCCTGGGCGAAGGATGGGCCGAGGATCTTGCCCAGGCTCGCGTCACGCGCAGCGTTGCCGCCCAGGGACACCTGGTAGAACTCCTCGCCTTTCTTGTCCACGCCGAGGATGCCGATGTGGCCCACGTGGTGGTGGCCGCAGGCGTTCATGCAGCCAGAGATGTTGAGGTCGATCTCGCCGATGTCGAACAGGTAGTCCAGGTCGTCGAAACGGCGCTGGATGGATTCGGCGATCGGGATCGACTTGGCGTTGGCCAGCGAGCAGTAGTCACCCCCCGGGCAGCAGATGATGTCGGTCAACAGGCCGATGTTCGGCGTGGCGAAGCCACCTTCACGCAGCTCCTGCCACAGGGCGTGCAGCTGGCGCTGCTCGACGTCGGCGAGGATGATGTTCTGCTCGTGCGAGGTGCGCAGGAAGCCAAAGCTGTAGCGCTCGGCGAGGTCCGCCACGGCGTCCAGCTGCTTGTCGGTCAGGTCGCCAGGGGCAACGCCGGTGGGCTTCAGCGACAAGGTCACGGCCACGTAGCCAGGGCGCTTGTGGGCGCGGGTGTTGCGCGAGCGCCAGCGAGCGAAACCTGGGTATTCGGCGTCCTGGGCACTGTAATCGACGTTGTCGAGGGCCAGGTAGTCCGGGTCGACGAAGTGGCGCGACACGCGCTGGACTTCATCTTCGGTCAGGGTGCTGCTGCCGCCACGCAGGTGGACCATTTCGGCCTCGACCTTTTCGGCGAACACTTCAGGCGTCAGCGCCTTGACCAGAATCTTGATCCGCGCCTTGTACTTGTTGTCACGGCGACCGTAACGGTTGTACACGCGCAGGATGGCGTCCAGGTAGCTGATCAGGTCCTGCCAGGGCAGGAACTCGTTGATGAACGAGCCGACCACCGGGGTACGGCCCAGGCCGCCGCCCACCAGCACGCGGAAGCCAAGCTCGCCGGCTTCGTTGCGCACCGGCTCCAGGCCGATATCGTGCACTTCGATGGCAGCGCGGTCTTCCTTCGAGCCGTTGATGGCAATCTTGAACTTGCGCGGCAGGTAGGCGAATTCCGGGTGGAAGGTGGTCCACTGACGGACGATCTCGCACCACGGGCGCGGGTCGATCAGCTCATCTGCGGCGACACCGGCGAACTGGTCGGTGGTGGTGTTGCGCAGGCAGTTGCCGCTGGTCTGGATCGCGTGCATCTGCACGGTGGCCAGCTCGGCAAGGATGTCCGGGATGTCTTCCAGCGCCGGCCAGTTGTACTGCACGTTCTGGCGGGTGGAAATGTGGGCGTAGCCCTTGTCGTAGTCGCGAGCGATCTTGGCCAGTGTGCGGACCTGGCGGGCGTTCAGCTGGCCATAAGGCACGGCGACGCGCAGCATCGGCGCGAAACGTTGGATATACAGGCCGTTCTGCAGGCGCAGAGGGCGGAATTCTTCTTCGCTCAGCTCACCGGCCAGGTAGCGGCGGGTCTGATCACGGAACTGCTTGACGCGGTCCTCGATGATCCGCTGATCGTACTCGTCGTATACGTACATAAAAGTCCTGTCTCAGGCTGCATGCAGCTATTCGCGCGCACGGCCGCGCACTCCGGTTCGGAGCTGGGAAACGATATCAGAGTGTGTTTATGCGCTAAAGTGATGTTTTTGCATATGAAAAGAACCAAACGAACTAAGTGAGACTGACTGGCATTTGTTCGTCAACGCGGGTCGTAGGTTTATACTCGCGGGTTTGTTGCAAGGGGTGTAACCGCATGCTCAAGGCGCTGTGCCAAAGCTTGTGCCTGAGCCTGCCGTTGGCAGCCAATGCGCAGGCTGCTTCAGTCGTGTTCCTTAACCCGGGCCTTTCGAACGAGACATTCTGGGTTGGCTATTCGCGCTTCATGCAGGCGGCAGCCGACGACCTGGGCCTGACGCTGCGGGTGGAATACAGCGAACGCAGCGCCGAACGTGCGCTGAACCAGGCACGGGCGCTGCTCAAAGGCCCGCAGCGCCCGGACTACCTGGTGCTGGTCAACGAGCAGTACGTGGCGCCGGAAATCATCCGGCTGTCCCAGGGCACCGGGGTCAAGCTGTTTCTGGTCAATAACGGCCTGACCGCCAGCCAGGCGCAGAGCATCGAGGCCCAGCCCGAGAAGTATGCCCAGGTACTGGGCACGTTGATCACCAACGACGAGCAAGCCGGTTACCAGATGCTGCACGAGATGGTCGCCCTGCTGCCGCCGAGCAACGAGCCGGTGGACCTCGTGGCGTTTGCCGGGGTCAAGACCACCCCCGCCTCGCAGCTGCGTGAAGCGGGCATGCGCCGCGCCTTGGCCGACTTCCCCCAGGTGCGCTTGCGCCAGGTGGTGTATGGCGGCTGGAACCGGCAGCGTGCATTCGAGCAGGCGCAACTGCTGTTGCAGCGCTACCCGGGCACACGCCTGGTGTGGTCGGCCAACGACGAGATGGCCTTCGGCGCCATGCAGGCGTTCGAGGCTGCCGGGCGAATACCGGGGCGGGATGCGGTATTCAGCGCCGTCAACAGCTCGCCGCAAGCGCTGCGTGCGCGCATCGACGGGCGTCTGGGCGTGCTCATGGGCGGGCATTTCACCTTGGGTGGTTGGGCCATGGTCATGCTCAATGACGATGCGCAGGGGCTGCCGATCAATCGGGACGGGCGGCGTGAGCACAGTGTGCCGGTGCTGCAGTCGATTGACCCGGACAAGGCCCGACGCTGGCTCAAGCTGCTCGGACGTGACGACTACGGCGTCGACTTTCGACGCTACAGCGCTGAAGGCCGTCCATCCGATTTTCAGTACCCCTTCCTGACATCCCCTGTGGACTATTGATCTGCCTGGCTGCGACTGGCGAAAAACCCTGCTTGAGGGAAGGGCATTGCTCGTCTTTACTGCTTTGGGTGAAGTGCATTCCCATAACCACTACAAGAGGCAATGCAATGGGAAACTCAACCAAGGTCCGCAAAGCTGACAGCAGTGTCGATGCCTGGGCGATTCTGTGCTTGATCGTGCTGGTGGTCGTTACCGCCGTGTATTGGGTCAGCCACCAGTAGACTTCCCGTCAGACCGTGATGCAGCCTGAGCGCCTGCGGGGTGGATGCCCGCAGGCGTTTTCATTCAGGCTGAACGTCAGCGTGCCGTCAGGTGCATGGCCAGTTGCACCAACCCGATCAGCAGCAGAATGAACAGCAGGGTGAACACCGTGCCCATGGCAATGAAGTGGCTGGCCTTGCCGTGGGTGAAGTCGCGCGCGCGGTTCTTGCCGCTTTGCACGCCGAAGGCGGCGGCGAGGATGCTGTGCAGCATTTGCCAGAAGGTGGGGGGCTTGCCTTGGCTTGAGTCGTCCATGGTGGCTCCTGGGTTTCGGAGGCAATCAGGGACAGTGTAGGCAATGCCAGGGTAGTTGGCTTTGCTGGCCCTTTCGCGGTTGAACCCGCGAAAGGGCCAGCAGAGTCTTAGTTGTCGTACCCGAGGTTAGGTGCCAACCAACGCTCGCTCACGCTCACTTCCTGGCCCTTGCGCGCGCTGTAGCGCTCGATCTGGTCCTTGTCTACCTTGCCCACGGCAAAGTACTGCGCCTGTGGGTGGGCAAAATACCAGCCACTGACCGCCGCCGCCGGGAACATCGCGAAGTGTTCGGTCAGGAACACGCCGCTTGCGCCGGTCTCGCCAATGGCCGTGCCATCGAGCAGGCGGAACAAGGTTTCTTTCTCGGTGTGGTCCGGGCAGGCCGGGTAGCCTGGGGCAGGGCGGATGCCGCTGTACTGCTCCTTGATCAACGCCTCGTTGTCCAGGTGTTCGTCACGGGCGTAACCCCAGTGCTCTTTACGCACCTGTTCGTGCAGCCACTCGGCGCAGGCTTCGGCCAGGCGGTCGGCCAAGGCCTTGACCATGATCGAGCTGTAGTCGTCGCCCTTGTCCTGATACGCCTTGGCCACTTCCTCGGCGCCGATGCCGGCGGTGGTGATGAAGCCGCCGACGTAGTCGGTGACACCGCTGCCCTTCGGCGCGACGAAGTCGGCCAACGACCAGTTCGGCTTGCCGTCGGGCTTGATGGTCTGCTGGCGTAGGTGGTGCAGGGTCGCCAGCGGCTGGCCGTCGTCGCCATACACCTCGATATCGTCATCGGCGACCTGATTGGCCGGCCAGAAGCCGAACACTGCGCGGGCACTGATCAGCTTCTCGTCGATCAACTTGTCGAGCATCTCGCGGGCATCTTTGTACAGCGCTGTGGCCGCTTCGCCGACCACTTCGTCGGTGAGGATGCGCGGGAACTTGCCGGCCAGGTCCCAGGAGATGAAGAAGGGGGTCCAGTCGATGTACTCGGCCAGGGTCCGCAGGTCGATGTCCTGCAGCACCTTGACGCCGGTGAAGGAGGGCACTGCGGGCTGGTAGCCGGCCCAGTCGTATTGCGGCTTGGCGGCAATCGCCTTGGCGTAGCTCAGGCGCTCGGTACGGGCACTGCGGTTGGCCGTGCGCTCGCGGACATCGACGTAGTCCAGGCGGGTCTTTTCGACGAAGCCGGGTTTGAGCTCCTTGGACAGCAGCTGGGTCGCTACGCCGACGGCGCGCGAAGCGTCGGTGACGTAGATCACCGCGTCGTTGCTGTACTTGGGCTCGATCTTCACGGCCGTGTGCGCCTTGGACGTGGTTGCACCACCGATCATCAGCGGCAGGTTGAAGCCCTGGCGCTGCATTTCGCGGGCAACGTGGACCATCTCGTCCAGCGACGGGGTAATCAGGCCGGACAGGCCGATGATGTCGCATTTCTCGTCGCGTGCGGTTTGCAGAATCTTCTCTGCCGGCACCATCACGCCGAGGTCGACGATGTCGTAGCCGTTACAGCCCAGGACCACGCCGACGATGTTCTTGCCGATGTCGTGCACGTCGCCCTTGACCGTGGCCATCAAGATTTTGCCCTTGGCCTCGGGCTTGTCGCCTTTTTCGGCTTCGATGAACGGGATCAGGTGGGCTACGGCCTGCTTCATCACGCGTGCCGACTTGACCACCTGGGGCAGGAACATCTTGCCGGCACCGAACAGGTCGCCGACCACGTTCATGCCGCTCATCAGCGGGCCTTCGATGACCTCGATGGGCCGCGCGCATTGCTGGCGGCATTCTTCGGTGTCTTCGACGATGTGCGCAGTGATGCCTTTGACCAGGGCGTGTTCCAGGCGCTTGCCGACCGGCAGTGAGCGCCAGGCCTCGTTCTCGACTTCCTTGGTGGCGCCGCCGCCTTTGTAGTCGTCGGCAATGGCCAGCAGTGCATCGGTGCCTTCCGGGGTGCGGTTGAGCACCACGTCCTCGACCTTGTTGCGCAGGTCGGCCGGGATCTCGTCGTAGATCTCCAACTGGCCGGCGTTGACGATACCCATGGTCAGGCCGTTGCGGATGGCGTGGAACAGGAACACCGAGTGGATCGCTTCACGCACCGGGTTGTTGCCGCGGAACGAGAACGACACGTTGGACACCCCGCCCGAGCTCAGCGCGTGCGGCAGGTGGTCACGGATGTAGGCGCAGGCTTCGATGAAGTCGACGGCATAGTTGTTGTGCTCTTCGATGCCGGTGGCGACGGCGAAGATGTTCGGGTCGAAGATGATGTCTTCCGGCGGGAAGCCCACTTCGTTGACCAGGATGTCGTAGCTGCGCTTGCAGATTTCTTTCTTGCGCGCGGCGGTGTCGGCCTGGCCGACCTCGTCGAAGGCCATCACCACCACGGCGGCGCCGTAGCGTTTGCACAGGCGGGCGTGGTGCTTGAACTGCTCGACGCCTTCTTTCATGGAGATCGAGTTGACGATGCCCTTGCCTTGGATGCACTTCAGGCCCGCCTCGATCACTTCCCATTTGGAGGAGTCGATCATGATCGGTACCCGGGAGATATCCGGCTCACCCGCGATCATGTTGAGGAAGCGGACCATGGCGGCCTGGGAGTCGAGCATCCCTTCGTCCATGTTGATATCGATCACCTGGGCGCCGGCCTCGACCTGCTGCAGGGCCACTTCCAGGGCTTCGGTGTAGTTCTCTTCACGGATCAGCCGGGCGAACTTGGCCGAGCCGGTGATGTTGGTGCGCTCGCCAACGTTGACGAACAGCGACTCACGATCGATGGTGAACGGTTCCAGGCCCGACAGGCGGCAGGCCTTGGCGATTTCCGGGATCTCGCGAGGTTTGTACTTGGCCACGGCTTCGGCGATGGCCTGGATGTGGCCCGGGGTGGTGCCGCAGCAGCCGCCGATGATGTTGAGGAAGCCGCTGGCGGCGAACTCCTCAACCACTGCGGCCATCTCGGCCGGGGTTTCGTCGTACTCGCCGAAGGCGTTGGGCAGGCCGGCGTTGGGGTGCGCCGAGACATGGGTGTCGGCCTTGGTCGACAACTCTTCCAGGTACGGGCGCAGGTCCTTGGCGCCCAGGGCGCAGTTCAGGCCCACGGAAATCGGCTTGGCATGGCGCACCGAGTTCCAGAAGGCTTCGGTGGTCTGCCCGGACAAGGTCCGGCCGGAGGCGTCGGTGATGGTGCCGGAGATCATGATCGGCAATTCGACCTGGTCATCCTCGAACACCTGCTGCACGGCGAAGATCGCCGCCTTGGCGTTCAGGGTATCGAAAATGGTTTCGATCAGGATCAGGTCGGCACCGCCCTCGATCAGGCCGCGGGTGGCCTCGACGTAGTTTTCCACCAGCTCGTCGAAGGTGACGTTGCGGTAGCTGGGGTCGTTGACGTCCGGGGAAATCGAGCAGGTGCGGCTGGTCGGGCCAAGCACGCCGGCGACGAAGCGCGGTTTGTCGGGCGTCTCCAGGGTCTTGGCATCGGCGACCTGGCGGGCGATGCGCGCGCCTTCGACGTTCAGCTCGTAAACCAGCGACTCCATGGCGTAGTCGGCCTGGGAAATCTGCGTGGCGTTGAAGGTGTTGGTTTCGAGAATATCGGCGCCAGCATCCAGGTAGGCTTTTTCGATGGCGGCGATGACATCGGGGCGGCTGAGCAGCAACAGATCGTTGTTACCCTTTACATCGCTTGGCCAATCGGCAAAGCGCGTGCCACGATAGTCGTGTTCCTCGAGGCGATAACTTTGGATCATAGTACCCATGCCGCCGTCGAGGATCAGGATGCGCTCTTTGAGTGCGTGCTGGAGTGCTTGGAGACGAGCGCTGCGGTCGGACATAGGAACTACCTGGTCGGGCGATATCAGAAGGTGCCGAATCATAACAAAGCTGCGCGGTTTTTAGGCGCATCGCCCATTTGCATGAATTTTGCTCATGTTGGCGCACAAGCACCCAGGCGCGACCAGGCAATCGTGATGGCTTTCAGGAACCAGGACTTTTCGCACATGCTGCAACGTATTCTTGCCGGCGTCTTCGCCTTGCTCATCAGCGGCGTGGCGTTCGGGCAAGCCCCCCAGTCGAGTCCGGCCATTTCCTACACCCGGGACATTCAGCCGATCTTCACCGAGAAATGCGTGGCCTGCCACGCTTGTAACGATGCGGCCTGCCAGCTCAAGCTGGAAAGCCCCGAAGGGGCCGTGCGCGGGGCCACCAAGGTACCGGTGTACCAGGGCGACCGAAGCAAGGCGGTGCCCACCACGCGGCTGTTCTACGACGCCCACAGCGAGGGCGAGTGGCGCAAGAAGGGCTTCTACTCGGTGCTCGACAGCCAGGGCAGCCAGGCGGCGCTGATGGCGCGCATGCTCGAACTTGGGCACAAGACACCGCTCACGCCCAATGCCAAGTTGCCCGAGGACATCGTCCTGGGGATCAGCCGCAACAACATGTGCCCGTTGCCCCATGAGTTCGACGCCTACGCCGGCGCGCACCCCAGGGAAGGCATGCCGCTGGCGGTCACCGGCCTGACCGACCAGGAGTACAGCACGCTGCAACGCTGGCTGGCCACGGGGGCGCCGGTAGAGTACCAGCCGGTCCAGCCGAACCCGGCCGAGGCCAGGCAGATTGCCGACTGGGAAGAGCTGCTCAACCGCCCGGGCTCCACCGAAGCCCTGGTCGGGCGTTGGCTTTACGAGCACCTGTTCCTTGCGCACATCTACTTCGTTGGCGGGGAGCAGGGCCACTTCTTCCAATGGGTGCGTTCGCGCACGCCCAGCGGCCAGCCGGTCGACCTGATCGCTACCCGTCGCCCCAACGATCCACCGGGCACCGACTTCTATTACCGGCTGATTCCGGTGCAAGGCGTGATCGTGCACAAGACGCACATCACCTACCCAATGGGCCCACAAAAGCTCAAGCGGGTGAAGCAACTGTTTTACGCCGGTGACTGGCACGCTGCGGCGCTGCCCGGCTATGGCCCGCGTCATCGGGCCAACCCGTTCGAGACCTTCGAGGCGATCCCGGCGGTGGCGCGCTACCAGTTCATGCTGGACAACGCCGAGTACTTCGTGCGCACCTTCATCCGCGGCCCGGTGTGCCGTGGGCAGATTGCGACCGACGTGATTCGCGACAACTTCTGGGCGCTGTTCCAGGAGCCGGCCCATGATCGCTACATCACCGATGCCCAGTACCGCGGCGCCGCCACCCCGTTGCTGGCCATGCCGGGGCAGATCGATGACGTGGGCAGTGTGCTGAGCCTCTGGCACGCCTACCGCGACAAGCGCAACGAGTACGAAAAACTGCGCCGCGAAGCCTATGCCGAAATGCCGGCGCCGGGCTGGTCGACGTTGTGGGCGGGTAACGACAATGCGCTGCTGAGCATTTTCCGCCACTTCGACAGCGCCTCGGTGAGCAAAGGCCTGGTCGGCGATGTGCCGCTCACGGTGTGGCTGTTCGACTACCCGTTGCTGGAGCGCACCTATTACCAGTTGGCGGTCAACTTCGATGTGTTCGGCAACGTCTCGCACCAGTTGCAGACACGCCTGTACTTCGACCTGATCCGCAACGGTGCCGAGGTCAATTTCTTGCGCCTGATGCCGGCCGATCAGCGCGGTGCGATCCTCAGCGACTGGTACCAGACCAGCGGCAAAGTGAAGATGTGGCTCGACTATGAAGACATCGATACCGATACCCCGAGCGGCATCAAGCTCGACCCTGGCAACCCCAAGCGCGACTTCGGCCTCAAGCTGTTGCAGCGCACCGGCAGCCTGAATGCGGCGCCCGACCCGATCAACCGGTGCCAGGGTGCCTACTGCTCACGGCCGCAAATGAGCGAAGAGTTCCGCAATGCCGAGCAGTCGCTCAGCCGCCTGGTGTCGCGCCCGGCGGCGGGGCTCAAGGTCATCAACCAGCTGCCTGAGGCAAGCATGCTGCGCATCGAAGGGCAGGGCGGTCAGCGCCAGGTGTACAGCCTGCTGCGCAACCGTGCGCACAGCAACGTCGCCTTCCTGCTGGGCGAGGCTTCCCGCTATCAGCCAGGGCTGGACACACTGACCTTGTACCCGGGCGTACTCAGCAGCTACCCGAATTTCATCTTCAACATACCGACCCAGGATGTGCCGGAATTTGTCGAAGACATGGAGTATGCGCGTGATGACCCGAGCAAGTTCGAGCGCATCGTCATGCGCTGGGGTGTGCGCCGTAGCCATCCGCAGTTCTGGCAGTACTTCCATGACCTGAACAGCTACATCAAGGAGACCCAGCCGGTGGAAGCGGGTGTGCTGGACATGAACCGCTACGAGAACCTCTGATCGGTTGGCCTGACCTTTCCGGGGTAGCTGCGGTCGGAAACGGTGGGTGGTCCTGATCGACTGCAGGGGGGGCTGCTGGGCAGCCTTTCGCGGGTATTGCCCCCTCTGCGCTCGGTCACCGGCCTCAATGCACCGGCAATCGCAGGGTATTCCATGCTGTATTCGCTTCAGGCACTGCGGGCGTTCGCCGCCTGGGTGGTGGTTTGCCACCATTTCATGCAGATTTTCTTCGACTTCCACGCCAGCGGCCCGATCGGCCAACTGCTTACCGACCGGGGCGCCGTAGGCGTCGATATCTTCTTCGTCATCAGTGGGCTGGTGATCTACCTGTCGACCCGTGACAAAACCATCGAACCGCGTCAGTTCCTGCTCAACCGGGTGCTGCGCATCGTGCCGGCGTATTGGTTCTACAGCTTGCTCATGGCGGGCCTGCTGCTGGCGGCCAGCCGCTGGATGCCGCACCAGCAGTTCGACTGGCAGCACCTGTTGCTGTCGTTGCTGTTCGTGCCAGCGGAAAACCCAGGGGGGTACGGGCTCTACCCGACCTTGAACGTGGGCTGGACGCTGAATTTCGAAATGTTCTTCTACCTGCTGTTCGGCCTGGCGTTCCTGGTGCGCCAGCGCCATCACCTGTGGCTGGTGAGCGCGGCGCTGTTGCTGGTCAGTGAAGTGCTGGGCCGGCTGGGCGTGCTCAGCCATTTCTACAACAACGACATCATCTATGAATTCCTGCTCGGCATCGGCCTGGGTGTGCTGTATCGCCGGGGCCTGATTCGCGAGGGCGTGTGGATGCCGCTGGCGTTGCTCGGGGTGGCGGGGTACGCCCTCTATCACCTGGACGCTTCCCAGCGTCTGTTGCACTGGGGCGTGCCCAGCGCCTTGGTGGTGCTGGCCTTCATTGCCCTGGAACCTTGCTTCAAGGGTAACCAGGTGCTCAAGGCACTGGGCGACTGCTCGTATTCGGTGTACCTGATCCACGTGCTGGTGCTATATGCCGGCTGGTTTGCCAGCCAGCGGCTGCACTTGAACCCGTATCTGGTGTTTGCCCTGTGCGTGCCGTCCATTGGACTAATGTCCTGGTTCAGCTACCAGTGGCTGGAGCGTGGCTTGTACCGGCGAATGCAGGCCTGGCTGGCGGCCCCACGGGGGCAGGCCCCGGCTTACGTGCTTTCCCGAGTCAAATACTAGGACTTTGTGCCGGGGCCAGGTTGGCGTACACTTGGCCGCAAGTCTGTGAGGAACTTACATGAGCGCTATAACCATTACCGACGCCGCCCATGATTACCTGGCCGATCTGCTCTCCAAGCAGAATACGCCCGGCATCGGCATTCGCATTTTCATCACCCAGCCAGGCACCCAGTACGCAGAGACGTGCATTGCCTACTGCAAGCCGGGCGAAGAGAAGCCCGACGACACCGCCGTGGGTCTGAAGAGCTTCACCGCTTACCTCGATGCGGTCAGCGTGCCCTTCCTTGAAGACGCGCTGGTCGACTACGCCACCGACCGCATGGGCGGCCAGCTGACAATCAAGGCGCCAAACGCCAAGGTGCCGATGGTCAACGAGGACAGCCCGATCAACGAGCGTATCAACTACTACCTGCAGACCGAGATCAACCCCGGTCTGGCCAGCCATGGCGGCCAGGTGAGCCTGGTGGACGTGGTCGACGACGGCATTGCCGTGCTGCAGTTCGGCGGCGGTTGCCAAGGCTGCGGCCAGGCTGACGTGACGTTGAAGGAAGGCATCGAGCGCACCCTGCTCGAGCGCATTCCCGAGCTCAAAGGTGTGCGTGACGTGACTGACCACACCCAGAAGGAAAACGCGTACTACTGACGAGTACGCGTCCTTAGCAACAAACTGTTACGGATTCAACCCCTGCGACAACAGGCCGCAGCCCGTATTCAAAGGGCTGCAGGCCAACACCGCCTTCATCGGGTAGAAGCACTTGGGGTGTCATGTAAGAATGCCCCGGTTTTTCGACCGGCCCCTCCCTGGGTCGGCACCTTTCCTGTGAAGGATGGCCTGTAAAGGATGGTTCCATGAATGATCTGTATACCCGGCGCGCGGTTGTCGCTGGGATGGGCGTTCTCGGGCTTGGCCTGCTGGCCGGCTGCAGCCCGGCCCGGGGTCTCGAGTTCAAGTACGGCAAGAACATGAGCAACGAAATCCTTGGGCGCAAGTTCAACCTCAAGGACCCCCAAGGCAACCCGCGTACCCTGTCGAGCTTCTACGGCAGCATGCCGATGATCTTCTTCGGCTTCACCCAGTGCCCGGCGGTCTGCCCGACCACGCTGGCGCGCGCGGCGCAAATCAGGCAAATGCTCAAGGGCCGTGACCGTGACCTGTTCCAGGTGGTGTTCATCACCCTGGACCCGGAGCGCGACACCCCGGAAGTGCTCGATGCCTACGTCAAGGCGTTCGACCCGTCGTTCACCGCCCTGACCGGTACCCCTGAGGAAATCGCCGAGGTGGCCAAGGAATTCAAGGTGTTCTACGAGAAGGTCCCGGCCGGTGACACCTACACCATCTCTCATTCGTCCACCAGCTACGTCTACGACACACGTGGCACTCTGCGCCTGAGCCTGGGCCATTCCCTGAACGCCAAGGAATGCGCCGAAGACCTGGTCACCCTGATGGAGATTTGCTAATGGCTGTTTCACTGCAACCGTTCAAGCGCGGCCTGGCCGCCATCGCCCTGCTGGGGCTTGCCCTGCCAGCGTTGGCCGAGACCACCGTGAGTGATGCCTGGGTCCGTGCCAGCGTGCCGCACCAGCAGTCCACCGGTGCCTTCATGACCTTGACTGCCAGCAGCGACAGCAAGCTGGTAGGGGTCGAGTCGCCAGTGGCCAAGACCGTGCAGGTGCATGAAATGACCATGAACGGTGATGTGATGGGCATGCGTGAGGTCAAGGCGGTCGAGTTGCCGGCTGGCAAGGCGGTAACCCTGGACCCAAATGGCTTGCACGTCATGCTGATGGGCTTGAAGCAGCAGGTGAAGGAGGGTGAACAGGTGCCTCTGACCCTGCTCATCGAAGACGCCAAGGGTGGCAAGCAAACGCTGCAGGTGCAGGCGCCGGTGCGCCCGCTCAACGCCGAGGCTGGCGGTGGGCATGACCACATGCACATGAACCACTGAAATACCGGGGGCCGCATAGCGGCCCCAGTTCATTCAGCTGCGAAAGCGTGGCAGCGGCCTGTCCAGGGTCAGCGAGGTCAAGGTCTTGCGTACCTGGGCTTCGTCGGCCTCCAGGGCCTTGAGGCTCGCGCGAATCTTGCCGGCGACGGGCACATCGCCCTGCCGGTCGATCCAGTCGGCGATCTCCTTGCAAGCACTGCTCAGGCAGGCCTGACGCTGGTTCATCAGCGATATGAGGGTGGTGAGCTCTCTTTCGGACATGGCAGGATCCTCCAATTCAGCCCTGTCAGTGTAGCAGTGCCTGACCCGTTTGCCCGGCCAGTTCTGCGGCCTGCCTAGCTGTGCAGGCAGGCCTGTCGATAGGCCCCCGGCGTCACGCCATAGGCCTGCTTGAACTGCCGGCTCAGGTGGCTTTGGTCAGCGAAGCCCAGGCTGAATGCCACCTCGGACGCCGCCAGGCCGCTTTTCAAGAATTCCCGGGCTCGGGCCAGGCGCCTTTGCTTGAGCCAGGCATGCGGCGGCAAACCGGTGGCCTGGCGAAACACCCGGGCGAAGTGGAAGGGCGACAGGTTGACCGCAGCCGCCAGGGCTTCAAGCGAGGGCGGGTCGGCCAATTGGCTCTCCAGCAATTCGCGCGCACGCGCCACCGCCAGGGGCTCGAGGCCGGGTGCTGATGGCTCGGCGCACTGCCCGTGGCGTTGCACCAAGGCCAGCACGGCATGGCGCCAGGCGGTCTGCTGCTCCAGCGCACTGGCAGCCGATTTGGACAGCTGGTGCAGCTGGCTGAAGGCCAGCGCCAGGGCCGGGTCCTGGATCACACTGTCCTTGAAGCTGGGCATGCCGTGCCGGCCGAGCTCCAGCTCCTCCAGCACGCCGGTGACCCGTTCATGTTCTGGGTAGAAGCCGCGATAGCGCCAACCGGCTTCATGGGCAGTGGCGCCGGTGTGCAGCTCGTCGGGGTTGATCAGCACCATGCTGCCGACCGGGGCCAGGTGCTCGCTGCCACGATGCCAGAAGCGCTGGGCGCCGGACTCGATCACGGTGAACACATAGCCTTCGTGCACGTGCGGGGCGAAGCGTTGCTGAAAGTACCGCGCGTGCAGCATCTCGACGTCGCCCAGCGCCGGCGCCTGCCACAGGTGTGTCTGTTCACGCAGGGGCGTGGTCATGCCAGCCAGCTGCGCAGGAGGAAGAAGATCAACATGCTCACCAGCATGCTCAGCAACACGCTGCGGGTCAACAGCACCAGGGCGACGGCCACCACTGAGCCCAGCAGATACGGGTTGAGCAGGCTCAGGTTCAGGTGATGGTCAGGCATGAAGATGATCGGCCCGCAGATGGCGGTGAGCATGCCCGGCACCGCAAACCCGAGAAACTGCCGGGCGTTGGAGCTCAGGCGCAAAGGCAGGCGCGGTTCGAGAAACGCATAGCGGTTGAGGAACACGATGGCGCCCATGGCGAATATCAGTAACCAGGTCATGCACGGCCTCCAAAGCACTTCTGGCAAACGAAACCGGCGCTCATGCCGAGCAGGCCTGCCGCCACCAAGGCGGTTTCCCAGTGCCAGGCACTGAACAGCACCGAGCAGAACAGCGAAACGGCCACACACACTACCGTTGCGAGGTTGCGCACCAGGGGCGCGATCAGGGCGACGAAGGTGGCGACAATGGAAAAGTCCAGGCCCAACTGGTCGAGGTGCGGAATGTTCTGGCCAAGCACGATGCCGGCCAGGGTGAACAGGTTCCAGGCGACATAGAAGGTCAGGCCCACGCCCAGCGCGTACCAGCGGTTGAACTGTTGCTGGTCGTAATGGCTGGTCAGGGCAAAGAATTCGTCGGTCAGCAAAAAGCCCAGGCCCAACCGCCAGCGCAGTGGCTGGTTCGACAGCACGGGGCGCATGGACAGGCCGTACAACAGGTGCTGCGAGGTCAGCAGCAAGGTGGTGAGCAGGATCGACGCCAGGTTGGCGCCGCCCTTGAGCATGCCAATCGCCACCAGTTGCGCGGCACCGGCAAAGACGATAGCCGACAGGCCTTGGCCTTCCCAGGCACTGAGGTTGGCTTCAATGGCCATGGACCCGGCCAAAAGGCCCCAGGGGGCCACGGCCAGGGACAGCGGGAGGATGGCGATGGCGCCACGCAGAAAGGCTTGGCGGGCAATGTGTGGGCTGTGGGGCATGGTGGCTGCAACGCGTGTACTCGGTTGCGCAGCATGCCAGAGTGGTAATGGCGATGGCTTGAACGATCTTGCTGGTTTGGGCCCTGTTCGGGCTCAAGGGCGTTAGCGATGGCTGGCCAATCCGTGTTGCGCTGTCACGCACCCGTTGATGTCCACGGCCTTCTGCAGCAAGGTCTGACGCTGTTGCGAGTCCAGGTCTGCCAGCAGCCGGTACACCTCGGCCTGGTAGTCGCGCTGACGCCCCCACTGCATTTCCAGGCCCTGCGGCTGGCTGCGGCTACAGGCCAGTCGCGTGGCAGGTTGCGGGTAGTAGGGGGCGTACTGGGTGGCCATGCTCGGGATCGCCTCCAGTGCAGCGCGATACTCCACGCTGGCGTTGTAGGGCGGGCACCAGGTGGCGATGGCCGGTGCCGGAGCCGCGAAGCCTTGCTTGAGGCTGGCTACCAGCAAAGGGCAGGCCGCGTCGGGGATCTGCCCGGCGGGCAAATAGGTCATGTAGTAGAGCGCCAGCCGGTACTGCGCCACCGGGTGGCCCAGCGCCACTGACTTTTTCAGCAGTGCCACGGCGGTAGGCAACGTGTGGGCAAGGGCCTGGCCCTGACGGGTGAGTTCCGGGTCGCTGCCCAGGGCAGTGCGCAGTGAACTGGCGCTGTCATCTTGGCTGTCGGCCTGTTCCAGCAGCGGCAGGGCCTGGCGGTAGAGCAGGTCGGCATGAGGGTCGATGCGCACGTCAAGCGCTTGCGCAGCCAACGGCATCAGGGCGATCAACAGCGGGGGCAGGATGACCGCGCGACTCACAGGCATGCCTCGTGAAAAGCGCAGTCACGGCAGGCGGCCAGTTGTTGATGGACGGCTTCGATGTTCATGACAGGTACAGGTGCGCCTCAGGCGGATCGGAACGACGACGTATTCTAGCCACCCAAGGGCCCTCGCCGAAAGACCAGCAGGCAACTGTCAGACGAGCTTGATGGGTGTGACCTTGCGCTGAGCGTGTTTTTCCTGGGCCAGGCCCAGCTTGGCGGTAATGACCTTGGCCAGGGCATTGTTGCCCAGGTCGTTGAGGTGCAGGCGGTCGACGAACAGGTCGGCGCCGAATACCGGCGAGCTGCTGAGCATGCTGTTCATGTCGTAACAGGGTACCGGGTCGGCCTGGCTTTTGATGCGGCGAAAGAAGGCCATGTGCAACTGGCTGTCAAAGACCCCGTCGAGCAGGCGGTCGAAGTTGGCCGGCTGTTGCTCCAGCGCCGTCAGCATGGCCTGCTCACCCTCAGGCAGGGTTTCGCGGCACCAGGGCAGCAGTGGCTGGAGTATGAAGGTGAGGGTGGCATGGCTGTCTGCCAGCAGACGCTCCCATTGGCGCAAGGTGCGGCCGATGGTGTCGGCCGCGCGGGCCAGTCGCTTTTCAGGGGGCGATAATGGCCTGGCGACAGGCGCTACGGGCGGGCGCGTGGTCAAGGCTTGGCCAAGCCGTCGCCAGAGCGATTGCGGGCGCGGGGCCACAGCAGGCGGCATGCCGTCGCTGTAGCTGTTCAGCGTGTCGCGCAGGGCCGTGGCGTGAAGCGGGTCGTGGGGGCTGGCGAGGACTTCGCCAAGGGCTTCATGGGCCAGTGTATTGAGGCCGCTGAGCACCACCACATGCCCCAATTGGCCGAGCCGATGCTGGTGGGTGAGGAACATCAGCAGCTCCTGGCCGGCATTGAGCCCGCAGCCGGCCAGGTTCAGCCAGACTTCACCGGTCAGCATCGACAAATGTGAAGCCACCGTATGTTCGTCGCAGCTGGCGCCGATACCCAAGGCGGTAGAGCCCCCCACCAGCAAGTTGATGCGCGGCGCCGCGCCGCGCTCGGCCGCCGAGAAACGCTTGCCCGCACAATGGCTGTAGCGCAGGCCAAGGGCATCGGTGTTGATAGTGCCGGAGCGATAACCGCGCTCGTGCACCTGCAGGGTGTGTGGCGCACGGTGGTTGCCTAGTAACAGAAAGCGCTGGTAGTCCTGTTGCAGCGGCGAAGGAGGGCCCGGGACAGGCGTGCTGGTGTCGGTCGATCTCATGGGCACTCCTTCGCGTTGTTGCTGGCTCAGGCCGCCAGTTCCTTGAGGTTGTAAAGCAGGCCGCCCGCTGCGATCAGCAACAGGGCGACGCCCGAAGCCAGGCTGATCAGGCGGTTGCTGCGTTGCGAGGCGATCTTGCCGATAGCGAAGATGTACAGGCTGAGCACGGCGAAATCGATGGCCACCCACAGCAGCGACAGCACCACCATGCTCTTGCCGAACGACTCGGTGATCTGGATGAACTGGGGGAAAAAGGCGATGAAGAAGATGATGTCCTTGGGGTTGGAGATGCCCACCATGAAGCCTTGCAGCAGGCCGCCGCGCCCAGGCCCCTGTGTCTCGTTCGCCGCGTCCGACGCCGGCGCCTGCAGGGCTTCCTTGAGGGTGCACACGGCGATGTAGCCGATGAACAGGCAGCCCATCAGGCTCATGCCGCTGAGCCAGGCCTTGTCGATGGCCGCGCTGGTCAGGATGATCCAGGCTGCCGCGCCTATCAGTACCAGGGACGCCCAGTTGGTACCCACGGCGGTGAACATGGCCTTGCGCGAGCCGGAGGCGGCAGCGGTGTTGACGATCAGTGCTACCACCGGGCCAGGGGTGGCGATCAGCAGCAGCACGGTCAGTGCATAGGTGGCGGTCAGTGCGGTATTCACGGTCAATTCTCGATCAGTGTGTCGGCGGGTACATGGGCGTGGAACGGGCAGCGTGACGGGTTGAGCGAACCTGCCTCCTGCAGTTGGTACTGCTTCCACTCGTAGTTGTCGGCATCGCCGAAAGCGCCAAGGGTGTCGGGCATGACGCCGTCGTTATAGTGGGCCACGCGCTCGCGGATGCGGGCACGAATACGCTTGCCACTTTCAGTGCTGGCGTTGGCCACTTCGTCGAAGTTCTCCCGGGGGTTGATGACGAAGGTGATGTGCGGGCCCAGGTTGCGGCTTTTCATTTGCCGGTGGCCCGGGAAGTTCATGTTGATGAACAGCGGCATGCCGGCGTAGCAGAACGACCAGCCGTTATCGTCCGGGTCGGAGGGTATGGCCTGCGGCCATGGATGTGGGTCGCGGGCATGGACCCCACGCAGCACCTTCCAGGCCAAGGCCTGTTGCTCGGCGAGGGTGTAGTCGCCAGGGGTTTCGAGAAACACCACCAGTGGGCTGCCGATGCGCTGCTTGAGCGGAATCGGTGCGATGGTGCGCACATAGTCGGCCAGGCCCTGAGCGATGTCATCGGCCAGCTGCTCGGCGCGGGCGAAGAGGATGTGGCAGGTCTCGCTGGCGACCGCCTTGCGCCCGAACAGGCACGGAAAGTCGGGGCTGGCGAGAATGCCGCGAAAATGCTGTATGGTTTTGTACGTCCAATGCTGCGTGTTCCGGACATGTTCAGTGGCCAGCTCTAGCGCATCCAGGCGATAGCAGTTTCCATAACCCGTAAACATGATTTCCCCAGGTTTCCAATTAAGTAACGTTCCAGGCATATGCAGGCAGAATCTTGGTTATCTTTATTATTTACATGCATTTTCTGAGACGGACTTAACGTTGTAAAACGCGTGGAACTATGACCTACTATTAGTCTTACTCATGCTTCGGACGTCGCCATGTCGGAACGGATTCAGGCTCTGCACGCCTTGCGTGCTTTCGAGGTGGCCTCTCGTTATGGCTCCTTTACCCGTGCGGCGGAGGAGCTGGCACTGACCCAAGGGGCAGTCAGCCACCACATCAAGACCCTTGAGGCCATGTTCGGCTGCGACCTGTTCGAGCGCCGTGGCCCGAAACTGAGCCTGACCGAGCACGGTCGCCTGTTGTCCCAGGAGCTCAAGGTCGGCTTCAAGATCATCGAGAATGCCTGCGCGTTGCTGCGTCAGGACCGCTACGGCCTGCGCCTCAAGGCCCCGTCCACGCTTACCATGCGCTGGCTGCTCAGGGCACTGGACGGGTTCAAGAAGAACGACGACAGCTGCAGCGTGCAACTGTCGAGCGTGTGGATGGACATCGACAGCGTGGATTTCTATTCCGAACCCTACGACTGCGCCATCCTGCTGGCCAACGGGCGTTTCCCCGCCGACGTCGAGAGCTTCAAACTGTTCGATGAATGGCTGATCCCGGTCTGCCACCCCGACTACATGGCACAACCGCAGCCCGACCTGGGCGACCTGCGCCAATGCGAGTTCCTTCACCCGTCCCCGGACCGACGCGATTGGCGGCGTTGGCTGGCGCGCATGGATGCGCTGGACATCAGCATCGACCAAGGGCAGGTGTTCGACACCCTCGACCAGGGCATCTCGGCGGCTCAGCAAGGGTTGGGCATCTCGGTGGTGGACCTGGTGCTGGCCACCACCGATCTTTCGGCAGGGCGCCTGGTCACACCGTTCAAGTACGCGGTAGCCACGGGCGACGGCTATTACATGACCTGGCTCAAATCCAGCCCCAAGGCCCGGCAGATGCACAAGCTGCGAGATTTTCTGTTCGGCCAGGTACCGCCGCTGGCCTACAAGGACATCAACTACTTGTATGGCTGAGGGCCGCCAGGCAATACCCGTTCGAGCATGAAGTCGATGAACACTCGCAGCTTGGGCGGCACGTGGCGCCCCGACGGCCACAGCAGGTAGAAGCTGCCACGCCGTTCCATGAAACTCTCGAGCACGCTCACCAGTGTGCCTGCGGCCAATTCGCGGCGCACGCTGAAGTCTGGCAGGCAGGTGATGCCGCGGTGGTTTAGGGCAAAGCAGATGCGCGTCTCGACGTGGTTGCACACCATCGAAATGGGGATGTCATAGCCTTGGTCGGGGTGCTCCTGGCGCAGCGGCCAGACCTCCAGCTTGCCGTTGCTGGGGAAGCGGTAGTGTAGGCAGGCGTGTGTGCTCAAGTCATGCGGGTGGCTGGGCGTGCCGCGCTCGCGCAAGTATTCGGGTGATGCCACCAGGCGGTGCTGGAAGTGGCCGAGGAATTTGGCATTGAGGCGTGAGTCCAGCGGCTGGCCACCCCGCATGACCACATCGAAACCCTCTCCGACGATATCCACCATGCGGTCGGTGAACTCCAGGTCCAGCTCAACCTGGGGGTACAGCGCCATGAACTCGGCCAACGCCGGCATCACCAGCCCGGTGACCTGGGGCAGGCTCACGCGCAGGCGGCCGCGCGGGGTTTCGCTGGCCTGGGACAGCGCCTGCTCGGTCGCTTCGATTTCCGCCAGGATGCGCCGGCTGCGCTCTAGAAACAGCGTGCCTTCGGCGGTCAGGGTGATGCTGCGCGTGCTGCGATGGAACAGGCGCACACCCAGGCGACTTTCCAGCCGTGCCACGCGCTTGCCCACGGCCGAGGCAGTGATGCCCAGTGACTGACCGGCAGCGACGAAGCTGCGGGTTTCGGCAACCCGGTTGAAGACCACGAAGCCGCTGAGGCTGTCCATGACATGTTCCTGATTGCGGACATTGATGTCCGGGGTGAGCGGCATTGTAACCGTCTTTTTCCGTAATGCCGCCGCCGTGCACACTGTCGCCCTCGATTTCCACTTCAAGGCACCCTGCAATGTCCCAGATATCTTGCGCACCGCCATTGGTTGAGCGCGCCGAGCGCCTGCCCCTGAGTGGCCTGCTGGCGCTGGCCATGACCGGCTTTATCGCCATCCTCAGCGAAACCCTGCCTGCCGGTTTGCTGGACCAGATCGCCGGTGGCATGCACATCAGCCAGGCCATGGCCGGGCAATGGGTTACGGCCTATGCACTCGGTTCGTTGTTGACTGCCATTCCCTTGGTGACCCTGACCCAGGGCTGGTATCGCCGTCGCGCTTTGCTGCTGGCGATCGGCGGCTTTGTGCTGTTCAACGGCTTGACGGTGTTGTCGTCGTCCAACGCTCTTACCCTGGTGCTGCGCTTTTTCACCGGTGCCGCTGCCGGCCTGGCCTGGGGGCTGATCGCCGGCCATGCCCGGCGCATGGTCCCGGTGGCCTTGCAGGGGCGGGCGATGGCCGTGGCCATGCTTGGGCAGCCGATAGCGTTGTCCCTCGGGTTGCCTATTGGTACCTGGCTTGGGGCAATGCTGGGGTGGCGTGCCACCTTCGTCGTGGTCACCCTGGTGGCGCTGTTGCTGGTGGTCTGGGTATTGCGCGCGGTTCCGGATTACCCGGGGCAGGTAGCCGGCAAGCGCCCTGCGGCGTTGCAGGTGTTGCGCACACCGGGCGTGGCGCGGGTGCTGCTGGTGATCCTGGCCTGGGTCCTGGGCCACAACATCCTCTATACCTACATCGTGCCGCTGTTGGCGGCGGCGGGGATGGCCGCCGAGATTGGCCAGGTGTTGATGGTGTTCGGCCTATCGGCGCTGGCGGGCATCGGGCTGGTCGGGTTGTTGGTCGATCGGCATCTGCGCAAGCTGGTGCTGCTGAGCCTCGCCGGGTTTGCCGTGGCCACGCTGGTGCTGGGGCAGGCGTCTTCGTGGGCGATGTACCTGAGCATTGCGCTGTGGGGCGTGACGTACGGCGGCGCGCCAACGCTGTTGCAGACGGCCTGTGCGGATGCGGCGGGCGAGGGCGGTGATGTGGCGCAATCGATGCTGGTGACGGTGTGGAACAGTGCGATTGCGTTGGGGGGGATTATTGGCGGTTTGCTGCTGACCGGGGCCGGTGTCGCGTGGTTTGCGCCAGTGGCGTTGCTGTTGATCGGCTTGGCGTGGCTGCTGGCGTGGGCAGGGCGGCGTAGCGGGTTCGTCGCCGGTTCCCGCTGAAAACAGCGCTGAGTTGCCCCGGCAAGACATGCAAAGCCACAGGCTGCCCTGCAAAGGGTAGAATCGTCACTTCAGGCACAACAGACAACCAGAGGTCGACGCGGTGGATTTGCAGCAGGGCTTTGTCCTGACCCGGCATTGGCATGACACACCCGAAGGCACGTGCGTGGAGTTCTGGCTGGCTACCGACCAGGGGCCGCGGCAATTGCGCCTGGCGCCGCAGGTGTCGGTGGCGTTCCTCCCCCAGGCGCAAGCCGAGCATGCTCGCGTGCTGTTGGCCAACGAGCCGGGCGTCGAGCTCAAACCCTTGCAACTGCGTGACTTCGATCAGCGCCCGGTGCTGGGCCTGTACTGCCGCCAGCATCGCCAGTTGATGCAGGTGGAGCAACGCCTGCGCAACGCCGGCGTTGAGGTGTACGAGGCGGACATCCGCCCACCCGAGCGCTATCTCATGGAGCGCTTCATTACCGCCCCCGTGCAGTTCACCGGCCAACCCGACGGCCACGGCGTGCTCTGCGATGCCCAGCTCAAGCCCCTGCCGGACTATCGCCCGCCACTGCGCCTGGTGTCGCTGGATATCGAAACCAGCCAGCGCGGTGAGCTCTACAGTATTGCCCTCGAAGGCTGCGGCCAGCGCCAGGTGTACATGCTTGGCCCGGCAAACGGCGACAGCAGCGCCGTGGACTTCGACCTGCATTACTGCGACGACCCTGCCGCGCTGCTCGCGTGCCTCAACCAATGGATGGCCCGGCACGATCCGGATGCGATCATCGGCTGGAACCTGGTGCAGTTCGACCTGCGCCTGTTGCACGAACACGCCAAGCAATTGCAGGTGCCTTTGGCCCTGGGGCGCAACGGCGCGCCCATGACCCTGCGCGCTCACGCCAGCGGCGGTCACGTATTCGCCGATGCCCCCGGGCGGCTGCTGATCGACGGTATCGAAGCCTTGCGTTCGGCCACCTGGAGCTTCCCTTCGTTCAGCCTGGAAAACGTGGCACAAACGCTGCTGGGCGAGGGCAAGGCCATCAGCACACCTTATCAGCGCATGGACGAAATCAACCGCATGTTCGCCGAGGACAAACCGTCGCTGGCACGCTACAACCTCAAGGACTGCGAACTGGTCACGCGCATCTTCGCCCATACCCGCCTACTCGAATTCCTGCTTGAGCGTGCCAGCGTCACGGGGTTGGCCGTGGACCGAAGCGGTGGCTCGGTGGCGGCGTTCTGCCATTTGTACATGCCTCAGATGCACCGCCTGGGCTTTGTCGCGCCTAACCTCGGCAGCCGCCCCGACGAGGCCAGCCCCGGTGGCTTCGTGATGGACTCACGCCCTGGTCTCTACGATTCGGTGCTGGTGCTGGACTACAAAAGCCTGTACCCCTCGATCATCCGCACCTTTCTGATCGACCCGGTCGGCCTGGCCGAAGGCCTGCGCCAGCCCGATGACCAGCACTCGGTGGCTGGCTTTCGCGGCGCTCGCTTCTCCCGTAGCCGGCACTGCCTGCCAGCCATCGTCGAGCGTGTGTGGCAGGGCAGGGAGGCGGCCAAGCGCGCGGGTAACGCGCCGCTGTCGCAGGCACTGAAAATCATCATGAATGCCTTCTACGGTGTACTGGGTTCCAGCGGCTGCCGCTTCTTTGACCCGCGCCTGGCGTCGTCGATCACCCTGCGCGGCCACCAGATCATGCGCCAGACCCGTGAATTGATCGAAGCGCGTGGTTTTGATGTGATCTACGGCGATACCGACTCCACCTTCGTCTGGCTCAAGGGCGCCCATGACGAAGATGCCGCCGCGCGCATCGGCCGTGAGTTGGTGGCAGAAGTGAACCTGTGGTGGCGCCAGCACCTGCACGATTCGATGGGGCTGGACAGCGCCCTGGAGTTGCAGTTCGAAACCCATTACCGACGCTTCCTGATGCCCACCATTCGCGGCACCGAAGAGGGCAGCAAAAAGCGTTACGCCGGCCTGGTACAGCGTGCCGACGGCAGTGAACAGATGGTGTACAAGGGCCTGGAGTCGGTGCGCACCGACTGGTCGCCGCTGGCGCGGGAGTTCCAGCAGGCGCTGTACGGGCGTATCTTCCGCGGCCAACCGTACCGCGACTACGTGCGCCAGTACGTGCAACAGACCCTGGCCGGTGAACTGGATGAGCTGATGGTCTACCGCAAGCGCTTGCGCCGCCCGCTGGCCGACTACCAGCGAAACGTACCGCCGCACGTGCGTGCGGCGCGCCTGGCCGACGCGTACAACAGCCGCCTCGGCCGTCCACGGCAGTACCAGAACGGTGGCTGGATCAGCTACCTGATCACCACTGCCGGCCCTGAACCCTTGGAGAACCTGCAGGCGCCCATCGACTACGAGCACTACCTGAGCCGCCAACTGCAGCCGGTGGCCGATGCCATCCTGCCCTTTGTCGGTGATGATTTCGCGGCGTTGACGGGCAGCCAGTTAGCGTTGTTCTAAGTGCGGGCATTAGCTATCTAACGCCTCGACCAACCTCTTCTGCCTAGGCTGGCCTCTTCACTGAACAGGAGGCTTTGAGCATGGGCACTACCGTGGGCAATGATGTTGAGTCAGGCTTGCCGCATCTGGACACGCTGCAGCGCGACAGCGAGGCGTTTCAGGATGACATCATCGGCCAGCGCTTGCCCCGCTGGCTGCGCCAGGCGCCGGTTGAGCAGCTGCCGGAGATCAGTCGCGCACTGGCCAAGAGCCTTGAGTGCCGTCAGCAACTGGGCGCGCTGCTGGCGCGCATCGACGGGATCGATCATTTCGTTGTATCAGCGCTGCAGAATGCGCTCACCGAGCGCTATGGCGTCACGGGCAATCCACGCCGGCTGACGTTTCTCGAAGGGCGCCGTGAGCCGGTAATCAACGCTCAACCCGTTGGGGCCCACCTCACCGAGGTGGTGTACGAAGAAAAACCATTGCTCGAGGTGGTACTGCGTAACTTCACTGCCGAACAGGCCAGCGCAGGCGGCCAGCCTGTCGGCAACCGGCTGCTGGTACCGCGTGCAGGCACCCACAACCTCCCCACCGCCATCGCCTTTGCCGCATTGTGCCGCGAGCTGGACCTGGGCGAGGGCTATCAGCGTCATCTGGATGCCATCCTCAAGCCCGACGATAACCCAAAACGCATCGAGTCGCTGCTGGTCGATGCAATCCGCTATGCCATGTTGGTGGACGGGTACAAGGCCAGGCAAGAAGAGGTGCTCGATGCCAGCGACCTGAAACTGTTGGTGAGCATGTGCCTTGAGGGCAAGCTGTTGCGCCTGGCAGGTGACCTGGTGGTGGCCAGGCAACTGAGGCTGCTCGGGTGCGCCATTGAGCAGGTCGTGGTGCTCGAAGTGATCGATCAAGGGCCCCTGTTCAACACTACTCGGCGGTTGTTGATGCATGTGCCGGGTGACCCGGTGGCGGCCTGGAGTGCATTCGACAGCCTCGATGACCTTAACCGCGCGCTGGGCCATCGCCTGCGCCTCAAGACGTATCAACGGTTCTTCAGCCGTTTCGTGCTCAGGCGCGACAGCCAGGCATTTTTCGCCAGGGTAGTGCCGGCTTTTGACGACCTTCCAGACTGGGCCAGTTTTGACCTGAAACCGTATTTGCAGGCGTATCCGTCACCGCTGTTCAACAGCCTGGCGCAGGCGCGCATCCGCCAGATCAAGGAGGACGCAGCGATGATCGCGGTGCCGGTGGCTCGGCTTGATCGCGAGCTTCAGCGTGCCCATGACGAACGGCTGGCCGCAGAAGGGTGGGCGCTGCTCAACCTGGCATCGTTCTTTGCACCGGGCTTGGGGCTGGTCGTGCTCGCGGTGACCGTATGGGAGTTGCTGGGCGAGGTCTACCACGCTATCGAGGCCCTGCATGACGGTGACACCCAACAGGCACTTGATCACCTGACCAACGTCGCCACCGACCTTGCAATTGTCGCGGCCACGGCGGCGGGCGTCTCGCTGACCAAGCGGCTGTGGGCACGTTCGGCGGTGGTCGATGCGATGGTGCCTGCGCGGCTTGAAGACGGTAGCACCAAGCTCTGGCAGCAGGACCTGGCAGCGTATCGCAGCATCGCGCCGAGCAGTGCGGCGGCCCAGGATGCCTTGGGTATTCGGCGCTACGGTGGCCAGGCCTGGGTCGAAATGGACGGGCATCACTACCCTGTGGTCGAGCCGGCTGGCGATGGCCAATGGCAACTTCGCCCACGCGGTGGCAACGGGCCTGCGCTACGCCACAACGGCGCTGGCGCCTGGCGGGTATGGACCGAGCAGCCCGCGCAATGGGACGACACCTACCGCATGTTCCGCCGTCTTGGCGCACCGCTGGACAGCATGAGTGACGAGCAGATCGACCAGGTGCTGGGCTTTCATGAGCTCAACGCCGATCACCTGCGGGCGCTGCATATTTACGGGCGTGCGCCGGAGCCGGGGATGCTCGACAGCGCCGAGCGCTCCAGGCTTGACTGGCGGATCCGCCAGGTGGTCAGCCATCTGCGCGCGGGTGAGCAGGTTGAGGATTTCACCGTGCTCCAGCATGCCCGGCGCCTGCAAGGTGCCTCCGGTGCGTCAGACCAGGCGTTGGCCGAACTGGCATGGGCCCAGCGCAGGCACTTGCTGGGGCAGTTGTATGAGGCCGTGCAGCCCAGCGACACGCCCGGTTCCGCCTTGCTGCGCAAGGTGTTTCCGGGGCTGCATTCGCGTGCCGCACGAGCGCTGCTGGCGGCGGCCAACGGGGATGATCGGCGGCGGTTGATGCAAAGCGGTCGCGTGCCATTGAACCTGGCCGAAGCGGCCAGGCGCAGTGTCTCGGACATCCGCAGGGTTCGAGTGCTTGAAGCGTTGACCCTGGATACCCCACAGAACGCCGACCTGGCACGAGTGGTACTGGGGTTGCTCAAGTACCTGCCTGGCGCTGACCAAGGTGTACGCTGGCGTCTTTTCGAAGGCCAGCGCGGTGGGCCACTGCTGTCATCGGTTGAGGAGGGCACTCACGGTTTCGATCTCTTGCACCAGCATGGCGCCTTCCAATTGCTCGATTCGCAAGGCGTACCGCAAGGTCAGACCGGCGAGTTGTTCGAGGTGATGACTGCTGCCTATGCACCGCATCAGCGCGCGGCCATGCAGGTGAACGAGCCTTTCGCCCATAACCTGAGGGTCACGCTGGCGCGTGAGGCCATGCGACGGCACGCTGAAGTCGAAGGCCTGCTGGGTGTACAGCGCCTGGGCTTTTTCCGGCTACCGCAGCGTTTGGCTGATGGCCGTTTGGGCTACCCCTTGGGCGGCAGCAACTCGGGTGGCCCTGGACGGCCCGAGCGGGCGCTGGGGGCGATGGTGCGTGACCTGTTTCCGTCGTTCAGTGATGAGCAGGTGGCGGTATGGGCCGACAATGTGCGGCGCTCGGGTCGGCAGCTGGATGCGGTACTGGCCGCGCTGCGCACAGAGTACAGGGCGCTGCGCAACAGCCTGGACGCATGGGTTGGGGAGGCCGTAGGTGAAACCAGGGAGGACCGGGCCTGCTTGCGCGACACGCTGATCGATTGTTGGCAGCGCACCACCGACGCCGGGCAAACCCACCTCAACACCGACCACAACTATCGCATGGTCTTGTACAACATGAACCCTGAAGGGCTGCCGGAAATACCGGCCCAGGTCAGCTTCGCTCATGTTTCCGATCTGTCCCTGCTGCGCTTGGAACTTCGAGACGTTCCTGCGAGTTTCCTGCTCGCCTTCTCGCGCCTGAGCATGCTGGACCTGGGCGGGAACCTCCTGACTCAATTGCCGCAGCCCTTGTTGCAGCTACCGTACTTGCGTCAGCTTACCCTGACCAATAACCGAATCGTGTTGAGCACCAGCCAGGCGGCTACCTTGGCAAGCGCCACAAACTTGGAGTACATCGACCTGTCCCACAACCCATTGGGGCGCACCTTTACCCTGAGTGGGTTGACTACGCTGCGCTGGTTGAACTTGCGCAACACTGGCCTGACGCATTTTCCCCATGGTATGGCCAGCCGTTCAAACCTGGTTCTCATGGATATGCGTGAAAACCGCATTACCCAGATCCCCCACTGGTTCTATCAACTGCCGCCCGGGGTTCGGCGGCGCACCAGGTTGGCCGGCAATCCGCTGGAAGGCGACGAGCTGGTGCGTCTGCAGGCTTCGTCCATGGCACCTCTCGTGCCGCTGGACGAGGCCTTGCTGCGAGAACAGTTTGTCCGTAGCCGGGAGGTTTGGGGGGATGCTATCGGTCCGCAGCACCGTGGCCTGCTGATCGCTGCATGGGAGGCGGTAGATGTAGGCGAGCCTGCAGAGCGTTTCTTTCGCGTGCTGCAGCAGTTGCTGCAGTCTGCGGATTTTCACATCAATCCCCAGGCACTCTCGCAGCGGGTACTGGCTGTGCTGCAGGCGATGTCCAAGGAACCCGCTCTGCGTCAGGCATTGTTGGACATCGCCAACGACGAGTGGGGTTGTCAGGATGGCGCTACCTGGTGCCTCAGCAACCTTGAGTTGAATGTGCTGGTGTGGCAAGCCCGTGCGGATGCGCAAGGTAATACGGAGCATGCCTTGCTGGCGTTGGGGCGGCGTTTGTGGCGTCTGGATGAAGTCGACCGCCTTGCCGTGCGCGACATTCTTGATCGCGGTGGCAACCCGGATGAAAGCGAGGTGGGGCTCGCCTATCGCCTTGGATTGCGTGATCGTCTGGGCTTGCCCATTCAAGTGGGAGACATGAGTTTTCGGCCACTGGCAGGGGTGACTGAAGCGCACCTTGCACGGGTCGAAGCGCAAGTGCTTGAGGCCGAGACGCAAGAGCAGGTCGCCCGTTCGCTGGTGGACCGGACCTTCTGGCAGGCGCACCTGGAACGCACTCACCCGGAACGTTTCGCGCAAGTCGACAGGCCGTTCCGGCGCCGGCTCGACAGCGTACTCGATGATGAGGCGCTGACCGACGAGACCAGACAGGCACAGTCCGATGCCATTCTTGGCGAACAGCGCGCAGCACGGCGGGGGCTGATGCTCGACATGACGCTGGCGGCACTCGAAGCCGGGCCCACGGATGCGGGTATCGATGTGTAATGGCCCCGACTGGCAGGGCACAGCCGTCTCTGCAGCGGCTTTGGACTATGCTCAGTGACAGGGCGGCGTGTTCGGTAAAGGCCGTCATCCTGTTCTGACGCATGGCTGGAAATTGCCCGTTACTTTTCCCTGACACACCGAGTGTTTGAAGTGGTTTAGGCTCCAGGTCGGATTTTTCTCCGTGATCTGCAGTCATTGGTTTATCGAGATATTAAGGAGATGTGTATGCTCGTTCGGTCACTGACCCTCGCCACCTTGCTCGCCGTCACCAGCCCACTGTTCGCCGCAGACAGCGACGCGCCTTTGGCCAAGGAGTTGGGCAAGGCACGGCCTTTGGTGATCATCGCCCCCAGTACAGCCGACCCGACACTGCGCGGGTTGAATAAAGCACTGGAAGACCCTGCCATTCAGGCGGCCTTCAAGGAGCGCAGCCTGGTGCTGTACAGCGTGGCCAAAATGGTGGGCAAGCGCGAGGACAAGAACCTCGAGCAGCAGACCACCATGGCCCTGATCCGCGAGCTCAAGCTCGGCGCGAGCGCGGGTACCAAGGTGATCCTGGTGGGCAAGGACGGTGAACGGCACATGCTCAAGGATGACGCGACCGGCGAGCCGATCGACCCGCAGGCCATCCTCAAGGCGGTCGATGAACTGCCGGCGAGCGAGAAGGCCGTGACGGCGCCGGAGCCTGTCGCGGCAGCGCCTGAAGCCAAGGGCAAGGACAGCAAACCGGCCAAACCGGTCAAGCCAGCTGCACCGCCCAAACCGCTGGAGGACTGATCGCCTTCGCCCGCTCCCTGGCCGCAGGGGCGGGCGCTTTGTATCGCACTGTATCCTGCACGGCTGCAGACCCATTTCTGTACAAAATTCGGATATCGGCGATACATCCCCGACACACCCACGCGGCCTAATGGCTCCACACCCCAACCACAGTGGAGCAACATCATGACTCATGCACGGAACACCCTCGGCCTGCTCGGCGCCGCACTGCTCGGCAGCATGGCCTTTGGCAGCAGCGCGTTCGCTGTCGAGCCCCTGTCCCAGGGTTATCAACTGGCTTCGGCTAAGGTTGCCGGCGAGGGCAAATGTGGCGAAGGCAAGTGCGGGGGCAGCAACAAGGCCAGCCAAGGTGAAGGCAAATGCGGTGGCGACAAGAAGGCCAGCGAGGGCGAAGGTAAATGCGGTGAAGGTAAATGTGGCGCCGCTGGCAAGGCGGGTGATGCCAAGGTGACCGGTAAGTCCTGACTTCAATCTTTGAAATGCTAAAACGCCCCGCCTGCTGGTCAGGTGGGGCGTTGTGCATGTTGCGGAGACTTATCGATGACTACCTCTCGCTTGTTTACAGGCCTTGGCCTGCGCCGTGGCCTGATGCCCGAGTTGTTGACCCTTGAAGAGGGCGCAGTGGACTTTCTCGAATGTGCGCCGGAAAACTGGATCGCTGTTGGCGGTGCCTATGGCCGAGGCCTGGCGCAACTGACCGAACGCTTTGCCCTGGCCTGCCACGGCCTGTCCCTGTCCCTTGGCGGCAGCCTGCCGCTTGATCGGAGCTTTCTGGACCAGACCCGTGACTTCCTCGATCGCTACCAGGTACGCCTGTACAGCGAACACTTGAGTTACTGCAGCGATGACGGCCACCTTTATGACCTGTTGCCGATGCCTTTCACCGAAGAGGCGGTACATCACGTTGCCGCCAGGATCCGACAGGCCCAGGACCACCTGCAGCGGCGCATCGCCGTGGAAAACATCAGCTACTACGCAGCGCCTTACCAGGCGATGAGCGAGTTGGATTTCATCCGTGCGGTGCTCGACGAGGCTGATTGCGACCTGCTGCTGGACGTCAACAACGTGTTCGTCAACGCGTGCAACCATGCTTACGATGCGCAGGCGTTCCTTCAGGGGCTGCCACAGGCGAGGGTCATCGGCATGCATGTGGCGGGTCACTACGATGAGGCCCCCGACCTCAAGGTCGACACCCACGGAGCACCGGTAAAAGAAGATGTGTGGGCCTTGTTCGCGATGGCCTGCAAGTGTTTCGGCGCCAAGCCGACGGTGCTTGAGCGTGACTTCAATTACCCGCCATTGGCCGAACTGCTCGACGAACTCGCCCGCATGCGTGCTGTGCAGCAGGAGGTGGCGCATGCGCGAAGTGTTGCGTGAACAGCAGTACACACTGGCGCGGCATTTGCGTGATCCGGCCCGGCATGCCCCACCGCCTGGCATCGAAGCGCGCCGCTTGAAGGTTTACCGTGAACTGTTCTACGACACCATCGAGGGTCTGTTGGCCGGCAGCTTCCCGGTGATGCGGCAAACCCTGGGCGAGCCGCACTGGCATGCCCGGGTGCGTGATTTTTATGCCAACTACCGCAGCCAGACACCTTTGTTCACCGAAATCGCCGAGACGTTCATCGACTACCTCCAGGGTGTCGAGCTCGATGCTCCGTGGCAGCTGGAGCTCGCCCACTACGAGTGGGTCGAAGCCCAGCTGTACCTGAGCGATGCCCAGGACCCGGCGCATGATCCGCAGGGGGACCTGCTGCAGGGCGAGCCGCTGCTGTCGTGCATGGCCAGGGTGTTGGCTTACCGTTGGCCTGTCGAGCGTATCGGCCCTGGCTATCAGCCGCAGGCGGCGCCTGAGGCGCCCACGTTGCTGCTGGTCTACCGAGATGTCGGGTTGCAGGTGCGCTTCGCCCGTCTGGCGCCCATGGCCTATCGCTTGCTGGCCGAGGTGGGGGGCACGGGGCGGGAGCGCCTGCAAGCACTGGCAGCGGACCAGGGGCAGGGCTTGGCACTGCTGGAAAGCTTGCGCGCGCAAGGGGTTGTTATCGGTACGGTTGCCGGGGCAGGCTGAGGCAGGCAGGGGATAGGGTTGGGGTTACCAACCTATCCTGAATAATCATTTCATTGCTATTCAGCCTCTGGCCGCGAGCCGTGCCCGGAGCCAATGGTCAAGGCTCAGACGGCCGGCGCCCTGGAGCAGCAGTGGCAGCAATGCCACCAAGTAGATCACTGGCAACTTGAAGTTGCCAAAGCCCTGGTCGGTGATCGCATACCCCTGTGCCAGCTCCCCAAGGCCCGACCACTGTGCCGGCCAGTGCACCGCCGCGATGGCCACCACAGTAACGACCATGAGCCCGGCCGAGGCCAGCCGCGTACCCAGGCCAAGCAGCAGAAGCACAGGCAGCACCAATTCGGCCCACATCGAGAGTTGCCAGTTCAGTTCTGCCGGCAGTGCGCTGAAGGGAAACGGCAAGTTCGACTGCAGGTGACCGAACCAGTTGTAGCCGGTGAATTTCTCCCAGCCAGACTCGAAGAACTCCCAGGCCAGAAACAGCCGCAGCGGCAGGTCGGCGCTCCAGTTGCCGATACGGTCGATACGGGTGAACGCGCGGGTGATTGCCGTCATGCTTAGCGGTTTCATCGCTGTAACTCCTGGTGTGCCATTGTGTGGCCAGGAGTGTGTAGCGGTGGCGTATCGGCAGTGTGTCGGTGGATGCGTCAGTGTGTATCGGACTGTAGCCATCGGTTGTGTAAGCCAGGAGTAGGGCCTGAACTCACCGCAGCTCGATTTCTGCACACAGTCCGCCGCCCTGGCGATTGCTCAGGGTCAAGCGCCCGCCCATGGCCTGGGTCAATTGCTGAGCGATCGCCAACCCCAGCCCTGTGCCCCCGGTACTGCGGTTGCGCGAGCTTTCTACCCGGTAAAAGGGCTTGAGCACCTCATTGAGCTCATCGTCCGGGATACCGGGGCCGTCATCGAGTACCCGAATTCGGGTGCAGCCCTGTTCACGGCTGACCTCCAGTTGTGCTTTGCCAGCGAACTTGAGGGCATTGTCCACCAGATTGACCAGCACCCTGCGCAGTGCATGTGGGCGGGTTTCCAACAGGCCATCGGCGTTGCCGTGGCGTTCGACCTGGGCGCCGCTGTCCTGGTAATCGAACACCAGGCTGTCGAGGAACGCGCCGAGGTTGATCCGGCACGGGGCCTCGGTGTTGATGTCCATGCTGCGGGCATACGCCACACCTTCGCGTACCAGGTGCTCCATGGCGCTCAGGTCATGCCACAGCTTGTCTTTCTCGACCCCCTCGTCCATCACTTCGACGCGCAGCTTCATGCGGGTGATGGGGGTTTGCAGGTCGTGGGAAATCGCTGCCAGCAGCTGCATGCGCTCCTTGAGGTAGGCCGCGATGCGCGCTTGCAAGGCATTGAAGGCGACGGCGGCGTACTTCACTTCGCGTGGGCCGCTTTCGTCCAGTTGTACACCGGGCTTGTCCGGGTCGAGGTTGTCCACCGCCTGCGACAGGCGGGTGAGCGGGCCGATGGCCAGGCGCACTGCCAGCCAGGTGCACAGCAACAGCAAGGCCAGCTGGATCAGCAGCACCACAGGCAGCCAGCGGGCCACCGGTACGCTTGCCGGGGTGACGTCGAGGGTCAGGGGTGCGCCGTCGGCCAGGGTCAAGTGCACCTGAAAGTGCGCATTCGGGCCAGGGATCTCCTGGAACGTAAGGCGATAGTCGTCGCCGATGGCCTTGACGATCGAATCGGCGGCCATGGGCGGGTCGCTGGTCGGCATCGCCTGGCCTTGCAGGCCCTGGTCAAGGTGGTAGCGGTAGGTGCGCCGTTCCAGGCGTGGCAGCCAGGCAGCGCGTTCGGCTGCGGGCAGGCGGTCGAGGATGGCCACCGACGTGGCGACGTCCTGCTCCAGGTTGCTGAGCATCATCGAACGGCTGCTGATGTAGCGCTCATAGGCTTGCAGGCCGAACGAAAGCCCATAGGCCAGCACCAGGCCCGTGAAGAAGATCAGCGCCAGGCGCGAGGCCAGGGTACGTGGCCATTTCATGAGGGCGACTCGAGCAGTTGCACCGGCAGTGAGAACACATAGCCCTCGCTGCGCACGGTCTTGATGCAGGCAGGTTCGCGGGCGTCGTCCCCCAGGCGCTGGCGCAGGCGGCTGACCAGCAGGTCGATGGAGCGGTCGAAGATGTCCGCCTCGCGGCCCTGGGTCAGGTTGAGCAGTTGTTCGCGGCTGAGTACCCGCTGCGGGTGGTCGAGGAATACCCGCAACAGCCGGTACTCGGCGCCGCTCAGGGCCACCAGGGTATCTTCGCTGTCGAGCAGGTGGCGTGCGGTGGTGTCCAGGCGCCACGGGCCGAAGGCAAGCAGGCGGCTGCTTTCACTGATGGTCAGGTTGGGCGGCAGCATGCGCGTGCGGCGCAGCACGGCATTGATGCGGGCCAGCAGTTCGCGTGCGGAGAACGGTTTGGTCAGGTAGTCGTCGGCGCCCATCTCCAGGCCGATGATGCGGTCGGTTTCATCGTTGCGCGCAGTCAGCATCAGCACCGGCGTGTTGCGGTGCTTGCTGGCGCGCAGTTCACGGCACAGCAACAGGCCATCGTCGCCGGGCATCATGATGTCGAGGACGATCAGGTCGACGCTGTTGGCTTCGAGAAAGGCGCGCATCTGCCGGCCATCGGCGACGATGCTGGTGCGCAGGCCGTTCTTCTTCAGGTAGTTGCCGACCAGTTCGCGGATCTCGCGGTCGTCGTCGACGATCAGGATGTGATCGACGTGTTCCATGCGCAGCGTTCCTGTGTGGAAGGGGGTGGGCGCAGTGTACCGAGCGTTATCGGGCTTGCCTGCGGGGCTTTGTATTGCAGTGTATCTGCTGCGGGTACAGATACAGGAGGAAGCAGATCACAGGCTCAGGTGACACATACGGGATACCTGGCGGACGTGTAATGGCTCTCGACCGGGGAGCAATCCTCCCCACCCCCAGCGTTCCACAGGAGAGTTGCCATGAACCTCAAATCCATCGCCAGCGCCAGCCTGCTTGCCGTGCTCAGCTTCGGCGCCTTGACCGCCCAGGCCGCCATGGCGCCGATGAACGATGCCAGTGTCATGCAGTACCGTTACGGTGATCACCTGGATGTGAAGAAAGTCTTGTCGGTGCAGGATGATCAAAGCAACACCTGCGGCCTGGTCAACACCCGCATGGACTATCTCGACTCCAAAGGGCAGCAGCGGAGCGTGCAATACCGCTCCTACGCCACCGGCGGCTGCCATGAGAATTGATCGGCGCCTGGCGCTGAAGGTGGGCGGCCTGGCGCTGGCGCTGACAAGCCTGGGCCTGGCCGGTTACCTGAATGCAGGCGACAGTTACGGCGCCATGCCTTCGCTGGTGGGCGCCAGCCAGTGGCTGAACTCCCCGCCACTGGATGCGCCGGCACTCAAAGGCAAGGTGGTGCTGGTGGACTTCTGGACCTGGGACTGCATCAACTGCCAGCGCAGCCTGCCGCATGTGAATGACTGGGCACGGCGCTACGCCGACCAGGGCCTGGTCGTGGTCGGCGTGCATACGCCTGAATACGATTACGAGCATGATGTTGCAACCTTGCGCGACAAGGTGGCCATGCTGGGGATCGCTTACCCCGTGGCAGTGGACAACGACCATCAGGTGTGGAATGCCTGGGGCAACCAGTTCTGGCCGGCGCATTATTTTGTCGACCGCAAAGGGCAGGTACGCCATGTGCATTTTGGCGAGGGGGACTATGGCGCGCAGGAACAGGTGATACAGGCATTGCTGGATGAAAAGGCTTGATCGGCCTGTGCCGGCACTTTCGCGGGGCAAACCCGCGAAATTGCCGATGCCGGTTCAGCTGAAACTGGCAAAGTGGGCCTGCATCCGCCCCGCATCGGCCTCGCGCCCGCTGAACAGTTCGAACGCCTTGACCGCCTGGAACACCGCCATGTTGCTGCCGTCCAGCGTACGGCAGCCCAGCGCTCGCGCTGCCCGCAACAGTTCGGTTTCCAGCGGGAAGTAGATGATCTCCGCCACCCATAAACGTGCGTGCAGCAGCGCCACCGGCAACGGCGTCCCCGGCAGCTTGGCCATGCCCACTGGCGTGGTATTGACCAACCCGTCTGCCTCGGCCACTGCCGCGCTCAAGTCTGTACCGACCACTGCTCGGCCTGCGCCGAAGTGCGCGTTGAGGTTGTCGACCAGTGCTTGCGCCCGCGCAGTGTCCACCTCGAACAGCACCAGCTGTTCCACGCCGCCACCCAACAGGGCATGGGCCACCGCTGAACCGGCGCCGCCAGCTCCCATCTGCACCACCTGCCGGCGTGCCACATCTGGCAAGCCGCGGCGCATGCCTTCGGCAAAACCCAGGCAGTCGGTATTGTGGCCAACCCGCTTGCCGTCCTTGAGCACCACGGTGTTCACCGCGCCGATCCCGCGCGCTTCATCCGACAGGTCGTCGAGCAGCGGCAGAATCGCCTGCTTGAACGGGTAGGTGATGTTGAGCCCGGTGAAGCCGGTGTGCTGTGCGGCATCGAGCAGGCCGGGCAGGGCGCTGTCGTCCAACTGCAACTGATCGGCATCGATCAGGCGATAAAGGTAGCGCAGCGCTTGAGCGTCGCCTTCGTGCTCGTGCAGCGCCGGGGTGCGTGACAGCTGGATGCCACGGCCGATCAGGCCGGCGAGGATGGCTTGTTTGCTCATGCTGCCTGCTCCCGCAGCATGTCTGCGAAATGGCTCAGGGCCAGGCGGTAGCCATGGCTGCCGAGGCCGCAGATCACGCCAACGGCAATCGACGAGACGAACGACAGGTGGCGGAAGGGTTCGCGTTTGTGCACGTTCGACAGGTGCACCTCGATGACCGGCAGTTCACTGGCAACCAGGGCGTCGCGGATGGCCACCGAGGTGTGGGTCCAGGCGCCGGGGTTGATCAGGATACCGGCGCAGCGGCCACGGGCCGCGTGGATCCAATCGATCAGTTCGCCCTCGTGGTTGGTCTGGCGAAATTCGATATCCAGGCCCAGGGTGTGGGCGCTGTCGGCGCAGCCCTGGGCGAGGTCGGCGAGGGTTTCGCGACCATACTGGGTAGGCTCGCGGGTGCCCAGCATGTTCAGGTTAGGGCCGTTCAGCACAAGAATAAGGGGCTTCATGACAGGCATCGCTTTGTTGTTTTTGGTTGCGCTTATATTTGTACCACCTGGTTAGTTTCGTCAATTGCATGGAGCCGCTGTGGCCGGATAGTGGGCGATAACCGGACGTTTTGCGCCATGGCCGGCATTCTTCGGATGACAGAATTGTAATGTTGCCGCCACCACCCCGATAAGCACGCCACCCTACAGTCCCTCGCCAACGCTCGCCGACGAGGACCTGTTTCGTGCCCCGCACCCATGCCATCCCCCGCAAGATCGCCTTGCTCAGCCTGCTATTGGCGGCCATCGGCAGTGCCCAGGCCAATGCCGGCCTGAGCCTGCCTGAAGCGCTGGCCGCCGCTTTTGCGCATAACCCGGAACTCGCCGCCGCCGGCCGTGAAGTGGGTGTCGCCGAGGGCGAGCGGCACCAGGCGGGTTTGCTGCCCAACCCGGAACTGTCCTGGGAGGCAGAGGACACTCGCCGCGATACCCGCACTACCACCGTCACCCTGAGCCAGCCATTTGAACTGGGTGGCAAGCGCGGGGCGCGCGTCGCCGTGGCCACCATCGGGCAGGCCATCGCCCAGCTTGAACTGGAGCGACAGCGCAATGGCTTGCGCGCCGATGTGGTACAGGCCTTTCACACGGCGTTGCGTGCGCAAACGGCGCTGGAACTCGCGCAGCAGTCGCAGGCGCTGACCGAGCGTGGGCTGCGTGTGGTGCAAGGGCGTGTTACGGCCGGCCAGGCTTCGCCGGTGGAGGCTACGCGCGCCCAGGTGCAACTGGCCCAGGCACAGTCTGAGGTAGGCCGCGCGGCTTCGCAGCGCAGCGTGGCCTACCAGGCCTTGGCGCGGCTGACAGGTAGCCCGCTGGCGACCTTCGACCACCTGCAAGCCGCCAAGCTGTCGCCGGGTGCCGCGCCCACGGCCGAGGCCCTGCTCGACAAGGTCGAGCAAACCGCCGAGTGGCGCCTGGCAGCGGCGCAGGTCGAACGCGGTGAAGCGTCGCTGGGCTCGGAAAAGGCCCAACGCATCCCCGACCTCACCGTCAGCCTTGGCAGCCAGTACAGCCGCGAGGACCGCGAGCGGGTCAATGTGGTCGGGCTGTCCATGCCCCTGCCGTTGTTCGACCGCAACCAGGGCAACGTGCTGGTGGCCGCGCGCCGGGCCGACCAGGCACGTGACCTGCGCAATGCTGTCGAGCTGCGCTTGCGCAGTGAAACCCGCAGCGCCCTCAGCCAGTGGGCCACGGCCATGCAGGAGGTGCAGGCCTACGACCGCACCATCCTGCCCTCGGCGCAGCAGGCGGTGGACACCGCCACCCGCGGCTTCGAGATGGGCAAGTTCGCCTTCCTCGATGTGCTCGATGCCCAGCGCACGTTGATTGAGGCGCGCGGGTTGTATCTGGCTGCATTGGCCGCGGCGACCGATGCGCGGGCCCAGCTCGAGCGGGTCTATGGCGACCTCGAAGGCAGTTTGTGATTCGCAAAAAATCCTACAGCAGGAGCAACAATGGATAACCCACGCAAGATTGCCATGCTGGCTGTCGCCTTGGCCGTGCTCGGCCTCGGTGGCCTGGCCTGGACCGGCAACCTCGGCCAGGCCAGCAGCGGCGAAGCCCAACACGACGCGCATGGCGAAGATAGCCACGGCCACGCTGATGAACAGGCCGGCGAAGACCACGAAGACGAGGTGGGCCAACTGCACCTGTCCGGCGCCCAGATCGAGGCGGCAGGCGTGCAGTTGGCGGCGGCCGGCCCTCGTGAGCTGGGCACCGCCATCAACTTCCCGGGTGAAATTCGCTTCGATGAAGACCGCACCGCCCACGTCGTACCCCGTGTACCTGGCGTGGTGGAGTCGGTGCAGGCTGACCTTGGCCAGGCGGTAAAGCGCGGCCAGGTGCTGGCGGTGATCGCCAGCCAGCAGATTTCCGACCTGCGCAGCGAACAACAGGCCGCGCAGCGCCGCCTGGAGCTGGCAAGCCTGACCTTCCAGCGTGAACAACAGCTGTGGCAGGAACGCATCAGTGCCGAACAAGATTACCTGCAGGCTCGACAGGCGTTGCAAGAGGCCGAGATCGCCTTGGCAAACGCCCGGCAGAAGGTCGCGGCAGTCGGCCCGGCCGGCGCCGGCAACCGCTATGAGCTGCGTGCCCCCTTCGATGCGGTGGTGGTGGAAAAGCACCTGACCGTGGGCGAGGTGGTCGACGAGACCAGCAATGCGTTCACCTTGTCCGACCTCAGCCGTGTCTGGGCGACGTTCGCCGTGGCCCCGCGCGATTTGAACAGAGTGGTCACCGGCCGCAGCGTCACGGTCAGTGCACCGGACCTGGGGGCCGAGGTCGAGGGCAAGGTCAACTATGTCGGCAGCCTGCTCGGTGAGCAGAACCGCGCCGCCACCGTGCGTGCCACCCTGGCCAACCCCAATGGCGCCTGGCGCCCTGGGCTGTTCGTGAACATCGCGGTCAGCGTCGAGCGCGCCGGCGCCGCCGTGGTGGTGCCGGAAAGCGCTCTGCAGACCTGGGAAGCGCAGACCGTGGTGTTTGTCCGCACCGAGCAAGGCTTCGAAGCGCGCCCGGTGCAGACCGGCCGCCGCGACGCAGGCCAGGTGGAAGTCACCGCCGGGCTGGCGGCAGGCACCCAGGTTGCCACCGCCGGCAGCTTCGTCCTCAAGTCTGAGCTTGGCAAAGGTTCTGCCGAGCACAGCCATTGAAACCGGGAACGCACCCATGTTCGAACGTCTGATCCAATTCGCCATCGAGCAGCGCCTGGTGGTGATGCTTGCCGTGCTGTTGATGGCCGCAGTGGGTATTCACAGCTACCAGCAACTGCCGATCGATGCAGTCCCGGACATCACCAACGTCCAGGTGCAGATCAATACCGCCGCGCCCGGCTACTCACCGCTTGAGACCGAGCAGCGCATCACTTTCGCCATCGAGACGGCCATGGCCGGCCTGCCTGGCCTGAAGCAGACCCGTTCGTTGTCACGTTCGGGTTTGTCCCAGGTCACGGTGATCTTCGCTGACGGCACCGACCTGTTCTTCGCCCGGCAACTGGTCAATGAGCGCCTGCAAGTGGCGCGGGAGCAGTTGCCCGAGGGCATCGAGGCGGGCATGGGGCCGATTTCCACCGGATTGGGGGAGATCTTCCTGTGGACCGTCGAGGCCGAGGAGGGCGCGCTCAAGGACGACGGTACGCCCTACACCCAGACCGATCTGCGCGTCATCCAGGACTGGATCATCAAGCCGCAGTTGCGCAACGTGCCCGGGGTGGCCGAGGTCAACAGCATCGGTGGCCATGCCAAGCAGTACCTGATCGCGCCCGAGCTCAAGCGCCTGGCCGCCTACAAGCTCACCCTCAATGACCTGATCGCGGCGCTGGAGCGCAACAATGCCAACGTCGGTGCTGGGTATATCGAGCGCAATGGCGAGCAGTTGCTGATTCGCGCACCGGGCCAGGTGGACTCCGCCGAAGACATCGCCAACATCGTTATTTCCAGCGTCGATGGCACCCCCATACGCGTCAGCCATGTCGCCCAGGTTGGCCTCGGCCAAGAGCTACGCGCCGGGGCGGCGACCGAAAATGGCCGGGAGGTGGTATTGGGCACGGTGTTCATGCTGATCGGCGAGAACAGCCGCACGGTCTCCCAGGCGGTTGCGGCCAAATTGGTCGAGATCAACCGCAACCTGCCCAAGGGGGTGGTTGCGGTCACCGTGTACGACCGTACCAACCTGGTCGAAAAAGCCATCGCCACGGTAAAGAAAAACCTCATCGAAGGCGCGATCCTGGTCATCGCCGTGTTGTTTCTGTTCCTGGGCAACATCCGCGCCGCGCTGATTACCGCCATGGTCATCCCGTTGTCGATGCTGTTCACCTTCACCGGCATGTTCAGCAACAAGGTCAGCGCCAACCTCATGAGCCTTGGCGCGCTGGACTTCGGCATCATCGTCGATGGCGCGGTAGTGATCGTCGAAAACGCCATTCGCCGGCTGGCCCACGCGCAGCAACGCCATGGCCGCATGCTGACCCGTGCCGAGCGCTTCCACGAGGTGTTCGCCGCCGCCCGTGAAGCACGCCGCCCGCTGATCTACGGGCAGTTGATCATCATGGTGGTGTACCTGCCGATCTTTGCCCTGACCGGGGTCGAAGGCAAGATGTTCCACCCTATGGCCTTCACCGTGGTCATTGCCCTATTGGGCGCGATGATCCTTTCGGTGACCTTCGTGCCCGCAGCAATTGCGCTGTTCGTGACCGGCAAGGTCAAGGAAGAAGAAGGCCTGGTCATGCGCACCGCGCGCCAGCGCTATGCACCGGTGCTGGGCTGGGTACTGGGCCGCCGCAAGCTGGCGTTCAGTGCGGCGGCGGTGCTGGTGCTGTTGTCCGGGGTGATGGCCAGCCGCATGGGCAGCGAGTTCATCCCCAGCCTCAGCGAGGGCGACTTCGCCCTGCAAGCCCTGCGTGTGCCAGGCACCAGCCTGACGCAGTCGGTGGACATGCAGCAGCGCCTGGAACGGGCGATCATTGCCCAGGTCCCGGAGGTGGAGCGCGTGTTTGCCCGTACCGGTACCGCCGAAATCGCCTCCGACCCGATGCCGCCGAACATCTCCGATGCCTACGTCATGTTGCGCCCGCATGCGCAATGGGCTGACCCGGGTAAATCGCGTGAAGCATTGATTGCCGAGGTGCAGCGCGCCGCCGCCAGTGTGCCGGGCAGCAACTACGAGTTGTCGCAACCGATCCAGTTGCGCTTCAACGAACTGATTTCGGGCGTGCGCAGTGATGTGGCGGTGAAGATCTTCGGCGATGACATGGACGTGCTTAACCGTACCGCCGCAGCGGTCGCCAGCAGCCTGCAGAACGTACCAGGCGCTTCTGAGGTGAAGGTCGAGCAGACCACGGGCTTGCCGGTGCTGACCATTGACATCGACCGCGACAAGGCTGCCCGGTATGGCCTGAACGTGGGCGACGTGCAGGACGCCATCGCCATTGCCGTGGGCGGGCGCACGGCCGGCACGTTGTATGAGGGCGACCGGCGTTTCGACATGGTGGTGCGGCTGTCCGAGGCCTTGCGCACCGATGTCGACGGGCTTTCTGGCCTGTTGATTCCGGTACCGGCCAGCAGCGCAGCCGGTGCTGCCCAGATCGGCTTCATCCCGCTGTCGCAGGTGGCGTCACTGAACCTGCAGTTGGGGCCGAACCAGGTCAGCCGTGAGGATGGCAAGCGCGTGGTGGTGGTCAGTGCCAACGTGCGCGGGCGCGACCTTGGATCGTTTGTGCGCCAGGCCGAACAGGCCCTGATCGAGCAGGTACAGATCCCGCCCGGTTACTGGACGCGCTGGGGTGGCCAGTTCGAGCAGTTGCAGTCGGCGGCCGAGCGTCTGCAGGTGGTGGTGCCGGTGGCCTTGCTGCTGGTGCTGGCGCTGCTGCTGATGATGTTCAACAACCTCAAGGATGGCTTGCTGGTGTTCACCGGTATCCCGTTTGCCTTGACCGGGGGGGTACTGGCGTTGTGGCTGCGGGATATCCCGATGTCCATTTCGGCCGGGGTGGGCTTTATCGCCCTGTCGGGGGTGGCGGTGCTCAATGGCCTGGTGATGATCGCCTTTATCCGCAGCCTGCGCGAGGAAGGGCGTCCCTTGCGCACGGCGGTCGAAGAGGGCGCGCTGACGCGCTTGCGGCCGGTGCTGATGACCGCGCTGGTGGCATCGCTGGGGTTCATTCCGATGGCGTTGGCGACCGGGACCGGAGCAGAAGTGCAGCGGCCGCTGGCGACCGTGGTGATTGGCGGGATCCTGTCGTCGACGGCGTTGACGTTACTGGTGCTGCCGGCGTTGTACCAGTGGGCGTATCGGCGCGATGAGGAGCAAGAAGGCTGAGAATGCCGGGGCCGCAAGGCGGCCCCATACGCTCAAACGTTACTACGCGCTGTAATCTGCACGCCGTCGACGCCTGCCTCATCATGCAGAGAAATCCGCGACGTCTCCGGCAGCGCCAACCCGCCCACCAGCGCCACCAGTGCAATCACCACCAGGTAGAATGCCGGTGCCAGGCTGCTGCCGGTCTGCCCGATCAACCAGGTAGCGACCAATGGCGCAGTGCCGCCAAACAGCGTATACGCGACGTTGTAGGTGATCGCCGAGGCGGTGTAGCGGGTCCGCGTCGGGAAGCTTTCCGACAGTAATGCCGCGGTCACCACGCCACTGCACAACGCACCCACCGCCAGCAGAATCACCCCCAGCAGCGCCCCGAACAGCGAACCGGAACTGGCCAGCCAATACGCAGGGAACACGCAGATCATCACCCACAGGCAGGTAAAGCCAATGGTCTTGCGCCGCCCCACCCGGTCGGAAAACGCCCCAGCCAGCGGGCAGCCGACGGCGGCGAACAGCAAGGCCACGGTGGTTACCAGCAGCGACTGGGCGCGGGTCAGGTTGCCGACCAGCTGCAGGTAGGTGGCAAAGTAGGTGGTGAACATATAGAACGACAGCGCCGTCAGCGAGATGAACGCCCCCAGGTTGCGGATGGCCCGGCCATGGTTGCGCAGGGTCTCTTTGAGCGGTGAATGCTCATGTTCTTTGCCCTGTGCCACGGCTTCGCGGAACGCCGGGGTTTCCTCCATGCGCCAGCGCAGGTACAGGCCCACCAACCCCAGCGGGGCGGCGATCAGGAATGGCACGCGCCAGCCCCAGCTGCTCATGGCCTCGGCCGACAGGCTTGCTTCCAGGCCATAGGCGATCACCGCCGCGCAGGCAAAGGCGGAAAAGGTCGAGACCGGCACGAAGCTGCCGTAGAACGCGCGCTTGTCGTTTGGCGCATGTTCCATCAGGTAGGCGCAGGCACCGGCATACTCGCCGCCTGCCGAGAAGCCTTGCAGGCAACGGGCCAGGGTTAGCAGGACAGGGGCCGCCAGGCCAATGCTGGCATAGGTCGGCAGCAAACCGATCAAGGTGGTGGAGCCGGCCATCAACAAGATGGTCAACGACAGAATGCGCTTGCGCCCAAGGCGGTCGCCCAGCGCGCCGAACACGATCCCGCCCAGCGGGCGCAGGGCAAACGCCACGGCAAACACGGCGAAGGTCTTGAGCAAGGCCACGCTGGCATCTTCACTGGCGAAGAACTGGCTGGCGATAAGGGTTGCGAGAAAGCCATAGACGGCGAAGTCGAACCACTCGACGAAGTTGCCGATGGCCGAGGCGGCGATCACCCGGCGCAGGGTGGCGGGGGATACCTCATGAGGTGTGGACATGCGGATGCTCTCCGGTTTCCATTGGCAGCCTGAATGAACGTGACACGGTCGGGCCGCGTCATCATTGTTGTGCTGTCCAGTAGAGCGGCGAGCGCCTGCGGGTGCTTCGTCGAGGGCGACATCGGGATACCTGTTTCAACCGTTCTGTAGGAGCGGCCTTGCGTCGCGAAAGGGCTGCGAAGCGGCCCCGGCGATTTTTGCTGCGCCACACAACCTGGGGCCGCTGCGCGACCCTTTCGCGACGCAAGGCCGCTCCTACAAACCCACCATCCACGGGGCATAGTCGACTTCGCTGTAGCCTTCGGCCTTGCCCTGCTCGTTGCTGCTGAAGCCTGGCATCTTGCTCAGGTCGAGCTTCATGCAACGGCTGTTGAGTTGCGCCTGCAGGTTGCCGTCCAGGCGGAAGGCGTCCTCGCGCAGCGGGTTGGGGGAAAGCTGCACCAGGCAGCCGTCGACCTTGCCTTGTGCGTTGGCCTGGTAGAACACCGAGGCCTTGCCGATGCTGGTGACCGGCAGATCGCGCAGCAGTTGTTGCCAGAAGTACTCGCGTTGGGCAATGGCCCGGTAGCGGGCGGTGCCGGGGGCCTGAACCGCGCGAGGTAGCTGGACGATGATCGGCGCCCGCACTTCGACGGTTTCATCGTCGTTGTACAACGCCGCCGGCACGACGGGGTAGATGGTCTTCCAGCACAGGGCTTCGACCAGGTTCGCCAGCGCCTGATGGTCGGTGGGCGTTACATCGGCAGGCAGCAGCGCGCCATACTCGAACGGGGCTTTTTCGGCCTTGCAGGCGACCGGCGCGCTTTGCCGGTCGAAGGTGACCTGTAGCGTAACGGCGCCCATCTGCTCGCCGGTTGGGGCCAGGGCGATGCTCCGCTGCAAGGCTTGCTGCGTGTTGACGGTGAACGTTTTCAGGGCTTGCGGATCGACGTCTGCCGGTCGGTCGGCGGAAGGGGACGATTGGCAGCCAATCAGGGTAATCAGGGCCGCGCCGAGAAGCGCGGGGGGCAGTGTCTTGTACACGTGAACGTCCTTGCTGAAGCGGTAGCCGGGTGTCTTCGTGAGCCGGCTGATCATGAAGGTGGAAGCTTATCACTGGCGGCCCTGTCGCGAGGTAACCCCCGCGCCAGAGCCGGTTGGTCAGAAGCGCATATCCAGCGCCAGCTCGAAGGTGCGCGGGGCACCCATGTAGTACTGGCTGCTGTAGGCCTGCTTGGCATACACCTCGTCGGTCATGTTGCGCACCCGCCCGGTGACCGTAGTGTACTCATCCAGCCGGTAGCGCGCGAAAGCGCCGAACAGTGTGTAGGCCGGTGCCTTGAGGGTGTTGGCGTTGTCGGCATAGACCGAGCCCACGTAGCGCCCATCGACCCCTGCCGACCACGCCTGGGTGAAGCTGTAGGTCAGCCACAGGTTGCCGACGTTGGCCGGGACATTGACCGGGGCATTGCCCTTGCGCGATACCGATACCCCGTTGACTGCTTCGTTGAACGCATCGTACTGCGCATCGACGTAGGCGTAGTTGGCCTCGGCTAGCAGCTTGGGCGTGACCTGCAACCGCCCGGACAGCTCGACACCGCGCGAGGTCTGCTGGCCGGCCTGCACCGTCAGGTTGGCATCGTTGGAGTCGCGCACGGCAAAGTCCTTGCGCACGATCTGGTACAGCGCCAGGGTGGCGGCGGCGCGGCCGTCGAGGAAGTCGAACTTGCTGCCGACTTCCCATTGCTCGCCTTTGGACAAGTCGAACAAGCCCACGTTGGAATAGGTCGCCGCCGCCAGCGAACCGGCCGGCAAATCCGCAGAGCTGCTGTACTGGGCGTATACGCTGGCGGTGGGGGTCAGCGCGTAGGTCAGGCCGATGCGCCCGGAAAGCGGCTCCCAGCGGCGCTCGAAGAACGCCGGCGAAGTCGGCGAGACCGCGCCATAGTTGGTCACTTGCATGTCCAGGTAGTCGTAGCGCAGGGCAGTCAGCAAGGCCAGGCGATCGGTCAGTTGCAAGCGGTTTTCGGCGAACACCGCGCGGTTGGTGACTTCGTGGCGGCGCTGTTTGGTCAGCCCGGCATTTACCCCTGGGATATCGTCGAAACTGCCGGGGTCGAAATGGTCGGCGTCGACGACGTCGCTCCAACTGCTCGACGTCGGGTAGAGGGTCTGGCGCATGCGCGAGTACTCCAGCCCCAGCGACCACTGGCTGGCGAAGCCGAACAGCGTGTTGTCATGGCGCAACTCGATGCGATCGCCCAGCAGGTTCTGGTCGTGGCTTTGCAGGTAGGGGCTGCTGCGCTGCACCTTGCCATCAGGGGTGTAGCTGTAGCGTTCGACGTTGCGGTAGTCGCGCTGGGCATTGTAGTGGTACAGCGTATTTTGCACCCTGGTGCTGTCGCTGAGCTGGTAGTCGAGGATCGAGCGCAGCCAGCGTACCCGCTGTTCGTAGCGACCGTCAGCGACGTTGTAGTTTTCAAAGCGGCGGCTTTTGTCGATTTTCATCGTGCTGCGCCCGGGCAGGATCGGCGAGCCCCAGTAGGGGCTGTCCTCGCGGTCTTCCTGATACTCCAGCGCCAGGGTGTGGGTCAGGTTGGGCGCCAGGTCGCTGAGCAGCGAGAATGCCAGGCTGTCGCTGTGTCGCTGGTTGCGGTCGATGTAGCCATTGCCCTGGCCCCGGCTGAAATCCAGGCGCATGAAGTGGCGGGCATCGGCGGGGTTGCTGGCCAGTGCCTGATTGATGCCGAAGGCCACCTCCGAGTCATCGTAACTGCCATAGCGTACGCGCCCGTCGAGGGTCTGCTGGTCACGGCTGGCAAGCTTGGTGATGTAGTTGATCGAGCCGCCCACGGCACCTGCGCCGTGCAGGAAGGATGACGGCCCGCCAATCAGCTCGACCCGGTCGAGCACCCAGGCATCCACGGGCCGGGTGGCACTGCTGTAGCCCAGGTTGATGCCGTTGTAGAGCTGGGTAACCTGGTTCTGGGTGAATCCCCGGTAGGCGACGAAGCCGCCGTAACCTGGGTTGGCCGAGGCGTTGACGCCAGTCATGGCGTTGATCACGTCCTGGCTGTCCTTGGCGTCGCGCGCCTCGATCAGGCGGCGGTCCGAGACGCTGACCGACGCGGGGGTTTCCCGCGCGCTGAGGCCCAGGCGCGAGCCGGTGCGGATCGGCTCGTCCAGTTGCACGCCGGAGGGGGTGTCGCGTTCGCCATCGATGGTGGTGGCGTTGAGTTCGAGCGGGGCGGTTTCGGCCCAGGCGAAAGTGCAAGTGCCCATGAGGAGCACCAGGGAGGTATTGCGGATCATGTTGTCGTGTCTTCCACGCAAAGGTCATGGCTGACCACCCGCGCGCACTGAGGCGCGCCGGGTCGAGGTCAGGCGAACTGAAGGGCGGCGTGAAGCACAGCGGGGGAGGCGCGGGGGTTGAGGGCGGGGCGTAGGTAGCGTGGCGGCGGTTGGGCCCAGCTGCGCACGACGATGGGTGAGTTGACCCCGGCCTGGGTGGGCATGAACGCCCAGCTGGTGTGGGCAAGCGGTACTGCCAGGCCGAACGAGGAGCATACCGGGCAGTCGAGCTGGGCCATGTGCTGGTCACCACCGGCGTGATCCAGGTCGATGGCCGGGCCATGCTCACTGCTGATCGAGCAGAAACCACCTTCCAGGCCAGCCAGGCGCAGGCCGCCCATCTGGCCGTGGTGCAGGCCGCACAGCAACAGGCTGAACAGGACGCTGGCATAGAGCGTCCATGCGCTCAGCGTGCGGGTCTGCCGGGTGGTTTTCATGGCGGCGAATCTATCACCCGGATGAGTGATCGGGTAGCCCTGATCACCCAAAATGCTGGGTCTGTAGGCAATTGCCCACACTGTCCTCTACTAAAGCAACGAGGTAGGGTGTGTTCCAGGTCCGCTCAAGCCGCCCGCTCCAGCACATCCAGCAGGTCGGCAAATTCCAGCGTCAACTTGTGCCGCGGCGCCAGATGCACCAACGGCACCGACACCTGATGCGACTCGCGCATCTTGATAGAGCTGCTCAAGTACACCGGCAGCACCGGCACGCCTTCCCCCCGCAATTGATCGACCAGGGTCTGATGCAGTGCAGTGCGCCCGGCGAACTGGTTGACGACAATCCCTTCCACCTGCAGCGTCGGGTTATGGTCCTGACGCAGTTCTTCCACCTCGGCCATGACGCTGTGCAGCGCCTGGCGCGAGAAGCTGTCGCAATCGAACGGGATCAGCAGGCGTTCGGCAGCCACCAGCGCGCTGAAGGTGTAAAAGTTCAGCGCCGGTGGCGTGTCGATATAGATCCGCTCGTAGTCTTCGGCCAGTTCCACCAGCAGCTTGCGCAGCTTGTTGATCTTGAACTTGCTCTCCAGCTTGCTTTGCAGGTCGGTAAGGTCAGGGCTGGCGGTGATCAGGTGCAAGTTGCTGTAGCGGGTCTCGGTGATGGCCACGCGGTGCTTCTTGCCGTGCGCGGTGGCGGGGGACAACGTCTGGCGGAAGAAATCGGCAATGCCCGAGGGGATGGCGTCATTGACCAGCCCGGTCAGGTAGTAGGTGGCATTGGCCTGCGGGTCGAGGTCGACGAGCAAGGTGCGATAGCCTTCAGCGGCACTGGCGGCCGCCAGGTTGCAGGCAATGCTTGATTTGCCCACGCCACCTTTCTGATTGAAAACCACACGACGCATGAGACGCTCATCCATGAAGAGTGAAAATGTCAGGTTGGGGTCAATCCTATGACTGAAACACGACAGTTTTATGACAAGGCTTGTAACAACTCAGGGGGCGAGCGGGCTGTATGGGTTCAGCGCTATAAACCCTCGACGCACACCCGATTGCGCCCCTGTTGTTTTGCGCTGTAAAGCGCCCGGTCTGCCTTGCTCAATGCATCGCCAGGCTCGCTGCCTGCATGGCCAGGCCAATGCGCCACGCCCAGCGACACGGTTACTGCCCCCACCGGTTCCACCGGCGTATCCTGCACCGCCGCCCGCAGCCGCTGCGCCACCGCTGCGGCAACCTCCAGGCTGGCCCCCGGCAGCAGCATGAGAAACTCCTCGCCGCCGGTGCGACACAGCAGGTCGCCTTCGCGGCAACAACGCCGCATGAGCTCGGCTAGCCGCTGCAGCACCTGGTCGCCGACCTCATGCCCATGCCCATCATTGACCCGCTTGAAGTGGTCGATATCCAGCACGATGGCCGAAAATGCCCGCCCTTCGGCCTCCAGCAGCGACAGGCTGAAATCCAGGCTGCGGCGGTTGCCCAGCCCGGTCAGCGGGTCGGTCTGGGCATCGCGGTTCAGCCGGCCGATGCGCTCTTGCAGCAGGTTGAGCCCGAATAGCAGCGCACGTTTGAGTTCGGCCGCCTCGAAGTACCAGGCCGGCACCCGATGCAGGCGCTCGGCGGTGCCCGCGCGGTCCATCGACCTGGCCCCGGCCGCCAGTTGCCAGAGTGGCCGGGCGATGGTCATTGCCAGCCACCACAGCACCAGGCTGCCGACCAGTGCCAGCGGCGCGGAGGTGCCCACCACGTTGAGCACAAGGCGGCTCAGCGGTGCCACGGTCTGTTCCAGCGGTTGCTGCGCCACCACCCCCCAGCGAGCGCTCGGCACCGTGGCGAAGCCTGCCAGCATGGGCACGCCCTGGCTGTTGGTAAGCTGGCGGGTACCGCTGTCCAGTGTCGCCAGTTGATCGATCAGCGCGTTGCCTTCCACCACCGTGCCTACTCGCTGGCTGTCCGGGTGATAGAGCAGGCGGCGATTGCGGTCGACCACATAGAGGTACGAGCCATCCTTGTAGAAGTGCTCGCCCAGCAGGCTGTTGAGGATGTTGCGCTCGCGCAGGTACAGGCTGCCGCCGACGTACCCCAGGTAGCGGCCATTGCTATCGAAGATGGGTTGCGACAGTGCCACCACCAGGTTGTTGGCGGCTGACAGGTAGGGTGTCGAAACCAGCGCCCTGCGCTCATGCAAGGCTTCCTGAACACCGGGTGACTGCACCTTGGTGTTCAGGTAGTGGCGCAATGTAGCAGGGGATATGGCCCGCAGGATGCCTTGGGCATCGACCACGAAGGTCGAGTTGAAGGCCATGCCTTGGTGCAACACGCGATCGGTTTCTGCCTGCAGGGCGTCGGCATCGGCCAATTGGTTGGCTTGTACCCCGGCGCTGAACGCCAACTGCCGCAAGGCGCTGGCGATGAAGGTCTCAGTGATCGAGGCCAGTTTTGCTGCGTACACCCGGTTGGCCTCCAGGGCGTGGTCGATCAGCAACTGGCGCTGAACTCGATAGCTGGCGAAATAACTGGCGCAGAGCATGACCAAGGCGGTCAGGGCGCAAAGAACCAGAATGAGCGAGCGTAGATCCAGGCGCAATCCATGCTTGGTGTGTGTCAATCCTGACCTCGCTGGTACGAAAAGGGAGTAACCCTGCTTTTTATAGGTGTAGTGGGCTATTGTCGCCGCAGCCGCGTGCAACGTCGATCAGGAACCTGACTTTTCCTTTGCCAGTGCATCCAGCTCATTCTCGACATCTTGCATGCGCTGCTCGACCAGTGCCTGTACCTTCGCGTCACGGGCGGTTTCGCGCATCAGGGCGGTCAGCTTCTCGCTCAGGCGTTTGCCAGCCTCGGTGTCTTCCATGGCGCGGGCCTTGGCCGGGTCCTGCATGGCTTCGACGATGCTGGCGAATTCGGCGTCGCTGAAGTTCTTCTCGCTGTAGAGCTTGAACAAGTCCTGGCGCTGGTCGTCGACCGTCAGGTGCTTGCGCAGGACATCCCGGATGCTCGCTTCAGGCACTTGCGGGTAGCGGCGTGACAGCAGCGCCGCCATGCGGTCGATGTTGTGCTCATAGGCGTCCTGCAGTGGCAGTTGCGCCAGTATCTGTTGTTCGCGAGAGGGTTTCTGGTCGCAGGCGGCGAGGGCCGCGGTCAGTAGCAGTGGCAGCAGCAACGTCTGGAAGCGGGGCATGGAATGGCCTGGTGGGCGGTCAAGACCTCGGATTATAGCGAGGTCGGCCAGACCGCGACGACCCCTGAATTTGCCAGGGGCGGCCCGCTGCGGTAGAACCTTTGCCCTCACTCCCAAAGCCTTTGCCCCCATGCCGAACTGGATCATCCAAGCCGTCCCGCAGGCAGCCATCGACGAAGTCGTGGCTTTCGTCGACAGCGCCCGCCGCGAGCTCTTCCCCCTGCTCGCCGCTGCACCGTTGCCCCATGACCTGGCTCGTTTTGCCGAGACCTACCTGGACGGCGAAGGCGTGTTCCTCGAAGCCCGCGATCAGGGCCGGCTGGTGGCGGTGATTGGCTATGTCCCCTATGACCATCGCTTTGCCCAGCTTGCGTATCAGCGCATGCACGTGGTCGAGGTGGTGCGCCTGTTCGTCTTGCCGGCGTATCGCCGACATGGGCTGGCCGCGGCGTTGTTCGCCGCGTTGCGCCAGGCGGCCGAGCAGGCGGGCGTCGAGTGCCTGTACCTGCACACGCACCCGTTTCTGCCGGGAGCGATTACGTTCTGGCAGCGCCAAGGGTTCGCGGTGATCGATGTGGAGCAGGACCCGGTGTGGCAAACCACCCATATGCAATTGCAACTGGCATGAGCTGCGCGTAACCGTTCAGAAACCCCCTACAGCTGGCGTTCTGCTGTGCTCAACGCGTTCATTTCAAAAGCACGCCAGCTTGCTTACCTTCCCGCTCACAGCTCGAACCATGCACAAGCGGGAGAATCGCCGATGCCACACATGGCCTTGTACAAGCTCAAACTGCTCGATGAATTCGAAGACCGTAGGGACCTATGGTCATTCGGCCACTTCGAAAACAGGCTGATGGACTTGTGGCGGGGCGCCACGCGCCACGACGCCAAGGGCATCATCAATACGGCGCACAAGGAAGGGCGTTGGCCCAGGACCGTGAAGCGCTACCTGCTGACCAACTACAAGGCATTCGGCAATGTCAGCGCAGAGTTGGGCCAGACGTTTGCCGAAGTGCTTGTGTCGATGACGGCGCAGGAAAAGGCCGAGTGGGGGTTGCAGGCGCAATCCGCTGCGGCACCTTGACCCTGGGACCTGCTTCAGGGCGTGTCAGAACCCGCCCCCCAGCGGCCACTCGACTGCCAGGCGAATCTGATCACCGTCGAGCTCCGCCTGCGCCGTGTTGCCCCGGTGTGCATTATGGCGAATCGAGAACGTGGTGCCCTTGGCCTTGCCACTTTGCACCACGTACCGCGCCTCAAGGTCGCGCTCCCAATGCTTGCCGCCCTTGCCGTAGCCCAGGTACGCATAGCCGCCAGCGGGGTCGACATGCGTGCCATCGATATCGAACCCGCGCACATACAGCGCCGTCAGGTTCAAACCCGGCACCCCGTAGGCGCCCATGTTCAGGTCATACCGCGCCTGCCATGATTTCTCGTTTGGCGCGTTGAAGTCCGACATCTGCACGGCGTTGGCAATGAAGATCGCGCCGCGCGTCACATAGTCGAAAGGCGTATTGCCGTCCACCTGCTGCCAGCCCAGGCTGAAACCGTGCGGCCCCTGGTTGTAACGCGAGACCAGGCTCCAGGTGGTGTTGTCGATGCGCCCGGACAGCGCCTTGCCGGTGTCGGTGGTGCGGTACAGGTTGAGGTCCAGGCTCAGGCTGCGGCGCTCGTCCAAGGCGTGGGTGAGGGTGCTGCCCAGGTAGTGCTGGTTCCAGCTGTCCTCGTAACGTGAGGTATACAGGCTGGCGTTGAAGGCCGCGCCGGGGTTCCAGACCACGCCGGCCAGGTCGAAGCTATTGCCCTGGCGGCCATTGGAGTAGTTCACCACGAACCCCTGATCATGGCTTGAGGCGTTGCGGTCGGTGCTTTCGTTGAAGTGGCCGGCGACCAGCCGGAGCGTGTCGATCTCGCTACTGTTGAGGAAAAAGCCGGTGGCGGTCTCGGGCAGCAAACGGCTGTCGGACGAACTGAACACCGGGGTCTTTACCCGCTGCTCGCCGTAGGACAGCACCGTGTTTGACACCCGCACCTTCAGCGCAGCGCCCGCTCGGCTGTATTCGTTTTTTGGGTGCCCATCGTTGTCGACACCCAGCAGACGCGCCTTGCCGACACGGCCACCGCCACTGTCGAGCTGTACGCCCAGGTAGGCATGGGCATCGACACCGACGCCAACCAGGCCCTGGGTGAAGCCGGACTGGAACGTGCCCATCAGCCCGTAAGCCCATTCCTCAGCCTTGCCGCTGCGTTCGCTTCGGGGCTTGTAGGCATTGCGGCCACTGCTGTTGCGCCCGCCGTGCCGGTAATCGCGCTGGTCGAATACGCTGCGATTAAGCAGGCTCCAACTGCCGTCTTCAATGAAGCCCTTGCTGTTGGACTGGGCAGAGTCAGCCGTCGCGAAAGGAGTAAGCCCCACCAGTGGAAGCGCCAACAACAGGCGCTTCATTGCCCAGCCCCCAGCTTCTGCAGTTGCGCAGCAAAGCGGGCTTGCGCCCGTGCAGGTAGGTTGGCAGGCAATTCGGCAGGCGCCGCGTCACCCACCTGAATGACCATCACCATACCCATCGCCAAGTGCGGAATGCACTGGATGCCGTACACGCCCGGCACGCTGAACTGGTGCTCGTAAGGCTGGTTCAGTTTGCTCTTGAACGCCTGCGCCCCCTGTGGCAGCAACCCTGGCACGCTGGCAGCGTTATGCCCACTCATGGTCGGTAGAAAGCGCACCGTGTCACCGGTTGCGATGTGCAGGTGATCGGGCTCGTAGACCATCGCACCCTGCGTGCCACGGTTGAGCATCTTCACTTCGTGCACCTCTGCCAGCACGGCAGGGGCAAACAGGGTACTGGCGAGCAGCAGGGCGACAGGGCGCAACAGCATGGTGGGAACTTCCTGGTTCAGGGGGCGCGAAAACGCAGAATGCGCGCGCCGTCGAAGGGGTCGGTGAGGTAGTGGGCGCGCACGCCGAAGGTACTCAGCAGGCGCTCGGGGGTGAGCACGTCGAACGGCTTGCCGAGGGCGACCAGGCGGCCTTGGTCGAGCACCGCGACGCGGTCGCAGGTCAGCGCCTGGTTGAGGTCGTGCAGGGCCACCAGGGTGGTGACCGACAGCGCCTGGACCTGTTGCAGCAGGCTCAACTGGTGCTGGATGTCCAGGTGGTTGGTTGGCTCGTCGAGCAATAGCACCTGCGGGCGTTGGGCCAGGGCGCGGGCAATGTGCACACGCTGGCGTTCGCCACCTGAAAGCGAATGCCACAGGCGCGTGCGCAGGTGCAGGGCGTCAAGGTCGGCCAAGGCCTGCTCGACGATGGCACGGTCCTGGCTGGCGAACGGCGCCAGGGCCGACAGCCAGGGGGTACGGCCCAGGGCAACCGCGTCGTATACGCTGATCGCATCAGCTGTGTCCGCCTGCTGCTCGACCAGTGCCAGGGCCTGGGCAATGCGCCGGCGTGGCAGCTGCGCCAGGGGCTCACCCAGCAGGTCGACACGGCCACTGCCAGGCTTGCGCAAGCCCGCCAGCAGTTTTAGCAGGGTCGATTTGCCAGAGCCGTTAGGGCCGACGATGGCCAGCGTTTCGCCCTGGATAGCGGCCAGGTCGATGTCGCGCAGCACGCTCCTGCCGCCCAGCTGCAAGCCCAGGCCCTGACAGGCAAGCGGGGCGATCTGCAGGTTGGCCATGACGGTCATGGGCGCCCCCGTCGGCTGACCAGTATCAGCGCGAACACCGGAGCGCCGATCAGCGCGGTGACCACGCCCACCGGGATCACCTGGCCTGGGATCAGCGTGCGCGACAGGATATCCGCAGTGATCAGAAACAATGCCCCACCCAGTGCGCTGGCCGGCAGCAGGCGGCTATGCCCGGGGCCGAGCAGCAGGCGCAGGGCGTGGGGAATCACCAGCCCGACAAAGCCGATGGCGCCGACGATGGACACCATCACTGCGGTCACCAGCGCGGCGCAACTGATCAACAGCAATTGGGTACGCCGCACCGGGATCCCCAGGGATGCCGCCGAATCGGTGCCGAAGGTAAAGGCATCCAGTGCGCGGCGATGCCACAGGCACACCACCAGCCCGAACAGCGCCACCGGCAATGCCAGCCACACCGACGGCCAGCGCACGCCGCTGAGGTTGCCCAGCAGCCAGAACAGAATGCCGCGTGCTTGCTCGGCGGTGGCCGACTTGGTGATGAGAAAGGCGGTAAGGGCGGTGAACAGCTGCGAGCCGGCAATGCCGGCAAGGATCACCTGAGCATTGTTGTTGCTCGGCCCGGCAGCGCGGGCTAGCACCAGCACCAGCGTGAAAGCCGCCAGCGCGCCGATGAAGGCACCGCCTGACATGCTCAGGGCCACGCTGCCCAGCCCCAGTAGGCCGACCAGCACCGCGCCGGTCGAGGCGCCAGCGGACAACCCCAGCAGGTAGGGTTCGGCCAGCGGGTTGCGCAGCAGCGCCTGCAGGATCACCCCGCACGTGGCCAGCCCGGCGCCGCAGGCGGCCGCCACCAGGGTGCGGGTCAGGCGGTAGTTCCAGACGATCCCGGCGTCGATCGGGTCGACCGGGTAACCGGCCTGCCACAGGTGATTGGCCAGCACCTGGTAGACCACGTTCGGCGCCAGGTCGCTCTCGCCGATCGCGGTACCGGCCAGCAGCGCGGCGCACAGGGCTGCCAAGGCCAGGACGCTGTAAGGCAACAAGCGGCTCATCACTGTGCCGCTTTACCGCTGGCGAACGCCGCAGACAGGGTCTGCAGGCCTCGGAACAGGCGGATGCCGGCCTGCATGGCGTCGGCGTCAAGGACGATGATGCGGTCGTGCTTCACCGCGTCCATGTTGCGGGTTACCGGGTCGTTGTGCAGGAACTCGAGTTTTTTCTGGTAGTCGTCTGCGGGGAAGCGGCGGCGGTCCATGCGGGCGATGATCAGCCAGGTCGGGTTGGCCTTGGCCAGGGTTTCCCAGCCCACGGTCGGCCATTCTTCGGTGGACTCGACCACGTTGCGTACGCCCAGGGTGCGCAGCATGAAGTCGGCGACGCCTTCGCGGCCAGCCACATAGGGGTCGATATCCAGGTCGGCGCTGGAGAACCAGAACAGCGCCGAGGTGTTGGACAGGTCCTTGCCGGCCAGTTGCGCCGTGGCGCTGTCCAGGCGGCCCTTGAGGTCGGCGTTCAACGTCGCACCGCGGTCTTGCACGTCGAAGATCTCCGCCAGCTGGCTGACGCTTTTATAGATGCTGTCGACCTGGAATGCCTGCAGGCGGGTGCCATCGGCACCCACCAGGTTGTCCTTGCCTTCGCAGTCCGAGGGCAACAGGTAGGTCGGGATCTTCAACTCGTCGAACTGTTCGCGGGTACCCACCACGCCTTGAGCGCCGACCATCCACTCGAATTGCACCGCCACCAGCTGCGGACGCTTGCCCACCACAGCCTCGAAGCTCGGGTCGTTGTCGGCCAGGCGCTCGACCTTGTCGTTCATGGCCTTGAACTCGGGCAGCACGTTGTTGAACCACAGCGACGTGCCGGCCAGCGTGTGGCCCAGGCCCAGTGCATAGAGGATTTCGGTGCCGGCCTGGCCGATGGTGACCGCACGCTCGGGGGCGTGGGCGAAGGTCTGTGGCATGCCGCAGTTGTCGACCGTGAGCGGGTAGTGGGTGGCAGCGGCCTGGGCCAGGCCAGTGAGGCCGAGGCCAGCGATCAGGGCGGCAATACGGGGCAGCATGGTGGGGCGATCTCCTATCGAATGGTTCACGGCATGAACGCACGGACAGGCATCGCCGATGCCCCTTGCGCAGGGCAGGGGGCAGCACCCGCAAACGGGTGGAGATGGCCATCCCGGACACCCCGCCGGTTGGTGGATTTTCGCCGGCAGGTCTCCTGACTGGTGCGTCATGGCCCGGCTCCAGCCTTCCCGGATTGATCCAGTGGCATTGATGGAGCAGGCTCGGCACCTACAGTTGCGGGGGCAGTTCCGTTTGGCCCGGTGACGGGCCTGGGATTCCCTATTGATTCCGTGGTGGAAACCGGCGGCCCGCATGGTAGACCATCAGGCAACCGGGTGAAAACGCTTTTCAGAAGTACTTCAGCCAGGTGATGTCACGCCGCCGCGCCTTCAAACGGGCGAACCCGCGTACCGGCAGGTACAGCGACACGGCCAGCAACGCGGCACTCAGCCACACCGCGGTGATGCCGTCGAAACCGAAATAATCACCCTGGTTGTGACCGAACAGGGCGACGCAGGCCAGATACAACAGCTTCAGCACATACAGGTGCAGCAGGTAGAAAAACATCGGTGCTGCGCCGTACACCGCAAGGGCGCTGATCCAGCGCGCCTGGCCGACGCGCTCGAAGCCGCGCAACAGCAGCAGGCCGCAGCCCAGGGTGAGGGCGAGGAACAGCAAGCTGGGCGGGTACTTGGTGATGTTGAAGAAGCTCATCAGCGTCTGCGTCAACGTCGGGTACCCGCTCCAGGGGGCTTCGCCATAGCCGTTGAGCATGCGCAGCGCGATAAAGCCGAGCAACGCGATCGCCCCGGCCAGCAACAGCCGGTGTTGGCGTTGACCTGCATCGCTGTTGCGGGCGAACCAGGGGCCGAGGCCGTAGCCCAGGGCGATCACGCCGATCCAGGGCAGCACAGGGTACGAGGTGCGCAGGCGCAGGTTGTCGGAAAACGCCAGCCAGCCGCGATCATGCAGGATCGCCCACGGCACGTGCATGGCCGACTCTGCGCCGAAGTGCAGGTGGTCGAGCAGGTTGTGGCCGCCGACGATGATTGCACCCAGGGCGATCAGCGCCGCACGTGGCAACCACACCAGCAGCGACAGCGCGATCATGCTCACGCCGATAGCCCAGATCACCTGCAGGTAGACCACGCTCGGGGGCAGCTGGAAGGTCCAGGCGAAGTTGACCAAGGTGAACTCCAGCACCACCAGAAACAGCCCGCGCTTGAACAGGAAGGCGCAGACGTCGCTGCGGCCCTGATACTTCTCGCCATACAACCAGGCCGACAAGCCAGTCAGCAGGACGAACACCGGCGCACACAGGTGGGCCAGGGTGCGGCTGAAGAACAGCGATGGGTCGGTGGCGTCGATGGCCATCGGGTCGCTGACCTGGCGATGGAGGAAAAAGGTCTCGCGGACGTGGTCCAGGAGCATGAACAGGATCACCAGGCCGCGCAGGGCATCGATGCTCTGCAGGCGCTGGGTGACGAGAGTGGGGGTTGCGCTGGCGCTGGTCATGAGGGGTCGCTGGTAGGAATGGAGTGTTGTTATGAAATGTTATCTTATATCTTTATTCGGGTTTCCGGCAATGACGGTTTAGGTTGAATTCAGGCATGCACCCCACCAACTACCTTGCGCGTCAATTTTTGGCGCCCCAGAAATACCTTTTAAAAACATCGCATTGCGCGTTCTAACTGATTTCTTTTCGAACTTTCTCGACAGCGTGTGTCTCGAACCGATCGTTCATCATTTATTCACAAGTCATGGAGACTCCACGCATGTCCGCTCGTCATCTGCTGCGTCACACCTGCCTGCTTGCCCTTATTGCATCGCCCCTGGCGGCCACCGCCGCGCCCAGCACCGACCCTCTGTTCACCTTCGGCCTGCTGGGTGCCTACGACAAATTCAAGTTCGAAGGGGGCAGCGAAACCGACAAGGAACACCTGGGCCAGGGCGGTGTGTTCGCTACCTTCGGCAACAAGATGACCGCCGAATCCGGCTTCATCTATCAGGTCGGCGCCGAGGCCAAGTACGGCAAGAAGAACGACAACAAACTCAAGGAAGCCCAGGCCGATCTCGACCTCGGCTGGCGTGCGGCGCTGGATGCCCGCAACTTCGTCGACGTGACCGTGGGCGGTGGTTACAGCTGGTCGCGCTTCGAGCCCGAAATCAACGACCTGGATACCAAGCTCACGGTCAAATCGCCCTTCGCCAAGGCCGCGCTGGGCTACAACCACCAGTTCGACGCCTCGACCCTGCGCGTGGAAGTGGGGGCACGGCATACCCTCGATGGCCGGGCGCGCCTGAAGGTGGATGATTTTGGCAGTGACAGCGTGGACCTCAAGGACCGCACCAACCCTTATGCCGAGGTAACGCTGCTGATGAACCAGCAGGGCGGCATGCCGGTGCAGGCCGGGGTCTACTACACCCGCACTGAATACAAGCTCGATGGCGACTCGCCCGTGGCGGACAACACCAAGCTCAAGCGTGACGAGTTTGGTTTCAAGGTCGGCTTGGCGTTCTAAGCGGCGATTGGCCAACGCCGTGGTACGTGTAGGAGCCGCGCAAGCGTGCTCCTACCCCGGGGTTGGCGATTAACGCCCGCGCCGCCGCGACACCCGGGCCTCGATATTCTTGCGCCCGATCAGCAAGGCGGGTTTTTCCACCACGGGCTCATCCGCCAGCCACTTGTACATCACCAGGCAATCCACCAGGCCCAGGCGGGCGTGGCGGAATGCCTTGGGCAGGCGGCCGACGGTGTCGAAGCCAAGCTTGTGCCACAGCGCCACGGCCACTTCGTTGCTGGCCACGACCGAATTGAACTGCAACGCAAGAAACCCTTCCTGACGCGCCAGCTTCTGCGAATGCTCGCACATAGCACGGGCCACGCCACGGCCGCGTGCGGCCTCGCACACCATGTAGCCACAGTTGCCCACATGGGCACCGGGGCCGGCGGCATTGGCTTTGAGGTAGTACGAGCCCAGTAGCTCACCGGCGTCCTCAAGCACCCACGTATGCAGGGGTAGCTCCAGCCACAAGTGCCGGGCCTGTTCGACGCTCAAGGCGGGGTCGAAGGCGTAGGTTTCGCGGGCCTGGACAATGGCCTGGAAGGTGGGCCAGAAGCGCTCGAAGTCCTCAAGCGTCATGGGGCGGATGTGGCTCATGGTGGATCCTGCAATGGCTGGCCGCCAAGTCTGGGTGGCGCGGCGCCATCGCGCAAGGGCGATGCGCCGCGTGGGCTCAGCCGGTGGCCTTGCCCACTGCATCCATGGCGCGGGCCGAGTAGACCAGTGCGGCCCCTGCATTCATCGCCACGGCCACACCGAGGGCCTCGGCGATCTCTTCGCGGCTGGCGCCGTGTTTCACCGCTTGCTGCGAGTGCACGGCGATACAGCCGTCGCAGCGGGTGGTCACGGCCACTGCCAGGGAGATCAGCTCACGGGTCTTGGCGTCCAGGTGGTTGGTCTTGGCGCCCGCACCGCTGGCGGTCATGTAGCCGGCCACGGTGTCGGGGGACAACTGCTTGAGGTCGCCGATGCCGGCCATCAACTGCTTACGGTAGGCGTCCCAGTCCATCATGCTCATCGTCTTCACCTTGGGAAGGGTTGCGAGTGGAGCTTTCAGGCTAGTCGATGTTAGGGATGCCTGTGTGCTGTCTGTGTAGGAGCGGCCTTGCGTCGCGAACGGGCTGCGTAGCGGCCCCTGGGTACTTGCGTGACGCTGAAATACAGGGGCCGCTACGCAGCCCGTTCGCGACGCAAGGCCGCTCCTACAACGACAGCACCCACGGCGAAGCGTCAGATGTAGATAAACACCAGTACCAGCGCTGCCACCACCGCCCACTTCTCCAGGTAGTAGCGCATGCGGTTGCGCTTTTTCAGCGCCTTGCCGCGCTCGCGGATCTTGTAGATGCGGGTGAACAGCCGGTTGATGCCGCCGGTCTTGTCGTTGGCATCGTTGGGCGCGGCAGCGGCAGCCATGACGTTGCGGCTGAACCATCGGTTGAATGCGGTTGCCCAGCGGTACTTGAGCGGGCGCTCGACATCGCAGAACAGAATGATGCGGTTGTGCTCGGTGGTGTTGGCGGCGTAGTGGATGTAGGTTTCATCGAAGATCACCCCCTCACCGTCGCGCCACGAATACTTCTCGCCGTCCACATCGATGTAGCAGCCGTCGTCGTTCGGCGTGTCCAGGCCCAGGTGGTAGCGGTAGGACCCGGCATACGGGTCGCGGTGGCGCACCAGCTTGGCGCCCGGTGGCAGGGTGGCGAACATCGCCGCCTTGACCGTGCCGATACCTTGCAGCAACTCGGTGGTACGCGGGCACAGGGCCATGGCAGACGGGTGGCTTTCGCCGTACCACTTCAGGTAGAAGCGCTTCCAGCCGGTCTTGAAGAACGAGTTGAAGCCCACGTCGTCATAATTCTCGGACTTCTTGATTTCGCCCACGTGCAGCAACTGCTGAGCCTCGGCACGGATTTCCTGCCAGTGATCCTGCAGCGGTTGCAGTTCAGGGAAGGCCTCGACCGGCAGGTAAGGTTTGGCCGGGTGCTTGGAAAACAGGTAAAGGAAGCTGTTGACCGGCGCCAGGAAGCTGGAGTGGTCGCCCAGTTGGCGAGTCAGCTTGTGACGAACCCGACCGCGCAGGTGAACATAGGCGATCGAGAGAACGAAAAGGAGTACGAGTGCAATTTTCATGGACGTTTACTTGTCGAAAAATGGCCATGCGCCATGGCATAAGCTCGCCAGCATAAACAATCATGGGGGCAGTTTGTACTTATTGTTACGTGACTACCGCGCGACTTAGGTGTAATGGCCTAGCGCTTGCGCAAACGATTCACGCCAAGGAGATCACATGGTTCAGGACGCTCGCGCCAGTGGCGCCCCCTTCAAACGGCTGTTTTTCGCCTTGCCGGTCAGCGATGTCCAGCGCCGTGCCCTGGCCCAGTGGCGGCGCGGCTTGAACCTGCGCAGCGGCAAGCCGGTACCGGCCGACAACTTCCATGTGACGCTGCTGTTTTTGGGGGATGTGGACACTGCCCTGGTGCCGGCGATCTGCGCTGCGGTCGACGTGCTCAAGCGCCCGGCTGCGCCGCCGCGCCTGTTGCTTGACCGCTTGCAGGTGTGGCCGCGCGCCGGCGCCCTGGTGCTTGAGCCGCAACAAACGCCGCCGGCCTTGTTGCAGCTGGTCTATGGCTTGCAGCAGGCGCTGCTGCCCTTGGGCCTGGAGGCGGCGAGCCGCGAGTACCGCCCGCACCTGACCTTGTCCAGGGACTATCGCGGCCAGCCGCCAGAGGCCGCCAGCGCCCCGGAGTTCTTCCTGGCCGCGCGGCATTTCACCCTGTACGAGTCGCGCAAGGGCGTTTACTGGCCGCTTGCGCAATGGCCGATGGCCGACTGACGCCTGCTCGGAACGTTCTGCTGCTTAAAACTCAGGGGTGTACTTGACCGTCAGCATGAAGTTGCGCGGTTCGCCGTAGTTGTTGCTGCCATTGAGCTGGTTGAAGCCGGCGACCCAGTACTTCTTGTCGAACAGGTTGTTGGCGTTCACTGCCAGGTTCACTTCCGGCGTCAGCTGGTAGGCCAGGCGCGCGCTCCATACGGTGTAGCCGGGCACGGTGTAGGTGCGCTCGTAGCCCAAGGTGTGGCTTTGGCTGGTGAAGCCCAGGCCGGTGCTCCAGCGCTGGCCGTCCAGCGGCAGGGTGTAGTCGGCCCAGGCGCGCAGCATGTGCTTGGGGGTCCACTGGCTGAATACGCGGCCTTCGTTATCTGGGTCGTCGAGGAACTTGGTGGTGTTGTAGGTATAACCTGCGAACAGTTGCAGGCCGCTGAGCACCTCGCCGCTGATCTCGGCCTCGATGCCCTGGCTGCGCACCTTGCCTGCCGCGGTGGAGCAGTACCCGCCATCACAGGCAAAGCCCGAGGCCACGTCGGTAACCGCGCGGTTTTCCTGGTCGTAGCGGAACAGCGCCAGCGAGGCGTTGACGCGGCCGTCCAGCAACTCGCCCTTCAGGCCCGTTTCGTAGTTGCTGCCGATCACCGGCTTGAGAGGGGCATTGCCGAGGGCGCGCTCGGTCTGCGGGACGAAGACATCGGTGTAGCTGGCGTACCAGGCCCATTCGCGGGTCAGGTCGTAGACAAATCCTGCATACGGTGTCACTTCCCCTGTTTCGGTCATGTGGCTGGTGGGGTTGACCTGGCCTGGGTTGAGGCCGCGGTAAGTGGTAGTGGCATAGCTGTAGTCGAACCAACTGACACGCGCCCCCAGAATCAGCGTCAAACGGTCAGTCGGCTTGATCCGCCAGGCACCGTACAAGCCTTTTTGGCGGATATCATAGGCGCTGCGTTCGGAACGCCCGAAGGGGGTTGCAAGCAAGCTGTCGCGGCTGGGCTCGGGGCGATCATGGTCGATGTCGAAAATGTTGTCATTGCCACCAAAGGTGCGCCAGTAACCATCATCGGTGGTCAGCTTGGAGTAGTTGCCACCGAGGGTCACCTCGTGGGCCAGGGGGCCGGTGTCGAAGTGCCCCACCAGGTTCATGTCCAGGCCCAGTTTGGTTGAGTGGAAGTCTGTGATCCAGTCGGCATATTCGAGGCCACTGCCGTCAGGCTCCAGGCCTTCCAGCACCGTTTGCGTCCGTTGATGGGTGGACGTGTTGGTTTCGCCCATACGCAGGGCTGCAGCCTTGAAGGTCCAATCGTCGTCGAAGCGGTGCTCAAGGTCCAGGTAGTAGGTGGTGACGTCAGTCTGCGCCCGGTTCCAGCGGGCGCCGGTGAAGGTCGAGCGTGGCAGGTCAACCGGTTCACCGGTGGCATAGCGAGGGATGCCACGCAGCATCGGCCGCGACTGCTGGCGGTTGTAGCTGATGCCGGCACCCACGGTGGTGGCGTCGTTCAGGTCGATGTCCAGTGCGCCATACAGCGAGTGCGATTTGCTCCACTGGTAGTCGATGAAACTGTCGCTCTGGTCCTCGTCGGCGACAAACCGACCGCGCACACGCCCATCGGCGGTCAATGGGCCGCCTGCGTCCAGTTGCAGGCCATAGTGGTCCCAGGAGCCGGCCTTGCCGGTGACAGTGACCGTCGGGGTGGCCTGGCCACGCTTGCGCACGAGATTGATCGCGCCGCCGGGGCTGCCGGTACCTTGCAACAGGCCCGAGGCGCCGCGCAGCACCTCCACGCGGTCGAAGAACACCAAGTCCTGGGTTGCCCAGTTGCCCAGCGAGTAGGTGTTGCGTGGAATCGGCACGCCGTCGTACTGCCAGTCGTCGATCTGGAAGCCGCGCGAAGTCACCACCACGCCAGGGCCGATGCCCTGTGCGCCGACGATCCCGGTGGTGTGGTTGAGTGCATCCTGCAGGTCGGTGATGCCTTGGTCGTCCAGCTGTTTACGGGTGATCACCGTTACCGACTGGGGGATTTCCTTGAGGCTGTGGGTGCCTTTGCCAAGGGTCACCGCACGGGCTGCGTACGAACCACTGCCTTCGCTGGTGGCATCCAGGTAGTTGTCGGTGATGCTGGTACTGCCAAGCTCCAGCACGTCGGTCTCAGGGGTGGCCGGGGCGACGCTGAAGTGCCCGCTGCTGGTGAGCCGCAATTGCAGGCCGCTACCGGCAAGGGCGGCTTGCATGGCTTGCTCGGCGCTCATCTGGCCGACCACCGCGGGCGCTTGCTTGCCACGCACCCGTTGCGGTTCGAGGGCGATGATGTAGCCGCTCTGGCTCGCGATCCGGTTAAGGGTGGTAGCCAGGCTGGCGGGCGGCAGGTCGAACGCCAGGGTCTGCACCTGGGCATGGGCGTTGAGGCTGGTCAGGGCGACGACGAGGGGCAGGGCGCGGGGCCAGAGGTTGAGCACAGAATTCTCCCGAATGAAGTGGCTTGTCAGGAGATAGGTGGGACGAGAAACGAAAACCGGACACGTCTGCGAATGATTTTCACAAATATTTTCATTTATTGTGCTCGGGGCCGATCATCATCAGCCACGGGCCATAGCGCTCGACGCTGATCGGCAGGGCCTCGGCCAGGGCCGCCAGCGCCTGCTGTGGCTGGTCCAGCGGGAATACACCTTGCACGCGTATGTCTCGTACCGCTGGCGCTACCCGGATATAGCCCCGTTGGTACGGCCGCAGCGCATCGACCACGGCATGCAGCGGTTCGTCGAGCACTTCCAGGCGGCCCTGCAGCCAGGCTGCACGTTGTTGTTGCTCGCCATCCAGACGCTGGATGCCATCGCTGCGCAGCAGTGCTGCCTGCCCCTGTTGCAGGTCTTGCCAGCGGCCATCGGGCAGGCTGGCGCGCACGCTGTGCTCGAACACCACAACGCGGGTGGCGTTGGCTTCCTGGCTCACCAGGAAACGGGTGCCCAGCGCCTGCACCTGCCCTTGCGCCGTGCGCACCCGCAGCGGCCGTCGCGGGTCTGCCTCGACCTGGATCAACAGGTCTCCGCGGCGCAGTATCAGCAGCCGTTGGTTGGCATCGAAGTCCAGGTCGACGGCACTGCCACTGTTGAGGCTCAGGCGGCTGCCATCGGCCAAGGTGAAGCTGCGCCGTTCGCCACTGGCGGTGTGCAGGTCGGCCAACCAGTTTTGCGCCCCGTCGCTGCGCCAGCCGCCCCAGGCTGCGGCAGCAGCGACGCTCAGGCCAGCCAGGGCCCCCAGCACTTCGCGCCGGGAGTGGGTGGGGGCGAGCAAGACCTGGCGCGCATCGGCGGCATGCCCGGGGGCGCGCCGGTCCAGCGCGCGCAACGCGGCAAACGGGCTGCCGACGCGCTGTTGCAAGCGGTCCCAGGCCCGTTGGTGCGCGGGGTCCTGGCGCAACCAGTGGGCCAGGCGTTGCAGCAATGCCTCGTCTGGCGTGCCGGCTTTCAGCGCGACCATCCAGTCGATGGCCTGCTCGCTTATCGGGTCCAGGCCGGCTGCGCTCATGCTTGCACCTCGCACAGGTAGCACTGGCGCAGGGCCTGCTTCATGTAGCGGCTGACGGTGCGTTCACTGATCTGCAGCCGGGCGGCGATGTCGACATAGCTCATGCCGTCGAGCTGGCTGAACAGGAAGGTGGCCTTGACCACGGCGGGCAAACCGTCCAGCACCTTATCGATGGCCACCAGTGCCTCGATCAGCAGCAGTTGCTCTTCGGCCGAAGGGGCGACTGGCTCGGGCAGCAGTGCCAAGCGTTCGAGGTAGGCCTCTTCGAGTTGGCGGCGGCGATGCCGGTCGAAGATCAGCCGCCGGGCGATGGTCGAGAGGTAGGCGCGCGGCTGCTGGATGCTGTCCGGGTCGACACGCGCGCCGAGCATCTGGCAGAACGCTTCGGCCGCAGTGTCTTCGGCGTCGGCGCGATTGCGCAGGCGTTTGAAGATGTGTTGGAGCAGCCAGCGGTGATGGTCGCTGAAGAAGAAGCCCAGCTTGCGGGTCGAGGTGCTGTCCAACGCCTGGCATCCAGTTGTGAGTGTGAATCGTTCTCAATGGTAGCTGGGGAGTCTGGTGGGTAGCAATGGGGGCGTGGGTCTTCGGGGTGTACGGCTGGGTTTGGCGGTGGGGCGGATATCGAGCGCCGCCCGCGCGGCGCTCGATATCCGCTCCCCCACAAATCCCCAGCCAGGCACCTGAACACCCCACACATTCCCCCCGCAACTAAACCGGCAAGCTCTGATAAGCCGTCTCATCCCCAGGGCTGCGGTCAAACTGGCGCTTGTACTCGCGGCTGAACTGCGAGGTGCTCTGGTACCCCACCCGGTGCGCCGCCTGAGCCACGCCAAGGCCCTCACCAATCAACATCTGCTGCGCCTTGAGCAGCCGCAGGCGCTTGAGGTACTGCATCGGCGCCATGTCGGTGCAGCGCTTGAAGTGTTCGTGGAAGGTCGACACGCTCATGTTGGCACGCGCAGCCAGTGCCTCGACACTCAGTGGCTCGGTGTAGTGTTCGCGCAGGTGGGCGAGGGCGGCGCCGATGCGGGCGAAATGCCCCTGCTGCTCGACCAGTGCCCGCAGCACCCCGGCCTGCGGGCCGCGCAGCGCGGTATACAGCACTTCGCGCACCCGTGCCGGGCCGAGCACCTTGGCATCCAGCGGGTCCTGCAGGCACTGCAGTAGCCGCTCGACACTGTCGCGCATGGGCGCATCCAGGGCCGCCGACGTCATCGACTGCGGGGTCTGCGCCTGTACGGCGGCATCCGGGGCCAGGTCCATGCTTTGCACCAGTTCACCGAGCACGCCACGGTCAATGTCCACCGCCACGCCCAGCAGAGGCGCATCACCGGTGGCAAAGGTTTCACACATGAACGGCACCGACAGCGCCTGGACCAGGTAGTGGCCGGCGCCGTACTCCAGGGTGCGTGGCCCCAGGCGCGCGAGTTTGCTGCCCTGGGCCAGGATCATCAGGCTCGGCTCGTAGATCTGCGGGCTGCTGGCCACATAGTGGTCCCAGCTCAGTACCTGAACCTGAGGCAGGTGTGTGGGGACGAAGCCCGGACGCGTGGCGAGGCGGCGGATCAGCGCGCAAAGGGGGGCATTGGCGTCGACGTGACGAGTGAGCTGCATGGTTAACCTGGGCAGAGAATCAGACAGTTGCATCATCGCAGATTGACGGTCTAGCGTCAGATACTGGCAGGCAACTCCGGAGAATCGGGCATGGATGCCGGAGAATCTGCGGTGGGCGAGGTGGGGCATGACGCGCAGAATGCGCCGCCTGAATCGTTTCACTTCTCTGCGAGGTCCCGCATGTACACCGCCATCGGTTATGCCGCCCAAACCCCGACCAGCCCACTGGCCCCCATGACCTTCGAACGCCGCAGCCCGCGCCCGGACGACGTCGCTATCGACATCTTGTATTGCGGCGTGTGCCACTCCGACATCCACCAGGCACGCAACGAGTGGGGCATCGCCGTGTACCCACTGATGCCGGGCCACGAGATCATCGGCCGCGTCACCGCCGTGGGCGACAAGGTGTCTGCACACAAGGTCGGCGACCTGGTAGGCGTCGGCTGCATGGTCGACTCGTGCCGCCACTGCGAGGCATGCGCCAAGGACCTGGAGCAATACTGCCTGGAAGGCCCGACCATGACCTATGCCACGCCGGACCGGGTCGATGGCAGCAACACCATGGGCGGCTACTCCAGCAGCATCGTGGTCAGCGAGCACTTTGTGGTGCGTATCCCCGCCGGCATGGACCTGCCCAGCGCCGCGCCTATCCTGTGCGCCGGCATCACCACCTATTCGCCGCTCAAGCACCACGGAGTAGGGCCGGGCCACAAGGTCGGCATCCTGGGCATGGGCGGCCTCGGCCACATGGGCATCAAGCTGGCCAAGGCCCTGGGCGCGGAAGTGACCTTGTTCACCCGCTCCCAGGCCAAGGCCGAAGAAGCCCGCCGCCAGGGTGCCGACCATGTGATCGTGTCCACCGATGACGAGCAGATGCGTGCTGCGGCCGGCCATTTTGACTTCCTGCTCGACACCATCCCGGTGCAGCACGACCTCAACCCGTACCTGGAAACCCTCAAGTTCGATGGCGTGCACATCCTGGTCGGCCTGATCGAACCGATCGACCCGGCGGTGCACGCGGCCAACCTGGTGCTCAAGCGCCGGGTACTGGCCGGGTCGTTGATCGGCGGTATCGCCGAGACCCAGGAAGTGCTGGATTTCTGTGCCGAGCACGACATCCGTTGCGACATCGAAATGCTCGATATCCGCAATATCAACCAGGCTTACGAGCGGATGATTGCCGGCGATGTGAAGTATCGCTTCGTGATCGACATGGCCACGCTTCAGGGTTGATCCACGGGTTGGCCTGCACTGGCCCTTTCGCGGCGTTGCCCGCGAAAGGGCCAGTGCAGATTTACCAGGCCAGCGCCTTGTCCCACCCCTTCCAGAACAACCACCGCCGCACTTCGCCATGCGCCCCGGTGCCGATCTGCCATTCAGGCCGCCCGCTGCCCAGGGCAATCACCGAAATGAAGCCGGCATGGCTCGCCGCAACCAGCGTGCGCCCGTCCGCGCTGATGTCCATGGCACTGATGGTCGAACCCAGGTAGTGCTGCCAGTGTTCCGCGCCATCCTCGCCAAAGGCCCGCAAGTAGCCGTAGGCGTCACCGACGATATACTCGCCATCGCCTGCGACCCCAGCGTAAACCCGCGCCCCATCCTGCAGCAGCGGTGTGCGTGGGTCTTCACTGTAGTAGTCGGTATCCAGCCCCGGCAGGTCGGCCACGCGTACCCCGAGCGTGCCGCCGTTGTAGAAGTGGCAGGCATTGACGATCAACTGGTCGCCGCGGCGGTTGAACAGGGCGAAATGCGGGTACTCACCACCTGGGCCTACCTGCGCCACCAGCGCCAACTGATCGTCCAACACCAGATGGCGGCTGCTCTGTTCGCCGACCACGATCAGGCGCCCATCCGGCGACACCGCACCATGCTCCATGGCCAGGCCCAAGGCGATATCGTCCGGGTCGGTGCCTTCGGCCAGCTCTTCGAGTATTTGCGATTGGCGCGGCAGCAACCGGGTGGCGCCTTCGGCCGCCAGCAGGAAGATGCCCTCGGCGCTCACCAGCAGTACCCGTTGGCCTTGCGCGAAGGGCACCAGCGTGGTGGGGGTCGGCGGCAGGTCGAAGGGGTCGAAGGGGTAACCGGCTGGCAGCCCCTCCAACCCGCTAGGCCAAGGGAGCCGGGCGACCTGCGGGCCGCCCCAGCCATCGGTCACGCGCACGCCCTCGGCGTTGGCCAGGGCAAAGTAGCGGCGCTGCGGGCAACGGCCGAAATGCTCGATACCGATGACCGGCGTCACGCCCTGCTGATCGATGCGTACTACCTGGCCCTTTTCATAGGGCATGCCAATGCGTGCGAGCAGGCTGCCGTCGTCCAGCAGCAAGACATTGCTGATACCTTGCCCATGCGTGTCGAGCAATGGCACCAGCGGCAGGTGTGCAGGCGGCCAGGCCGTGCGGAAGGCCTGGCGTTGCTGTTCGTCTACCCCCGGCTGGTTGATCGCTTGCAGGGCGGCCTGCCAGGCGTCGAGCAAGTGCTCGGTGGCAGCGTGCTGGGGTTCTTCGAGGTCATCCCAGCCCTGCTCGCAGCCTTGCGCGACGTAGCGGTTGATGGCCTGGGCGTAGGCGGTGACCGCCTGCTGCCACTGCTGCTGGGGTTGTTGCTTGTCCATGGGCGGATCGGGCTCCTTGTTCCGCTTGCAGTTCACACAAAGCGCGCATGTTACGCGCAATGTGCGCGGGTTGTGAGGCCTGGTATTGACGCGTACCATGCCGGCATTCCTTCCAATAACAAACCCGTGCCTCAGCGCGGCCGATACTTGGCCCCTGACGCGCGTCTTTTCGCCATGCCTGCGGAGCATAGAATTCCACCCATGAACGGACCCATACCCACCGTCCTGCCGCCGACCACCGGTGGCGGCAGCTGGCTGAGCGTCATTGCCCTGGCCTTGGCGGCCTTCATCTTCAACACCACCGAATTCGTCCCGGTGGCGCTGCTCAGCGACATTGGCCGCAGCTTCGACATGAGCACCGCTCAGGTCGGCCTGATGCTGACCATCTATGCCTGGGTGGTCGCCCTGGCGTCGCTGCCGATGATGCTGCTGACCCGCAACATCGAGCGACGGCGCCTGCTGTTGTTCGTGTTTCTGGTGTTCATCGTCAGCCACCTGTTGTCGTGGCTGTCGCAGAGCTTTGCCATGCTGCTGGTGAGCCGCATCGGCATCGCCCTGGCCCATGCCGTGTTCTGGGCCATCACTGCGTCGCTGGCGGTGCGCGTGGCGCCGCCTGGCCAGCAGGCCAAGGCACTCGGCCTGCTGGCCACCGGCACCACCCTGGCGATGGTGTTGGGTATTCCACTGGGCCGCGTGGTAGGGGAAGCCTTGGGCTGGCGGGTAACGTTCCTCAGCATTGCCGGGGTGGCATTGGCCACCATGCTTTGCCTGATGAAGTCGTTGCCGCTGCTGCCAAGCCAGAACTCCGGTTCGCTACGCAGCCTGCCGATCCTGTTCAAGCGCCCGGCCCTGGTCGTCACCTACCTGCTGGTGACGCTGGTGATCACCGCACAGTTCACCGCCTACAGCTACATCGAACCCTTCGCCCTGAACGTGGCGCAGATCAGTGGCGAGCGCACTACGTTGCTGCTGCTGTTGTTCGGTGGCGCCGGGGTGTTCGGTTCGGTGCTGTTCAGCCGTTACAGTGAACGTTTCCCCCAAGGCTTTCTGGTGGGTTCGATCGGCCTGCTGGCGGCTTGCCTATTGTTGCTGTTGCCGCTGTCGGGCAACTTCTACGTGTTTTGTGCGTTGAGCATGTTCTGGGGTGTGGCGATCCTGAGTTTCAGCCTGTCGTTGCAGTCCAAGACCTTGAAGCTGGCGTCCGATGCCACCGACGTGGCCATGGCCTTGTTCTCGGGTATCTACAACATCGGGATCGGCGGTGGGGCACTGCTGGGCAGTATCGTCAGCAGCCAGATGGATGTGGCCTATATTGGCCTGGTCGGAGGCTGTGTGGCGGTGGTGGGGTTGGCCCTGGCCTTCGCCAGCACTCGGCGCTTTCGCGAAGCCTTAGGCATCTGATTGACCGTGCCGGCCGCTTCGTGGGTTTGCCCGAGAAGCGGCCGGCGCAGCCACCATCAAATTCAACCAAGCAGCGCCGCCCAGGCCGACACCAGCAACATCCCCGCCAACCCTCGGTTGAACCACAGCAACCGCGCAGGGGCCTGCAACCAGCGTGCACTGCCCACCCCCAGCAGCGCCCAGGCCGTCATGCACGGCAGGGCGATCAGCAGAAACACCAGCGCCAACTGCCACACCGGCAGCGCCGGCGCGGCAAATACCCCGATCACCGCCACTGCCATCATCCACACTTTCGGGTTGACCACTTGCAGCGAAGCTGCGCTGAACGCATCAAAGTGCTTGTCTGCGCTGAGGTCCAAGGGCTGCCCGGCGCTGCGCAGAATGCGCCAGGCCAGCCAGCTCAACCAGAGTACGCCAGCCCAGCTCATCAGTTGCTGGGCCAGGGGGTGACGCAGTAACAGCTCGCCCAGCCCAAGCCCGACCAGCAGCACCACCGCTGCGGCGGCGCCACAACCGGCCAGGATCGGTGCCACGCTTGCGCGCAGGCCCTGCCGTGCACCGTGCGCCAGAATCAACAAGTTGGTCGGCCCCGGGCTGATACTGGCAACCAGGGCGAAGAGAATGAAGGGCAACAACGACTGCGACATGACACAAAGCTCCGAGGGGTCGAAGCACCATGTTCGCCGTCAGGCCGCCGTCAGTCTGGAAGGTTTGAGCAGCGCCTGCGGTAGTCGGCCGGGGTCAACCGATAGGCCCGGCGGAACCAGCGGCCCAGGTGGCTCTGGTCGGCAAAGCCCAGCGCCATGGCCACTTCAGCGGGCGTCTGGCCTTGGGCGAGCAGGCGCCGGGCGCGGGCCAGGCGCAACTGTATCAGGTAGGCGTGCGGTGCCAGGCCGAACGCGGCCTTGAAGGCGCGGGTCAGGCGAAAACGGTCGACGCCACAGGCCTGGGCCAGGTCTTCCAGGCCGATGTCACGGTCCAGGTGAGCATGCAGGTAGTCACGTGCGCGCTGAGCGGTCAGCGGCAGGCGAGGGTCTGGGTTGAGGCGTTTGCGCCAGTGCAGGTGGCGGGTCAGGCAGGCAAGCAGGTCGTCCATGGCCGTCTGGCGAACGATGCGAAAATCCTGGTTGTGCACGGTGTGAAAGGCCAGTGCGGTGGCCCGTGCCAGGCGCGCGTCGTGGCACAGGGTATCGGCAAAGCTGGGCAAGCTGGCGCTGGGTGCATGCTCGAACAGCGTTCGTAACTGGTCTTCGAGCCATGCAGGCTCCAGGTACAGCGTCGAGTAGGTAAAGCCTTCGTCGGTCGGCGCGAGGCCGTCGTGGAGGTCGCCGGGCTCCAGCAGAAACACCTGCCCCGGCGTGCTGCGATGGCGCACCCGCCGGCAGTTGAACTGCTGCACGCCTTGCTCGGTGATACCGACCAGAAAACTGTCATGCCAGTGGGGGTCGTAGGCATGCCCGGTGAAATGCGCGCGGACCGACTCGATGCCGGTGTCGGCGTCTTGCTTGAGGACGATCCAGTTGCTCATGGGTGCAGCCCGTGGGGGAAATGGCTACCTTAACGCACGTACCCGTATCAGTCTGGAACGATTGTGCAGCCCTTGTTCAGCAGCCGGGGCCGCAGGGCTTCGAAGCGCTCGCGCAGCCACAGGTGCAACTGCGTCACTGCCGGGGTCAGTTGCTTGCGGTGTGGGCAGACCAAGGTGACCGGCGTCGGCTCGCCCAGGTACTCCGGCAAGAGGATCTCCAGCTCGCCCGCCTCGATGTCGGCGCTCACATCCAGCCACGATTTATAGACGATACCTTCACCTAGCAGGGCCAGTCGGCGAATCACGTCGGCGTCGTCGCTGACCAGCGGCCCCCGTACCTGCACGGTGCGGTTGCCCACCCGCCATTTGTCATAGACGCGGTTCTGTTGCAGGTACAACAGGCAGGCATGCTGCTGCAGGGCCTCCGGTGTCTGCGGGCGGCCGTGGCGCGCCAGGTAGTCCGGGGAGGCAACCAGCACCCGACGGTTCCAGTTGGCCAGGGGCAGGGCGATGTAGTTGGCGTCCTGGTTAAGGCCATAGCGGATGGCGATGTCCACCGGGTCGCGATTGAGGTCGGCCATCTGGTCGGACAGAAAGAAGCGCAGGTGCAGCGCCGGGTGCTCGCGACGGAATGCGCTCAGCCAAGGCAGCAGCATGTTGCGGCCCATGTCCGAAGGTGCCGAAACCTGCAGGGTCCCGCGCAAGGTACTGGCGTTGCCGTGCAGGTCCTCGCGGCCTTGGCGCAGGCTTTCCAGTACGTTCTGCGCCGTTGGCAGGTACAGCTCGCCCTCGGCGGTCAGGCGCAGGCTACGGGTAGTGCGCGCGAACAGGCGTACGTCCAGCTCACGCTCCAGGCGCTTGATGGCGGCGGCCACCTGGCCCGGCAGCAGTTCGGCCTCGTGGGCGGCGGCGGTGAAGCTGCCCAGCACGCTGCTGCGCACGAACAGTTCGAGGTCGGCGATGCGTAGCATTTTCACTCCTGGGATGAAAGTGTTGCTGCATTGTGCCGGTTTTTCTTTTTTACAGGAAAGATAACATGCGCGACACATCCCATTTTCACCGCAGGAGTTGTTGCATGGATACCGTTTCCCTGGCCAAGCGCCGCTACACCACCAAGGCTTACGACGCCTCGCGCCGCATTCCTCAGGCCACGATCGACGCGTTGCTCGAGCAACTGCGCCACAGCCCGTCCTCGGTCAACTCCCAGCCTTGGCACTTCGTCGTCGCCGACAGCGCCGAAGGCAAGGCACGGTTGGCCAAGAGCACCCAGGACCGTTTCGCCTACAACTCGCCGAAGATCCTCGATGCGTCCCATGTAATCGTGTTCTGCGCCCGTACCGAAATGCCCGAGGCTCATCTGCAGGCGCTGCTAGACCAGGAAGCCGCCGATGGTCGTTTTCGTGACGAGCAGGCCCGCGCCGCGCAGAACCAGAGCCGTCGCCATTACGTCGACCTGCACCGTTTCGACCAGAAAGACGTGCAGCACTGGATGGAAAAGCAGACCTACCTGGCCCTTGGCACCGCGCTGCTCGGTGCGGCGGCGCATGGCCTGGATGCCACGCCCATCGAAGGCTTCGACAGCAAGGTACTGGATGCCGAACTGGGCTTGCGTGAGCAGGGCTTTACCAGTGTGGTGATCTTGAGCCTGGGCTACCGTAGCGAGGGTGATTTCAATGCGGGGCTGAACAAGTCGCGGTTGCCGGCTGCGAAGGTATTCACCTTCCTCTGATAGCGCCAGGGGCCGCCCGCCGGCCCCTGCTGTTTGCGCCTTACCAGAGCGCCAGCGAAGCCGCCGCTGTGACCCTGGCGAACACCTCGAGTGCTTTATCTACTTCGGCCTCGGTGCTGAAGCGTCCGATACTCAAGCGCACGCTGTTGCGCGCCCGGCTTTCATCCAGCCCCAGGGCCAGCAGCACATGCGAGGGTGCATTGCTCGCCGAGTTGCAGGCCGACGTGGTCGACAACGCCAACTCACTGGCCAACGCGGCACTGTTGAAGCCTTGGCTATCGATACACAGGTTCAAGGTATGCGGGATGCGCTGCGTGGCACAGCCATTGAGGCTTACCGCCGGCAAGGCCAGCAACCCGTCGCGCAGGCGCTGGGCCAGTTGTTCGATGCGCTGGTGTTCACTGTCGCCCGGCTGGCCAGCCAGGGCGAAGGCGCTACCCATACCGACGATCTGGTGGGTTGCCAGGGTGCCGGAACGCAGCCCCTGCTCATGCCCACCGCCGTGCATCTGCGCGCGCATCAGTTCGCGGGCACGCGGGCCGACGTAGAGCGCGCCGATGCCTTTGGGGCCATAGGCTTTGTGGGCCGAGAACGACATCAGGTCCACCGCCATTGCCGCAAGGTCGATGGCCAGCTTGCCCACCGCCTGGGCCGCGTCCACATGCAACAGCGCCCCATGGGCACGCACACGCTCACCAATGGCGGCGAAATCGGTCACGGTACCCAATTCGTTGTTGACCGCCATCAGCGAGACCAGGCGGGTATCGGCGCGCAATGCCGCCTGCACGGCATCGGGCTGAATCAGCCCGGCCGCATCCGCAGCCAGGCGCGTGATGGACCAGCCTTGGCGCTCCAGTTCAGCGACCGTGTCGAGCACGGCCTTGTGTTCCAGCTGGCTGGTGATCAGGTGGCCCGGTTGGCTGATGCCTTGGGCGATGCCTTTGAGTGCGAGGTTGTTGGATTCGGTCGCGCCTGACGTCCACACCAGCTGATCAGCACGGGCGCCAACGCGTTCGGCCACCTGCTGGCGTGCCTGTTCCACCGCGTTGCGGGCAGCCTGACCATAGGCATGGCCACTGGAGGCGGGGTTGCCGAAGTTGGCGTGGCGGCCAAGGCAGGCGAGCATCGTTTCGATGACGCGGTCGTCAACGGGGGTGGTGGCGGCGTAGTCGAAGTAGAGCGGGGCGCTGGGCATGGGGGCGGGTCCGTGTCTGTCACGTTGGATTCGATGATCGTTGGTGCAAGCGTACCCGCCCGTGGGCTGATGGTTTTTGTCTTATGCCTGGCTGATTGTGCCCAGGCTTGGAAAATAATTCTCGCTTTGCCCGTTTCTGGAGAAATTAATTTTCAATACTCGGCGTAAACGACCTTTGGCAATCGCCTCAGGCCGGCGCCAGCGCGCGTTCTTCCTCGGCCACCACCCGTTCGCACAACTCGATGATCTGCTCGCGCATCCAGCGGTTGGCAGGGTCTTGGTCAGTGCTCTCGTGCCAGTACAAGTGCGTTTCCAGCGCCGGTACGTCTACCGGCAATGGCTGGTAGCGCAATTGATGACGGCGGGCGAAACGCTCGGGCACGGTCATGGCCATGTCGGTCTGCTGCAACACCTGCGAAGCCATCAGGTAATGCTGTGAGCGCAAGGCAACCTTGCGCTGTACGCCCATCTTGCCCAAGGCCAGGTCAACATAGCCCAGGCCATTGCGGCGGCTGGAAATATGGATATGGGTCATGCCCAGGTAGCTGTCCAGGGTCAGTTTGCTGTCGGCCAGCGGGTGGCCTTGGCGCAGGGCGCAGACGTAGCGGTCTTGCATCAGTTTGACGTGGCGCACCTGCGGGTCGGTGTTCAGCGGGGCATCGACCGCGAAATCCAGGCGCCCGGCCGCCAGTTCCTTGGTGGTTTCGCGCCGTTTGCACAGAAAGCTTTCAATCAGCACTGCAGGTGCCAGGCGGCGCAGCCGCTGGAACAACGGCGGCAGGATCACCGCTTCGGTCAGGTCGGTCATGCTGATGCGAAAGGTCTTGTTGGCCTGCTGCGGGTTGAAGATACGGCTTTCCTGCACCGACGTGCGCAGCAGGGCCAGGGCGTTGCGCACCGGGCCAATGATGTTCTGGGCCATGGGCGTGGGCACCATGCCTTGCGCGGTACGCACGAACAGCGGGTCGTTGAAGGTTTCGCGCAGTCGCGACAGGGCATTGGACACCGCCGGCTGAGTGATGCCGACAATCTGCCCGGCGCGGGTCAGGTTGGCTTCGGTGTAGATGGCATCGAAGACGATGAACAGGTTGAGGTCGACCTTGCTGAGGTTCATGTGCGCCGCTCATTGTTGGAATTATTGCCCGATCATATATCGGTTATGAATGTTTATACACGCGGAAAATAGACTAGGTGGATGGGCGCTTGCTGCTCTAGGCTCTGGCCCATGTACTCCGAACCGTGAAGGTAGCCCCGATGGATTTCGCCTATTCGCCCAAGGTCCAGGCACTGCGCGAGCGCGTCACTGCGTTCATGGATGCCTACGTCTATCCCGCTGAAGCGGTGTTCGAGCGCCAGGTCGCCGAGGGTGATCGCTGGCAGCCCACCGCGATCATGGAAGAGCTCAAGGCCAAGGCCCGCGCCGAGGGGTTGTGGAACCTGTTCTTGCCCGAGTCGGAGTACGGCGCCGGGCTGAGCAACCTGGAATACGCCCCACTGGCCGAAATCATGGGCCGCTCGCTGCTCGGGCCAGAGCCGTTCAACTGCTCGGCACCGGATACCGGCAACATGGAAGTGCTGGTGCGGTATGGCAGCGAGGCGCAGAAACGCCAGTGGCTGGAGCCACTGCTGCGCGGCGAGATCCGTTCGGCGTTCGCCATGACCGAGCCGGACGTGGCCTCATCAGACGCCACCAACATGGCTGCCACCGCCGTGCGTGATGGCGATGAATGGGTGATCAACGGCCGCAAGTGGTGGACATCCGGCGCGTGTGACCCGCGTTGCAAGGTCATGATCTTCATGGGCCTGTCCGACCCTGAGGGGCCGCGCCACCAGCAGCACTCGATGGTACTGGTGCCGACCGATACGCCGGGCGTGAAGATAGTGCGGCCGTTGCCGGTGTTCGGCTACGACGACGCGCCACATGGCCATGCCGAGGTGCTGTTCGAGAATGTGCGGGTGCCTTATGAAAACGTGATCCTCGGCGAAGGCCGCGGCTTCGAGATCGCCCAGGGGCGCCTAGGCCCAGGCCGTATTCACCACTGCATGCGTTCGGTCGGCATGGCCGAGCGGGCGCTGGAGTTGATGTGCAAACGCTCGGTCGAGCGCACTGCCTTCGGCCGGCCTCTGGCCCGGCTGGGCGGCAACGTCGACAAGATCGCCGACTCGCGCATGGAAATCGACATGGCACGCCTGCTGACGCTCAAGGCGGCGTACATGATGGACACCGTGGGCAACAAGGTCGCACGCAGTGAAATCGCCCAGATCAAGGTGGTGGCGCCGAATGTGGCCTTGAAGGTCATCGACCGGGCGATCCAGATGCATGGCGGCGCGGGCGTGAGCGGTGACTTCCCCTTGGCCTACATGTACGCCATGCAGCGCACCTTGCGCCTGGCCGACGGGCCGGACGAAGTGCACCGGGCGGCGATTGGCAAATATGAGATCGGCAAGTATGTGCCGGTGGAGATGCTGCGCAGTTCAAGATGAAGAATCGGAAGTTCTTGCACGGGAATTCCTTGTCCGATTAACGCGCATGCTGGCTACGGATGAGCTGGCTGAACAAGTATGTATTTGGTGTAGGAAGTGTCTGGTTTTCACGTTCAGGCACTAAAAGCCCTTTTGCAACTGTTAGGTTTCGACACCTTACTTTTTGCACAAGGTACTTGCCGATGCGTGTCAATCTGGGTGGTAAAGGCCAGGCGGTTGATGGCGATGTCACCACGACAGGTGCTATTTGCATCGCTGCCGGCCTCGGTTATTTGAGCAATGGCCGCAGGGTGCTTCGGGAGGGGGACAAAACGACGCCTTGTCCGCGCTGTGGCGAGCAAGGGACTGTCGTTGAGGGCGTTCGGTACTTCATCTCCAACGGTCAAGCCGTGGCCATGGACGGTGCACTGGTGGCGTGTGGTTGCCCGTCCGGCAGCAATCGGGTCGTAGCACCACTGGGTGCGGCCCCGCTATCCAGGCAGGCACTTGCGAACAGTCGCGCAATGCCTACCGAGGCAGCGGCCGGCGCCCATCCGAAAAGCCTCGTGCAGGGCGCGGTGACTGCGATGCCAGGCACGTTGGAGCCGGGCTTCTACGTGGTGCCCAAAAGCATGTCGTTTTCTCAGGTTCTGCTGCAATTATCCGAGCACGACGCCACCTTGCCGATCTCCCGTTTGCAGCGGCTCAACCCCACGTTCGAGCAAGGTTTCAAGGCTGGGGAAATCTTCGTCATCGGTGACCCGGACAATGGTGATGCCTGTACCCTCGAGGAGGCCAAGCTGATGGCTGCCGCTCAGGATGCACGGCGCGCGTTGGCGGTGCTCGATTTCGCAGAATCCGACTTCATGGTGCAGCACCAGGCTGAGATTGCCGGTTTGCTGAGCAGTGCCAGCCAGTCGATGGGCGTGGGCAAGGACATGCTCGATCAAGGGTTGAAACAGGTCAAGAGCACGCTGAACCAGATCGAGCAGTTGCATCAGCGTGAGTTCTTGCGGCACGGGCATTTGAACAGTCGTGAGTTTTTCGCCTCGCGGCGCCAGCTGCTGCAGCAACTGGATGTTCAGTTGAAAGCGGCGCTGCTCAATAAACAGCTTAACCTCGGCAACTATGAACGTTTAAAGAAGAGTCTGAATATTTCTACCAAAAGCCTTGTGCACCATTGGTCGAAAGCGGGTGGGGTGGGGCAGATACCGGGGTATGCGACACACTTGGATCAGGTTGCGAGACTTAGTAAATTTATAAAATATGGTGGACATGTGGGGGTTGGAATAGGCGGTGCTTCGTCTTACTTGAAAGTTCAGGGTGTATGTCGAGCGGGTGAGGCTGCTGCTTGCAAGAAGGTTCGGTTCACTGAAACGGGCAGTTTTTCAGGTGGATTGGTCGGAGGGATGCTTGCTTCTGGGGCTATGGGTGCGGTAGCCGGTACTTTATGTGGCGCTATTTCCATAGGGACGGGAGGTCTTGCCATACCCGTCTGCGGGATTGTATTAGTAGGGACAGGAGGGCTGGCGGGAAGTACTGCTGGTGAAGCATTTGGCGAGTCAGTGGGAGAATTCATTTACGAGGTCACCCATGATTGACATTACGGGCTGGCCAGCAATGGCAAAGCTTATTCTTTTACTCAGTCCCTTTGTAATAGGTGTTCCGGGAGTCGCCATAAGTGCATATACAACTCTGACTAAGGATTACGATGTCGTCTGCTCCTCCATCACCAGTAATCCTTATTTTCAAACAGTAAAGGGTGCTTGGGGGAATAGCGGTTTTAAGTGGCGATGGATGCTGGTATGCACAGTAAGCGGGCTTGTAGCATTTCCGTGGGTCGAATTGCGTGCAGGGCGGTTGGATTTGAACGAGTTGGCCGCTTTCCCGCTCCGCCTCAAGCGCAGACTTGTTCTTTCAGCGTGTCTGAGCCTGGGGGGCGCTGTTTGGATGTTGGTTATATGGGCACTGGTAAAATATAAGTAGCCGGGAACTGTCAGATTTTTTATGTGCGGGCCGGTAATGGCCAGCCCCCAGGCAAGCCCTGACTTGGGCCGGACAAAGTGCACCGGGCGGCGATTGGCAAATATGAGATCGGCAAGTATGTGCCGGTGGAGATGCTGCGCAGTTCAAGATGAAGCCGGTGGCCTTCTTGCTCGTATGCCGGGCAGAAGGCATTCAACGGCTCACGGCGTCTTGAGGTCCACCACCAGATCCTTTGCAGCCTTGGTTGCCAGCACACTCATGAGCTTGGTCATTTCATCCTGGCGACCGATGCCGGACTCTGCCCCGCCGCCCATCATCACGTTGGGCACCGGGGCGCGTGCCGCCGCATCGGCCCAGGCGCGATTGATCTGCACCAGCGCGTCAAGCTTGGTTTGCAGCGCGCCATCGGCCTTGATCGATGCTTCACGTGCGTGAGCCTCGGCATCGGCAGTTATTCGGGTGGCTTCGGCATTTACCCGGGCCTTGTCACGCAGGAGTTCAGCGGTCTGCTTGTCGATCTCGGCCCGCCGTTTTTCTCGCTCCGCGTTGATCAGCGTGAGTTGCTTCTCGGTTTCGGCTGCGGTGGTGCGTTCGATCTGCTGGCGCAGGCTTTCCTGGCGCTTGGCTTCGACATCCTTGGCGCCGCGGGCAGAGACAAGTTGCTTTTCTTCTTCCTCCTTGAGCCTGTTCTGCCGGGCCACCGCCAGTTCGGCCAATGCTTGCTGCACCCGAACCATTCGCTCCTGATATTGCGGGTTGGGGTCGATATGCGTCACCCGAGCATCGACGACTTCGACGCCGAACAACCGGAACTGTTGCTGCTTACGCATTTCCTGGCCGTCCTTGTCGAGTTTCTTCTCGATGATGAAACGGGTCGCAGAGTTATCGCCAAAGCTGCCCTGGTCTGTACCGGCTTGAAGGATGGCTGTCTGAGCCGGATAGTTGTCGCGCTGCACACGAATTTCCTTGCGGCTGGTCAGGTACAGGCCGTTGCGCAACTGGTTTTCGAATTCGGCGCCGAAGTGGCTGCGGTTACCGGCGTAGTAGTCATCGGCGCTCATCAACGAGGCGGTGGCCTGCAATGTTTCCTTGACTGCCGGCAACAGCGCGCGTTGCAGGAAGTTGTCCGGCGTGCGGTATTCCTGAGCAATCTTGAGAAAGTCGTCGCCTGACGGCAGGCGAAACTGGGTGCTGAATTCGGCCTTGGCGTCGACGTTGCCCAGGAACGCGATGGGCAGGTTGTCCAGCGTTACCGAAGGGTGCCCACGGCGGGCTTCGTCCTGCCCGTCCACTTGCAGCGCCGACTGTACACCGATGGTCCGGCGCCAGACAGTACTGCGGCCAAACCATTGGGTTGCATAGCCCACGTCTTCGACAACTTTTTCTTCGCCGAATATCGTTCGCACATGGGTCATCTGGCCTGCTTCGTTGTAGAACAACACTGCGTTGAACAATGCAGCGAGGCCGCCGACGACTAGTACCGGGAGGGTGATTGCGGCGACAAACTTGCGGTTGATGCGTATTTGGGTGATGTCAGGGAGGGTAAGCTTTTGCATGGAAAATCCTTGTCCGGAGAACGCGCATGCTGGCTAAAAAAGGAGGGGTTGAACAATCAGGGAATTCGGTGGGTGATGTAGGAAGTTGTAGTGCCGTACTCGTGGAATGCTCTTGAGAACCAGCTGTAAATGAAATGTGTATTTAGTGTAGGAAGTGTCTGGTTTTCACGTTCAGGCACTAAAAGCCCTTTGCAGCTGTTAGGTTTCGATACCTTACTTTTTGCACAAGGTACTTGCCGATGCGTGTCAATCTGGGTGGTAAAGGCCAGGCGGTTGATGGCGATGTCACCACGACAGGTGCTATTTGCATCGCTGCCGGCCTCGGTTATTTGAGCAATGGCCGCAGGGTGCTTCGGGAGGGGGACAAAACGACGCCTTGTCCGCGCTGTGGCGAGCAAGGGACTGTCGTTGAGGGCGTTCGGTACTTCATCTCCAACGGTCAAGCCGTGGCCATGGACGGTGCACTGGTGGCGTGTGGTTGCCCGTCCGGCAGCAATCGGGTCGTAGCACCACTGGGTGCGGCCCCGCTATCCAGGCAGGCACTTGCGAACAGTCGCGCAATGCCTACCGAGGCAGCGGCCGGCGCCCATCCGAAAAGCCTCGTGCAGGGCGCGGTGACTGCGATGCCAGGCACGTTGGAGCCGGGCTTCTACGTGGTGCCCAAAAGCATGTCGTTTTCTCAGGTTCTGCTGCAATTATCCGAGCACGACGCCACCTTGCCGATCTCCCGTTTGCAGCGGCTCAACCCCACGTTCGAGCAAGGTTTCAAGGCTGGGGAAATCTTCGTCATCGGTGACCCGGACAATGGTGATGCCTGTACCCTCGAGGAGGCCAAGCTGATGGCTGCCGCTCAGGATGCACGGCGCGCGTTGGCGGTGCTCGATTTCGCAGAATCCGACTTCATGGTGCAGCACCAGGCTGAGATTGCCGGTTTGCTGAGCAGTGCCAGCCAGTCGATGGGCGTGGGCAAGGACATGCTCGATCAAGGGTTGAAACAGGTCAAGAGCACGCTGAACCAGATCGAGCAGTTGCATCAGCGTGAGTTCTTGCGGCACGGGCATTTGAACAGTCGTGAGTTTTTCGCCTCGCGGCGCCAGCTGTTGCAGCAACTGGATGTTCAGTTGAAAGCGGCGCTGCTCAATAAACAGCTTAACCTCGGCAACTATGAACGTTTAAAGAAGAGTCTGAATATTTCTACCAAGAGTCTTGTGCACCATTGGTCGAAAGCGGGTGGGGCGGGGCAGATACCGGGGTATGCGACGCATCTTGATAAAGTGGCGAAGCTTTCCAAGTACCTTAAGTATGGTGGGAATGCGGCTATTGGACTCAGTGGGACATCGTCGTATCTCAATGTGAAAGAGGTTTGCCAGGCAGGGAACACGGAGGCTTGTAGAAGCGCCCGTTTTGTAGAGGCCGGAAAATTCAGCGGCAGCGTTAGCGGTGGAATAGCAGGCTCTGCACTTGCGAGTTTAGCTGCGGGAACAGCATGTGCTTTTTTCGCCGTAGGTACTGGGGGAGTTGCGACACCATTGTGCGGTATTTTAGTAGTTGGGGGCGGAGGATTCGTAGGCGGCAAGGGGGGTGAAGTTCTCGGGGAATGGACAGGCGAATACATCTATGGGGCAACAAGTGATTGATATTGATGCTTGGCCTGCTGCGCTAAAGCTATCATTTGTATTGATGCCATTTGTAATTTCTCTGTCAGGTGTGTCGATAAGTGCCTATATAGCTTTGACGCGAAATTATGAGATAGTTTGCTCTTCGATTGAAAGTAATTCGTATATTGAGAGCTTGAAGATTGCATGGGGTGGCTCTAGCTTTAAGTGGCGGCTCATGTTGGTTTGTGCAATTGGGGGGGTTGTCACATTCCCTGGGTTTGTGCTTCGTCGAGGCCAGCTCGATGCTGACGAGCTAAAAGTTTTCCCACCAAAATTGAAGCGATGGCTGGCTGTGTCTGCATGGCTTATCATCATTGGTTTTGGGTGGCTGATGCTCGCAGCTTGTGTTATAGAAATTTCCAAAATGAAGTAATTTTTGTTTCTTGATAATTGACTTATGCCTGCTGCGACAATGGTCCATTAGAACGTATGAGATGCGCGTCAGTCAGACCCGCAATTGCGGGTCTTTCTCCTTCTGCTCATCGTCACTTTTCTCAGGCGGAAGATGCTGCAATTTTGCCTCCACCGTCGCTTTGTCCCCCCGCGTCTTGACCAGTGACACCACCACCCCACCCAACAACAACCCAAACGTCACCCCCAACGACAGCAACGCCGGCACCTTGCCCACCATGCCGTGGTAGAAGATCTTGCAGCCGATGAAGATCAGCACCATCGCCAGCGCATACTTGAGGTACACGAACCGGTGCATCAATGCCGAAAGTGCGAAGTACAGCGAACGCAAACCCAGGATGGCAAAGATGTTCGAGGTGTAGACGATGAACGGGTCCTGGGTAATGGCAAAGATCGCTGGCACGCTGTCGACGGCAAATACCAGGTCGGCCAGTTCGATCAGCACCAGCGCCAGGAACAGCGGCGTGGCATAGCGCAGCGCCTTGCTGTGCCCGGGCGGGGTCAGGCGCACGAAGAAATGCGAGCCGTGGATCTGGTCGGTAACGCGCATGTGCCGGCGCACGAATTTCAGGACCGGGTTGTTGGCCAGGTCCAGATGGCTGTCTTCTTTCGACAGCGCCATCTTCACCCCGGTGAACAGCAGGAAAGCGCCGAAGATGTACAACACCCATTCAAAGTTCTGCACCAGTGTCGCACCCACGCCGATCATGATCGCGCGCAGGAACACCACACCCAGAATGCCCCAGAACAATACCCGGTGCTGGTAGCGGCGGGGGATGGCGAAGAAGCCGAAGATCATCGCCATGACGAACACGTTGTCCATCGACAGCGACTGCTCGACCAGGAACCCGGTGTAGAACTCCAGCGCCGACTGCGCGCCCAGCTCGAACCAGACCCAGGCCCCGAACAGCACGCCGACGCTGAAATAACCCGAGTACAGCAGCAGGCTCTCGCGCATTTCGATCTCGCGGTCCTGGCGGTGCAGCACGCCCAGGTCGAGCACTAGCAAACCGATGACGATGGCCATGAACACCAGCCACAACCAGGTGCTGGTACCGAGAAACGGGGTGGTGAGGAATGTGTGCAGAGCTGTCATGAGCCCCTCCTTGATTGTCGACGTTGCATGGCAACAGTGATCCGACATGGCGGCTTGGCAGCCGTCAGAGGGGCCCGGTATCACATAGGCTTGAGCCTAGCCGCGTTTCCCCGGGATGCCGAACGCCGACCTGTTACATTTCTTTGCCTGGTGCGCGGGCGCTTCAATAGACCCACACTTCCACCCGCCGATTGCGCAAGCGACCTTGTTCCTGGTCATTCCCGGCCACCGGCAGCTCATCGCCCATGCCGGTCACTTCCAGCACGTCCACACCATCGCGTGCCAGCTCGCGGCGCACCGCCAGCGCCCGCAAGCGTGAAAGCAGCGCCGCACGCCCCGGTGTTTCCTTGGGGTCGCCAAACCCCACCAGCACCGCCTTGCTCTGCAGCTTGCCCGCCTGGCGCAGGTAGTCGGCCACCCGCTGCACATCGCGCAAGGCCTTGTTGTCGAGGCTGGCGCTGCCTTCCTGAAAGCGAAAGTTCACACTCAGCCGCTGCGCTTGCTGGGCCAGCGATCGGTAGCGCGGCGGCATGTCGGCCTGGGGCTGCACTGCCTGGGCCTTGACTTGCTGCGAGACGAAACCCAGCTGGGCGACGATGGCCTGGCCCGCCGGGCTCTGGGTGAAGTCGGCCAGGGCTTTGGCCTGAGGTTTGGCATTGGCTGGCAGGTAGAAATACAAGCGCCGCGACAGTGGGTAATCTTCGCTGGCCACCTGCGCGCGCTGCGGCAGCATGGCCGGCGCATCGCCCTCGGCTACTGCCAGCACCTTGGCCCCGTGCACTGCGGCCAGGCTGCTGAAACCGATGGCCTGGCGGTCGCTGCTGACCCGCTCGGCCAGCTCATCACTGGACTCAAAGCGCTGGGCCTGGGGCGACAGCGCGCCCTGATGAGGGTCGAGCACCAGTGCCTTGAACGTTTCGTAGGTGCCGGAACGATCGTCGCGGGCGTAAAGGTGAATCGACCCTCCGGTGATGCCCAGCTGGTCCCAGCGCTGGACTTGCCCAGAGAAGATCTGCGCCAGTTGCCGGGTGGTCAGTTGTGGCAGCGGGTTGTCGGGGTGCACGATCACCGCCACGCCATCCAGGCCGATGACCTGCTCGGCGCTGGCCGCGCGCAAATTGCCCAGGGCCTGCAGTTGGCGCACTTCTGCGTCGTTGATTGGCCGTGAGGCGGCAGCCAGGTCGGCCTCGCCACGGCCCAAGGCAGCGAAGCCAGTGCTGGACCCATGCGCGGCGATATCGATACGCAACGGTTGCCCGCGCACGTCGCGGGCAGTGATGACGGTTTCGTTGGCCTGCGCGCCGGGGGCCTGCTCGATGGCGGTTGCCTGTTGCGAGCGCAATTGCCCCTGGACCAAGGCCGGCAGCAGCGCAGCACCGATGGTGTTGGAGCCCTGCACGCGCAAATGGGCAGAATCGGCCAGGGCCGATAGCGGCAGCAGGGCGAGTAGAGCGAGCAGCAGGCGGGGCATGCCGGGCTACCTATGGCATAGAGTTGCCCGGCAGATTACGACGGTTGCGTGATGGAAATATGACAGTCACCTAGGGCCGCTTTGCGGCCCCAGCACCCTCAGTGCGCGCCTGCCGACTTGCTCAGGTCACTTTCTGCCCACTCGGTATAGACGCAGGCATCGGCCACCGCCCAGCGCACGTTAACGGTGTCGCCGGGCTGCATCGGCATGCCTGCCGCAGACAGCGCCTTCACGGTCATCTCGGTACCGCCTGCGGTGACCACATGGCAGGTCTGGCTTTCACCCAGGAACAGCACCTCGGCGACCTTGGCAGCCACCTCGTTCCAGCCGGGCGGCAGGGGTTGCGCCGCAGCCTGGGCGGTGCTCAGCGCCAAGGCTTTTTCCGGGCGCACCATGATCAGCGCCTCCTGCCCGGCAGCCAAACCGGCGGTCAGGCGGATCGCCACAGGCTGGCCCTCGAAACTGCCCGCGCCGTTGCTGCTGGCCTTGATCCGCAGGAAGTTGGAGTTGCCCAGGAACGAGGCGACGAACGCGTTCGGCGGGTTCTGGTAAAGGTCGTAACCACTGCCCAGCCCGACAATCTTGCCATGGCTGAAGATAGCGATGCGCTGGGACAGGCGCATGGCCTCTTCCTGGTCATGGGTCACATAGACGATGGTGATGCCCAAGCGCCGGTGCAACTGGCGCAGTTCGTCCTGCAGGTCCTCACGCAGCTTCTTGTCGAGCGCGCCCAGCGGTTCGTCCATCAGCAAGATGCGGGGCTCGTAGACCAGCGCCCGGGCAATCGCCACGCGCTGCTGCTGGCCGCCGGACATCTGCGAAGGCTTGCGGTGGGCGAACTTCTCCAGTTGCACCAGCTTGAGCATGGCGTCGACCCGCTTGTTGATTTCGGCGCTGCCAAGCTTGCGGATGGCCAGGGGGAAGGCGATGTTGTCGCGCACGTTCAAGTGCGGGAACAGCGAGTAGCGCTGGAACACCATGCCGATATCACGCTTGTGCGGCGGCACGTTCACCAGCGATTGGCCCTCGACCAGAATCTCGCCGCTGCTCGGGGTCTCGAAACCGGCCAGCATCGACAGGGTCGTGGACTTGCCCGAACCGCTGGAGCCGAGAAAGGTCAGGAACTCGCCGTCCTGGATTTCCAGGTCTAGGTTGTCCACGGCGGTGAAGTCGCCGTAGTGCTTGTTCAGGCCGCGCAGGCTGACCAGGGTCTTGGTGTGCGCGTTGTCTTTGATCACTGCACTCATTATTGTTCTCTCCGGCACTCAGGCGTTGACTTCGGTGCGCCGGCGCAGGGCGGCGGCAATAATCATCACAAGCAGGGACAGGCCGATCAGCAGCGTCGAGGCCACGGCGATCACGGGGCTCAGGTCCTGGCGCAGGGTGGTCCACATCTTCACGGGCAGGGTCTGCAGGTCGGGGCTCGCCATCATCACGCTGAGCACCACTTCGTCCCACGAGACGAGGAAGGCGAACAGGCCGCCGGCGATCATCCCCGGGCGAATGGCCGGGAAGGTCACCTTGAAGATCGCCTGCAGGCGCGAGGCCCCGCAAATGACTGCAGCGTCCTCGATCGACTGGTCGAACAGCTTGAGCGAGTTGATGATCGAGATGATGGTGAAGGGCAGGGCGACGATCACGTGGCTGACCACGAACGCGAACAGCGTGCCGGTGTAGCCCAATTTGAGGAACAGCGCATACACCGCCACGGCGATGATCACCAGCGGCACGATCATCGGCATGGTGAACAGGCCGTAGAGCATCTCGCGGCCGGGGAAGCGGCCACGTACCAGGGCAAACGCGGTGGGCAGGCCCAGCAGTACTGCGGCGACCGTGGTCAGCACGGCGACCTTGAGGCTGGCCAGGGCTGCGTCCATCCACTCAGGGTTGGAGAAGAACTGGTCATACCATTTGAAGGTCCAGCCCGGTGGCGGGAATACCAGCCACTGGGACGAGCCGAACGACAGCAGCACGATGAACACCACCGGCAACAACAGGAAGGCGGCGATGACCCCGGTGGTCAGGTACAAGCCCGTACGCAGCGGGCGGCCCATGGCATTGGGTGACAGGAGCATGGCGGATTACCTCGCGTTGCCGACCGGGGATTCCGGCTGCAGCTTCAGGTACAGGTAGAAGAGCACCAGGGTGATGACCACCAGCAGTGCGGCGGCGGCGCTGGCCAGGCCCCAGTTGAGGAACGACTGCACCTGCTGGATGATGAATTCGGGCAGCATCATGTTCTGCGCACCGCCGAGCAGGGCTGGGGTGACGTAGTAACCGAGCGACATCACGAACACCATCAACGCCCCCGAGAACAGCCCCGAGCGGCACAGCGGCAGGAACACCTTCCAGAAGTTGGTCCATGGGCTGGCGCCGCAGATCGAGCCTGCTTGCAGCACCATCGGGTCGATGGCATGCATGGTCGCCTGCAGCGGCAGCACGATGAACGGGATCATGATGTAGCTCATGCCGATTACCACGCCGGTGAGGTTGTGCACCATTTCCAGCGGGGTATCGATGATCCCCATGGCCATCAACGCCTTGTTGATCACCCCCGAACTCTGCAGCAACACCAGCCACGAGTAGGTGCGCGCCAGCAGGCTGGTCCACATCGACAGCAGCACGATGTTCAGCAGCCAGCGGCCCCAGCCATTGGGTACCAGGGTGATCGCCCAGGCCAGCGGGAAGCCCAGCAGCACGCTGATCAGCGTTACCACCCCAGCCACCGAGAAGGTGTTGAACAGCACCCGGGCGTAGGCCGAGTTGGCGAACAACTGCTCGTAGTTACCCAGGCCCGGCACCGGCTCCAGCACACCGCGCAGCAACAGGCCGATCAGCGGGGCGAAGAAGAACAGGCCAAGAAACAGCAAGGCAGGCAGCAGGTTGCGGCTGCCTTTCCAGCGCTGGCCCAGGCTCACGCGGCGGGGGGCCGTTCCCGGGGCGCCGGTGCCCGTGGGGGCACCTTGCGCGTTGTGCAGGGCGTTGATGGCGACTTTCATTTGACCAGCCACTCATTCCAGCGCGCGGCGATGGCCTGGCCGTTCTTCGCCCAGTAGGCGAAGTCCAGGGTTACCTGGTCCTGGGCGTAGGCGGTCGGCAGGTTTGGCGCGAGGTCGGCTTTGAGCTTGGGCACGCTGTCCAGGTTGACCGGTGCGTACGCCGTGAGGTTGGCAAAATCGGCCTGGCCTTCGGGGCTGCTGGCGTTGGCCAGGAACTTCATGGCCGCGTCCTTGTTCTTGGCGCCTTTGGGGATGACCAGGAAGTCGGCCATGACCAGGTTCTGCTTCCAGCTCACGCCAACCGGTGCACCGTCTTGCTGCAAGGCGTAGACGCGGCCGTTCCAGAACTGGCCAAGCGAGGCTTCACCGGAGGCCAGCAATTGCTGCGACTGGGCGCCACCGCCCCACCAGACGATGTCTTTCTTGATGGTGTCGAGTTTCTTGAAGGCGCGGTCCAGGTCCAGCGGGTAGAGCTTGTCAGGCGCGACGCCGTCGGCCAGCAAGGCCAGCTCCAGCACGCCGGGGCTCGGCCACTTGTACAGGGCGCGCTTGCCGGGGTAGGTCTTGGTGTCGAACAGCGAGGTCCAGTCCACCGGCTTGTTGGCACCGAGCTTGCCTTCGTTGTAGCCGAGCACGAACGAGAAGAAGAACGAGCCGACGCCATGATCGGAGACGAAGCGCGGGTCGATGCGGTCTTTCTTGACCGTGTTGAAATCCAGGGGTTCGAGCAGGCCTTCGCTGGCGGCGCGCAGGGCGAAGTCGGCTTCGACGTCGACCACGTCCCACTGCACGTTGCCGCTCTCGACCATGGCCTTGAGCTTGCCGTAGTCGGTCGGGCCGTCCTGGACGACTTTGATGTTGGTCGATTTGGAGAAGGGTACGGCCCATGCTTCTTTCTGGGCGTCCTGGGTGGTACCGCCCCAGCTGACGAAGTTCAGGCTGTCAGCGGCCTGTGTGGCCTGACATGCCAGGGTCAGCAGGCTGGCGGACAGCACTGCGGTTACACGTTTGCTCAACAGCATGGTTACGCCCTCGTTGCTTTTGTTATTCGAGGCGGGGCTTTTGGTGCGCCCGCCAACAGTATTCGGGGAGCAGCTAAAACAAAGTGTCGTGTGGCCGATTGTGATTCTAGGTGCTGGCCTGCACATTCAAGGTCTACGGGATATCATATTATGGTATTCCAAACTTTTGGCAAGAGGCGAAGGCGACCGGCCATCACTCCACCTCTGCAAACATCCCAACGCTGTTGGGTGTAGGGGCGGTGTCAGCCTTCCACACCGGGTTCGAAGGGAATGCTCTGCACCACCTCCAGCTCATACCCCGCCAGCCCCGCGTACTTCAGCGGCGGCCCCAGATGGCGCAGCTTGCCCACGCCCAGATCCTGCAGAATCTGCGCCCCGGTACCGACCTCCGAATACACCTTGGACTGCCCGCGTTGGTAAGGCCGCACCGGCTGTGTCAGTTGCGGCACGCGTTCGAGCAACGCCTGCGAGGATTCATGGTTGGCCAGGATCACCACCACGCCGGTGCCTTCTTCGGCCACCTTCTGCAGCGCCGCCCACAGCGTCCAGTTGGCCGGGCCTGCATATTCGGCGCCCACCAGGTCGCGCAGCGGGTCGATCACATGCACACGCACCAGGGTGGGCTGTTCACGGCGGATATCGCCCATCACCATGGCCATGTGCACACCGCCTTCGATGCGGTCTTCATAGGTGACCAGGCGGAAGGTGCCGTGCACCGTGGGCAGTTCGCGTTCGCCGATGCGCTTGATGGTCTGTTCGGTGCTCAGGCGGTAGTGGATCAGGTCGGCGATGGTGCCGATCTTGATGCCGTGCCGTGCTGCGAACACTTCCAGGTCCGGGCGGCGGGCCATGGTGCCGTCGTCGTTGAGCACTTCGACGATTACCGAAGCGGCGCTGAAACCGGCCAGGCGGGCCAGGTCGCAGCCGGCTTCGGTGTGGCCGGCGCGGGTCAGCACACCGCCTTCGCGGGCACGCAAGGGGAAGATATGCCCAGGCTGTACCAGGTCTTCGGGGCGTGCGCTCGGCGCCATGGCCGCAGCCACGGTGCGTGCCCGGTCAGCCGCGGAAATACCGGTGGTAACGCCCGTGGCGGCTTCGATCGACACCGTGAAGGCGGTGCTGAACACGCTGCCGTTGGCCGGCACCATCTGCTCCAGGCCCAGGCGCTGGCAGTGATCGTCGGTCAAGGTCAGGCAGATCAGGCCACGGGCTTCGCGGGCCATGAAGTTGATGGCCTGGGCGTCACAGCGCTCGGCGGCGATCAGCAGGTCGCCTTCGTTTTCTCGATCCTCGTCGTCCACCAGCAGTACCATTTTGCCTTGCCGGTAGTCTTCGAGGAGTTCTTCGATGCTGTTGAAAGCCATGTTGCACGCTCGCTGTGATGGGGTGATTATTATGGTATACCATCATACACAAATAGATTTGCAACAGGAGATCAGCGGATGAAAGCGTATTGGATCGCCCACGTGGACGTGACCGACCCTGAGCAGTACCAGCAGTACACCCAGCGTGCGCCTTCCGCCTTTGCGGCTTTCGGCGGGCGGTTCCTGGCCCGGGGTGGGCGCAGCGAGGCGATGGAAGGCAGGCAGACGCCGCAGCGCAGTGTGGTGATCGAGTTCGAATCGTATGAGCAGGCGCTGGCCTGTTACCGGTCCGAGCTGTACCAGGACGCCTGCGGCCATCGCCAAGGCGTGGCGAAGGCTGAGGTCATCATTGTCGAGGGGTTCGAGCCCTGAGCGGATGAGTACTGGCGTTCTTGTAAGGTAATTCTGATTTTCCTCGAACCAGGTCTGTACATGTTTTTCCAGTGCTAGCTTCCAGCTTTCTAAGGCCGGAGGCTATTCATGACGCGCATATCGATACATGGAAAAGGGCAAGCGCTGGATGGCGATATCACCACCACAGGCGCAGTCTGCATTGCCAGCAGTACGAACTACCGGGGGGACAACCGACGTGCGCTGCGCCTGGGCGATGCCACGACCGAGTGCCCGAACTGCAAGAAGGTCGGTGTCATTGTAGAAGGGGTGAATGCTTTCGTCATCGGAGGTAAACCGGCTGTTGTCGATGGGGCGCTGGTCAAGTGTGATTGCCCAAACGGCAGCAACCGGGTCATCGCGCAGTCAGCCATGCACCGGGCTGGCAGCCGTCCTGCTCAGGCTGCATCGCCTGCCTCTGCCGTCAGCCATTCGGCGCCTTCATCAGGGCAGAGTCCTGCTCAAGTGTACAACGCATCTCCCGTCGGCTCATCATCGATACTTGAGCCTGGCTTCCATATTGTGCAACGCAGCATGTCGTTCGAGCAGGTGCTTCAGAGCCTTGGCGCGACGCACAGCCCTTTGCCAGTGGCGTTATTGCAGCGCTTGAATCCTACGTACCCAGAGGGTTTCAAGGCGGGTGAAATTTTTGTGCTCGGCAGCCCCCACAGCGGGTTTTCCTGCAGTGCAGCGGAGGCCGAATTGATTATGGTGGCGGAGGAGGCAAGAGCGTCGCTGGCGATCCTTTCCGAGGAGGAGGCAAACTTCATGATGAAGCACATCGGTGAGATTGCCGGGGTGCTCAATGGCGCAAGTCAGTCAATGGGGGTGGGCAAGGACATGCTGGAGCGGGGGCTGTCGCAGGTGAAGGATACGTTGAAAGGCATCGAAGCTTTACACCAACGCCAATTTGCGCTCCATGGCCATCTAAATAGCCCTGAGTTTTTTGCGTTGCGCAAGGAGCTCCACAAGCAACTGGATGGCCAATTGCGCACGGCGTTTCTGAACAAATCGCTAGGTTTGGGAAGCTACGATAATTTACGACGTGATCTCGGGATCTCTACCAAGAGTGTGGTGCATCACTGGAAGAAAGCGGGTGTGCCAGGGCAGATCCCGGGTTACGTGACGCATCTGGACGAAGTGGCAAAGGTCTCAAAGTATCTGAAGTATGGCGGTTGGGTTGGGATCGGACTTGGCGCCGGTGCTTCCTACCTGAAAGTACATGAAGCTTGCCGTGCAGGTGAGACCGATGAGTGTAAGAAATTACGCTTTACAGAGGCAGGTACTTTTTCAGGAGGCCTTGTCGGGGGGGCGGTGGGGGCTGCCGCTGGAAAGTCGGCTGCATCCGCAGTCTGTAAATTCGGTGCTTGGGGTAAAGCTGCCTGTGGCATTGTCACTGTTGGTGGGTTGGCGTTCGGCAGTTCAAAAGGCGTCGAAGCTTTTGGTGAGTTTTTAGGAGAGCAGATCTACGAGGCTATCTATGATTGACTTGAGCGGTTGGCCCATAGGCGTTCGACTGGTGTTAATGTTTGTTCCGGTCGTGGCGTTGCTGGGGGGCCTGGCGATAAATTGGCATATAGCCATGTCTCGTCACTATCAGGTCATGTGCGATTCGTTCCGCCGCAGTGCCGCCTTGAAGGAAGAACAGCGGACTTCAGGTGATTTTGGCCTCAAGTCTCGCTTCTTGATAATTGCAGGTATGACGACGCCTCTCATCTGGCCAAGCCTCTTCATTCGGCGCGGCACCTTGCATCCTGATGATCATGATGAGTTTCCAGGGTATTTGAAGTTCCGTATGCAATTAGCAATGGGCCTCATGGTGTCAGGGATTCTATTGTCAATCGCAGTAGTGAATTGCTTTACGTGGTAATGCCGATGCTTGGCGTTATTTTCGTAGAAATGTAAAGCATTATGCAGCTGCGCTGAGGGTGGAAAACCGCTATAAAGCGGCGGACTGTCATCAAGAGCGAGACAATGAACCCCTACGAAGACATGCGTATCTTTGCCCAGGTCATGGAAGCCGGCAGCTTCACCGCTGCCGCCGACCGCCTGGGCATGTCCAAGCAATCGGTCAGCCGGCGCCTGATGCAGCTCGAAGAACGCCTGGGCGTGCGCCTGCTCAACCGCTCCACCCGGCGCCTGGACGCCACGCCGCTCGGCCAGCACTACTACCAGTCGGCGCTGCGCCTGCTGGGCGAGGTGCAACAGGTGGAGCACGACATCAGCGGCCAGGCCCAGGCCCTGCGCGGTACCTTGCGTCTGAGTGCGCCGCTGTCGTTTGCCATGTCGCACCTGGGCTGCCTGCTGACCGAGTTTCTGCGCCTGCACCCGCAGCTGGATGTGGAGGTGGACCTCAGCGACCGTGCCGTGGACCTGATCGGCGAAGGCTACGACCTGGCCCTGCGCATCGGCGCGCTGGAGGACTCCAGCCTGATCGCGCGGCGGATTGCCAGCGTCGAGCGGGTGTATTGCGCCAGCCCGGCGTATCTGGACGCGCGAGGCGTGCCGCAGCGGCCCGAAGCGCTGGCCGAGCATGACTGCCTGCCCTATGGGCATTCACGGCAGGTGCAATGGCAGTTCACCCAAGGTGGCAAGGCTCAGGCCATCGCGGTGACCGGCCGGATGCGGGCCAACAATGGCGAGCTGCTAAGGGACGCGGCGATTGCCGGGATGGGGGTGACGTACCTGCCGACCTTCATTGTCGGGCAGGCGTTGGCCGATGGGCGGTTGGTAAGCCTGCTGCAAGGCTGGACACCGCCGGCGTTGCAGTTGTCGGCGGTGTATCCGCAGCACCGGCAGGTGGCCAGGCCGGTGCAGGGGTTTGTCGAGTTTCTACGGGAGCGATTGGCGCAACTTCAAGTGCTGAACGGCCTGTATTGATCGTGTGGGCTTGTTTGGGGATTCACCCGACAAGCCGCCCATCGAACTCCGCCATGGCATCCAGCATCGCCTCGCGGAAATACGCCAGCGAAGGCCGATCAAACAGGATCTGCAACCTCGGCACCCCCTCACTGGCCACATTCACCACCATCACGTTGATCCGCGCCGCCGATGTCTGCGCCACGGCACCGACCGGAAACGCCTGTGCACGCAGGTCAACGCCACACAGCTTGGCCATCACCGCGCTGCAATGCTGCCCCGACAACTGCAGCCAGGCATGGCTGTCCTGGCGCGGCAGCAGGTAGTTGCGCTGGGCATCCTGCACCCAGTCGGCCTCTTGCGCGGCCACCCTCGCGCCCTGGTCGCTGAGGCTGCCCAACAGCAGGTACTCACTGGCCGACAGGCGCGCCACCCAGCCACCGTCGTCCTGGCGCAGCGCCTGGTTAGGCAGCGATGGCAAATGGTAACCGTGCGCTTGCAGGTAGCCCGCGCTGTCGCTGCCCCTAAAACCGACCCGCGGCAAATCGGTGAGGTCGGTCAACGCGCAGGTCTGCGGGCCGTTTGAGAGGAATGCTTGCGTGTTCAAGTTGGTCATGGCTCAGCGTTCCTGGCGCAGGTTGTCGGGGTCGTGGAAGGGCAGTTGCACCACCTTGGCATTGACCATCACCCCGCCCTCGACGCGGATCGGGATGTGCATGCCAGGCGTGGCCTGATGGGCGCCGGCGTAGGCCAGGCCGATGATCTGCCCGAGGATTTGCGAGTACTCGCAGGAGGTGACGTTGCCGCTGATGTCCGGGCCGTCCAGCACCAGGTGGCCTTCCAGTGGCTGCGGGCTGCCCTTGGGCAGGGTGAAGCCGACCAGCTTGCGCTTGAGCGGCTGCGCTTCAAGGATCTCGATCGAACGTTTGCCGACGAAAAACGGCTTCTTGCGGCCGATTGCCCATTGCATGTCGATCTCGGCCGGGTGGGTCATGCCGTCGGTGTCCTGGCTGATGATCACATGGCCCTTTTCCAGGCGCAGCAGGCGCTGAGCCTCGACGCCGAAGGGGCGGATACCCAGCCCGGCGCCGGCCTGCATCAACGCGTCCCACAGGCGTTCGGCATGGCGCGCCGGCACATGCACCTCATAGCCCAGCTCGCCAACGAAACCGACCCGCAAGATGCGCGCCGCGATGCCGGCCACCTTGCCCAGGCGCACGCCCAGGTAAGGGAAGGCCTCGGCCGAAAGATCCACACCCTCGCACACCGTTGCCAACACCTGGCGCGACAGCGGGCCTGCCAGGTTGACGGCGGCCAGGGCGGCGGTGACGTTGGTGATGTCCACGTCCAGCCGCCACTGCGCGTTCCACTTGAGCATCTGCTGGTAGATGCGGTCGACGCCACTGGTGGTGGCGGTGACGTAGAAATGCTGCTCGCTCAGGCGGGCGCACACGCCATCATCGATCACCACGCCATGCTCGTTGGTCATCAGCGCATAGCGAGTGCGGCCGATGGCCAGCTTGGCAAAGCCGAAGGTGTACAGGCGTTCGAGCAGTTCGGCGGCGTCGTGGCCGCGCACGTCGAGGCCGCCCAAGGTGGAGACGTCGATCAGGCCGACCTTCTCGCGCACATGGCGGGCTTCTTCCTGCATGCAGCGTTCGCGCTCGTCGGGTTTGCCGTAGTAGGCAGGGCGCTGCCAGATGCCGGCGGGCATCATCTTCGCGCCCGCCGCCACATGGCGGCGGTGCATCGGCGTCTGCCGGTACGGGTCGAAGGCACGGCCGGCGACATGCGCCAGCTTCTCGGCCTGAAAGGGTGGCCGGGCGGTGGTCACGCCGGTTTCGCTGATGCTGCGCCCGGTGGCCTGGGCCACCAGGCGCGCGGTGGGCAGCGCCGAATGCCGGCCCTGGGACGGGCCCATGCCTACCGTGGAGAAACGCTTGACCAGTTGCACGTCGCGGTAGCCACTGCGGGTGGCGTTGACGATATCGCGCACCTGCAAGTCTTCATCGAAATCGACGAAGTCCTTGCCCTTGGGGTGCGGGAAGATCGGCCAGGGGAAGTTGACCTTGGCCTCGGGGCCGAAAGCCTTCAGCGCGGGCGCTGGCAGGCCCAGCGCCGCGACCGCCTCGGCAGCGGCGCGGGTCGCGTCGGCGAGCACGTTGTCCAGGTGATGCCGGCCATTCACCGACCCTGCGATAGCCAGACCGACTGGCAAGTTGCTGAGGCTGAAGGCATCACGGTCGACGTCGTATGCCAGCTTGCCGCCTGCCTGGCACAGCAGTTGATACACCGGCATGTAGCCGGCCGACATGCACAGCAGGTCGCAGGCCAGGCGCAGGCCTTGCGTACCCACCTTGCCTTGGCCGGTGATGGGGCGGATGTCGACGCCGCTGACATGGCGCATGCCCTTGCCGTGCAGGGCTTCATAAACGGTGCTGCCCAGGTGCAGAGGGATGTCGCGGCGCTTGAGCTCGCTGGCCAATGCGGCGTCTGCCGGCGCCGCGCGCATGTCCACCAGGGCGGCGACGGCCACGCCTTGATCTTGCAGGTCGAGGGCCGCCAGGTAGCCGTCGTCGTGGCCGGTGAGGACCACCGCACGCTGCCCCGGCTTGACCGCGTACAACTTCATCAGCCGTTGCGCGGCGCTGGTCAGCATGATCCCAGGCAGGTCGTTGTTGCGGAACACCACCGGCTGGTCGAACGCACCGGCCGTGACCAGGCAGCGAGTGGCACGCACCTTGTACAGGCGTGTGTGCTGGATCACCGGCAGGTAGTTGTCGGTGAACCAGCCGTTGCAGGTGGCCTGCAGCAGCACCTGGATGTTCGGGTGGGCCTCGACGGCATCGAGCAATGCCTGGCGCAGGCGGGTGGCGCGGGTGCCGGCAATGTCGAAGCGGGCGTAGGTGAGCGAACCGCCCAGCACGGGCTGCTGCTCGATCAGCAGCACCTTGGCCCCGGCAGAGGCCGCGTCCAGCGCCGCGCGCAGGCCAGCAGGGCCGCCGCCGATCACGGCCACGTCGACAAACAGGTAAGCCTTGTCGTGGTACTGCGGTTTGAAGCCCAGGTCGAGCACGCCAAGGCCGGCTTTCTTGCGGATCAGCGGCTCCCAGACCTTCCACATGCCTTTGGGCTTGTAGAACGACCGGTAATAGAAGCCAACCGGCATGAACCGCGAAAACTTGCCCAGGTAGGCGTCACGATCGTGCTCCAGGCTATCGTTGAAGTTCTGGCCTGCGACCACCTGGCCATCACGGGCCGCCTCCATATCGGCCAGCACGTTGGGTTCGTCGGGCAGTTGCACCAAGGTGTTGGCATCTTGCCCGGCCAGGCTCAGCGGGCCACGCGGGCGGTGGTACTTGAACGAGCGCGACAGCAGCCAGCGGCCACTGCCGAGCAGTGCGCTGGCGATGCTGTCGCCCGCAAAGCCCTGGCAGGCCTGGCCATCGAAGATAAAGCGCAGCGGCCGCTCGCGGTCGATCAAAAGGCCCATGGGGGCGGGGAGGCGAGTGAGGCTGTTCATCCGGCTATCTCCGGGTTGGCGGCTGGGGTGAACTCGACACGGCGGTCGAAGATTTCGTTTGGGTCGAAGGTGCGCAGCACCTGGTCGCTGACCGTGTGGCGCTCGGCCAGGAACCAGTAGCTGGAAGCGTTGTGCAGCCACCATTCGGTGACCACGCCGGCAAGGTTGTCGCTGTTGAACACGTAGTCGGCCCATTCGACGTCGCTGCAACGGGCCGGGTCGGGCATTAGCTTGAACTCGCCGCCGTAGGTGAATTCGCTGATGTTGCGCGGGCCGTTCAAGGGGCAGGTGAGGATCTTCATCGTGCGTTCCTCTAGTGGCTGGCCGCCGTGGCGCCCATCTCGTTGACTTGCTGGAAGCGGCTGAAGCGCTCCAGGGCGAACGGCGCGATCATCTCTGGCACCTTGCCGCCACTGGCGACCAGCTCGGCCATGGTCTTTCCGCAGATGGGCGTGGCCTTGAAGCCCCAGGTACCCCAGCCGGCGTCCAGGTAGTAGTTGTCGACCGGCGACAGGCCCATGATCGGGCTGTAGTCCGGGGTCATGTCGGTGCTCCCGGCCCATTGGCGCATCAGCTTGGCGTTGGCCATGAACGGGAACATCTCGATGGCGTGGGCCAGCAGGCTTTCCTTGAGGTCGAGGGTGGAGCGGGTGTTGTACAGCGGGTAGGGGTCGGAGCCGCCGCCGAAGACGATTTCGCCACGGCTGGTCTGCTGCACGTAGCAGTGCAGCGCCGACGAGCTGACCAGCGGATCGAGAAACGGCTTGAACGGCTGAGTGACCATGGCCTGCAGCGGGTAGGTATGGATCGGCGCGCGGATGCCGGCCTTGGCCATCAATAGCGAACTGGCCCCGGCCACCGCCTGCACCACGCAACCGCACTGCACGGTGCCGCGGTTGGTCTTGACCGCCTCGATGCGCCCGTTGCGGATCAGCAGCTCCTGCACTTCGGTCAGCTGGTGGATCTGCACACCGCGCTTGGCCGCCTGCTTGGCATAGCCCCAGGCCACGGCGTCGTGGCGCGCGGTGGCGCCGTCGATATGCCACAGCCCAGCCAGCACCGGCAGGTGGCCGGGGTCGAGGTTGAGGCTCGGCACCAGCTCGCGAATCTGCTGGCGGTCGATCATCTCGGTACGCCCGCCGAAGTGCTTGTTGACCTCGGCCCGCTGGCGGAAGGCCCGCACGGTGGCGTCGGTGTGCGCCAGGGTGAGCTGGCCGCGCTCGGAGTACATGATGTTGAAGTCGAACTCGTTGGACAGGTTCTGGAACATCCGCACGGATTCTGCGTAGAAGCGCACGCCTTCGCTGGTGAGGTAGTTGGAGCGGATCACCGCCGTGTTGCGTGCGGTGTTGCCGCCGCCCAGGTAGGCCTTTTCCAGCACCGCGACATTGGTGATGCCGTGGTACTTGGCCAGGTAATAGGCGATGGCCAGCCCGTGGCCGCCGCCACCGATGATCACCACGTCGTAGTGCGGCTTGAGGTCGCAAGGGGGTGGCAGGTCGACCTCCACCGGGTAGTCGGCGCTCAGGCCGTATTTCAGCAGGGCGAAAGGCATGCGGTGCGCTCCTGGTGGGCGGCCTGTTGTTGCAGGTCGAGGGCGAGCAGGGTGTTTTTCATCAGGTAGGCGATGGTCATCGGGCCGACGCCGCCGGGCACCGGGGTGATGCCGGCGACCTGGGGCAAGGCGGCGGCAAAGTCGACATCGCCGACCAGGCGGCTGCGGCCGTGTTCATCGAAGCGGTTGATGCCCACGTCGATCACCACCACGCCGGGCTTGAGCCAGTCGGCACCGATCAACCTCGGCTTGCCGACCGCCGCGACGAGGATGTCGGCCTGGCGGCACAACGTTGGCAGGTCGTGGCTGCGCGAGTGCACCACGGTCACCGTGCAGTCGGCCTGCAACAGCAACGCGGCCATGGGTTTGCCGACGATGTTCGAGCGGCCGACCACCACCGCATGCTTGCCGCGCAGCTCACCGCAGGCATCGCGCAGCAGGCGCATGCAGCCACTGGGCGTGCAAGGGGTGAGCACATCGCGGCCCTGGGCCAGGCCGCCGACGTTTTCACTGTGAAAGCCATCCACGTCCTTGAGCGGGTTGATGGCCTGCAGTACGCGGTGTGCGTCGATATGCGCCGGCAGTGGCAACTGCACGAGGATGCCGTTGACCGCGCTGTCGCGGTTGAGCCGGTCTATGAGGGTCAGCAGTTGAGCCTGGGAGGTGTCGGCGGGCAGGCGATGTTCCAGCGAGTGGATGCCCACTTCCTCGGCACGCAGCACCTTGTTGCGCACATACACCTGGCTGGCGGCATCTGCCCCCACCAGCACAACGGCCAGGCCCGGTTGCACGCCGCCCTGACGCAAGGTCTGCACCTGCTCTCGGACTTCAGCCAATACCCGCGCGGCGGTGGCCTTGCCGTCGATCAGTTTGACGCTGAGGGTGGCGTTCATTTGAAGATCACCGTGCGGTCGTGGTTGAGGAACACCCGGTGCTCCAGGTGGTACTTCACCGCACGGGACAATGCGATGGTCTCGGTGTCACGACCGATCGCCACCAGGTTTTCGGGGGCGTAGGCGTGGTCCACGCGCTGCACTTCCTGCTCGATGATCGGGCCTTCGTCGAGGTCGCTGGTGACGTAGTGGGCGGTGGCACCGATCAGCTTGACGCCCCGCTGATAGGCCTGGTGATAGGGCTTGGCACCCTTGAAGCCGGGCAGGAACGAGTGGTGGATGTTGATTGCCCGGCCGGACAGCTGGCGGCACAGGTCGTCGGAGAGGATTTGCATGTAGCGCGCCAGTACCACCAGCTCGGTGCCGCTGTCCTCGACGATGCGCATCAGCGCGGCCTCCTGCTCGGCCTTGGTCTCCCTGGTCACCGGCAGGTAGACGAAACGGATGCCCTGGCGCTCGGCCATGGGGCGCAGGTCGAGGTGGTTGGAGACCACCGCGGTGATGTGCATGTCCAGCTCGCCCTTGGCGTGGCGGTAGAGCAGGTCGGACAGGCAGTGGTCGAACTTGCTGACCATCAGCAGCACGCGCATCGGGCGGGCGCTGCTGTGCAGGCTCCAGTCCATGTCGAAGCGCTGGGCAACGTCGGTGAAGCCCGCTTCCAGTTGCGCTGTGTCGCCGCTCACGCCGGTGTTGTAGCGGAACACGGCGCGCATGAAGAAGCGGCCATTGTCCTCGTCGTCGAACTGCGCCATCTCGCTGATGTAGCAGCCGTGCTCGGCCAGGTAGGTGGTCACTGCGGCGACGATGCCGGACACGGCCGGGCAGCTGACGCGCAGGATGAAATGATCGGGAGCGGGGTGCATGTCGGGGCCTCGTGGTGGAGTGGGGCAGGTCGGCACAAGGGCAAAGAGGTTCGCGGGGCGGCGAATATTGTTTCCTGTTAGGAATATTAATTTCCTTTAGGCGATTTATAGGCGAAGAGGTGGGTCGCGGTCTAGGGTTTTGTGAAACTTTTTATCCTGACAGGAAATTTTTTAAGGCTGCGTCCTCCCTGTCAGGGTGGGTGTACCTGCGAAGAGGCCGGCACGCGCTATGCTTGGCCCATGAGCACAGCACCCAGCCTTCGCCAACCTTGCCCCCCTGGTGTCTGTAACTGCGGCCGCGAGCACCTGGCCGAGCACCCGCCGGCGGCGCAGCGCATCCTCCTGCTTACCCGGCAGGAAGAAAAACGCCTGATCGAGCGGTTGGAAAACCTCAAGGACCTGGATGACCTGCAGCGGCTGCAGCAACGGATGTACGAGAACCTGGGTATTCGTGTGCGCATTGCGCCTGGGTTCAACGAGGTGCGGACCATGCGCGGGATCGTGATCGAGCTGGATGAGCAGCCGGGGTTGTGCCGCAAGACCCGGCAGTTGATACCGGCAGCGATTCGGCGGGGGTTGGAGCGTAATCCGCAGGTGGCTTATCGCTTGCTCGATGACCATGACCTGCTGCGGGGGGCTTGAAGGGGGGCCGGTGAATTGGCTGACAGGCGCTGCAAGGCCCAAGTCTTGCACCCCAAATCCCCCTAATTTTTCCGCACCACCCTACGTCTACTTAAGAGCCGCCCTACGCCCTACGCGTATCGGCCTCTATCACTCAAGGAGACAGGCAATGACTTCCGTTTTCGACCGCGACGATATCCAGTTCCAGGTAGTGGTCAACCACGAAGAGCAATACTCGATCTGGCCCGACTACAAGGCAATCCCCACTGGCTGGCGTGCAGTGGGCAAGAGCGGCCTGAAAAAAGACTGCCTGGCCTACATCGACGAAGTCTGGACCGACATGCGCCCGCTGAGCCTGCGCCAGAAGATGGCCGAAGCCGCAGCGCAGTGACCACGCTGAACCTGCTGTGCCTGCCGTACTCGGGGGCCAGCGCCATGGTCTACAGCCGCTGGCGGCGCAAGCTGCCAGCCTGGCTTCAGGTGCGGCCGGTGGAGCTGCCTGGGCGCGGCGCGCGCATGGGGGAAGCGCTGCAAACCGACATGCAGGCGCTTGCCCGGCAACTGGCAGGCGAACAGCGTTTGGCGGCCAGCGCGCCCTACGCACTGCTTGGCCATAGCCTGGGCGCGTTGCTGGCCTTCGAGCTGGCCCACGAGCTGCAGGCGCTGGGTTGTCCGCCGCCGTTGGCGTTGTTTGCCTGCGGCACCGCCGCCCCTACCCGGCGTGAAGACTATGACGGCAAGAACTGGCGCGACCCTAAAAGCGACGATGAGCTGATCAGCGAGTTGCGCGAACTCAACGGTACGCCAGAGGAAGTACTGGGCAACGCCGAGCTGATGAGCCTGACCTTGCCGATTCTGCGTGCCGATTTCTTGCTCTGCGGCCGTTATGCCTATCGTCAGCGGCCTGCGTTGCAGTGCCCGCTGCACGTGCTGGGTGGCGAGGATGACCGAGCCAGCGAGGAGCAACTGCTGGCCTGGCGCAAGGAAACCTTGGGGGACTTTTCGTTGGAAGTGTTCCCCGGCAGCCACTTCTTCATCCACGAACACGAGGACCGCGTACTCGGCGTGCTGGCCGCGTCGCTTGAGCCGCATCGGCTTTCTGCCTGATTGACGTCACCGCTTGCCTGGGGGAGGCTAGGCCTTTTCCCAGGCAAGGGGCAGACAATGCTGATCAATCCACACAAGGCCACGCTGCTGGTCGTCGACATCCAGGAAAAACTCATCGGCGCCATGAGCGACCCTGAGGGCACCCGCGCGCGGGCGCGCTGGTTGTTGGCGGCGACTGCCGAGCTGGAGCTGCCCACCGTGGTTTCCGAGCAGTACCCCAAAGGGCTTGGCCATACGTTGGCAGAGCTGATTGCTGCGTCGCCCGCTGCCGAGGTAGTGGAAAAAAGCCATTTTTCCTGTGTGGCCGCCGAGTGCCTGCCGGCCAGCCTGATAGCGCGTGAGCAGGTGATCGTCTGCGGCATGGAAACCCACGTTTGCGTGTTGCAGACCGTGCTCGGCCTGTTGGCGTTGGGCAAGCAGGTGTTCGTGGTCGAGGATGCCTGTGACAGCCGCACGGCCGCCAGCAAGGCTGCAGGCCTGGCGCGCATGCGCGCAGCCGGGGCGCACATCGTGACCCGCGAGATGGTGCTGTTCGAGCTGATGGGCAGTGCCAGCCATCCGCTGTTCCGCCATATCAGCAAGACCTACCTGGTCGGTGAGCAGCCCTGAACGCGCGGTTACTGGCGGCGGGGCTGATGGCCCTGGCGCTGCTGCAAGGCTGTGCCGGGCGCCGTGAAGAAGAACCAGAAGCGGACCCGGCCAAGGTGCGTGCGCAGTTGCTGCGGCTTTTACCCGCTCAGGCCAAGGACCGTGAGGGCTGGGCCAAGGACATTCAGCAGGCCTTCGAAGCCCAGCGCATTGCCCCCAGCAAGAGCAACTTGTGCGCGGTACTGGCGGTGACCGAGCAAGAGTCGACCTTCAATGCCGACCCGCAGGTGCCCAACCTGGGGCGTATTGCCCGTGACGAGATCGACCGCCGCGCCGCGCGCCTGCACATCCCGCGCTTGCTGGTCGACGGTGCACTGAAAACGCCGTCCGGCAACGGCCAAAGCTATCAGCAGCGGCTACTTGCGGTACGCAGCGAGAAGCAGCTGAGTGCACTGTTCGACGAAGTCATTGCCCGCCTGCCATTGGGCAAGACCTTGCTGGGCGGGCTCAACCCGGTGCACACCGGCGGGCCGATGCAGGTGAGCATCGAATTTGCCGAACAGCATGCCAAGGGTTACCCCTACACCTACGACGGCACGGTACGCCAGGAAGTGTTCAGCCGGCGTGGGGGCATGTATTTCGGGATTGCCCACCTGCTCGGCTACCCGGTGCATTACGACCGCCAGCTGTACCGTTTCGCAGATTTCAACGCAGGCTGGTACGCCAGCCGCAATGCGGCGTTCCAGGCTGCGCTGAGCAAGGTGGCGGGAGCCAACCTGGCCTTGGACGGGGACTTGATTGCCCCAGGCGCGATCATGCCAGGGAGCACCGAGCAGGCGGCGCGCAGGCTGGGGGTGAAGCTGGGGTTGCGCAACCCGCAGATTCGCAGCCAGCTGGAATTGGGCGACAGCCTGGCCTTTGAAGACAGCAAGCTGTACAGCGGGGTATTCGCCTTGGCGGATGCAGCGGCGGGTAAGCCGGTGCCGCGTGCGGTACTGCCTGGGATTCAGCTGAAGAGCCCGAAAATTACCCGCAAACTGACCACCGCGTGGTTCGCCGGCAGGGTGGATGAGCGTTATCAGCGGTGCATGAAGCGCTAGCGCTAAAACCTTGTGTAGGAGCGCCCTGCAAGGGCGCTCCTAGCACCAGGCGTCAGCTTTCGGTCAATGCTCCAACCACCTGCTCGACACTGGCCTTCAACCCTGCCACAGCATCATCGGCATCACTCTCCACCACCAACAGCGTCGCCCCAGAGGCCTTGATCACCTCGGCCACCGCGGCATCCGGCTGGCGGTGGTCGAGCACCAGCGCCACATCCTGATTCTTCAGGTTGTCCCCCAGCGCCTTGAGCGCCGCTTCATCCCACTTGCCCTCGGCCGGTAGCGCCTGCTCCACCACATCCAGGTTCAACCCGCTGGCCAGGTACCCCAAGCGCTCGGACAGGCTCACCACCGTAAGGTTGTCGACCTCGGCCAGTTGGGTCTGGCTGTTGGCCGTCAACTCCAGCAACTGGCGCTTGAGGCCTGCCAGGTTGCCTTGGATCTTCGCCTTGTCAGCCGGCGACAAGCGCTCAAGGTCATTGGCCACCACATCGGCCATGCGCCCGAGGTTGGTCGGATTGAGCCACGGGTACGCGCCGTAGGCATCGTCACCGGTCACTGCAATCCCCGGCAAGGCACCGTCCACCGGCCGCGCCGCATCGATTTCGACGATGCGGATGTTGCTGCGCCGGGCCATCGGGTATAGCGGGTCATCACGCCAGATCGAGCGTACGCCAATGACGGCGTCTGCCTGTTGCGCGGCCTTCTCCAGGGTGGCGCCGCCGCGGCCACTGAAGTAGGACGGCTGGCGGCTGGCCGGCAGGTTGGCAGGTGCGGCGCGCTTGAGTTGCACCGAGGTACCGTCGAGCAACGCCGTGGCCAGGCTGTGGGTGACGGGCAGGGTGGTCAGCACTTGCGTGGCGAAAGAGAGCGAGGGCAGGCCCGCTAGGGCCAGTGCCAAGGTCAGCTGTTTCAGGTTCATGCCGGGTTTCCTTGCAGGCGTGGAACGAGGGCGCGGGCCAGCGCGGCCAAGGCGAAGCAGATACCGGCCACCAGGATGATTGCCGCGCCCGAGGGCACCGGCAGGTCGTAGACGATTGGCAGCAGAATGCCGAGCAGGGTGCTCAGCGTGGCGATCAGCACCGAAATGAAGAAAAAGCCCTTCAGTGACTGGCTGACCAGGCGTGCGGCCGCCGCCGGTATCACCAGCAGCGCGCCGACCAGAATCGCCCCGATCACCTTCACCGAAGCCACAGTGACCAGCGTTACCAGCACCACGAACAGGTAGTCCAGGGTCTTTACCGCTACCCCGCGCACCGCCGCCAGTTGCGGGTTGAAACTGGCCAGCATGATGCGGTTGTACAGGGGCAAGGCCAGGGCCAGTACCAGCACCGCGACGATACCCAGCACCATAAGGTCCTGGGCACTGACGGTCAGTACCGAGCCGAACAGCACGTTCTCAAGGATATGCACGTTGATCTTGCCCGCCAGCATCAGCAGCAGGCTGGCGCCCAGGGCCAGGGACACCGACAGGAACACGCCGATCAGCGTATCCGGCGACAGCCCGGTGCGGTTGCGCAGGAAGTTGAGCAGGATGCCGAACAGCAGGCAGTAGCCGAACAGGCTGCCGTAGGGGCCGGTATAGGGCTCGCCCAGCAGGATGCCGATGGCCACGCCGGTGAGCGCGGCATGGCCGACCGCCTCGGAGAAGAAGGCAAAGCGCTTGACCACCACCAGGGTGCCCAGGCCGCCCAGCACCGGGCCGATCATCAGGCCGGCCAGCAGGGCATTGACCACGAAGCCGTAGGCCAGTGCCTCGGGCAGGTAGCCGGCGTTGGCCCATTCCTGGACCAGTTGGCGAAATGCTTCAAAACTCATCAGGCAAGGCTCTCGCTGCGCGGGTGAACGGAGAACAGGCTGAGCAGGCGCTCCGGGGTCAGGGCCTGTGCCGGTGGGGCGTCGAACAGTACCTGGCGGCTCAGGCCGGTGACCCGGTCGGCCAGGCGCAACACGGCTTGCAGGTCGTGCTCGATCCATAGCACGGTGGTGCCGGACTGGCGCCAACTGTGCAGCAGTTGTTCGAAGACCTGGATGCCCGCTTCATCGAGGGCCGACATGGGTTCATCCAGCACCAGCAGTTGCGGCTCGGGGATCAGGCCCTGGGCCAGTAGCACCCGTTGACGCTCACCGCCCGACAACGCGCCCATGCGCCGTTTGCGCTTGTCGAGCATGCCGACCCGCGCCAAGGCGGCATCGATGGCCGGTTGCACGCGGCGCGACAGCCCCAGAAAGGCCGGCCGGCGCTGGCACATCGCGGCCATGAAATCGTCCACGGTCATCGGCAGGCCCCGGTCGAACTCCAACGCCTGGGGTACATAGCCGATCACCTCAAGGGCGCTGGGCCAGTGCAAAGTCAACTGGCCTTGGTGGGGCATCTGCCCGAGCAGGGTCTTGATCAGCGAACTCTTGCCGCCGCCGTTGGGGCCGACGATCGCATGCACGCTGCCGGCCGCCACGTTGAAGCTGACCTGCTCAAGAATGCGGGTACGCCCGAGGGTCAGGTCGATGCCGGCGAATTCGATGCGCGGGCCACTGGGCGCGTCGAGGTGGGCGGCGGCGGTCATGCGCGGTTCTCCTGGATGGCGCGGACCACGGTATCGAGGTTGCGCTTCATCTCTACCTCGTACTTCTCCTTGGTGTAGTCGCCGTAGGAAATGTGCGTCAGCGGGTACAGGCGCACGCCCGACTCGCGCTGGATGGTTTCGACATAGGCGGACGGGAAGTCCATTTCCGAGAAGATCACCTTGACGTCCAGCGCCTTGAGCTGGTCGATGGTTTTTTTCAGCTGGGCCGGGCTGGGTTCGATGCCATGGGCCGGCTCGACCACCGCTGTGACCTCCAGGCCGAAGTCACGCACCAGGTAGTCGTAGGCCGCATGGATGGTCGCCACGCGGAAGGTGGCGCTGGGTGCTTCGGTGACCTTGGCCAGGGCTTCGGCACGCAGGGCACGCAGGCGCTTGGCATAGGCGCGGGCATTCTGCGTGTAGAGCTTGGCGTTGTCGGGGTCGAGCTTGCCCAGCTCCCGGGCAATGTTGTTGACTTGGGCGATGGTGGTGCTGATCGACAGGAACGTGTGCGGGTTGACCACCTTGCCGGCACCCCGGGCGGCGATACCGGTGGCGGCCAGCAAAGGCACGTTCTGGTTGGCTTCAATGGTGGCGATGCCGGGCTTTTCGCTGGCGGCAATCATGCGGTCGGCGAAATCATCATGGCCGACACCGTTGAGTACCACCACATCCAGCGTACCGATGCGTTTGATGTCTTCGGCCCGTGGTTCGTAGGCATGCGGGTTGAACCCCGCCGGAATCAGCGGCACCACTTCGGCCTTGTCGCCGACAATGTTGCTCACGTAGCTGTAATACGGGTGCAGGGTAATGCCGATGCGCAACGGCTTGCCGTTATCGGCCAGGGCCATTGCCGGCAGGGCAAGGGCCAGAAGCAGGGCGAGGGCGGAGCGGAACATGGGGAAGTCCTTGGGTTCAGTGACGGTGTTCGCGGGTGACCCCGGCGTCGTAGTGGCTGACCACCTGTTGCCAGCCGGCGGCGATCAGGGCGGCGTGGCCCAGGTCATCCGGCGTGACGGCAGCGCTGTCGCGGCGTAGCCAGACATCTGCCTGGCCGCTGCTGTCGCCCGGCAGGATCAGCAGCAGGCTGCCCGCTACCTGCGGGGCCTGGCTGCGGCCCAGGTAGGCGCCGGTTTCCAGCCATGACCACTGGTGGCTACCGCGGCTCTGGCTGCCTGCGTCGACCACGAAGGGTGGCAGGCCTTCGTCGGCCAGGGCTTGCACACTGGGCACGGCGGCGGTTTCTTCACGCAGCAGCTGGATCTCGTCGAAGGCCACGCGCAGGTCGGTGTAAAGCCCCTGTTCAGCGGCGGTGAGGTCGCGGCGGGCGTCGATCTGGTGGCTGGCGATGGCCTGCTCGTCCTCGCGTTCGCCGCGCAGCATCACCACGGTAGCGGCAAGAATCACGATCAGCAGGCTGACCAGCAGCACGTACAGGGTTTCGTGCCCAGCGCCAGCCGGGCGTACGACCTGGGCACGGCTCATGGTAGGCGTGCTCATGGTTGGCCAATGTCGGCGTAGTCGACTTCGACAACGTGCCCAGGGCCGGCATCGAACAGCACGTAGAACTCACCGTCGGGGCGCTTGAAGGTGAGGGTCGAGTCGTCGCCGAGCTTGCCGCCAACCAGCACCTGCTCGTCGTAGCCGATCACATCCAGGGTCACCCCAGGGGCGCCGCTGCCATCCGAGAAGCCGCCGGTGCATTTGACCTGGCCGCTGGCGACCTCTTCGCATTCGCACATCGGGTTGTGTGCCAGGGCGGGGCCGGCGGCCAGCACCAGCAAGGGCAGGGCGAGCTTGCGCATCAGGTGTTTCATTTCTTGCCTCCTTGTTTTTCGAGCCACGCCACGGTGGCGGGCGAAGCCTTGGCCAGTGGCACTGAAGCTTGGTGCATGCTGCCGTCCCAGCCTTCGAGGGTGATCCAGATTTGTGCATCAGGCTGAGTGCGTGGCGGTATCGGCAGGTTGGTGCCCATGCGATACGGTGCGCCGAAGAAGATGGTGCCAGCGGCGCGCAGGCTGCGCGGTTTGCCAATGCGCAGGTAGACCGCCTTGACGTCATTGATGCACGCCTTGCACAGCGAGGCATTGAACGACTTGAAGTGGCCCGCCGGGCCGTCGGCGCGTGGCGCCTCGTCGCGCATTTCGGCCAGGTCCAGGCTGTAGGGGCCGACCTGGATGTCGCTGATCACGTTCACCCCAAGCCCCGCGTCGCCGCGAAACAGCTTGGCGTCGGCGAAGTACTTGGGCATGAACCCCAGCGGGATGAGGATCAGCAGGATGTTCAGGTGAAAGCGCCACTTCAGCCACCACTGTTTGAGCGGGCTGGCGGGCAGGGTCTGGGCCTGGCTCATGGGCGGATCTCCACGGTGGTTTCACGGCTTGCCACGCGTGGCGCACGCTCGCTGCGCTTGAGGGCGGCGGCGGTCGCCTGGGCGGTGCGTTTGGTCCAGATCAGCAGGCCGCTGAATACCATCAGGGTGAGGACCAGGCCGAAGAAGAACCAGATCAGCTTGATCGGCAGGCCGCCAAAGTCGCCGGTGTGCAGGGGGCGCATGGACTCGGTGACAAACTCCAGGGCAGAGCGGTCGCTGATCAAGAACTGGCTGTCGACGGTGCGGGTGTAGGGGTTGACGGCGGCGGACTGGAACATCAGCGGGTACCAGCCGCGGCCACCCAGGGTGACATGGCTGTAGGCAGTAGCAGGCAGTGAGACGGAGCTGATCTCCAGGCCCGGGATCGCCAAGCCGGCGATGCGCGCCGCTTCATCCACATCAATGCGCGGCGCCTGGCTACCATCGGCTGTTTGCGGCACATCCTCACGGGCGATGACCGGCACGATAGGTCGGCTGGAGATGCTGATGTTGTTGTCGAACAGGATCGCCTGGATCAGGAACCAGGTACCGGTAATGGAAATGACCGCAATGAACCAGATCGACCAGACCCCGGCCAGCCGGTGCAGGTCGCCCCAGAAGATACGCGAACCATGGCCGGTGCGCACTGGCTTGAAGAAGCCCTTCCAGAATTTCTTGTAGACCACCAGGCCCGTGACCAGCGAGGCCAGCATCGGCAGGCCGAGGATCGAGACGAGGTACCAACCCCAACTGAAACCATTGGTGAAGGGCACCAGCCACCAGCCATGCAAGGCGCGGGTGAAGCCTTCGAAGTTGAAGTCCGGGCTCTTGCCCTGGATGGCCCCGGTGTAGGGGTTGACGTAGAGCGTTGGGCTGGTGCCGTCAGGGAAGGTCACATCGGCGGTCAGCGCGAAGTGCGAACCATCCGGCTGCCTGAGCGACTCCACGGCCATGTCCGGCTCGGCCTTGTGCAAAGCGTCGAGCACCTGCTGATAACTCAAGCGTTCGGCATCGCCGTCAGGCTTGCTGGCGCGCACGTCCGGGTTGGCCAGCCAGACGATTTCCTGGCTGACCACGGCGAGCATGCCGGTAAAACAGACGATCAGCACAAAGAACCAGATCGGTAGGGCGAGCCAGCTGTGGACCAGGAACCACAGCTTGGATTTGGATTTTTTCGGTGATTTGGCCATCTGATCGTCTTCTGAAATGTGTAGTCGAGCTTATGCCCAACCTAGAGGGCTGCACCTATAAAGACGAATGAGAATGGAAATCCTGCCGTTTTAAATGCAAGCAAATGTTTCAGAAGGCGTAAGCCGGCCTTCGCGCGAGGCGTCAGGCCGGCTTGAAGAGGCGGGCAATCAGGCGCGGGTCAAGGCGACAGCCGGCTGCGAACGGCCGTTCAGGCGCGACAGGTCCTGGTACAGCGACTGGCCGATTTCGGCCGCGCGGGAGGGCAGCACCGAGAGCAAGGTATCGCTCAGGCCGTGGCTGTTTTCGCAGAAGCCTTGCAGGTAAACCGAGGCCTGCAGGTCTGGGCTGGCCAGGACCCGATAGTTGCGGTCGACGCTGAAGTCGTCCAGGAAGCCCGCCAGCGGCGCCAGCAGGTCGCGGTGCGAGCGACGCTCGTAGCCGGTGGCCAGGATCACGGCGTCATAGCGGTGGGTCTGCTGCTGGCCGGTGGCCAGGTCGCGCAGGGTCAGTTCCAGGCCTTCACGGGTGGCCACCACCGCTTCTACCTGGCGTCGGCACAGCACGTTGTGGCGGAACTGGTGCGCGACCTTCTGGCGATAGAGGATGCCGTAGATGCGCTCGATCAAGTTCAGGTCGACCACCGAGTAGTTGGTGTTGTGGTACTCGCCCAACAGCTTGCTGCGTTGATCGGCCGGCTCGTTGTAGACCAGGTCGGTGTAGCCCGGCGAGAAGATCTCGTTGACGAACGGGCTGTCGTCGGCCGGCTTGAGGGCCGAGCCACGCAGAATCATGTCGACCTTGACCGACGGGTAACTGTCGTTGAGGTCGATGAACGCCTCGGCGGCGCTCTGGCCGGAGCCGATCACCGCGATGCGCATCGGCTTGCCTTCGGTGCACGGCAGCTTGTTCAGGCTGCTCAGGTATTGGGAGTGGTGGAAGACGCGCGGGTCGTCCTTGAACGCGCCGAATTTTTCCGGGATTTTCGGCGTGCCGCCGCTGCCGACCACCACCGAGCGGGTGCGGCGGCTGTATTCGCGGCCCTGCTGGTCACGCGATACCAGGCGCAGGTGTTCGACCCGGCCGGCATTCACCTCGGGTTCGATGCGCACCACTTCCTCGCCATACACCGCCTGGGTGGCGAAGTGCTCTGCGGCCCAGCGCAGGTAGTCGTTGTACTCCAGGCGGCAGGGGTAGAAGGTGCCGAGGTTGATGAAGTCGGCCAGTCGCTGCTTCTGGTGCAGGTAGTTGACGAAGCTGTAGGGGCTGGTCGGGTTGCGCAGGGAAACCAAGTCCTTGAGGAACGAAATCTGCAGCTCGCTCTGGGTGGCCAGGGTTTCGCCGTGCCAGCGGTAGTCTTTCTGCTTGTCGATGAACAGCGCGTCCAGGGCGTGGCCCTGGGACTGAGCGAGTTCTTCCAGGGCGATGGCCAAGGCCAGGTTGGAAGGGCCGAAGCCCACGCCGATCAGATCTTTGATTGTTTCCTGGTGTGAGGACTGGCTCATGGCTGCGATTCCCTGAATGGTCGAATGTGGACGCCCGCCGGGGCTCCGGCTCCTGCGCAAGTACATTTCTTGGAACGAGCCAGGCAGGGGGGAATTTAAGCGGGCTAAAGAACTGCATGGGGCGGCCGATAGGGGGGTTACGGTAAGGACCTATCTTTCAGGCAGGGAATCGACATGAGCGGGATAACGGCAAGCAACCTGATGATCAACGGCGTCTCGGCGCAGACGCTGAGTGCCAATGCAGCCACCGAACGCGCGCAGGCACAAGAGGCCGGTGAGGCACTGGGACCCTTGAGCATCAGTAGCGACAGCATGAAGATTTCCGGGGCTGGGCAGGCGCAATCCACGGAGACTGACAACGGCGACTCGGACACCGTGAAGGAGCTGCGTCAGCTGATCAAGGACCTGCAAAAGCAACTGGTCGAGGAGCAGAAGCAGCTGGCCGCGCTGCAGAACAGCAAGATGGACGAAACTGCCAAGGCGGCTGCTGTGGGCGCCAAGCAGGCAAGCATCGCCACCCTCAACGGGCAGATCATGGCTGCCACGGCGCAGTTGCTGGAGCTGCTGCAGCAAGAGGGTGGCAGCAGCGCGGGCGGCATGGTCAGCGGCACGGCCTAGCAGGCCGTGCAGCCTTGGGTTATGGCGGTTACTCGGACGCCAGGCGGCCCTTGACCTGCCGATCGGCCTTGTACTGCATGGCCACTGCCGGCGCTGGCTTGGCTGCCCCGGTTTCCAGCCACTGACGCATGCGGCTGGCATCGGCGAAGTGGGTGTATTTGCCGAACGCATCGAGGATCACCATGGCCACCGGGCGGTTGTCCATTCGGGTCAGCAGCACCAGGCAATGGCCAGCTTCATTGGTGAAGCCGGTCTTGGTCAGCTTGATGTCCCAGTTGCTCTTGTTCACCAGGTGGTCGGTGTTACGGAAGCCCAGGGTGTAATTAGGCTTGCGGAACGCCACGGTCTTCTCGCGGGTGGTCGACAGCTCGCTCAGCATCGGATACTTGCGCGACGCCATCAGCAGCTTGGACAGGTCGCGGGCAGTGGACACGTTCAGCGTCGACAGGCCAGTCGGCTCGACATAGCGGGTGTGCGCCATGCCCAGGCTACGCGCCTTGGCATTCATGGCCTTGATGAACGCCGGGTAACCGCCCGGGTAATGGTTGGCCAGGGTGTTGGCGGCGCGGTTCTCCGAAGACATCAACGTGATCAGCAACGTTTCATGGCGGTCCAGTTGGCTGCCCAGGCGCACGCGCGAATACACGCCTTTCATCTCCGGGTTGTTGGCGATGGTCATGGTGAGCATTTCGTTCATCGGCAGCTTGGCGTCCAGCACCACCATCGCCGTCATCAGTTTGGTGACCGAAGCGATAGGGACCACGCGATCGGCATGGCTCGAATACAGTTCCCGGTTGGTATTCAGGTCGATCAGCAGCGCGCTGCCAGAGGCCAGGTGCAATTTGGCCGGGTCGCGTTGCACCTGGGTCGGGGGTTGTGCAGCAGCAGTCGACGGGAGGGTCGCGGTACCTGTGAGCAACAGCAGCAGGCTGAGGATAGACAGGGATGTTTTCACGTTGAGGCTCACTAAAGGTTGGTATGTCGTTGGCTGTGCAAGGGTTTTCCCCCAAAAACCGCTGCATTCTGGAGTATGGCTGAATTGCTGTCGAATGCCTTATGACTAAAGGGCGCTACGTGAACGAAATTTAATCCTGTACCCATCCTGTACCCATTACCCTCGTTTCAAGCGTGGCCAACTCGGAGCCATCACCGGTCGCATTCCGTCACTTCGCAGAGGTGGGATGGAGATGATCCGCGCGTCAACGCAGAGGGCAGTGTCCAGTCAGCCCTGTCCCGTTGCTGCAACAGCCGGAAGTTGGCCGAAATGCTTTCGACCAGGTCCGCATCACTGACCGGGTCCAGTCCCAGGTAAGGCTTGCCGTGATAATCCCCGTCATGGGTCAACACCGCTTCGACACGTTCGTCACTGGCCTTGTACAGCGCCTTCATCAACTGGGCTTCCCGGTCCTTGCTGGCGTTGCCGTGCAGCGCATAGTGAATGGCCAGCGCCGCCCCGAACGCCAGCGCAGGCGTCTGAATGCCATGCTTGCGCGCCAGGTCGATACTGCTGAGGATGCGCTCGTTACGCTGCAATTTACGCATCGGATCGCGCCCGACCCGCACGCAAGGGTCCTTGAACGACGTTTTGCACCGTTCGAGGAACGCATTGGCAAAGCTGCTGACAACCTCTGACATCTGCGGGTACTCGGCCATCAATGCCGGCGCCACTTCCTGGTGAATGAGACGCTCTGCCAGCGCACTGACACGGGCGTCCCCCATCCCCTGGCCAACCCAGGTATGCCCCAGCAGGCTGGCATACCAGGCGATGATTGCATGCGGCCCATTCCACAAACGGTTCTTGATGATCTGGATCTGGGTAATGTCCGCGACCGTTTTCACCTGGCGCAGCCGCTCCAGCAAATCACTGCCACGCTCCACGTACAGCGGCATGTCGGGCTCGCTGTTGAACAGGATCAGGTGCAACTGGCTCATGGCGCTGCTGGACTGCGCAAAAGGCCTGAAGTGCCCGATCAGCCGTTCGTACTCAGGGGCCGGCGTGGCGGGTTTGCGGGTGACCGTCGGCTCGTCCTCCAGGCTGTTCCTGAAGATCTGCGACTTGATGCGCAACTGCCGAACCAGCGCGTCATTGCTGATCTTGGAAACGATGCGGCTGACTACCGTTTCGGCGAAGTGGGTCTTTTCCAGCACCTGCTTGCACACCTGTGGCGTGCACAGCAATGCCAACTGCGCTTGCACCTGGCGCCGGACGAACGCTGCACCGCCGATCTTGTTCAACACGATCAGGAGCGTCAGCTCGCGCCCCCTGCGTTCGAAGCGTCGCAGCAAGCCCTTGGCAATGGCCCTGGCCTGATGATGGATTGCCTGTTCGGGCAGACTCATGCCGACCACTTCGGCGGCGTTGTACATCTCGATCACCGCCTCCTCGTCGTCCATGTCGATCATGCGCACATTGTCGATGGTCTGGTCGAACGCGCTGGCGCCGTAGCGCACGCTGTAGCGGCCGAACGCAGCGACTGATTCCCGGAGCATGCGTGAACGGGTCGCAGCAATGATTTCACAGGGACGCGTGTAGCCGTCCCAATGGGACAACACCTGGGTCAGGTAGCCTCCACCGATAGCGCCGAAGCCGTGGATGCCGACACGGAACTGGTTCAGTGAAGCAGGGAACGAATCGTCGAGCGCCGGCATGCCCAAGTCGGGCACGCACTCGCTCAAGTCGGCGAGGAAGGCGTGCATGCCAGGGTAGGCTTTAAGCGCGCCGGCCTTGACCTCGGGCGCGGGCGGCTTGATGTCTTCGATCAGGATTGCCTGGCCCTCGGCGCGGATCGCCGAGAGCAAGCCGTTTTCCGAGTCCTCGACCATGAAGCACTGGCTGGGTTGGCAATTGAGCGCGCGGGCGGCGCGCAGAAAGATTTCTGGGTGGGGTTTGCCTTGACTGACTTCGTCGCCGCAGACGGTGATGTCGAAGTACTTGAGCACGTTGGCATTGATCAGGTACTCCTCGGCGATGGCACGTCGGCTGGAAGTGGCGACCGCCAGGGTCAGGCCGGACTTGCGCAGGCGCTCCAGCACCTCGAGCAGGCCGGCCTTGATCGGCACGCCATGGTTGCGCACGTGCTCCAGTTCGAGCTCGTCGGCGCGCTGGCGGATCTGCGCATAAGGGAAGTCATCGCCGTTGTGGGCCTTGGCGAGGGCCTCGGCCCTTTTCGCGCTCAGGCCCAGCGAGCCGATCAGTGTCTGCTCGCTCAAGGCTTTGCCGAAGATTTCCAGCGAAGCCTGTTTCAGCGTTCTGAAACGTAGGCGCTCGGTGTCGAACATCGTGCCATCCATGTCGAAGATGGCGCTGTGAATTTTCTTGCCCTGAAACATGATCATTGGGTGTTGCCCCTTTTCTTGCGTGAAACATCCCACCTTCAGTCACTGAATGGCGAGTGCGGTATGACGGCGCATGGGCGGTCAGGTAGGGGGCAGGCGATCAACAGGGGCGCGCTCGGGGTCGACCCAGAGGTAGGGCGGGACGGCGCGGGGTGTGCAGAGGAGGGCGGTAAGCTTTGCGGCCAGGCGGGCGCCTGGTTTGCCGTTGACGTCACGCCCACTGGCTGCAGCTTGGCTTGCAGGCAATGGGCGCACGTAGCGATGGATACGTGTGATTCCAAGCATAAGGTGCTTATCTTCCTTTTTGGTGGCTGACGTTCCTTTTTTACCCTTGCACGTATGCGCTGGCACATGCAAGGCGTCAGCAACAATCGTTCGGTTACCGCACACGGTGATGGCAGCTAGCCGCCATCACCCTTTCTCCCGACAAGCACATAGCAGCCCCACTTCCCCAGCATTCCGTGAAGAAAAAAAAGGCCCGCCAAAAGGCGGGCCGCAAAAGGGAGAGGGAGCAACGCACAACACGTTCAGGTCAAGCGACCAGGGTACCTGGCTGCAACTGCTCAGCCAGGGCTTGGGCCGAGGCGCGGGTCAGCAGGGGGCCGCTCACGGGCTCGCCGTTGCGCACCAGGTACCAGCACGCCAGCTGGCCCTGCTGACGCAGTGAAGGGGGGACGGCGCTGCCAACAACGGACATGATCTGGATAGTGGCCATGGGGACCTCCTGTGGAACATGGCCCTACCTTACGCAGCAGCCTCGGTGGTTTGAAATCAACTTGCTCGATAGTGGTCATTAGTTTTATCAACGATCACCAGCGTGGCGAGCGCGATCACGCCCGCCATAAACGTTGTGTAAGGGACGACAAGCGGCTGCGTCTGATACGCTGAAAAAACGATTCAGTTCTGAAAAAGGAGCAGGTTATGTCGACGACTCCCAGCAGAGACACGCAGCTGTGCATCTCCCTGGCCGGCCGGCCCGGTACCTTCGGCGTGCGTTTCCATAACCACCTGTATCAGCAGTTGGGCCTGGACTTCTACTACAAGGCCATGAGCACCGACGACCTGCCGGCGGCGGTGGCGGGCATTCGTGCTCTAGGGATTCGCGGGTGTGGGGTGTCGATGCCCTACAAGGAGGCCTGCATGGCCCTGGTCGATGAGGTTGACCCCTCCGCCGCTGCCATCGAGTCGGTCAACACGCTGGTCAATACCGGCGGCCATCTGAAGGCGTACAACACCGATTACCTGGCGGTGCGTCAATTGCTGGAGCAGCATCAGGTCGACTCGGCCACCGCCTTTGCCCTGCGCGGGAGTGGCGGCATGGCTAAGGCGGTGGCCAGCGCCCTGCGTGATGCGGGCTTCAACGAGGGCATGATCGTGGCGCGCAACGAGCAGGCTGGGCGGCAACTGGCGGATGTCTGTGGTTATCGGTGGGTTGCCGAACTCGGTGACCTGTGCCCGCCGATGCTGGTGAACGTGACACCCATTGGCATGGCCGGTGGGCCGGAGGCCGACGTGCTGGCGTTTTCCGAGAACGCCATTGCAGCGGCAGAGCGGGTATTCGATGTGGTGGCGATGCCGGCGCAGACGCCCTTGATCAAGCGGGCGCAGGCGTTGGGCAAGCCGGTGATCACAGGCCTGGAGGTGATTGCATTGCAGGCACTGGAGCAGTTCGTGCTGTATACCGACGTGCGGCCGACACGTGAGCAGGTTGAAGCTGCTGTGGTATATGCCAGGGATATCTAGGTCGTCTTGACCGGCCTCTTCGCGGGTAGCCGCGAAGGGGCCAGCACCGGTTAGCAATCAGTCAGAACGCCTTGTGGCCCTTGTCCAACTGCTGATCCACCAAGGCACGCCCATGCGCCAGTGACACGTGTTGGGCGTTCTCAAGGTCCGAGAAGAACTTCATCGGCATGGGGATGCGCCTGCTGGTATGCCCTTCAGGGTCGGTGATCAGGCACCCGGCGGCGTAGGGTAGGGGGGAGTCGGGGTGGGGCATCACGCTGGCGGTGATGGTGTACTTGCGGTGTTCACAGTGAAGAGATTGCATCGTCCTTACCTCGCTGTGCTTATGAAACCGTTACTTTCATATACCACAGCAAGGGGCCGAGAGTTCCCGGCCCGACGAGCGAATAGCGTTGAGGCTCAGCCCTTGAGTTCAGTCGGCTGAATCACTTCGATCCAGTAGCCATCCGGGTCCTTGACGAAGGCCAGGTGGTTCATGCGCCCATCTGCCAGGCGTTTCTGGAAGGGGACTTCGAGTGCTTCGAAGCGCGCGCAGGCTTCGCGCACGTCTGGCACCGAAATGCAGATGTGGCCGAAACCGCGTGGGTCGGTGTTGCCGTTGTGGTAGGCAAAATCGGCGTCGTGTTCGGTGCCGTGGTTGTGGGTCAGCTCCAGAACACCTGGGATCGACTTCATCCACTGGTGGCGCGCGGCGTCATCGGCAGGGATCTGCGCCGGGTCGACCAGGGCCAGGAAGTACAGGCTGAAGGCGGCTTCGGGGAAGTCGCGCTTGTCCACCAGGCGGAAGCCCAGGACGCGGGTGTAGAAGTCCAGCGACTTCTCGATGTCCTTGACCCGCAGCATGGTGTGGTTGAAGACGAATTTGGCAGTGGCGGTATCCGGCTGCGCGGTGACGCCAGGCAGGGTTTGCAGATCGTGCAGGCTCATGGGAACTCCTGAGACGGGGCCGGGCGCGAGGCACCGGCAAAACAGACAGGCTGGCCATGATACGGCAGTGAAGCGATTGCGCAAATGAAAGCGCCCTGCACGAGGCAGGGCGCTGGAAGAGAGGCCCGCATGTGCGGGCGCGTGGGGTCGCTAGTCCTTTAGCTGTCTCGATAGTGAGCCAGCCCTTGTGAAAAAAGTGTGAAGTACATGTGGACGTTTCATCAGCGTACCCAACTTTCTACCGTGGCGGCGCCGTACTCTTCCTTCCAGGCCTTCAGCCCACGATGGTTGCCCCCTTTGGTTTCAATCAGCTCGCCGGTGTGGGGGTTCTCGTACACCTTGACCACGCGCGGTCGGCGCTGTTGTTTGGGGGCAGTACTGGTGGCCCGAGTTGCCGCCTTGGGGTCGAGGATGGCGATGATATCGCGCAGGCCCTTGTCATAGCTTTTCATCAGGCCGACTAGTTTCTGCTCGAATTCGATTTCGCGTTTGAGGCCGGCATCCTTTTTCAGCGCTTCCAGTTGAGCCATTTGTTCCTGAAGCGCTTTTTCGGCAGCACGAAACTCTGCAAGTCTGGACACTGTAATCACTCCTGTACGTCTTTCGTGGCAGGGCGTGACGAACATTGAAGTAGTACAAAACGCCGGCCACGGGGTGGGTTCCGCTGTTCGCTGACATCGAGTGTAGTCATTCATTGCTACTGGGTAAACTGCAAACTTTTTATAAGTAAGCACGGAACTTTACAGGTTTTCCGGGCGCTATTTCGTGAGGAGTTCGAGGGCCATCGCGAACGGTTCTAGACCAAGGTCCAATGGCCTGAGCCAGAGCCTTTGCGCGATCATTTCAGATGATGCCCGGCGACTGTTCGGGCGTGTCGCAGTACCGCAGCAGGTGTTTGCTGCAGGTTGTTTTTTGCCTTTCTTTCTGGATGTTTCCACGCATGTTTGCCCCCCTCCCTCACGCCCCAGGGCGCCGTGTTGCCGGCTTGTTCCTTTTGTGTGCCGGCGTCAATGCCCAGGCCGCCGGTTTTCTTGAAGACAGCAGCGCCAAGGTCGAAGCGCGGAATGTCTACTTCAACCGCGACTTCCGTGATGGCCTCAGCAGTTCCAGCCAGGGCGCCTCCAAGCGCGAAGAGTGGGCGCAAGGTTTTATCCTCAATGTGCAGTCCGGCTTTACCCAGGGGCCGGTAGGCGTTGGCGTTGATGCAATCGGCCTGTTCGGGGTAAAGCTCGATTCCAGCCCGGCGGACAGTAACAGCGGCCTGCTGCCGTCTTCTGGCCACGACCCGCGGCATTCGGCGGATCAATACGCGAAGATGGGCTTGGCGGCCAAGGTCAAAGTGTCCAACACGGTCTTCAAGTACGGCTCGATGATGCCGGACATGCCGCTGATCAAATACAACGATGGCCGGCTGCTGCCCACACTGTTCCACGGCGCGCTGTTGACCTCCGAAGAAATACACGATCTGAAGTTCACCCTGGCGCGCCTGAACAAGTACACCGCACGGGACTCCACTGACCGCCAGGACATTCGCGTGCACTGCAAGAACAAGCGCTATGCCTGCGATATCGAAGCCGACCACTTCGACCTGGCGGGCCTCGACTACCGTTTCAGTGACCGTGTCAGCGCCCAGTACCAGGTGGCCAAGCTGGAGAACATCTATCGCCAGCACTTTCTCGGCCTGGTGGCGAGCCAGCCGCTGGCGGTGGGCAGCCTGTCGGCCGACCTGCGCCTGATCAAGAGCGACGACATCGGCAATGCCCGCGCAGGCGCCATCGACCACCGTGCCTTCAGCGGTATGCTCGGCTACAGCCTGGGGGGCCACAAGGTCAGTGCCGGCTGGCAGCGCATGTACGGTGACAGCGCCATGCCGTACCTGGATGGCAGCAACCCTTATCTGGTCAACTACGCCCAGGTCAACGACTTCGCCGCCGCCCAGGAACGTTCCTGGCAACTGCGTTATGACTATGACTTCAAAGCGCTGGGTGTCCCCGGCCTGACCTTCTTCACCCGTTACATCAATGGCGACCATATCAAGGTCCCGGGCAGCACGGGCGAAGGCAAGGAATGGGAACGCGACACCGAGTTCAAGTACCAGGTGCAAAGTGGCACATTCAAGGATGTCAGCGTACGTCTGCGCAACTCCACTTACCGCAGCAACTATGAGAAGTGGGCACGTGACATGGACGAGACTCGCGTCATCGTCAGTTACAACTTCTCCATCTTCTAGCCGGTGGCTTTGCCAAAGACCCATGGCTGGCCGAGAATGGTCACGGGTAGTGGCAAAGGGCAGGGCAATGAAAGACCTGTTGTTGATTGGCATCGGCCCGGGTGATCCGCTTCAGATCACCTATGAAGCGGTCGAGGCGCTACGTCGCGCCAGCGTTTTCTTCGTGCTCGACAAGGGCACGCAGAAGGACGAACTGGTGCGCTTGCGCAAGGCGATTCTCGAACGCTATCGACCCGAGGGTGGCTACCGGCTGGTGCAGGTGGCCGACCCTTCGCGCGACGGCCAGGCGGCGGATTATGTGGGCGCGGTGCAGGACTGGCACCGCCAGCGCGCCGCGCTGTATGCCCGCATGATCGAAGACGAGGTGGCTGTCGGCGAAGCCGGTGCCTTTCTGTTGTGGGGCGAACCTGGCCTGTACGACAGCACCCTGCGCATTCTCGACCTTGTCCGCGAAGGCGGGTTGGCAGTGCGCCTGCAGGTGGTCCCCGGCATCAGTAGCGTCCAGGCCCTGGCCGCTCGGCATCAGGTGCCGCTCAACCGTATCGGTGAACCGCTGACCGTGCTGCCGGGGCGTCGCCTGGCCGAGCAGGCGCGCATCGACAATGTGGTGGTGATGCTCGACGGGCAGGGCGCGTTTGCTGCGCTCGATGACCCTGACCTGATAATTTACTGGGGGGCCTACCTGGGGACCGCGGACGAGGTGTTGATTGCCGGGCCGTTGCAGGCGGTGAAGGCGAGGATTTTGCAGGTGCGGGCGCAGGAGAGATTGCGCAAGGGGTGGATCATGGACACCTACCTGTTGCGCCGAACGCTGTAATCGATTGCAGGGGGGCGGGCCTCTTCGCGGGTGGCCGCGAAGAGTGCGCGCAGGGTTCAGGGGGGGGGCAGTATCTGCATGACCTTGTCGCGCAACTGGTCAATGCCGAACGGCTTGCTGATCATGTGCATGCCCTCTGGCACGTTGACATTCTCGGCATAGCCACTGGCAAACAGTACCGGCAGTAACGGGCGCAGTGCGCGTGCACGGTGCGCCAGCTCTTCGCCGCGCATGTCCGGTAGGCCCACGTCTGTCATCATCAGCGCCAAGGCCTGCGAAGCATCTTCGAGCACTCGCAAGGCGGTGGTGGCGTCTTGCGCTTCGATGACTTCGTAGCCCAATTCGGCGAGCACTTCGACCATCAGCATGCGTACGATGTCGTCGTCTTCGACTACCAGAAGGTGCATGGTTGGGTTCCTGTGCAAATGAATGTCTTTAATCTGTACGCTGCACGCCAGCAGAAGTTCCCGAGGATACCGATCCTTGCAATCAGATGGAACGATTGGCAAACCCAGCCTTCAAATACTGGCTAAATGCCCTGCCAGGCTCGGCAAAGCTGGTTAGACTCGCTGTTATCAGTGAGCACAGTGGCTGGCAATAATAACGGTCTTTCGCCGCACTTCTTAATGGACTTTTTCGCTCGGGCGTCATCACATGATTCAAGCAGCCTCGATAGACCAGCAAAGCTTCCGCAAGCTGTTGAGCCGCAACATCGGCCTGCCCCTTGGGGTGGGGCTTTTGGGGGCCGTGGCGTTTGTCGCGGTGATCAACTACCTGCTCTCGGCCATGCAATGGGTCGAGCATACCGATCGGGTGATCGGCAATGCCAACGAGACGGTCAAGCTGTCGATCGACATGGAAACCGGCATGCGCGGCTTCCTGATCACCGGGGACGAACGCTTTCTCGACCCCTACGAGGTGGCCAAGCCGAAAATTCTCGGCAGCCTTCAGAGCCTGCGCGCAATGGTCGAGGACAACCCGCAGCAGGTTGACCGTATCGACCGGCTGATGGCCTTGCAGCAGGCCTGGAACGACTTCGGCAACCAGATGATTACCCTGCGCCGTAACCAGGGCGACTACCAGGCATCGATCGGCAACGGGCGGGGCAAGCGCATCACCGACGAGATCCGCAAGGAATTCGACGGCCTGATCAGCACCGAGCAGCAACTGCGCATGGCCCGTAACGAGAAAGTCAGCTCGGTCACCGTGACCGCGATCTCGGTCTTCGTGCTGCTCATCGTCGGCCTCAGTGCCTTGCTGGCCTACCTCGGGCGCCGCGACCTGCTGGCGCTGTCGAGCAGCTACGCGGAAAACCTCGAGGCCCAGCGGCGCGCTGCTGAGCGTCTGGAGCACCAGGCCTGGCTGCGCAACGGCCAGACCCAACTGGCCCAGCAGGTACTGGGGCAACTGACCCTGCCGATGCTCGGCGACAACATCCTGCGCTTCTTCGCGGCGGCGCTGGGCAGCGTGGTCGGCGCGGTGTATGTGCGCGATGAGCATGGCAGCCTGGTGCGCGTGGCCAGCTATGGCCTGAGCGCCGAAGAGCAGGCCCGCGAGCAGATCAAGGGCGACCACGATGGCTTGCTGGCCCAAGCTGTGCGTGAAGGTCGGCTGTTGCGCCTGGAGGACCTGCCCGACGACTATTACCGCTTGAGTTCCGGCCTTGGCAATGGCCTGCCGCGCAGCGCACTGCTGATGCCCGCCACCGATGATGGGCAGATCAACGGCGTGATCGAACTGGGGTTCCTGCGCCCGTTGCAGGCGCGCGATGAAGAGCTGATGGAGCGGGTTGGCGGCAACCTTGGCATGTCCATCGAAAGTGCGCGTTATCGCCAGCGTCTGCAGGAAGTGCTGGCCGAGACCCAGCAGTTGAACGAAGAGCTGCAAGTGCAGCAAGAAGAGCTGAAAACCGCCAACGAAGAGCTCGAAGAACAGTCCCGCGTGCTCAAGGAGTCCCAGGCCCACCTGGAGACCCAGCAGGCCGAACTGGAGCAGACCAACGAGCAGTTGTCCGAACGCACCGATGCCCTGGACCGCAAGAACGACGAGCTCAGCCAGGCCCAGCAAGAGCTGCAGGCCCGTGCTGATGACCTGCAGCGTTCAAGCAAGTACAAGTCCGAATTCCTTGCCAACATGTCCCACGAGCTGCGCACGCCCCTCAACAGCTCGCTGATCCTGGCCAAGCTGCTGGCGGAAAACGGCGAGGGCAACCTCACCGGGGAGCAGATCAAGTTCGCCGATTCCATCTATTCGGCTGGCAACGACCTGCTCAACCTGATCAACGATATCCTCGACATCGCCAAGGTCGAGGCCGGCAAGCTTGAAGTGCGGCCAGAAACCACCCAGCTGGCGCGCCTGGTCGAAGGCCTGCGCGGCATGTTCCTGCCACTGGCCGAGCACAAGGGGCTGGCCTTCGAGGTCAAGCTCGAACCCCAGGTGCCGGTGACACTGTTCACCGATCGGCAACGGCTGGAGCAGATCCTCAAGAACCTGTTGTCCAACGCCATCAAGTTCACCGACCAGGGCCAGGTCGACATGACCATCAGCTACCAGGCCGGCACCGGCATCGTGTTCGCCGTCCGCGACTCTGGCATCGGCATCGCCGCCGACCAGCAGCAGGCGATCTTCGGCGCTTTCCACCAGGTCGACGGCAGCAGCAACCGCCGCTATGGCGGCACTGGGCTGGGCCTGTCGATTTCCCGCGACCTGGCGCATTTGCTGGGTGGGCAGATCAGCGTCGACAGCAGCCCGGGCCAAGGCAGCGTGTTCAGCCTGATCGTGCCGGAGCGCTACGAGGTTGAAAGCGAGGAGGTCGAGGCGCTCAGCCTGCGGCCTGCGGTCGACACACTGCCGCCGGCGCCCAAGGTTTCCACCGCCACGGCACCGAAACTGCCGGCGCTTACCTTCGCCGATGACCGCGACCGGGCGCCGTTCGACAACCGCTGCATCCTGGTGATCGAAGACGAGCCGAACTTCGCCCGGATCCTCTTCGACCTGGCCCACGAACTGGGTTACAGCTGCCTGGTGGCCCAGGGCGCCGACGAAGGCTTCGAGCTGGCCGCGCGCTACATTCCCGATGCCGTGCTGCTGGACATGCGCCTGCCCGACCACTCCGGCCTTACCGTGCTGCAGCGCCTCAAGGAGCTGGCCGGCACCCGGCACATTCCGGTGCACATCATTTCGGTCGAAGACCGCGTCGAGGCGGCCATGCACATGGGCGCGGTGGGTTACGCGGTCAAGCCGACCAGCCGCGAAGAGCTCAAGGAAGTGTTCGCCCGCCTGGAAGCCAAACTGACCCAGAAGCTCAAGCACATCCTGCTGGTGGAAGATGACGACCTGCAGCGTGAAAGCATCGCCCGCCTGATCGGCGACGACGATGTCGAGATCACCGCCGTGGCCATGGCCCAGGACGCCCTGGCGCTGCTGCGCGAGAACATCTACGACTGCATGATCATCGACCTCAAACTGCCCGACATGCTTGGCAACGAGCTGCTCAAGCGCATGACCGCAGAGGACATCCGTTCATTCCCACCCGTGATCGTCTACACCGGGCGCAACCTCACCCGTGAAGAAGAGACCGACCTGCTCAAGTATTCGCGCTCGATCATCATCAAGGGCGCTCGCTCGCCTGAGCGCCTGCTCGACGAAGTGACGTTGTTCCTGCACAAAGTCGAATCGCAGCTGTCCCATGAGCGCCAGCGCATGCTCAAGACCGCGCGCAGCCGCGACAAGGTGTTCGAGGGCCGCAAAGTGCTGCTGGTGGACGACGATGTGCGTAATATCTTCGCCCTCACCAGTGCCCTGGAGCACAAGGGCGCCATCGTCGAGATCGGCCGAAACGGGCGCGAGGCCATCGAGCGCCTGGAGCAGCACGACGACATCGACCTGGTGTTGATGGATGTGATGATGCCGGAGATGGACGGCTTCGAGGCGACCCGGCTGATCCGCCAGCAAGCGCGCTGGCGCAAGCTGCCGATCATCGCCGTGACCGCCAAGGCGATGAAGGATGACCAGCAGCGTTGCCTGCAGGCTGGCGCCAATGATTACCTGGCCAAACCGATCGACCTGGACCGCCTGTTCTCGTTGATCCGGGTGTGGCTGCCGCAACTGGAGCGAATTTGACTAGCGAGCGCAACACCGACATCGAGATTCGGCTGCTGATCGAGGCGATCTACCTCAAGTACAGCTACGATTTTCGCAACTATTCCGGCGCTTCGATCAAACGCCGGATCCTTCATGCCCTGCGCCAGTTCGACTGCCTGACAGTCTCGGCGCTGCAGGAGCGGGTGCTGCACGACCCGGGCATGTTCATGCAGTTGCTGCAGTTCCTGACGATCCCGGTCAGCGAGATGTTCCGTGACCCAAGCCACTTCCTGGCGCTGCGCAATGAAGTGGTGCCGCTGCTGCGCACATGGCCGTCGATCAAGATCTGGGTCGCCGGCTGCAGCACCGGTGAAGAGGTGTACTCGATGGCCATCCTGCTGCGAGAGGAAGGCCTGCTCGAGCGCACCATCCTCTATGCCACCGACATCAACCCGCATTCGCTGGACAAGGCCAAGCAAGGTATCTACTCGATGCAGAGCATGCGCGAGTATGAAGAAAACTACCGCCTGGCCGGTGGCCGTCGCGACTTCGCCGAGTACTACACCGCGGCCTATGGCAACGCCATCATGGACAGCAGCCTGCGCGACAACGTGACCTTCGCCGACCACAGCCTGGCCACCGACAGCGTGTTCTCCGAAACCCAGCTGGTGTCGTGCCGCAACGTGCTGATCTACTTCAACAAGGAGCTGCAGGATCGGGCCTTGGGGCTGTTCCATGAGTCGCTCTGCCATCGGGGGTTCCTGGTGCTGGGCAGCAAGGAGTCGGTAGATTTTTCGGCCTACAGCGAGCGCTTCGAGCCACTGGTCAAGCCCGAACGGATCTACCGCAAATCATGAACGGCGTACGTGCAGTGGTGATTGGCGCCTCGGCGGGCGGGGTGGCGGCACTGTTCGAGGTGCTCGGCGCGCTGCCACCGGCGTTCAGCCTTCCGGTGCTGTGCGTGCTGCACCTGCCGGACGACCGCCACAGCCAACTGGCCGAAGTGCTGCAGCGGCGCTTGCACCGGCCGGTGCGCGAGGCGTGCGACAAGGAACGGATCAGTGCCGGGCAGGTCTACGTGGCGGGGCCGAGCTATCACTTGTCGGTGGAGCACGACCTGACGCTGTCGCTGAGCCAGGAGGCACCTGTGCATTTCTCCCGCCCGGCGATCGATTTTCTGTTCATTTCGGCGGCCGATGCCTATGGCGACGGCCTGCTTGGCGTGCTGCTCACCGGTGCCAACGAAGACGGCGCCAAGGGCCTTGCCTACATCAAGAACAATGGGGGCCGCACAATTGTCCAGGACCCTCGCGACGCACAGGTCGCCCTGATGCCAGAGGCCGCCCTGGCCCTGCATCAGCCCGACCATATCCTTACTCTGAGCGGTATCGGGCAACTGCTCGCGACCTTGGAAACCCGCGCATGCTAAGCCACACCATCGCCAAACTGCTGATCGTCGACGATCTGCCGGAAAACCTGCTGGCGCTCGATGCCCTGATCCAGGGCGAAGACCGCGAGGTGCACCAGGCCCAGTCTGCCGAAGCTGCGTTGTCGCTGCTGCTGGAGCACGAATTCGCGCTGGCCATTCTCGATGTGCAGATGCCGGGCATGAACGGCTTCGAGCTGGCCGAGTTGATGCGCGGCACCGACAAGACCAAGAACATCCCGATCGTGTTCGTCAGTGCGGCGGGGCGCGAGATGAATTACGCCTTCAAGGGCTACGAGAGCGGGGCGGTGGACTTTCTGCACAAGCCGCTCGACACCCTGGCGGTAAAAAGCAAGGTCTCGGTGTTCGTCGACCTGTTTCGCCAGCGCAAGGTGCTAGGTCGGCAGCTCGAAGCCCTGGAACGCAGCCGCCAGGAGCAGGAGATATTGCTGAACCAGCTGCAACTGGCGCGGGGCGAGCTGGAGCATGCCGTGCGCATGCGCGACGACTTCATGTCGATCGTCTCGCACGAGGTGCGTACGCCGCTCAATGGCCTGATCCTGGAAACCCAGCTGCGCAAGATGCACCTGGCACGGGGTAACCTGGAGGCTTTCAGCGCCGACAAGCTGCAGGCCATGGTCGAACGTGACGAACGGCAGATCAACAGCCTGATCCGCTTGATCGAGGACATGCTCGACGTCTCGCGCATCCGTACCGGCAAGTTGTCGTTGCGGCCCAAGGTGTTTGACATCGGCCAGCTGGTGCGTGGCCTGGTGGAAAACTTCACGGCCCAGGCCACGGCGTTGGAAACGCACATTGTGCTGCAGTGCTGCGAAACGTTGCAGGGCGAGTGGGACGAGTTTCGGATTGAACAAGTGGTGGCCAACCTGTTGTCCAATGCCATGCGTTACGGCGAACGCAAGCCGGTGGAGGTTCGCGTGTTCGAGCAGGATGGCATGGCCTGGGTACAGGTGCAGGACCAGGGCATCGGTATCAGCGCCGCCAACCAGCAGCGGATCTTCCAGCAGTTCGAGCGGGTCGCTGCACAGCAGGCCAGCGGTGGGCTGGGGTTGGGGCTGTTCATCTCCGAGCAGATCGTCCAGGCCCACGGTGGGCGGATTCTGGTTGACAGCGAGGAAGGCCAGGGCGCCACATTCACCCTGCAATTGCCGCTGGCAACGTTCCAACAACAAAACGACCAGGCGCGGGCAACCTCTGCGTAAGCCTGGGGTCAGATGGCCAACTGTAAGAATTTCAAGGCGTTATCATGAGTGAAGATGCACAAGATGTGGTGCTGGTGGTCGAGGATGAACCGGCCATTCGCATGATTTTGCGTGATTACCTGGCAGGCGAGGGTTATCACGTACTGGTGGCCGAAGACGGTGAACAGGCCTTCAAGATCCTGGCGAGCAAGCCGCACCTGGATTTGATGGTCACTGATTTTCGATTGCCAGGGGGCATTTCGGGGGTGGAGATCGCCGAGCCTGCGGTAAAACTGCGACCGGAGCTTAAGGTGATTTTCATCAGTGGCTACCCGGCGGAGATTCTCGAATCGGGCAGCCCGATCACGCGCAAGGCGCCGATCCTGGCCAAGCCGTTCGACCTGGATACCCTGCACGAACAGATTCAGGCGCTGTTGCGCTGAGGCAGCTGGCCTTCGCGGCGGTGCGGCGATCCGCTGTGCTCCGCGAAGAGGCCCTGGCAGGCTATCGCAGCGTCCGCTCGATCCCACCGACCAGCAAGTTCTCCATCAGCTCCAAGCCTTGTTCTTGAGGCAATGCCTTGAGCAACCCCGGCAGTTGGTTGAGCAACGTCGCCAGCACATGCGCAGTAGCCTCCAGCGCTTGCCCTGGCAGTTTCGCCTGCGGTGCAATCAAACGCAGCAACCCTGCCTCATAGCGCTTGCGCAACGACGCCAGGTGCACCTGTTGCGCCTCGCTCAAACAACATAAATCCCGCTCTGCCAGGCGAAACTGCAAGGGCCGCTCGGCATGCAACTGCCAATGCGCCGCGATCAGGCACGACAACGCCGATGCCCCCCGGGCCATGGCGCGGCGGCCTTGGTCCAGGGTGGCCTGCAGCTCCTCGTACAACTCTTCGATCAAGTCGTACAGCAGGTCCTGCTTGCTCGGGAAATGGTGATACAGCGAACCGGCGGTCAACCCCACGTGGGCTGCCAGTTCACGCATGCTGACCTGGCCAAAACCCTTCTCGGCAAACAGCGCCATGGCCTGGTCACGTCGCTCTTCAAAGCTGGCACAGCGCATCGCAGCGTTAACCGGGGGCATGGCACTCGCTCCTCAATAGGTGAAGAAACCGCGGCCGCTTTTGCGCCCCAGCCAACCGGCCGCGACCATTTCCTTGAGCAACGGGGCAGGGCGGTACTTGCTGTCATTGAAGCCCTCATGGAAGGCCTCCATGATCGCCAGCAGGGTATCCAGGCCAATCAGGTCGGCCAGTGCCAAGGGGCCGATCGGCTGGTTGCAGCCTAGGCGCATGCCGGTGTCGATGTCCTCGGCACTGGCCAGGCCCTCCTGGCGCACGAAGATCGCTTCGTTGATCATCGGCACCAGGATGCGGTTGACCACGAAGCCTGGGCGGTTGCCGGCGGTAATCGGGGTCTTGCCGAACTTTTCGGTCACCAGCAAGGCCTGGGCATAGGTGCTGTCACTGGTCTGCAGGCCACGGATGATCTCGACCAGGGCCATCATTGGCACCGGGTTGAAGAAGTGCACGCCGATGAAACGCTCCGGGTGCTCGATGCTCGCGGCCAGTTGCGTCACCGACAGCGACGAGGTGTTGGTGGCAATCAGGCAGTCGGCGGCAACGTTGCCGGCCACTTGCTGCAAAATGCGCTGCTTTAGCTGCAGGTTTTCGGTGGCCGCCTCGATCACCAGCTGCGCGCCACTGAGCTGGGCATAGTCGGTGCTGGTGCGGATGCGGGTTTTCGCTGCCTCGGCCTTGTCGGCGTCGAGCGTGCCTTTGCTGACCTGGCGCTCCAGGTTTTTGCTCAAGGTTGCCACGCCACGCTCCAGCGCGGCATCGGACACGTCCACCAGCAGCACCTGGTAGCCCGCCACCGCGCACACTTGAGCGATACCGTTGCCCATGGTGCCCGCGCCGATCACGGCAATTTGTTCAATGTTCATGGGTCAGTTTCCCTCAGACGCGCTCGAAGACCACGGCGATGCCTTGGCCACCGCCGATGCACATGGTGGCCAGGGCGTAGCGGCCCTGAATGCGGTGTAGCTCATGGATGGCCTTGGTGGCGATGATCGCACCGGTGGCGCCGACCGGGTGGCCGAGGGAGATACCCGAACCGTTCGGGTTGACCTTTTCCGGGTCGAAGTCCAGCGCACGGGCTACGGCGCAGGCCTGGGCGGCGAAGGCCTCGTTGGACTCGATCACGTCCAGGTCCTGCACACGCAGGCCGGTTTTTTCCAGCACCTTGCGGGTCGCCGGGATCGGGCCCAGGCCCATCAGCTCGGGCTCGACGCCGGCATGGGCGTAAGCCACCAGGCGTGCCAGCGGCTTCAGGCCCAGACGGCGCACGGCGTCACCGCTGGCCAGCACCAGGCCGGCAGCGCCGTCGTTGATGCCACTGGCATTGCCGGCGGTGACGGTGCCGTCTTTCTTGAACACGGTCTTCATGGCGGCCAGTTGTTCTGCGGTGACATCGCCACGCACGTGCTCATCGACGCTGAACTGCACGCTGCCTTTGCGGGTTTTCAGTTCCAGCGGGACGATCTGGCTGGTGAAGCGGCCTTCGGCGATGGCGCGTGCGGCGCGGCGTTGGCTGGTCAGGGCCAGCTCGTCCTGCATTTCACGGGTGATGCCGTGCTTGGCCGAAACGTTCTCGGCGGTGATGCCCATGTGGAAGTGTTCGAAGGGGTCCTGCAGCACGCCGACGGTGTAGTCGATGCCTTGCAAGTCGCCCATGCGCGCGCCCCAACGTGCCTGCGGCAGCAAGTACGGGCCGCGGCTCATGGACTCGGCGCCCGCCGCCAGGGCCACGTCGGTGTCGCCCAGCAGCAGGCACTGCGCTGCCGAAACAATGGCTTGCAAGCCCGAGCCGCACAGGCGGTTGACGTTGAAGGCCGGGGTTTCCTTGGGGATGCCGGCGTTCATCGCCGCCACCCGGGCCAGGTAGGCATCACGCGGCTCGGTGGGGATCACGCTGCCCATCACCATGTGGCCGATCTGCCCGGCATCCACGCCGGCACGCTCGATGGCGGCGCGGGTCACGGCGGTGGCGAGGTCTGCCAGCGGCAGGTCCTTGAGAGAGCCGCCAAAGCCACCAATGGCTGAACGGACGGCACTGACGACGTAGATTTCTGCGCTGCTCATAAGGGCTCCGATTGCGAAGGCATGGCGGGACCGGGCCTGGCTCTGCGAGAATGGCCGGCGATCCCTTTGTCCACCCGAGTCTAGGCAAAGGCTCTGCCAGAGCCTATGCCGGATCTGTTCATTCAACCTGGCAGTTTTTGCCACTCAGCATAGACAGCGAAACCCGCCATGCGCGATAGCGATACGGTCGCCGTGTACTTCCTCAAGGCCATGCTGCACGCCCTGCGCGACCGCCCGGACGTGCGCGATGCACACCTGCGTGAGGTCGGCATCGATCCACAGCTGCTCGACCAGCCCCAGGCCCGCGTGCCGGCCAAGGCATTCGCCCAGCTGTGGCTGGCGCTGATTCAACGGTTGGACGACGAGTTCTTCTGCCTCGACAGCCACGGCATGCCGCTGGGCAGCTTTGCCTTGATCTGCCGCGGCCTGATTCTGGAGCCGAACCTGGAAAAAGCCCTGCGTCAGTGCATGGGTGGTTTTGGCTTGTTCTTGCGTGACCTTCGCGGCAGCCTCACGGTGCGCGCGGGCAGGGCAGTGATCAGCGTGCAGTCGAGCATCGCCGACCCGCTGACCCGGGTATACGCCGAGGAAACCTACCTGGTGCTGATGATCGGCCTGCTGTGCTGGCTGGCGGGGCGGCGCATTGGCATCGACCGTACCGAACTGGCGGTGTCGCGCCCTGCCCAGGACGACGACCTGCTGCTGTGGGGGCCTGACCTGCGCCTGGGCAGTGGGCGTACCGAAGTGGAGTTCGACAGCGCTTACTTGCGCCTGCCCGTGGTGCAGAACCTGCAAGCTTTGAAGGGCTTCTTGCGTAGCGCGCCCCAAGGCCTGGTGATTCGCTTTCGCAACCAGAATGGCCTGGTGGCCGAGGTCTATCGCCACCTGCGCGCGCGGCGCTATGGGCAGTGGCCGACCTTGGCGGCGTTGGCGCAGCTGCAGGGTATCAGCGCCAGCACCTTCCGCCGGCAGTTGGAGCGGGAAGGGCGTTCGTACCAGCAAATCAAGGACGAAGTGCGCCGGGCAATGGCGTTTGAACACCTGCGCGAAGGGGTACTGAGCATCGCCGAAGTGGCTGAGCTGGCGGGGTTTCAGGAACCCAGCGCGTTTCACCGGGCGTTCAAGAAATGGACGGGGCAGAGCCCGGGCAGCTATCGCGCCAGGTTGGTTGCGCGGTAGGTGTGCCAGTACCGGCCGCAAACGGGCCGGTACAGGCAATCAGCAATCGATTACGCCGGAACCATGGCAAACCCGACGCCGAAGCGGTTCCAGGCATTGATGGTGGCGATGGCCAGCGTCAGGTTGACCACTTCCTGCGGCTCGAAATGGGCTTGCAGCGCCTCGTACTCAGGCTGTGGCGCACCGCGCTCCGGCAAGCGGGTCAGGTTTTCTACCCAGGCCAGCGCGGCGCGTTCGCGCGGGGTGAAATAGGCGGTTTCTTGCCACACGCTCAGCGTCTGCAGGCGTGCTTCGGTTTCGCCGGCCTGGCGTGCGTCATTGGCATGCATGTTGATGCAGTAGGCGCAGCCGTTGATCTGCGAAGCGCGCAGGCGCACCAGTTCGAGCAACGAATTTTCCAGGCCGCTCTTGGCCAGCGCCTGTTCCAGGCCAACCATGGCTTTGTAGGCTTCCGGTGCGTGCTTGGCCCATTCGATACGCGTGTTCATGGTGTTCTCCAGAAGGTGTGGGGTGGACATGGCGCTACCTTAGCGCTGCCCGTCGATCGGCCCGATAGCCAATCGCAGCGTTTGCCGGGAGGCCAATCGGTGCATTCAGGTGGCCACTGACGTGCATCCAATCTCTTCATTTCTGTCAACGCCAGCAAGCCGGGATAATGGCCAGGTCTTGCAACAGGAGCACCGATTCATGTCCGAAGCACGCTACATGCGCGAAGCGCTCGATCTGGCCCGTGCCAACATCAAGGCCGGTGGTCGGCCTTTTGGCGCCGTGCTGGTGTATCAGGGGCGCGTGGTGGCACGCGCGGTCAACGAGATCCACAGCAGCCAGGACCCGACCGCCCATGCCGAACTGCTGGCCATTCGCAAGGCCGCGCATGCCCTGGGCCAGGCGCGCCTGGACGGCGCCGAAATCTATGCCAGCGGCCACCCGTGCCCGATGTGCCTGGCGGCCATGCACCTGTGCGGCATCGAACGGGCTTGGTTCGCCTATGGCAACGATGAGGGCGAGCCCTATGGGTTGTCCACGGCCGCAGTCTACGCGCAGATGACGCGCCCGCCGCAGCAACAGAGCCTGCCAGTGCGGGCGCTGAAACCGAGTGGCGAAGCCGACCTGTACCTTGAGTGGCAGCAGGCCAACGCGCAATGAGAGCGGCTTTGAACGTGTTGCTGGTGATGCTGCTGGCACTGAACCTGCGGCCGATCCTTACCAGCATCGGGCCGCTGCTCGAACCCATGCGCGCCAGCACGGGCCTGGGTTACCAGCAGGCGGCGCTACTGACCGCGCTGCCGGTGCTGTGCATGGGCCTGGTGCCGTTGTTGCAACCCTGGCTGCGGCGCTGGATCAGCGAGCATGGCGGCATGCTCGCGGGCCTTGCGGCGATCGCGCTGGCCTGCCTGTGGCGGCTGCAACTGGGCAGCGCCTGGGCGCTCATTGCCAGCGCAGTGGTCGCCGGCCTCGGCGTCGCGGTGGTTCAGGGCATGATGCCGGGGCTGGTCAACCGCTGGTTCCCGGGTCGCCTGGCGGGCGCCATGGGTATGTATTCCGCAGCGCTGATGAGTGGTGGTGGCCTGGCGGCGGTGCTTGGGCCGCATATCAGTGGGTACTTTGGCCACTGGCAGGCCGGGCTGGGCCTGTGGGCCATCCCGGCATTGCTGGCGATGCTGGCCTGGACGCTGCTGCGGCCGCGCCAGGATGCGCCCAAGCTGGCGGGCGCCGCTGGCGGGCACTGGTTCGGTACGCGGCGTGCCTGGTTGCTGGCGTTGTATTTCGGCCTGATCAATGGCGGCTACACCAGCATGGTCGCCTGGCTGCCGGCCTATCACCTGGAGCATGGCGGTACTGCCCAGGGCGGCGGCGACCTGGTGGGCCTGATGACGATCTTTCAGGTTGCCGGCGCGCTGGGCCTGCCGTTGCTGCTGCGTCGCTGGGTGGATCGTCGGCCTGGGTTGTGGCTGGCGCTATCGATCCAGCTGGCAGGTTTCCTTGGCCTGTTGCTGGCGCCAACGCTGTCGATGGGCCTGTGGGTCGCGATGATCGGTCTCGGCCTGGGGGCCTGTTTCAGCCAGAGCCTGACGCTGACCCTGGAGCACCTGAAAACGCCCGCCGAGGCTGGCAGCCTAGCGGCCTTTGTCCAGGGTATCGGCTTTATCATCACCGGTATCGTGCCGTACATCACCGGTTGGCTGCGCGATGTCAGTGGCGACTTTCAGGCGTCATGGACGCTGTTGACGGTGACGGTGCTGGCAATGCTGCTGGTGACAGTGTGTTTCGCGCCACGCGGCTATGCCGCCGCCATCGCACGGCCGGCGGGCAAGGGCCAGGCGGCGCCGGTCAACTGAGGCGTTGCAGGGTATCGCAAACGCGGTCGAGCGCGGTGTCGATGTCGAGCAGCTCGATGGCGCCAAAGCCTAGCACCAGCCCGGGACGCACCGGCACCTCGCTGAAAAACGGTGCCAGCGAATAGAGGCCGACCTCCACCTTGCGTGCGAGGTTGGCCAGCAGTTCGACATCCACCCCAGGCTTGGCCAGCGCACTCAGGTGGAAACCGGCGCTGGCCGGTATGGCGCTGAACCAAGGCGCCAGGTCGCCCTCCAGGCGCGCGAGGATGCGTTCGCGGCGGGCGCTGTAGACGTCGTGGCAGCGGCGGATGTGCCTGTTCAGGTGGCCTTCGCTGATGAAGCGGGCCAGGGCCCATTGCAGCAGGGTCGGGCTGTGCCAGTCGCTGAGGTGCTTGGCCACGCAGGCGGCCTGCAGCACGGCGGGTGGCAGCACCGCATAGCCCAGGCGCAACTCCTGCAACAGGGTCTTGGAGAAGGTCCCGACGTAGGCGACCAGGCCATGTCGGTCAAGGCGCTGCAGGGCGTCGGCGGCGGGCCCTTGGTAGCGGAATTCGCAGTCGTAGTCGTCCTCGATGATCAATGCGCCAAGCTCGGCGGCGCGTGCCAACAAGGCCCGCCTGCGCGGTTCGCTCATCGGCATACCCAATGGGAACTGGTGCGAAGGAGTCACGTAGATCAGCCGTGTGCCATCGGCGATCTGTTCGACGCACATCCCTTCATCATCCACCGCTACTGACTGCAGGCGTGCGCCCAAGGCCAGAAACAGTTGCCGTGCTGGCGGGTAACCGGGGTCTTCCATGGCCACCGGGCAACCGGGTTCGATCAGCACCCGGGCGATCAGGTCGAGCGCCTGTTGCGCACCATTGCACACCAGCACGTCCGCGGCGCTGCAGTGTACGCCGCGGGCGTAGGCGATGTGGTGGGCGATGGCTTCGCGCAGTTCGGGCAGGCCCTGGGCAGTGAACTGCCGCTCTGGATGGCGCTGGCTGCGGCGCAAGGCGTAGTTGAGGCAGCTGCGCCACTGGTCGAAGGGGAACTGCGCCTTGCTCGAGGCGCCGCCGACGAAGTCATAGCGCGACGGTGCTTGCAGTTGCCGCCTGCCCAGCACGGTAGCCCGTTGTTGCCAGCGCTCGAGGGATGCGGCACCCGCCAGGGGGATGGCGGCCACTTCGTTGGTGCGCACAGGCAGTTGCGGGGTAATGAAGGAGCCACGGCCGACCACGCCACTGAGCAGGTTGTCGTAGGTCAGCCGCGAGTAGGCCTCGGCCACGGTCTTGCGTGACACGCCCAGTTGTTCGGCGAGCAGACGGGTGGGTGGCAGTTGGGTGCCAGCGGCCAGGTGGCCGCTGTCGATGCCCGCGCGCAATTGCCGGTACAGCTGGTCGGCCAGGCCTTTGCGGCCTTCAAGGCGGATGTGCAGTTCCATGAAACGGTCCGGAGCAGGGGAATGCTGAGGATAGCGGATCGCGATTCATCGCACAGTGCGAATGTGGCGCTTTACAAGCGTGCCGCACTCACGGTGATGTAGCCCTTGTCGGACAGTGCTATGCGTATTACCGTCTCATCGGTTGGCGCCTTGTGCTTGTGCTTGATACGCACCCCGTCAACCGCAACAGCCTGCATTCTGTGGGTAATGGCACGCCCACTGGCGTCGAAGAAGACCTCGCTGGCCAGCAGCTCGATGCGTTCGATCAACTCACGGGTGCGCTCGTCGGTGGCGCAGAAAAACAGCACCCCCGACAGGTGCGGGTCATCGTCCGGGTTGCTTATTTCGTGGGCGATCAATTCACGCAGGGCGCTGCGTAGTTCGGCGGTGGTGCGGTTCTGTGGGTGCATGCGCAGCCTCCTCTGGATCGAGAATGCTGATCATGTTTTTACTGGTGGAAAGCCACAAGTAAGCCGATTCCGAATAGCTTGTAAGAAAGGTCTGAGTTGGCCAATGGGCAGGTTCCGTCTGTGCGCTGTAGCCTGCCTTTTGGTGCACCTAGATCCAGGCCTGAATCAGTTGCAGATCGCGCTGAAGGCTTGGTCACTTCTCCTTGCCGCTATCCCCTGCTGTCCAATCAGCAGCGATCACGGGCTTGCTATGCCTGGTTGTTCTCCGGGTTCAAGGCTGCATCGACGACTTCGATCCAGTGCCTTACTGGTGTGCGCCCGGCCCCGTCGAGGTGGGTTTGGCAGCCAATGTTGGCGGTGACGATAATAGACGGCATGCCGCTTTCCAAGGCGTCGAGGCGGTTGTCGCGCAATTGCCGTGACAGCTCAGGTTGGGTCAACGAGTAGGTTCCGGCCGAGCCGCAGCACAAATGACCGTCCGGCACCGGGGTGAGGGTGAAGCCCAGCCGTGTCAGCAGGCTTTCCACTGCTCCGCTGAGCTTGAGGGCGTGTTGCAGGGTGCAGGGGCAATGGAAGGCCAGGCGTTGTTCGGCGCACAGGCCAAGTTGCTCGACCGGCTCTTCACGCAGCACTTCCACCAGGTCACGGGACAGGGCGCTGACCCGTGCAGCCTTGGCGGCGTACTGCGTGTCCTTCTCCAGCAGGTGGGCATAATCGCGCACAAATGCGCCGCAGCCGCTTGCCGTCTGCACGATGGCTTCGGCACCTGCCTCGATGGCCGGCCACCAAGCGTCGATATTGCGCCGGGCGCGCTGCAAACCTTGGGCCTGGGCGTTGAGGTGGTAATCCACCGCGCCACAGCAACCGGCCTCGCGGATCGGTTCGACGCTGATGCCGAGGCGGTCCAGCAGGCGTGCGGCGGCGGCGTTGGTATTGGGCGACAGTGCAGGCTGCACGCACCCTTCGAGCAACAGCACCCGGCGCGCATGGCGCGGCGCCGGTCTTTGTCCGGGTGCGGCGACCTGGGCCGGCAACTTGCTTTTGAGTAGCGCCGGCAACAGCGGGCGCAGCGCCTGGCCGGTGAAGCTCAGGGCCTTGAACAGTGCGGGGCGCGGCACCACGGTCCGTAGGGCCTGGCGCAGCAGGCGCTGGCCAAGCGGGCGCGGTACTTGTTGTTCGACCACGGCGCGGCCAATGTCCAGCAAGTCGTGGTACTTCACGCCGGAAGGGCAGGTGGTTTCGCAGTTGCGGCAGCTCAGGCAGCGGTCCAGGTGCAGTTGCGTGCTGGTGGTGACCGGCGCGCCTTCGAGCACCTGCTTGATCAGGTAGATGCGCCCGCGTGGCCCGTCCAGTTCGTCGCCGAGCAACTGGTAGGTGGGGCAGGTGGCCGTACAGAACCCACAGTGCACGCAGCTGCGCAGAATGCTTTCGGCCTCTTCGGCGCGGGCCAGGTGTTTGGCGGCTTCGCTCAGATTGGTTTGCATGGCAGGGCCTCACAAGTCCGGGTACAGGCGGCCAGGGTTGAAAATGCCCTGGGGGTCGAGCTGTTGCTTGAGTGCCCGGTGGTAGTGCAATAGGGCCGCAGGCAGTGGTGCGCTGCTGTCCTCACCTGGCGCGTAGCCGGTGACATGGCCGCCGACCTGGGCGACGGCGGCACGAAGCGACTGGGCCGATGCGCTCGACTTCAGCCAGCGCTGCGCACCGCCCCAGTCGATGAGCTGGCGCCCAGGCAAGTTCAGCGCCCCGCTGGCGATGGGCACGGACAACCGCCACAACGGCGCCGGGTCGTCGAAAAAGGCCAGGCGTTGTTCGCGCAGGTCGTGCCAGAACCCGCTGTCGAGCTCGTCGCCCCCCAGGCGTTGGCGTGCCGACTGCACCGAGCCTTCACCGCCTTCCAGGCGCAGGTAAAGTGCCTCGCCGTCATGGCAGGCGGCGCTGATCGGCAGCGGCTGCTGGCCCCATTCGGCCAGTGCCGCGAGCGCCTGCTGGCGGCCCATCGGCAGGCACAGGCTCAGGCATTGGCGCGGCCGCGGCAATACCTTCAGCGACACCTCGGTGAGCAGGCCAAGGCACCCGAAACTGCCGGCCATCAGCCGCGAAACGTCGTACCCCGCAACATTCTTCATCACCTCGCCCCCAAAGCGCAGCAGCTTGCCGTGGCCGGTGATGACACGAGTGCCGAGCACGTAATCGCGCACCGCCCCGGCCCATGGCCGCCGTGGCCCGGACAAGCCCGCAGCGACTACGCCGCCGAGGGTGGCTTCGGCGCCCAGGTGTGGGGGTTCGCAGGGCAGCATCTGGCCGGCTTCGTGCAGCGCCGCCTCGATCTCCAGCAGCGGCGTGCCAGCGCGTGCGGTAATCACCAGCTCGGTCGGGTCATAGCTGACGATGCCGCGATGGTTGCGGGTATCGACGAGCTCCCCGGTCACCGGGCGGCCCAGCATGGCCTTGCTGTTGCCGCCCTGGATACGCAGCGCGGTGCCCAGCCTCAGTGCCTGGTTGACCTGGTCCAGCAGGGCCTGGCTCATGTCGCGGTCCTTGCTCATCAGAAGCGCTCCAGCTCGGGGAAGGGCAGCTGCCCGTGGTGCACGTGCAGCGCGCCGAACTCGGCGCAGCGGTGCAGGGTAGGGATGTTCTTGCCCGGGTTGAGCAAACCCTGCGGATCGAAAGCGGCCTTGACCGCGTGGAACAGGGTGATTTCGTCGCGGTTGAACTGCGCGCACATCTGGTTGATCTTCTCTCGCCCGACGCCGTGCTCGCCGGTGATGCTGCCGCCCACGGCCACGCACAGTTCGAGGATCTTGCCGCCGATGGCCTCGGCGCGTTCCAGTTCGCCTGGGCGGTTGGCATCGAACAGGATCAACGGGTGCATGTTGCCGTCGCCGGCATGAAACACGTTGGCCACACGCAGGCCGTACTGCTCGGAGAGTTCGCTGATGCCCTTGAGCACCCGGGGCAGCTCGCGGCGGGGGATGGTGCCGTCCATGCAGTAGTAGTCCGGCGAGATGCGCCCCACCGCCGGGAACGCGTTCTTGCGCCCGGCCCAGAAGCGCGCGCGTTCAGCCTCGTCGCAGGCCAGCCGCACCTCGCGGGCGCCTGCCTGGGTCAGCACCGCTGCGACCCGCTGGCAGTCGTCATGCACGTCTGCCTCGACACCATCAAGCTCGCACAGCAGGATCGCCGCCGCGTCCACCGGGTAGCCGGCGTGGATGAAGTCCTCGGCGGCGCGAATCGCCAGGTTGTCCATCATCTCCAGCCCGCCAGGGATGATCCCGGCGGCGATGATCTCGGCCACGGCCCTGCCTGCATCCTCCACGCAGTCGAAACTGGCCAGCAGCACCCGCGCCACCTGGGGCTTGGGCAACAGCTTGACGGTCACCTCGGTGATGATGCCGAGCATGCCTTCGGAGCCGGTGAACAGTGCCAGTAGGTCGAAACCGGGGCTGTCGAGGGCGTCGCTGCCGAGCGTCAGGCGTTCGCCCTCGACCGTGAGCATCTCCACTTTGAGCAGGTTGTGCACGGTCAAACCGTACTTCAGGCAATGCACGCCGCCGGCATTTTCCGCCACATTGCCGCCGATGGTGCAGGCAATCTGTGATGAGGGATCGGGGGCGTAGTACAGGCCATGGGGCGCTGCAGCCTGGGAGATGGCCAGGTTGCGTACCCCGGGCTGAACACGGGCGAAGCGGCCCTGGGCGTTGATTTCGAGAATGCGATTGAAGCGCGCCATCACCAGCAGAATGCCTTTGGCAAGTGGCAAGGCGCCGCCAGAGAGACCGGTGCCGGCACCGCGCGCCACCACCGGCACACCGCGCTGGTGGCACAGTTGCAGCAAGGTCTGCACTTGCTCCAGACGCTCGGGCAGCACCACCAGCAGCGGCACTGTGCGGTAGGCCGAGAGGCCGTCGCATTCATAGGGTTTGAGGTCTTCCGCGCGGTGCAGAATCGCCAGGCCCGGCAACGCTTGATGCAGGGCCTGCAGCAGGGCGGGCAGGTCAACGGCAGGCAGCGCCCCATCGACCCGCTCGTCGTAGAGGATGTTCATCGGCTCACTCGGCGGCAATTGTTATTGTTGCTGGAAGCCTATCATCCCTTCAGCCGACTGCGAGCAATGTGAGAACTGTTGCCGCACAAACCCGCACCTGCACACGCTGCGAAAAGGGTAGGGGCGGGTTTGCTCAGGGCGGTGTTATCAATGGTCGGCGACAGGGTCGTCCTGCGAGAGTATGGCGCGGGCCAGTTCTTCATCATTGGCCTGCAGGCCGGGATGGTCCTTGCGCGCCTGTTCCAGCGCCGACTCCACATAGGCGCCGCGGATCGCACCACCGCTGGCGACGAACGCAGACAGCTCGTCACGGGCCGGGATGATCCGTTTGTCGTCCTTGAAGGTCGAATACAACGAAGCGGAAACACCGGCCGAGGTGGCCACGTCGCCCGCGTCGACGCGGGCCAAGGCAGCACCGGCAGGCAGCAGGAGCAGCAGCGCGGGGGCGAGGAATAGGTGGCGCATAGCGTATTCTCCAGTAGCGTGAAGCCCAAGGAAATAAACCACTCAGTGTTTAAGAGCGCCTCAACGTGCGAGTAGTTCAATTTCTGGGTTGCCGCCGCATGGCGCCACCAAGCGCCGTTTACGCCAATTGGTAAGTGGTCTTCACCCGGGTAAAAAACTGCCGCGCATGGGTCCCTTGCTCCCGCGAGCCCAGGCTCGAAGCGCCGTTGCCGCCAAACGGCACGTGATAATCCACCCCCGCCGTGGGCAGGTTGACCATCACCATCCCCGCTGAACTGTGCCGTTTGAAATGCTCGGCGTGGCGCAGCGAAGTGGTCACGATCCCGGCTGAAAGGCCAAATGCAGTGTCCTCGGCAGCCGCAAACGCCGCGTCGTAATCACTCACCTTGAGCACACTCAGCACCGGCCCGAAGATCTCCTCGCGGTAGATGCGCATCTGCGGCGTGACCTCGGTGAACAGGGCGGGGGTGAACAGGTAGGCCCCGGCCTGGTTGTCGATACGCTCCCCACCACACACCAGCTTCGCGCCCTGCTCAAGGCCAGAGGCCACGTACGACAGGTTCTGCTCCAACTGCCGGCTATCGACCACGGGGCCGATGTCGGTAGCCGCTTGCAACGCATCGCCCACCTTCAGCGCGCGGGTGCGCTCCGCCAGGCGCGCCACGAAGGCGTCATGAATACCTTCGGTGACGATGACCCGAGAACTGGCCGTGCAGCGCTGGCCGGTGCTGTAGAACGAGCCGTTCAGTGCCACCTCCACTGCCTGTTCAAGGTCCGCATCGTCCAGCACGATCAACGGGTTTTTGCCCCCCATCTCCAGCTGCACTTTCTTCATGCCTTCGGCGGCCAGCCTGGCGATCTGCCGGCCGGTGTGCTCGGAACCTGTGAAGCTGATGCCATCAACCAGCGGCGAGCGGATCAGGGTGTCGCCCACGCTGCGCCCTGGCCCGATCAGCAGGTTGAACACCCCGGCGGGCAAGTTGGCCCGCGAGATGATCTCGGCCAGCGCCCAGGCCGAGGAGGGCACCCGTTCGGCCGGCTTGAACACCACGCAGTTACCGAAACACAGCGCCGGGGCGATCTTCCACGCCGGGATGGCGATCGGGAAGTTCCACGGGGCGATGATGGCGACCACGCCCAGTGGCTGGGTGAACACATCGATGCCCACGTCTTGGCGCACCGATGGGTACTTTTCGCCTTCGGCGCGCAGGGCTTCCTGGGCGTAGAACTTGAACGAACGGCCGGCCCGGTCGACTTCGCCCAGTGCCTCACGCAGCACCTTGCCTTCCTCGCGGGCCAGCAGCGTGGCCAGTTCTTCGCGGCGGGCAAGTATTTCTGTGCCAATGAAGTCCAGTGCGTCGGCGCGTTGCTGCGGGTTGCTGCGGGCCCAGGCGGGCGCGGCCCGGCGGGCAGCCAGCAGGGCCCGCTCGGTCAGCGCCTGGTCGGCCCGCACGAAACGCTCGACCACCTCGCTGGGGTTGGACGGGTTGCGGTTTTCCAGCACATCATTGCTGCTGTCCAGCGCGACGAAGGCGCCATCGACATAGTTGCTCTTGGTGACCAGGGTCATGCGCTTCGGATCCTTTTTGCGTTGGCTTGGCGGGCGACGAAAGCGCTGATGTTGTCCACGGCGCTGTCCATCAACTGCTGCATGGCATCTTCACTGCTCCAGGCGATGTGCGGGTTGAGCAAGAAGTCGTCGCGGTCGATCAGCTGGAACAGCGGGTTGCTCGGGTGCAGCGGCTCCTGCTCGACCACATCCAGTGCCACGCCGCCCAGGCGGCCTGCCTGCAGCGCCTGGATCAGCGCAGCCTCATTGACCACGCCGCCACGGCCGGTATTGACCACCACGGCATCGGGCTTCATCAGCGCCAACTGCGCGGCATCGATCAGGTTGTAGGTGGCCGGCGTCAGTGGGCAGTTGATCGACAGCACGTCGCAGCTGCGCAGCAATTCGGCCAACGGTCGGCAGTCCGGGCCCTGGCGCTTGCCGCCGCGGTCTTCGAACAGCACCTGCATGCCGAAGGCTCGCGCCAGGTGCGCCAGGCGCAGGGCGATCGGGCCGCTGCCGATGATCGCCAACTGCTTGTCGCGCACATCGCGGATGCGGTGGTTGAAGTAGATGTTCTGGTACGGTTTCTCGCCGGCATGCACCTGGCGCATCAGCCGGGTGAACGCGGCCGGGCGGCGGAACAGTTCGAGGATCATCGCCAGGCTGTGCTCGGCCACGGTGTTGGCGGCATAGCCCGGCACGCTGGCGACCTCGATGCCATGGGCGTCGCAGTAATCGACGTCGACGATATCGCGGCCAGTGAGGGCCAGCGAGATCATCTTCAGCTTCGGCAACTGGCGCAGGTGTTCCTCACGCAGTGGCACGCTGCAGGTGAAGGCGATGGTCGCGTCCTGCAGGTGGTCGAGCATCTGCTCGGGGCAGGTGTAGGCAAACTGCTGCCAGGTGTGCGCGCAGTCGGGGCGCTTGAGGCGGGTGGAGGGCGCCAGGCCCTCGTCGTCGAGCAGTACGATATGTTCGCTCACGGTCCGTTCCTTATTTTTTCTGGGCTGGCACGTAGCCGGCCGGGGCCATGGCCACCAGGCGGCGGGTGACGAAACCGGCATCCTGATCATGGTCTTCGAGGGTTTCCTTGCGAACCAGGGCGTCACGCACCAGGTGCGCGCCGAAGAAGCGCAACGGCTCTGGCGGCAACATTTTCATCTTCTGGTTGACCAGGCCACAGTTGGCCCATTCGTCATTGGCGTGCTCGACCAGCGACTTGATGATGCGGCTGGCAAACACGGTGGTCGCCACGCCGTTGCCGGAAAAACCAATGCCGTAGCTGATGTTCTGGTGGTGGTCGAGGTAGCCGAAGTTCGGCAAGCCCTTCATGGCCCGGTCGATGGGGCCGGTCCAGCTGCTGACCACTGGCACATCTTGCAGTTGTGGGTACAGGCGGCGCAGTTCGGCTGCGACCTTGTCGGCCGCCGGCGAGGGTTTTTCATACAGGTTGCCAATGCGCCCGGCGTAGGCGAACTGGCCCAGTGGCTTGCCGAACACCACGCGCCCATCGGGGGTGTTGCGCCAGTAGTTGAGTACGGTGCGCGAGTCGGTCATGCATTCGCCGCCACTGAAGCCGATGGCATAGAGCTTGGCCTTGACCGGTGCCGTCGCCACCATGTCGCTGGACATGATCGCGATCATCCGGCGCAGCTCCGGGAACTGCGCGCCCCAGGCGTTGAGTGCCAGTACCACTTGTTTGGCTTTTACCTGGCCCTTGGCAGTGTGCACCACGGGGTTGGCGCCGCGCTGCAGGTGGGTGAACGGTGACTTCTCGAATATCTGCACGCCCAGTTTCAGCGCCACCCGGCGCAGGCCACGGGCGAGCATGGCGGGCTGCACGGTGGCGGCGTTGGGGTCGTAGATGCCGCCCAGCACCAGCGGCGAGCCGACCCGCCCGCGAATGGTCTGGCGGTCCAGTTCCTGGAAGGGGTTGACGTCGAGCTTCTGCAGGCCGTCGGTCAGCACTCGCCACGAATTCATCTGGCGCGGGTTGGTGGCAGTCCACAGCCAGCCGTCCTTGCGGTACTGGGCATCAATCCCGTGTTCCTGGCAGAAGCTGCCGATTTCGTCGATGGCCGACTCGGCGGCCTCGCAGATGCGCCTGGCTTCGGCGTCGCCGCAGATGGTGCGCACCGACAGGTACTTGCCCCACCAGTTGGTGGCAACGCCGCCGTTGCGTCCGCTGGCACCCGAGCCACAGCGGTCACGCTCGACGATGACAATGGTTTGTTCCGGGTGGGCCTGCTTCAGGCGGATAGCCGACCACAAGCCAAGGAAGCCGCCGCCGACGATACACACGTCGGCTTGAATCGAGTCCTGCAGGGCAGGGGCGAGGTCGTTGTCCAGGTCCAGCGCCTGGGCATACCAGAATCCACGGTACATGAGGGGTGCCTCTGAGCATGTTTGTCTTGTGCCTACATGATGCTCAGCGCGGCCAGGGGGCGATATTACAGTCATGACAATTGATAGGAAGTAGGCGTTCGCTCAGCGAGGGACTGGCACCCTTGTCAGAGTAAGGAAGAGCGAGGCCTTGGCGGGGTATCTAGACAGACAACCGTAGCGTCCTGCCTTGTCTGAGATCTTCTATTTATAGTGCTGAATATGATAGGGCGGACGCCGGTGTACGCTTAGAATGGCATTCACTTCGGATGTGATGAGAGCAGCGTCCATGGTCGCCGAACAATACCTACAACAACCGCAGGCCGCCGAAACCGTCTCGCAGATCAAGCCTGAACTGCGGGTCGGTTTCCTCCTTCTCAATCAGTTCACCTTGGTGCCCGTCGCCGGGCTGGTCGATTCGCTGCGCTTCGCCGCCGACAAGTCGTTCCGCAGCCAGCAGGTGTACTGCCAATGGGACTGGATGACCCTCGACGACCAACCGATCACCGCCAGCTGTGGCATGCCCATTTCGCCAACCAAGCCGCTGAACCTGTTTGCCCAGTACGACTACATCGTGCTGGCGGGCGGGCTGTTGAGCGAAACGCGCAACCCGCCAGGCTGGCTGCTTGATGCGCTGTGTGAGGTGCATGCCGCGAACATCCCGATCATTGCCCTGTGTTCGGCGTCGTTCGTGCTGGGCAAGGCAGGCCTGCTCGATGGCCGGCGTTGCGCGTTGCATTTCACCTTGCGCGACGAGTTCAAGGAGCGCTTCCCGCTGTCCACCGCAGTGATCGACAAGAGCTATGTGGATGACCGTGGCATCATCACCTGCCCGGGCGGCACGGCGATCGACCTGGCGGCCAACCTGATCCGCAGGCATTGCGGTGCGGTGCGCGCGCAAAAAGGGCTGGAGTACCTGCTGGTGGACGAGCGCGCCGACCAGCAGGAAGGCCAGGCCGCCAGTGATTCGGTGTACCAGAACGACCGCGTGCAGCGCGCCATTGCCTTCATGCGCGCCAACCTGGATGCATCGATGACGCTCAAGGCCGTGGCCGAGGCGGTGGGCACCCATCCTCGCCAGTTGCATCGCGAGTTCGTCGCCAACACCCAGGAACCACCGGCCAATTATTGGCGCAAGCTGCGCCTGGACCATGCGCGGCGGTTGCTGGTGAATACCAGCCAGAACATCACCACCATTGCCTTGGCGTGCGGGTTTTCCGATGCGTCGCACTTCATCTTGTGGTTCCGCAAGCAGTATGGCGAGACGCCGTACAGCTTCCGCAAGCGGCGCCACGAGGTGGAGCGGTTCGATTGGCATGGGGACAAGGTAGGGCTGGACCCGGAGTTGTAGGGTGTTGCTCAAGCTTTTTTGGGGCCGCTAACGGCCCCAAAATCTCAGTCAGATGCACTGTCAAAACCAGCCAAACCCCTGAGTCTCGATCCGAACTGTCTCACGCCTAGAACAACACGTAAGTCTTGCGCAGGGTCTCGTGGATGTCCCACACGCCTTCGCAGTTCTCCGGGAACAATACCGCGTCGCCCGCCCGCAGCTCGACCGGCTCGCCGCCGTCGGGGGTGAAGGTGCAACTGCCGCTGACGATGTGGCTGAACTCACGGTTTTTCAGGTAGCGGCGGAACACCCCCGCGCTGCTTTCCCAGACGCCGATGCTGGCGCCGACCGCTTCATCGGTCTGCTCCTGCGCCGTGGCGGCCAGGGCAATCGGTTCGCCGATCGGCAGGCGGGCAGGGGCGGGTGCGCCCAAGGGCGAAGCAGCGGCATTGCGTACAACGGTAAGTACTTGAGTCATGGAAGGGCTCCTTCAGGCTTTACGAGCGACAGTTTTGTGGGACGGTGACGGTGCAGCGCTGGTGCTGCCCAGCGCGGCGGCTTGTTGCAGGTCGAGCTTGCTGGTCTCTGGCGCCAGCCACCACGAGATCAGTGCACCGAACAGCGAGATCAAGGCGGCGGCGAACATGGTGTTGGCAATGCCGTAGGACACCAGCGAGATCGGCACCAGGTAGGTACCCACGGCCGCGCCAACACGCGACAGCGAAGTGGCCAGGCCCACGGCGGAGGCGCGGATTTCGGTGGGGAACAGTTCGTTGGGGTAGACGTACTCCAGCACCTGAGCACCGCCAATCAGCACCGCATAGGCACCAAACAGCACCAGCACGGTGGTGGGTGATGCATCGGGGAACAGGCCCAGCAGCAACAGCGACATGCCCGACCAGAGGAAGCTGTGGATCAGCATCTTGCGCCGCCCCAGGCGGTTGATCAGCTTGGTGGCCACCAGGCAGCCCAGGGTGAACAGCAAGGTGATGGCGATCGAGCCATAGGCCGCCCAGTCACCGGTGAGTTTCAGCGCCTGCAGCACTTTCGGGGCGAACGCGTAGATGGCGAACAGCGGCACGATGGCGCACGTCCAGAACAGCGTGACGAAGGCCATGCGCTTGCCGTAGCCGGAGTGGAACAGCGACCACACCGACACGGGTTTGTCGCTGACTTGCTCCGGCAGGTCGGCAATGGAGTAGTCCTGGCCATAAACCCGCTTGATCACTGCATCCGCCTCGGCAGTGCGGCCTTTGCTCAGCAGCCAGCGTGGTGATTCCGGCGTGCCGCTACGGGCAATCAGGAACAAGGCACCCGGCACCAACGCACTGGCCAGTACCCAGCGCCAGCCGTCGTCGCCGCCGACACGCAGCAACAGCTCACCGACCATGTAGGCAGCGGCGGCCCCGGCGAACCACATCAGCACCATCGCGGCCAGCAGCGGCCCGCGTTGCTTGCGTGGCAGGAACTCGGCCAGCAGCGAGGTGGCGATGGGGTAGTCGGCGCCCACCGCGATACCGATCAACAGCCGCCAGGCAAACAGCGCCCAGGCCGACTCCACCCAGAACTGCGCCACCGAAAACCCGACAATGGCGATCAGGTCGATCAGGTACAGCACCTTGCGCCCGTACTTGTCGGTGAACCACCCCCCCAGAAACCCGCCAAGGAACACCCCGATCAGCGCCGAGGCAGCAATCAGCCCCTCCCAGAAGGCGGACAGTTGCAGGGCATTGGTGATCTGCAGCATGGCCACGCCGATGATGCTCAGCACATAGCCGTCGAGGAACGGCCCGCCAGCGGAATAGACCGTCAGCTTGCGGTGGAACGCATTGAGTGGCGCATCTTCGACGGAGCGTTTCGATACGGACATTGGACTTACCTCTTGTTGTTATTCGACGCAGTAGCGCCGCCGCACTATCGCACCGGGCCGCAGAGGTTCCATATAACGGTTGGGACGGGTCATGGCATGCCCTTGCCGGGTGGCTTGGCACCTGCCGTAACGGGACTTATTAAATTTCGTTGGCGCGCAGGATGGCGGCCACGCCTGTGCGGGTGTCCAGCCCAGTGGTGACGGGGTAGGGTGCGGGTGGCGATGCCGCTGCCTATGGGCGCTATACAGACTCGGGGGGCCACTGGCCTTGTTAGTGGGCCATTACGGTGTCAGCCATGTCAGGCTTGCTCACTGCTGTTATGCGGTGCGCGTTGATGGGGGCGGTCTTGAAACGCGCTTCGATCACGCGTACGTCGAGTGAGCCGTGCAGAATGCTGCTTCGGGGCCGGCCACTCGCCGCGTGGGGTTCCCCATGTCACATACTCGCTGCACCAGCCTGTATTACCCTGGATATTTGTCAGCTGTTCGGGCAGGCCGCCTAAGAGGACTTCCTCGCTGTTTGGCATTCCGTCAATTCTGTCCAGCGGCTCGAAGCTGTTCAGATCGTCATTGGTAGTTAGGTCTCGATAGGTATCACCGAAATTACAAATAAACTTAAGTGTTCCTCCAATCCATGATTCAAGGGTGATTGATTATGCTTGGCGATACTTCTGTCAATATTGTGATAAGGGTATTGTTTGCTATGCATAACATTTCCAGTAGCTCAGGGCTGTAATTTTTTTCGATTTCAGGGTCGGGCCTCCAGTTTAGTATGGCTAGTGCAAAGAACGTCATGCAGGTCATCGATGTCTGGAGTAGAGATTTCTAAGTATCTTTCTATGCCTTGCTCATAAAAGTCTAAGGTGGTTTTCTGTCTTTTTCTAACTGCTCTAATTGTGCCTGGTAGTTGCTCAAGAAATACAGCCAAGTCAGTGCTCGTGTCCATTGCCCTTGTTTGTTCTCGGCGCATGGTCAATTAGGTGCTGAGTAATTGAGACCATGCCGGCATAGCTCTTCGCGAACTTGTCGAAGCGTTTCACTAGCTACGGGCCATATCTCCTCCGGCTATTTTTTATACGATAACCTGCTAAGTTTTTGGAGGTTTTACCAGTTTTGTTGCTCTGCTATGCCAGCGTAGAAAAAAATTTCCTCGTATGAATAGATTATTTTATGCCTATTGACTGTGTAGTCGCGCTGCACCTGTTGGGCGTTACGTACCTGTTCGCTGTAGCGCAGGCGCCGCAGGCAGGGTTTTTCCTGGTCGCCGCCGCTGTTGGCTTGGTACAGCACGGTGTAGGGAACGAGCGGCTTGCCCTCTTCGAAGAAACCCTCGTCTTCCTCCTCGGCCTTGATGGCCCCAAGGCTGATCATACCGAGCGATTGCAGCCGGTCGGTGATGATCAGGTTGTGGCGCTTTGCACTGTGCTCGAAGCGGTAGACGAAGCCTTCCTCAGCGGCCAGGCGGGCAATGAAGTCCAGGTCCGTTTCGCCGGCCTGAACGCAAAACTCGCGCGCTTGATGGTCCATGGAGGCGCGTAGCTCGAACTGCTTGATGCCTTGGCGCTTGAGCATCAGTTCGAGAATTTGCGGGACGCTCTTGTGCTGGAAAATGCGCCAGTTCGAGCGCAGCTTGGCGCGGGCCAGCTGCGGTTCGATCAGCGCGTGGTAGTAGGTGCGGTAGAAGCCACTCTCCGCTTGGCTGAAACGGCTGACCAGGCCATGCACATGACGCACGGGGCGTTCGCGGTCCCAGAGGGTGAATAGCACAGGTTGGTCGAGCAGCTGGCCGAAGTCGATGTCGTCCTGGAAGCTGGTCAGTTCCAGCGCGAGCGAGAAGGGTTGGCTGATGCCTTCCTTGAGCGTGAACGACACGACGTCGAATTGAGCATCGCCCACGAGGGGCTGAAAGCTGTAATGCAGATCGGATTGGCGAGGCATAAGAGATCCTTGTCGGCCGCCTGGTAGTTCTGACAGCCGGGCATAATTGCCCGCCCGGCTGCAAGCGTGCTAGATCAAACGGCGGTTTCTATGGGTTTGCGCCAATCGTCAATAGCCGACGTCCCGGCTACTCTATGCTCCCAGGTAATTTTGCGATAAGTCATCGATACCTCAATGAGCTGTGTATAATTTTCGTTCACTTTATTCTGTGCATGGGGTAGTACGCTGTTGATGTCGACAATGATTCCGTCAACTAGCTCTGTTGTGAAGAAATGCTCTTGCTTCCCTTCAACCGATGTTCGATACCACCGGACAGTGGTCATAGGTAGTACTTCACCCCTTACTAGTGCCTGATACAACATAGGAACTGCTTTGTTCAGCGCGCACGTAAACACAAAGGGCTTGTGAATGCGTTGCCCAGAGGGTTGTCCGCTCTGTGGGTCAGTCGGCACGGTTACCTGATGCTTGATTTCCTGAGCGAGGATCTCGTTCTCGTGGCCTTCGACATAAACATTACCTACAGAGTCAGGTGTGAAAGCGTCTTTCGTAATCAGGCCTTGAAACGTACCTTCAATTGCGATGTAAGCGGGTGTTGGCATGGCAGTTTCTCCTGCGTCCATTTGGATAAAACACGCGCACCCCAAGGTGGCGTGGCCATCGGAAACGATGGGCTTGTCAGCGAGGCAGCAACCCCGCTAATTCGTTGAATTCAGTGGCGCCGTGTGGCGGTTGGTTATTGCTGCAAAATGCCGTTGAGCGACTCCAGTACCTCGGTGGTGACCAGGTGCAGGCGGTAGCTGTAGATCCCATAGGCCACCGCCATGGCAAAGGCGCACGCCAGCAGAGGGCTCCACCACGGCCATTGCCGGTTCATGCGAAAGTTGCGCGGGGCCACGTGGGTGTAGGGGTCGCAGACGTCTTCCGGCGTAGGGCCGCGGAGCTCGCGGATGATCCCGTGGAGTTGGTGAATCAAGGCATTGAGTGTTTCTTCGCCCTTCGGGGCGATGGCGTACTTGCCCTTCAGGCCTAGGGCCAGCGCGAAGTACATGAACTCCAGTACGTCCTGATACCGCTGGGGTTCTTGCATCAGGCGGGAAAGCACGGTGAAGAATTTCTCCCCTCCCCAGGTTTCGTGGTGGAAGATGCTGAGCAGTGGCTCCTGGCTCCAACAGCTGTTCTTGCCCCAGGGCCTTTCCATGACGGCTTCATCAATGTAAAGGCACAGGCCATACGAGTACGCCAGCAACTGAGCGGGGTCATAGCCGTGCTGGCGCATTTCTTCCTGGATGTTAGCGATCTGGTTGCGGACTTGCCCGTGCACGTCCTTGATGTTGGGCAATGTATCGAGGGTGCGCAGGCGCATGACCAGGCCGAACAGGGGGGCAGCAGCATCCAGCATCAGGTTTGCGTAGCCGCCCCGTAGCTGGAAGTCGGGATCAGCGGCATAACCCTCGAAGGTAGGCTCAGCCTGTTCCTTCTCTGGCTCGGCGTTCCCTGCAGACCGCTTGCCCTCTATAGGCGCCTTGCCTGGCATGCCGAAATGTTCACCCACACTGTCTTGACTGTTCTCTCTCATCTCATTCGCCCCTGATCGCCCAGAACTGCAATTCAAGCCCCGGGAATTCACCCGCAATGTGGATGCCGAACCCATTGGCCTTTGTCATGCACGCCCAGGCCGGGTCTCGCCGGTCCAGTTCGAAGTAGCTGAAACCTGCATGGAAGGGCAGGTCGCGAGGTGCCACGGGCAAGGGGTTCAAGGGGATACCGGGCAGTTGCAGTGGCACCAGGTCGTTCAATGACTCCAGCGAGGTAACCTTGGCTTTCTGCACAAACATCTGGCGCAGCGATTGTGGTGGTAGATTGGCGCGCACGGCGAGGATGAAGTCGGCTTCGTCGATCAGGCGGCGATCTTCCAGCGTCGTCGTCATCACGCCGTAGTCCAGGGACTCCAACGGTAGCGACACGGCGCGTGGTTGCAGGACTGTGCTCAATGCCCGGCGCAAGGTTTCTTGCAGCGGTTTGAATGAGGTGTGCAGCGCGGTGTGGTGATACGCAGGGTATTCCTGCGCCAGCCGGGTCTCGTCGGTGAAGGTCACCAGCTCGCCACAGGCCTGGCTCATGCACAGGTAGAGCTGCTCAGGGTGCGTCTGCGCTTGCCTGGCCAGGTGGCGGAAGCAGGGCCACCAGCGGTTCATGGCTTGCAAGAGGTTGAAGTCGCGGATGTCGGCGATCCCGGACTGGCCCGATGCACCAATGCGGGTGGCGAGGTTGCGTGCCCGTTCGCGTAGGGTATTGCAGATTTCTTCGAGAAAGCGCTGCAGCGCCGGCACCGCGCGCACCGATATGCTGGTGGGGTAAAACGCTTCATCCAGCTGCAGGCTGCCGTCGGGGCGCCGTTCGAGAATACGGGCCAGGGCCAGGCGGGTGTAGGCGCTGCTGTCTTCGGCTTTGCGTTTGAGCTGCAGGTTGGGCATGGCGAGGTCGACCTGAGCCAAATCACCGTCGGCGGTGTGGGTGTCCTTGATCTCATACGCCTGGGCGATGTAACGGAAGTTGGCGGTGTTGTCGGGCCAGCTCACTTCGCGGCCGCCCTCGGTGCGCAGCGGCAGGCACAGGTACACCTCACTGTCTTTGGCGCCATCATCATCGATTTCCAGCGGCGGCGGCGGCGGCAGGTCTGCGGGTATATCGAACACCGTGCCGTCCGGCATGATGCCCCGCGCCCGGGTGATGGCGATCTTGCCCAGGCTCAGGTACTCATCGTTCAACTGCAGTTCGCTGAAGCCATAAAAGGCTGCGCTGAGGCTGCCAAGGCGCTGGTGCAGCGCCGCTTCCGTGGCCCGGGCCGCCTGCTGAAAATGTTGCGGCTTGACGAACAGGCCCTCGGGCCACAGGACGGGGTTACGTGAACTCATGAGGGCTCCATGTCAGCGTGGGTAAGCGAGAGGGGCAACAGGTGTGCAAGCGTCATCAGTCTTCCTCCTTGAGCAGGATCTGTGTGTCGTTGACCAGCACCGAAAGGATGATCTGGCGGCCCCGTGGGGGAATGCGCAGCACCTGCTGCCAGGTGGCGTTTTCCTGGTTTTGGTAGTCGCCGATGACTGCGACGAAACGGGTCTCGGGCTCGATGGGCGCGAAGGGGATGAACTTGAACTGGCCGGGGCGCAGCAGGTAATCGTCATCGCGGATATAGGTGCTGCGCAGGGCCGTGGCCGGGTCTTCGTCTAGCAGTCGATACACGCTGTTACGCAGCAGTGAGTCGTCGCGCAGTTGCAGGATCTTGATGGCGATGGGGGTCGCAACAGGTTCTGCGGCGACGGCCGTTGTGCGTGGCAACGTAAGGACTACCGTTGGGTCGTCATAGCTGCCGGGTGTGCTCTCTTCCAAGGGGGAGCGTTGCAGGTCAGCTTCGTCGTCCTCGGCCATTTCGACGGGGGACATCGCTGGAAATTGCGCCTGCAAGAACGCGAACAGGCTCGCCACTTTCTCTGTCAGTGCATAAGGGTCGCCCGCGCTCAAGCTGACCCCATAGGGGCTGGGCTCCAGGACGCTCTCGTGTTCAGTCGGCAGGTCGATGCTGTTCGGGTTGCCATTCAGCGTGGGGCTGGCATTAATGCTGAACGCGACCTCGGTGGGATGATCCTTGGGCGGCCCAATGGGCAGTGAAGGGTCCATGACCACTTGCCTTACTCTGCTCAAGGACGTGCAGGCGGAGAGCCCAACCATTGCGACCAGCAGGGCGATTACCAACGGATGACGCGTCATGGGCGTTCTCCTGCAATCAAACGTTGCAGCAGGTTGTCTTCAGACGCCCTCGCATCCGGCACGGCATTCAGTGCTGCCAGAGGGTCATTGCCACTGGCAGGCTCGAACACCGAGCCGATCTCGACGGCTGCGTGGGGGGCTGAATGCCTCGGTTGCCAAGCCTGGGTTGGAGCATCGGCTATCAGTTGGTCGAGCACGCGCGGGGCAGGGCTGAACAGGTCCTCCAGCGACTGCGCATGGGTGAGCGCGTACTGAATGTGCAGCCGATAAGCGCCAATACGCAGTTGGTCGCCTTCCAGAAGGCGCCTGGGGGGTAGTGCTCCCAGGCTGTTGATGCTGTCGTTCAGGTAGGTGCGGTTGCAGCGGTCGATCACGCAGAAGCCGCCCTCTAGCCAACGGATTTCGCAGTGGATCGCTGCAACGGTATGGTGACGGTCATCGATCAGCCAATTGGCGCCTTCGCTGCCGATGGTGCCGCCCTTGCAATCGAACGCATGCCGAGCAGTGACGCCGTGCTGCAACTGGTCGAGGTTGGAGATGCTCAAGATCAATGTGCTCATGCGCGCCCCCGAAAGCGCACGACGGGGCTGATCTCGCCATGGCGGTCATCGACAAAACTGGTCCAGCCCAGATAGGCGCCTTGGTTACGGTGCAGGCAGAAAGGTGGCAGCGCGTTCTGCTTCAACCGCAGTTCCAGGTCATAAGCCAGGCCATCACGCAGTAGAAAGTCGATCAATGCCCGCACGCGGCCGAAGTTGATGCCGCTGGGCAGCAGGTCTCGCAACTGGGCCTGGTCTAGCTCACTGATCACCAGGGTGAACTTGCTGCTGCGGGTGCGCGTGCGGCTGCCGACCATGAAGCTGCTGCCCAGCTCGCCGTTGCTACGCCCGAGGCTGACCCGCTGTTTGCCCGTAGTGGGCACCGAGCGCGTTTCGAATTCACGGATATGCACGTGCTTCAGATCGAAGCAATGGGCAATGATGCCGGCGACGGTGCCCGGCGCGCGGCTGCGGCTGGCGATGACGCCGGCAAAGCTGAGCAGCCGGCTCCAGGGCAGCGCTGTGTCACCTCGAAGTTGCTTGTTGTTCAGCCCGAGCAGGGCGAACACGTACTGCGAGAATTCATCGCTGGCACCCGGCTGAAAACGGATGTAGTAGCGGTATTTGCGCCAGATGCGATGCAGCAGGCTGAGCACATAATGGTTGAAGAAGTCGAAGAAGGCCGGCCGCACGCCAATACCCTGCGCATGTTCATAAGCCAGCTGCTCCAGGTAATAGGTGGGCAACGGTGAGTCCGTGCCATGCAAGCCCATGAAGGTGGTGCAAACGCGATAGCGCGGCTGTTCACCGGGCACGCGTTCGGCTTTGTATACGTCCGACACAGGGAAGGTCAGCCGCGGATCGCTGGCCAGGCGCACGCGCAGCCGGGTGGCCTCGTCTGGCCAGCGCGGTTCCAGGTCATCACCGTGCAAGCCGTGCAAGCGCTCCAGCAACTGGAAGAAGTTGTACTGGTGCGCGTCGGCGAGCAGCCTGTCGGCTAGATCAGCGGTTGCTTGCCGGTCTGGATTGGCCATGTGTAGTGCTCGTTGTTGGTGGTGTTGATCACTTCCAGTTGATGGAAGGAATTGATGCTCGCGTACAGCGCGAAGAAGTGGGCGAGCACGCAGCTGAACAGGTACAAGTCGCCTTCGCAGAGGAAGGCGGCCTGGTCCAGCTTCAACCGGGTGTGCAGGCCGCGGATGGGCTGCCCCTTGATCAGCCAATCCATAGGTTCGGTGTGAATTTCACGGATGCCGTCGAGGCGTTTAGCGGTGGTGCGTGCTTGCTGGATATCGTGCAAGGCTGCGAAGTCGTAGGTACGGATGACCGCTTTCAACGGCTCTACCGAGAGCAGCGACAGGTAGTTGAGCGACATGTTGGAGACCAATGCCCACTGCAACTGACCGTCCAGCACGGGGCGATAGGGGCGGGTAGGCGCGCAGATGTTGGTATAGGCGGCGAGCGGCGGCGTGACCTCGGTGAGCACGTTGATGTCATTGACGCCCAACGCCAGCGGCAGGTCCCGATTGGTGCAGGTCAGGTCTATCGACGCTGTTTCCAGCTGGCCAATGTAGGCGTTGGCATCGGCGCGGACGAACGAGATGCGATGGGTGACGCCATCACCGCGCAGCGAGTCTTCGAGCTGGTAGCGGTAATACAGCGCGGTGCGCCCTTGCACGTGCTCGATTTCATGCGCAAACGACTCGAATGGGCGGAAGGTCCGCAGGTACTCGCCGCTACCCCCATCTGTCGTCGCTCGGGTACTGATGACGTGGTCGACACTGAAAATTTCGTAAACGGACTGCTCTGAGCCTTTAGGCTTCAGTTGGACCTGGGCGTGCTCGTTGGACAGGTCGATCGGTTCGGCGCTGTGCGCGAACAGGTTGACCGCCGGTGTGCAATACAGGCTGAAGTCTGCTTTGCCGACACGCAGTGAGTCAGGTAGTTGACGCGTGAAGTGAAACGCCATGCTCACCTGTTGGCTGGCATGAACGGGCCACAGTTTTTCCAGCCCGGTCACGCTGAAGAAGTGAAACCGCTGGGGGAAGACGAAGTACTCCTGCAGGATGCGATAGCCGTCAAAGACGTTCTGCGGGTAGGGCAACAAGGCGTCGTCGGGGCTGAACCCCGGGAAGAGGACGCTGCTGGCCGGTAGCCGGCGCACCTCACCGTTGATGGTCACGCTGACTTGCTTCAGGTACTGGGAAAGCCACAAGTACAGCGTGCGGGCGTTACTGCTATCGCCGCTGAGGTGGAAGTCGAGGCTGGAGCAGCCCAGGCTGTTCAGTGGCCGCTCAACCAATGCTTGAAGGTCGATGCGAACCACCGAACTGTCCAATGTCTGGGTTGCGCCCACCGCCTCGATCTCGAACGGATGGATATTCACCGCAGTACAGGTGCGAAATTCGCAGGCCACACTGTCTACTGGCTTCGAGAACAGCCTTGAACCTTTGGGGATGTGCTGTGACTGGCTGAGGGACTGCTTGAGCGGCGTGAACTGGATGATCGTCGCGCTGGGCAGGGGCCGCAGATAATTCGGCCACAGCAACTGCAGCATGGGGTGGGTCAGCTCTGGCAGGTCGTCTTCCAGCTTGAGCCGCAGCTTGGCCGTCAGGAACGCGAAGGCTTCCATCAGGCGTTCCACATCGGGGTCGCTACCTCCCTTGCCTAGCAGCCGGGCGAGCTGTGGATTGTCCTTGGCAAAGTCGTTCCCCAGCTCGCGCAGGTAGTGCAACTCTTCGCTGAATCGGTCCTTTAGTGACATGGGTCACCTCACTCGGGTGTAACGGTTGTGCCCGTTGACCAGCAGCTCGAGTTGCAGCTGCTCCGTGTGGTTGTTGACCTGTACGTGGCAATCCAACCTGAAATGCAAGTCCAGTGGGGCGTGAACATCGGGTACGGCTTTAAGGGTGCGCAGCTGTATGCGTGGCTCGTAGCGTTGAAGGGTGCGGCGAATATCCGCGCTCACTTGCGCAAGCAATTCGCCGCTGCTCACGTCATGCCCGTTGAAGTCACGCAGGCCCAGGTCAGGGCTGCTCTGCGAGCACCCCTGGCGGGCGTTGAGCAAGGTTTCAAGGTGGCGTTTGATGGCGGCGAATTTTTGCGAAGCGCTCTCCCGCCGGGACGGCTCTCGGGGAGTGGACTGGTCCGCCATCAAGCGATCGAAAAGGGCGCTCATTGCGTGTCGAGCCGCCCGACCAGGGAAATCTCGAAATTCGCACCCATGTATTTGAAGTGCGGGCGCACGGCGAGTGAAACCTGGTACCAACCCGGGTCACCGGCAACGTCCGAGACTTCAACCCTGGCTGCACGCAGCGGGCGGCGGCTGCGAACATCGGCGCAAGGGTTTTCCTGGTCGGCGACGTATTGCTTGATCCATTTGTTGAGCTCGGATTCAAGGTCCCGCCGTTCCTTCCAGCTGCCGATCTGTTCGCGCTGCAGCACCTTGATGTAGTGGGCAAGCCGGTTGACGATGAACAGGTAGGGCAACTGGGTGCCAAGCTTGTAGTTGGTCTGGGCCTGCACGCCCTCAGCGGTTTTCGGGAAGTGCTTGGGTTTCTGCACCGAGTTGGCGGAGAAGAACGCCGCGTTATCGCTGTCTTTGCGCATGGTCAGGGCGATGAAGCCTTCTTCAGCCAGCTCGAATTCCTTGCGATCGGAGATCAGCACTTCGGTCGGGATCTTGGCCTGCAACTGGCCCAAGGATTCGTACAAATGAACCGGCAGGTCTTCGACGGCGCCACCCGACTGCGGGCCGATGATATTCGGGCACCAGCGGTAGCGGGCAAAGCTGTCGTTGATGCAACTGGCCAGCAGGAACGCGGAACTGCCCCAGAGATAATTGTCATGCCGGCCGTCGATGTTCTCGTCGTAGTTGAAGCTGCTGATCGGCTGGTCCTGATGGTGGTAGACGGAGCGAAGCATGAACCGCGGCCCGGTCAGGGCCACGTGACGGGCGTCCTCGCTTTCACGGAAAGCCCGCCACTTGGCATGCCGAGGCCCTGCAAAAATGTCTTTGATTTCCTTGAGATTGGGCAGCTCTTCGAAACTGCTCAAGTTAAAGAATTCGGGGGACGGCGCTGCGAGAAAGGGCGCATGCGACATGGCGCCCACCGAGGCCATGTAGCTCAGCAGTTTGATGTCCGGTGAGGACGGGCCGAAGTTATAGTCACTCACCATGGCCGCAACCGGTTCGCCACCGAATTGGCCGTAACCGGCCGTGTAAACGTGTTTGTACATGCCGCTGGATGTGATATCAGCCGCATGTTCGAAATCATCGAGCAAATCGGCTTTGCTGACATGCAACACTTCGAGCTTGATGTTTTCGCGGAAGTCCGTGCGGTCGACCAGAAGTTTCAGCCCGCGCCAGGAAGACTCAAGCTGCTGGAACGCGGGCTGATGCACGATGGCGTCCATCTGCTTGCTGAGCACCCGGTCCAGTTCCGCAATCATCTGGTCGACACGGTGCTTATTGATAAGTTGCTCTGGGTCATGGTTTTTGAGGATGTCGGCAATAAAGGCAGATACACCCTGCCGGGCGACCTGATAGCCTTCTTGCGCAGGCACCAATTTGGTTTGCGCCATGATCTGGTCAAGCAGCGTGGTTGGGCTCAACGTTTCGGCAGGGGTATCAACGGCGACGGTAGTGCTGTTTTGCTTTGGCATGGGTTCGCTCCGTTGTCTCAGTCTTCTTTTGGCGCCTCAAGCACCAGGTCCAGTTCTTTGGCGAGCTGCTTGCGGGTTTGCTCATTGCTCAACAGGTGTTGCAGTTGCTTGCGGAATGTCGGCACGTTGCCCAGCGGGCCCTTCAGGGCGACCAGCGCCTCGCGCAGCTCCAATAGCTTGTTCAGTTCGGGTACCTGTCGAGCGATCTGGTCCGGCCCGAAGTCATGGATGGACTTGAACTGCAGGCTGACCGCCAGCTCGGCGTCGGGGGCGGTGCTGAGCAGGGAGGGCACTGACATATTCAGGCGCACGTCGGCTTCGCTCAGGACGTTGTTGAAGCTGTGTTTATCAATGCGCATGACCGCGCGGTCTTCTAGCGCCCGGCTGTCATCCAAGCCGAAATCGCCCAGGACGAGCATTTTGTGCGGCAGCTCTACTTCGGCCTGTTCGTCCCCGGTGGCAGGAACATACTTGATGTTTATGCGCTCTTTAGGCGCTACAGAGCCTGTGTTTTTTGACATTGGCGTTTAACTCACTGGTTGTTTTTGATCGTTTTCTGCAAGGTCCGTATTGTCGCGTGTTTAATTGCGATACTTGTTTTGTAGGAAATTTCCTAAGTTTCAATGGTTGGCTCTATATAGTTGTCGGTGGCCTATAAAAACCATGCAGTAAATAATGTCTCTTGGTCGAGCGGGAAAATGTAAGCGAATATTTGTTTGTGTGCAGTTGGTTCTATGTACTAGGCTCGTGGTGATTTTATTTGGGTCGGCTGTGTGTGAGTGCGTTTATTGGTGCGTGCTTGTAGGAAAAGTGTGCACGGCCATGTAGGGCATTTATTCTGTTTGTAGAGAGTGAACTTGGAATGATAATTCGCTGTGCATATGTCGCCGGTCTTTCGTTGGTGTTTTTCCTGCAGCCGGTGCTGGCAAGCCCTATTCAGGACTGCCCCGCGATCGTGTCTAACATTGAGCGGTTGGCCTGTTTCGACCAGGCGGCCGGCACACCTGCGCACAAGGCGAAAAAACAGTGGTCAGCACCGGAGCTGGAAGCAACCAGCGTGTTACGGGTGATGGCAAATGAGGCCACACGTACGGCAGATGACCTGACGTTTCGCATTGGCAGCCAAAGCGAGGGCAGTGACCGCGCACCTGAATGGGTCATTTCGGCCCCCGCCATTGCCTCAGGCGATGACCCTTCCTATCTGGCCATCAGTTGCATACAGCACATCTCCCGGCTGCAGTTGATTGCCAGGCAGCCCATCGGCGCGAGCTGGGTGACTGTGCGGCTGAAGGGGGAAGGTGGGTCTACGAATGCGACGCCCTGGCAGGTGATGGAAAACGGGCAAGTGCTCGACGCGGGGCGAGGTTTGCCGGCGATCGAGCAGATCAAGCAGCTGATAGGGGCGCAGCGCATCGAAGTTGTGAGTGATCACAACGAAGTCGATGGGCTGATTTTTGATGCTCAAGGTCTGGACCCTTTGATCCGCCAGGTGCGAAGCACATGCCGGTGGTAGCACAGCAGGTGCCTGCGCAGCACATCACAGGGTTGCTCGCACCGATTGATCCGGCGGTCCCTGCTGGGCTGTTCGATGTGGAGGACGAAACCTACCAGGCCATTGACCAGGAGATGGTCAAGCTGGGCGGGCTGCAGGAAGCCTCGATCGACTGGGTTTACATTGAAGAGGCGTCCCGGCTTTACCTGAGCCAGCAATGCAAGCACCTGCGCATCGTCTCTCACCTCAGTGTTGCGTGGCTGCGCAGTGGCTGCTGGGAGCGCTGGGGCTACACGTTGGCGTTGTTGGCCGGCATGGTCGAACACTACTGGGAACCCGCCCATCCAAAGCCCGGCCCTAAAGGTTTCCTGGGCAAACGCAAGCTGGCGGCCTTGATGCTCAACCGCTTGATCGAAGCGTTGCCGCGCCTTGACCGCTTCACCTATACGCCGGCGCTTGCGACGGCGGCGCAGCAAGCGTTGACGTGCCTGCAACAGCAGCAGGGCATCGCCCAACTGGACGCGGGCCTGCTGGGCGAACTGCAGCGCTTGCTTAGTAAACACACGGCGGTTGCCGACGGCATCGGCGAGCCTGATGCGTCGCCCAAGGCGCCTGCGGCAAGCATTGATGTTGCGCCGCTGGCCGAAGTCATCGCCACGCCTATGCCACGTGTGTCGATGGGCAACGAACGAGAGACACGACGGGCCGTGTTGACCATGGCCGAGCTCATCAATCAACAGGACCCGTACGACCCGACCGGCTATCAGTTACGTCGTTTTGGCTTGTGGGCGCACCTCCAGGCAGCACCCCAAGCCAGGCAGGGCGGCAACCGTACGGAACTGATGGCGGTTCCGTTGGATATAGCAGGGGCCTACGAAGACGCTATCGCCGGCACGGTGATTGACCCGGGGTTACTGCAGCGGATCGAAAAGAGTGTGGCGGCATGCCCCTTCTGGATTCGCGGCAGTTTTCTGGCCGCGACTACCGCTTCGCGGCTGGCGATGGGCGAGGTCGCTGAGGCGATCCGCGCGACCACCGCGCGGTTCGTACAGCGTATGCCCGCCCTGCAGCAGCTGGGCTTCAGCGACGGCAGGGTGTTTGTCGATGACCAATGCCTGGCTTGGCTCAAGGGCGGTCAGGGGCAGGGCGAGCAGGGTGCCCCCACTCATGAGTTCAGCGGCTTGCGCGAGGAGTTGGTCAGCCAACTGGAAAGTGGCGGTGTAGAGCCGGTTCTGCTCCGCTTGCAAGCGCTGCAGGCGGATTTTCGTGCCCCTCGTGATCGCTGCCATACCACCGTGATTGCTGCTGACTTGCTGGCGGCGCGGGGCGTGTCCTGGCTGGCCCAGGACCTGTGCGCCGGTGTGGCCCGCACGATGCAGCAAACCACCGCCGACGCCTGGGAGCCCGAGGTGTTCCAGCGGCTCCAGCAGTACGCCACAGCCCCAGCGTTGGCCAACCAGAACAAGGACCAGGAGCCCTCATGAATCAACTATGGAAGCAACTCAAACGCTGGGGCTTGCCGGTGGCTACGCGCATTGGCCTGGCACTGCCGCTGCTGTTGGCTATTGGCGCTGCGCTGATGTTGGTTGCCATCTGGTGGCTTGGCCCGCACTGGACATGGCGTGAACAACAGCCACTGGCGAGCGTGGCCCATCGCAGTCTGGCGAGCCTGGTGCTCGTGCTGGTGCCCTTGGTGTGCTGGCTGGTCATACTGCGTGCGCGCTTTCGCCGCCTGCAAGCTGAGCGGGCTATGGCAATGGCTGCCGAGTCGGACCCTGCATTGCCCTTCGTCCACGCCCAAGAGAAGGCGTTAAACCAGGGCCTTGCACGGTATCTGGACAATGCAGGCGGTCGACGGGCTTTGTATCGGTTGCCGTGGTATCTGGTGCTGGGCGATGAGCATGCCGGGAAAAGCAGCTTCATCGATTGCACCGATCAGAGTTTTTCCCTGACGCGTATCGACAAGGCCCAGGCACGCGGCCGGCAGGCTGAAACGCTTGCTTACCCGGTGGGGTGGTGGATCAGCAATGACGCGGTGATCATCGACCCACCCGGCGCCTTCATCAGTCAGGGCGCGCTGGCAAGCTCGCCGAACAGTGAGCCCGCGGTATCAGAAGGCACCCAGGGCAAGTTGTGGAGCCATCTGCTGGGCTGGTTGCTGCGCAATAGAAGCCAGAGAGCGCTCAATGGCTTGTTGCTGGTTGTCGACCTGCCCGGGCTGTTGCATGGGTCACCTGAGCAACGCACGGCATTGGCCCATGTGTTGCGCACACGCTTGCACGAGGTAAGCAGTCAGCTGGGTTCGCGCTTGCCACTGTATGTGGTGCTCAGCAAATTCGATCTGCTCGATGGTTTTGATCCTTTCTACAGCAAGCTCTCAGCGGCCAGCCGCGCAAACATGCTGGGGTTCACGTTCAAGCTGGATGCGGTCGAAGCGTTCGACGCCTGGCTGGACGAATACGCTGAACACTACGATCGCTTGATTTGCCAGCTGTTCGAGCAGGTCGTGGACCGTATCGATTCAGTGGGCAGTGCACCCCTGCGCGCACGGCTGTTTTCCTTGCATGCGCAGTTGATCGGGCTGCGGCCGATATTGCTAGGGTTTCTACGCGAGGCCTTGGCGAGTGACCGTTTCACCACACCGGCCTTGGTCCGTGGTGTGTATTGGTCATCCGTCACGCAGCAAGGCGAAATGCGTAATGCATTCATCCGAGAAGCGGCTCAGCCCTATAAAACGAAGCTTCCCTTGCGTGAAGGTAAGGCGCCAGGCAAGGCGCTGGTCTACTTCGTCCAACGGGCTTTTGCGCGGGTGATCTTCCAGGAGGCCGGCCTTGCCGGGGACAATGTCAAGGTGGCTCGCAGCAAGCGCCAATTGCTGTGGGTGGGTTCTGGTGTAGGCCTGCTTGCGTTCTGCATCGCCATTGCCAGTTGGCAACGCTACTTCGATATCAATGGCACCAAGGCCGCCGGGGTGCTTGCCAAGAGCCAGGAGTACAGCCATCACGAAGTGGATCAGCGCCTGGACCCGACCGGCCGCAATTTGCTGGAGCCACTGGACCAGATCCGTGATGCGGTATCGGTGTTTGGCGATTACCGTGCTGCGTGGCCTGGTGTGGCGGATTTGGGCCTGTATCAGGGGCGCGCCATCGGGCCCCGGGTGGACGAAGCCTACCTGAGCTTGCTCTCCAAGCGCTTCTTGCCGGCCTTGGCCAGCGGAGTGATCGATGCCATGAACGCGGCGCCCCCCGGCAGTGAGCAGCAAATGGCGGCGCTCAGGGTTTACCGTATGCTCGAAGACCGCAAGAGCCGCCGGCCTGAATGGGTCGAGGAGTGGATGGCACGGCAGTGGCAACAGGCGTTTCCAGGCCAGGGGCAGCTGCAGCGCGACCTCATGCAGCACCTAGAATATGCCTTGGCGTATGCCGATGCAGATCTGCCGCAGTTCCGCCAGCGGGTCAGTGAAGTGCAGCAGGCATTGCGCAAGGTGCCGTTGCCACAGCGGGTGTATGCAGGCCTCAAGCAACAGGCCCAGGAGCAGCTACACATCGGCTTGGACCTGCGTCACCAAGTGGGCCCGGCGTTCGATGTGGTTTACCAGCCGTCTGCAGGGGCCGGACGGGAGGATAACCTTCTGCTGGCCCCCATGCTGACCGCCAAAGGCTACACGGCGTATTTTGAACCGCGCAGCCAGCGGTTCGCCGAAATGGCGATGATCGACCAGTGGGCACTCGGCGAACGCGCGCAACTTGACTATTCGGACGCCGACCGGGAGGCGCTGAGCGAACGCTTGCGCAATCTGTACAGCACCGACTACATCGACAGCTGGCGGCGTGCCCTGAATGCGTTTGCGGTGGCTGACTTTCGCGACCTGGATCATGCTGTCGTGATCCTGCAACAGATGACGGGGCCAGCAGCGCCGCTGCAGCGGCTGCTGGATACCGTGCGCGAAAACACGTCGCTGTCCTCGGCAGCAGGCATTGAAGCGCCGAGTGAGGCTGCTGCGCTGCAGCCTGCAAGTCGCCCACCCGCGCAACAACAGACGTTAGCGATTCAGCGGGCATTCGCGGGCCTCAGTGCCATGTTGCAGGCAACAGGCGATAAACCGAGTTACTACGATGAAACGCTCGCCGCCATTGCCGCCGTCCACGACTATGCCAAGGCGGTGCAGGACAGCCCCGATCGAGGTAAGGCAGCCCTGCAAGCGGTGCATCAGCGCTTCTCGATGACGGGGCACGACCCGATCGGTACCTTGCAGCGTGTTGCGACGGGGTTGCCGGAACCCCTCAACTTCCAGGTAAGAAAAGTCGCGGATCAAACCGCGCGGGTGTTGAACGTGGAAGCGTTGCGTGAACTGGAGCGACGCTGGGACGTTGAAGTGTACAGCTTCTTCCAGCAACGCCTGGCGGGGCGCTACCCCTTCGTGGTGAAAGCGCCCGATGCCTCTCTGGAAGACTTCGAGGCGTTCTTTGGGCCGAAGGGTCGCCTGCAACAGTTCAATGATCAGTACCTGAAGGTGTTCCTGAAGGACAACCTCGAAGCCCTGCAGTCAGGTCAGGGGCAGTCCTTGATCCGCAGCGACGTGATCGAACAGTTGGCGCTGGCAGACCGCATCCGCGAGACCTTCTTCGACCAGCGTGGCAACCTGAGTGTGCAATTCAGCATCGAGCCGTTGGGGCTCAGCGCCAATCAGCGCACCAGTCTGCTGGACCTGGATGGCCAGTTGATTGCTTACACCCATGGTCCAAGCCAGATCAGCGGGGTTGTCTGGCCCAATACCCTGGGGCGCAAAGTGCGCAGCAACCTTACGTTGCTCCGGCAGAACGGCAATAGCAGCAGCCTGGAGTACCGCGGGCCTTGGTCGATGTTCCGCTTGCTTAGCCGCGGCTCGCTCAATGGGCGCACCGCAACCAGCGTGGACCTGAGCTTCAGGACCGGAGACGGCGTGATGCGCTATCGGCTGAATGCTGAAAAAGCCTTCAACCCGATTACCCAACAGCCTTTCAAAGGCTTCCGCTTGCCGCGTGGCTTGTTGCAGCTGCCACCCAAGGTTGCACTGGCCGGGCAAGCGGACGGTACGTAAGAGGACGTTACCTGGACCGCGTCAACAGCCCATCCAGCACCACCTCGCAGGCCGCGCCCCAGCTGGCACTCACTGGCTGATGCATCAGTACCGCCAGCCCATCGGCGGTAAAGGTGCCTGGCGTGGCAATCGCCTGCCCCAACGCCTTCAGCGTGTGCTCGGGCTGGCGCTGGGCACTGGTCACACAGTCGTGCAGGTTGCCCAGCACCAGAGCACGCGCTTCGGCAGCCGGCAGACCCTTGTCGGTCAGCCACTGCTGCAAATCGTGCAACAGGAAGTAGAACCAGCCGTTCATGCACGCGGCAATCGTGGCCAGCTCGAACGCGGCTTCATCCTGCAGCACCACCAGGTTGCCCAGCGCGCCCAGGCCCTGCTCGGTAGGTACGTCCGGCGGGCAGACCACCACGGTGGCCTGGTTGTGTTGCGCCGCGTAAGACAGCATCACGCGCACGCAGTGGGCCGCAGGGAAGGCCGCTTGCAACTGTGCCAGGCCCACACCCGCCGCCAACGACAGCAAGCGTTGCCCGGGGCGCAGGCGCACCTCGCTGGCGAGTTGTGCCAGCGCTGCCGGGCGCACGCCCAGCATCACCAGCTCGGCCTGATCGACCACCGCCTGGTTGCTCGGCAGTACCTGGCAACCTTGGGTGTGGGCCAGCGCTTCGGCGCGCTGGGCGTTGCGTGGCGACAGCAGGATCGCGCCGTCGAAACCACTGCGGCGCAGGCCCATTACTACTTTTTCGGTCAGCTCGCCGACCCCGAGAATACCCAGACTATGCATGATGCCTCCTTGTCAGCTTTCCAGGCCGGCACGGCGCTGGCCCCAGTGCAGGTTCAGGTTCACGCCCATGCTCAGCAGCGGTTCCGGTGGGTTGCGGTTAGGCCCCGCCGAGCCCAGCAGGAAGTCGATCAGTTCGTCGCGCTCACCGCTCAGCCAGTCGGCCAGCAAGGTACCGGTAGCGGTGCCCCGGGTAATCCCCAGGCCGTTGCAGCACAGCGCAGCATGGATATTGGGTGCCAGTGTGCCGAAGTGCGACAGGTGGTTGCGCGACAGGCACATCGCGCCGCCCCAGGTGAACTCGAACGGCGTACCCGAGAGCATCGGGAAGCGCCGTTCGAACGACACCCGGTGCTGTCGAGCGGCCCGCTGCAAGTGGCGCTGATTGGCACGGCCGTCGGCGTTGAAGCTGAAGCTGTTGCGTACCAGCAGGCGCTGGTCCGGGGTGCGCCGCAGGGTGCTGCCGAACGGGTCGGCGGGGATGATGCCCCAGCTTGCCTTGCCGCCCAGGCGTGCCTGCTCGTCGTCGCTCAGGGGGCGGGTCATGCTGGCGTAGGTGAAGATCGGCAGCAGCCGGCCCGGCAAAAAGCCGAAGTACGAGGCGAAGGCGTTGTTGGTCAGCAGCAATTGGTCGGCAACGATCTCGCCGTGGGCGTGCTTGAGGGTGATGCGCGAGCCCTGTTCAAGGCGGGTGATGGTGGTGTGTTCGTACAGCGTCACGTTGCCGGGCAGGCTTTGCGCCAGGCCTTTGGCCAGGGCGGCCGGCTGCAGCAACTGGGTGCCGGGCGTGTACAGCGCCTTGCGGTAGAACGACGTGCCGAGGTGTGCCGGCAGGTCATGGGCATCGATCATCTGGTAGGGCTGGCCAAGTTTTTCCAGGCCGCTGCGGTAGGCTTCCAGCACGGCCAAGCCCTTGTCTTCGACGGCGGCCTGGTACTTGCCGTCCGGGCGTAACTGGCAGTCGATGCCGTGTTGGCCGATCAGCTTGTGCAGTATCGACTGCGCGCGCAGGTTCAACTTGAGGTTCATTCGCGCAGTGGCCAGCTCACCGATGTAGTCAGGCGCACCGATGTCGTGGGGCAGGTCGATGGCAAAGCCCGAATTGCGCCCCGAGGCGCCGAAGCCGACTTCCTGGGCCTCCACCAGGACGATCTCGTCGTCGGGGTGATGCAGCGCCAGTTGCCGTGCTGCCGCAAGGCCGGTGAAGCCGGCACCGAGCACCACCCAGCGCGCTTCGCTCCGCCCCCGATGCGCGGCGCAAGGCTGGCGCCCGGGGCTGAGGTGGAACCAGCCGCAACCGTTGTCGTCCGCAGGGGTAGAGGTGTTTCTGTACATGGGGTTTATCCGTGTTGTTTTCCTCACTGTCGCACGACGCACGCGGCGGGCATATAACGGGAGTGACGGGTCGTGGGAGGTTTTGAATTGACCTTTGCGAGTTGCTCGTGATTTGCTCGGTTGGCCGGTGATTGGCCCATGCAACGGCCCCCAGCAGCCAACGATCATTCAAAGTAAACTGAAGGTCTGCCATGTCCGAATACAAACTCCACTGCTTCGCAGAATCCGGTAATGCCTACAAAGTCGCCCTCATGCTCGAACTCACCGGCCAGGCCTGGCAGCCGGTGTTCGTCGACTTCTTCAACGGCCAGACCCGCGAGCAATCCTGGCGCGATGACGTGAACGAGCAAGGCGAGGTGCCGGTGTTGGAGCACGCTGGCAAGTCGCTCACCCAATCTGCGCTGATCCTCGAATACCTGGCCGAACAGACCGGCCAGTTTGGCCCGCGCGATGAGGACGAGAAACGCGAAATCTGGCGCTGGATGCTGTTCGACAACCACAAGTTCACCAGCTACTACGCGGCGCTGCGGTTCATCTACTGCCTGAAAAAGATGGGCGAAACGGAGGTGACCAAGTTCTTGCGTGATCGCGCCACGGCGGCCTATCGCATCGTCGATGCGCACTTGGCCAAAACCCCCTTCATGGTCGGCGGGCGGTTGACCATCGCCGACCTGTCGCTGGCAGGGTATGTGTTCATGCCTGAAGACACCGGTATCGCGCTGGCCGAATTCACCCATATCGAGGCCTGGAAAGCGCGTATCAAGGGCACACCCGGTTGGAAGCACCCGTATGACCTGATGCCGCGCACAGCGACCGTTTAGGCGCCATTCGGATGACTGGTCGGCGACAAGCCGGGCGGCATGACTACGCTCAGGACGTAAGAAACATTTTGCACTAACTGGCCAGCTGGCCCTGAAGGACCTCGCTCACTCGCTGCAGATGGAAGGCCGCACTGGTTGCAGGTCGCCCCACGGGGGCCGGAACTCACGGGGTGCCCTGTGCAACCCCGTGCTACTCCAAGCGGAGGCACATCATGCTCAAGAAATGCTTGTTGGCTTTGGCGATCGGCGCGGTTTTGTCAGCGTCGGCAGTGTTGGTGCCTGACTCCATGGGCGGTGCGTCCAGTGCGTATGCGAAGGATGGCGGCGGTGGAGGTGGCGGTCATGGTGGCGGTGGTGGCGGCCATGGCGGCGGAGGTGGAGGTGGAGGCCACGGCGGTGGCGGCGGCAGTGGCGGCGGTGGCCATGGCGGCAGTGGCAGCGGACACAGTGGCGACGGCGGCGGACATGCCAGCTCAGGCCGGGGTGACAGCGGACGTAACGGGGCCGATGATGGTGCCAACCATGAGGCCAACCACAATGTGGGTGAGGCCCACGGTGTAGGGCATGGCGCGGACGACGGTCCCGACCATGATGTCGGAGACGATCATGGAGGTGACCGTACTTAGCTTGTGAGTTGCCAGTATCCGCCCCACTTCCAAACCCAAGACAAGCACCTAGCCGCCTCCAAACCTTCAAACACCAAAGAACCGTGCAGCAAAATTTTGTGAGCCACTTCACAAAATCCAGGTTGGCGGCATAATGCCACTACCTCTGTACAAGACCCCGCCGCGCAACTGCCGGGGTTCCTTTTCGTACCCGTCGAAGGTTCAGGTTAATTTCATGTCGCTAGTCGCAAGCCCCGACATCATGTACCGGTTTCTGATCCAGAGCGTGGTGGACTATGCCATCTACCTGCTCACCCCCGAAGGCATCGTCGCCAACTGGAACCCCGGCGCCCAGCGGGCCAAGGGGTACCATGCCGACGAGATCGTCGGCCAGCACTATTCGGTGTTCTACAACGATGCCGAACGGGCTGCCGGGCTGCCCGAATACAACCTTGAGCAGGCGCGATGCACGGGGCGTTTCGAAGAGGTCGGCTCGCGCCTGCGCAAAGATGGCTCGGCGTTCCATGCGCATGTAGTGATTGACGCGGTGCACGACGATGACGGCCGCCTGGTGGGGTTCGCCAAGGTCACCCGTGACATCTCCGAACGCCACCACCAGGAGCTGGAGCTGCTCAAGGCCAAGGAACTGGCCGAGCAGTACAGCCAGGAAATGGCCAAGCTGTCGCAGTTTCTCGACTCGGTGATTGCCAACATCCCCGCCAGTGTCATCGTGCAGGACCTGGAGAGCCAACGCATCCTGTTGGCCAACCAGCAGGCCGAGCGCCTGTTCGGTGGGCCAGGCACGCGCATGATCGGGCAACGGCCCGCCGACAGCCTGGCGCCGGCCGCTGCCGAGTACCTGGAGCAGCAGCTCGCCCGGGGCGCGCGCAGCAGCAAAGGCTACGCCGCCGAGACCCGGGTCGACACCCTGCGTGGCCCACGCACCCTGCGCAGCCGTACGCTGCTCAGCCAGAACCGCGAGGGCCAGGCCGACTACGTGCTGTTCGTGGCCGAAGATGCCACCGAAGAGTTGGCCGCCCATGCGCAGATCCACCATATGGCGCACCACGACGCCCTCACCGGGTTGCCCAACCGCACGCTGTTCCATGAGCGCCTGCGCCAAGCCTTGGTGCGCGGTGACGAGAACGCCAAGCTGACCGCAGCCCTGTGCCTGGACCTGGACAACTTCAAGAACATCAACGATTCACTCGGCCATGCGTTCGGCGACAAGCTGCTGCGTGCCTTGGGCAAGCGCCTGCGGCGCGAACTGCGCGAGCACGACACCCTGGCCCGCCTGGGCGGTGACGAGTTTGCCGTGGTGCTCACCGGCCTGGATGGCCGCGATGCCGCGTGCAACACCGCCCAGCGCCTCATCAACGCGATCTGCCCGCCGTTTCAGATCGAGGGGCACCAGTTCACCGTGGGTGTGAGTATCGGTGTGGCCATCGCCCCGGACGACAACGACCAGGCAGAGCAACTGCTCGGCTATGCCGACATGGCCTTGTACGAGGCCAAGCGCAATGGCCGCAACCGCTACGAGTGCTTCAACGTCGAGCTGGACGTCGCCGCCCGCCAGCGCCGCCTGGTCGAAACCGACCTGCGCACGGCGTTGCACCTGGGCCAACTGGAGCTGCATTACCAGCCAGTGGTCGACCAGCAGACCAGCAGCGTGACGGGCTACGAGGCGCTGCTGCGCTGGGAGCACCCGACCCGCGGCATGGTCATGCCCATGGACTTCATCCCCATCGCCGAAGAGACCGGGCTGATCCATGAACTGGGCATCCGCGCGTTGAACCTGGCCTGCCAGGAGGCGGCCAGCTGGGACAGTGAGCAGACGGTGTCGGTCAACCTGTCACCGGTGCAGTTCAAGAATGCCAACCTGGTCCACACCGTGGCCTTGGCCCTGGCCGATTCGGGGTTGCCGGCGCGGCGCCTGGAGCTGGAGATCACCGAGTCGGTGTTGCTGGGCAACAGTGAAGAAAATGTGCGAACCCTGCGGGCACTGAAAGACCTGGGCGTGTCCATTTCGCTGGATGATTTCGGCACTGGTTATTCGTCGCTGGGGTACCTGCGCTCGTTCCCGTTCGACCGGATCAAGATCGACAAGTCGTTCGTGCACGACATGTGCGACAGCCGTGAGGCGATGTCGATCATTCGGGCCATTACCGATTTGTCCAACAGCTTGATGATCAAGACCACGGCCGAGGGCGTGGAGTCGGAAGAGCAGATGCGGCGGCTGGCAGCGGAGGGCTGCTCGCATTTTCAGGGGTATCTGTACGGGCGCCCGGCGCCGGCGAGCGAGCGCTTGAAAGAGGTGGTAGTGATTGCGGACTAGCTGAAGCCGGGGGCGCTTTTGCGCCCCGGCTTCATTGGGTTCAGAAGCTGTACTTGAAGCTGGTCATCACATTGCGCGGCGTACCATAAACCCCGTACAAGCCCGATTGGCTGTAGTACTCGCGATCGAACACGTTGTTCAGGTTCACCGATGCACTCAAGTGCTGGTTGATGTCGTAGCGCGCCATCAGGTTGGTGACCGCGTAGCTGCCCTGGCTGAAGGTATGCAGGTCGGCACCGACCTTGCTCTGCCAGTTCACCCCACCACCGATGGTGATCTTGTCCAGCGGCCCATGCAGCCGGTAGCTGGTGAAGGTCTTGAAGCTGTTGCGCGGCAGGTTGGTGTTGATGCGCTGGTCGTCGGCATCGGTGGTGACCGAGTAGGCGTAACCGGCCGACGCTTGCCAGCCCTCGGCCAGTTCCCCGTTAAGCTCAAGCTCGATGCCCTTGGAGGTGGTGTCCTGTTCGGCGCTGTAGACGTTGTCGTGTTGCCAGATGGCCAGGTTGTCCTGCTCCAGCTTGAACACCGCGAGGCTGGAGTTGAGCTTGCCATCCAGGTGAGTGCCCTTGATGCCGAGCTCGTAGCCTACGCCTTCCATGGGGTCGAGCGGTTTGTTGCTCTCGTCGGTGACCCACGACCCTTGCGGGTTGAAGATCTTGGTGTAGCTGGCGTACAGCGACCAGGTGTCGTCCAGGTCGTAGACCACGCCGGCATAGGGGATGAAGACGCCGTTTTCCTCGCGATTCACTTCGGTTTCGTCGCCGCCATAAGGCCGGTCCGAGGTGTCGCGTTTCCAGTTGATCAGGCGGCTGCCGAGGATCAGGCTGAGGTCGTCGGTGACGCTGAAACGCGAGGTCAGGTACGCCGCATACTGGTCTTCGTCGATCGACGACTTGCCACTTTCGACGAAGGCCGGCTTGGCCGACTTGCCGTCCCAGTTGAACAGGTTGTCGATGGCCCCAGCGGGCGAGCCTGCGTAGTCATAGCGCCAGCCGCCCCAGCTCGGGGTCTTTTCCCGGTACTGGGACAGGGTCATGCCGGTGATCAGTTCATGCTCGCGGCCGAACAGGCTGAACGGCCCGGTAGCGTACAGGTCGAGGTTGTCCTGGCGCGGCGTGCCCGAGAAGCGCACCGGCAACTGCGACAGGCCGCTGCCATCCGGGTTCAGCTCACCCATGGCAAAGTTGAACAGCTCGTCGAACTTGTTCTCGGCATGGGTGAGCTCGATCTTGCCGCTCCAGCCGTTGCCCAGTTGCTGTTCGATGGAGGTGAAGAAGCTGGTTTGCTCGTGGTCGTTGTAGGACCAGTCCGGCGCTGCGTTGAGCGAACGTTTGAGGTTGGTGCGCTCACCGGTCGAGAAGCGTGTGGGCAGGCCGGAGCGCAGGGGCGAGTCGATGTCGCTGCGCAGGTAGCTGAAGCCCACCGTCAGCAAGGTGTCTTCGCTGAGGTCGAATTCGGTAATGCCATACATCAGCTGCGACTGCTGGTTGTAGCGGTCGATCCAGGCTTTTTCGGTTTTGTAGTCGGCGACGAAGCGCCCGCGAATGTTGCCGGTTTCGGTCAGCGGCCCGGACACGTCGAAACCTGTGCCGTAGCGGTCCCAGTTACCGGCCTCGCCGGTGATGCTGGCCTGGGCCTCGGCAGTCGGGCGTTTACGGATGAGGTTGATCGTCGCCGAAGGGTTGCCCATGCCGCTGATCAGGCCGGTGGCGCCACGCACGATTTCGACACGGTCGAACATCGCCATGCTTTGCGAGTAGTTGTCCAGGCGGGTGCTGGTCGGAACACCGTCGACCTCGTAGTTCTGAATGGCAAAGCCGCGCGACCAGTACGAGTCGCTTTCCGAGCCAAGGCCATCGCGCACCACGGTGATGCCTGGGGTGGCTTCCAGTGTGTCGGTGAGGTTGGTCAGGCGTTGGTCGTCCAGGCGCTGGCGGGTCATCACCGTCAGCGATTGCGGCGTCTCGCGTGGGGTGAGGTTGAGGCGCGTCGAGCTGCTCGACGAGTAGGTGGTGTAGAGCCCGGTGCCTTCTGTGGTCGAGCCTGGCGCCTTGCCAGAAATGGACACCGCGCTCAGCTCCAGGGCGCCTGTGCTGGCACTGGCTTGCAGCGAATAGCTGCCGTTGACGCCGCGGCTGGCCTCAAGCCCTGTGCCGGCGAGCAGTATCGCCAGGCCCTGGTCGATGTCGAAGCGGCCAGCAAGCCCGGAAGTGCTGCGGCCCTCGGTCAATGCGGTGGGGTAGGACAGCAGAATGTGCGCACTCTGGCCGAAGCGGGCCAATGCCGGCGCCAGGGGGCCTGCGGGGATGTCGAAGTCTGCCTGCGCCTGTGCGGCGGCCGTGGCCCAGGCGGGCATCAGCAGCAGCGGGGCGCTTGCGCCCATGCAAGCGATGCCCTGGACCACGGCGCCGGCGAGTTTCTGCGAGACTGAGCGTTGCCAGCCCTGGCGTTTGCGTGCGGTGCGATTCACAAGTGTTCCCCCATTGATTTGAAGTGCTGAGGGTTAAGTCTCGTGAGGCGCGAAATCGGACCACCCCTGCGCAACTTTTTTGCGTCAGGCCATGCGCGGCTTCAATGTCACCCAGTAGCGGGTGAAATGCTGCACCTCCAACTGCAAGGTTTCCGCCACGGCAGCAATGATCTTGTCGGTGTTTTCCAGCGGGAACGTGCCGGATACACGCAGGCCGGCCAAGGCCGGGTCGCAGGCCAGGTGTCCGCGGCGATAGCGGGCCAGGTCTTCGATAAACGCAGCCAGGGGCTGGCCTTGAGCAACCAGCATGCCCTGGCTCCAGGCGGGGGCGACAGCGGCCACGGCCTGCCGTGCCAGCAAGCCCTGCTGGTTGAAACTGGCCTGTTCTCCGGCGCCCAGCAGGATGGGCGGGTGGGCATGCAGGGCTGGTTGCAGCGCCACGCTGCCCTGATACACGGTGGCCTGGGTATGTTGGCCGTGCAGCCGCACATTGAACTGCGCCAGCGTCGACTCAAGGCGGCCGTGCTCGGTGTCTACCCACAGCGGGCGGCTATCGGCGAGGGCGGGGCGGGTGATCAGCATCTCGCCGCGCAGCAGCCTCAGGCGGCGTGCCTGCTGGTCGAATGCCACATTGAGGGCGCTGTCGGTGTTCAGCTGTACCTGGGTGCCATCGGCCAGGGTCAGGCGCCGCTGCTCGCCGATGCGGCTGTGGTAATCAGCGCGCCAGTCTTGTACCAGCGCGGCGTCCTTCAAGTACCAGGCCCCTGCGCCTGCGGCCATCAGCAGCGACAATTGCTTGAGCGCAGTGCGCCGCGACTGCTGCGGCCGCAGCGCCGCATGGGCCAAGGGGCGCTGGCCCGGGCTGCGCATTTCGCGCAGGCGTTGGGCAAACACTTGGGTCCGTTGCCAGGCATGTTCATGTAGCGGGTGCGCCTGGCGCCAGCTCATGCAGGCGGCCAGGGTGGCGGCACTGACGGCCGGCTCTTGCAGTTCGAGGTGCCAGTGCATGGCCTGCTCGGCCACCTCGCCCGGGATCGACGTTGCGCCCTGGCCGTTCATGGCAGGTCCAGGCTGTGGTCGAGCATGATGCACAGTGCACCTGCCTTGATGATGTAGCGCTTGACCGTGGTGACCGACACGGCCAGCCGTTGCGCGATTTCGGCGTGCCCCAGGCCATCCACCTGCGACAACAGGAACGCCTCACGCACCGGGCGCTCCAGGCCATCGAGGGCCGCGTCGAGGGCGATCAGGGTTTCCAGCAGGATCGCCTGGGTCTCCAGGCTTGGCACCACCGGCTCAGGCAGCGTCGCCAGCGCCTCAAGGTAGGCGCGTTCGAGCTTTTGCCGCCGGTAGTGGTTGCACAACACGCTCTGCGCCACCTTGGCCAGAAAGGTACGCGGCGCATGCAGTTGCGGCACCTGCTCCTTGTTCAACAGCCGGATGAAGGTGTCTTGGGCCAGGTCCGCTGCGCTTTGTGAGCAATTCAGGCGCTGCCTGAGCCAGCGCGTCAACCAGCTGTGCTGCTGGCGGTAGAGCAGCGCGACATCGCACAAAAGGGGATCAGGGGAAGGGAGCATGGTGTGCGGCCGCCAGGTGAGTCATTACTGCAAACGATAATGCTTATCATATATACATGCCTGGCGGCCCTGCAACACGCGCGCGCGACAAATGCCGCGACGGCAACTGGTCCGATATAAAACTGCGCCGAGCCTGGAAGGCGCACACTCGTCTTAGCTCAGGACTTCTGAGCATTGAGAGGTGCGTATGACCACTGGCAAGCGCTTCACAGATGTCGATGCCACGGGTGTCGAACCTGGGCAAGACGAAGACTGGCCAACCGGGAAAGATGAAGACGATAGCGAGGACGTCAAGCGTTCTCGACCCGAAGATCGCGATGACTACCTCGACGAGTCGCCCAGGGAAAGCGAAAAAGGTTCAGGTCGTCCCGACCCCTCCAGAGCCTCGGCGGCTGAGCGCTACAGCTATCAGCCACAGCAGAAGATAAGGCCATAGGCTAATGCTGCTCACTTAGGGCTGCTTCGCAGCCCATCGCGGCACAAGGCCGCTCCTACAACGACCGCGCAAGCCAACATGTACAGGCCTCACGCGGACACTGTAGGAGTGGCCTTGTGCCGCGAAAGGGCCGCAGAGCGGCGTTGGCGATCTTGAGTGGACAGCATTGGGCCATAGGCCTGTTATCCGTGACCCTTAGCTAAACGGTGGGGCGTGCTTGTGGCAGATAGGGGAGCAGGCGCTCGGTCTCCTTCCTGACCACGGCGTAGCATTCGCAACTGAGCTGTTCCAGGTGCGCCCTGTCGAGCACCCTGATGTGCCCTCGATTGTATTCGATCACCCCCAGCCGCTGGAGTTTGCCAGCGGCATCGGTCACCCCCTCGCGACGTACGCCCAGCATGTTGGCGATCAGCTCCTGGGTCATGCACAGCCGGTCACCCGGCAGCCGATCCAGCGATAGCAGCAGCCAGCGGCACAGTTGCTGGTCGATGGAGTGATGCCGGTTGCACACCGCCGTCTGCGCCATCTGGGTAATCAGCGCCTGGGTGTAGCGCAGCATCAGCATCATCAGCTCGCCATGACGGTTGAACTCGTCCTTCAGGCGCTGCCCGGGCAGGCGGTAGGCATGCCCAGCACTTTGCACGATCGCCCGGCTGGGGGTGCTCTCGCCGCCCATGAACACGGCGATGCCGACCAGCCCTTCATTGCCCACCACCGAGATTTCCGCTGAGGCGCCGTTCTCCATCACATACAGCAGCGAGACGATTGCATCGGTTGGGAAGTAGACATGGCGCAGGGTGTCGCCGGACTCATAGAGCGCCTTGCCGAGCGGCAGGTTGCTGCGTTCCAGGTGCGGTTGCAGGCGGTCGAACGTTTCTGCCGAAAGCGCGGCCAGCAAGTGATTGTGCAAGGGGCTGGACGTAGGGGGCATTGCTTGGCACCGTCGAGGGCTGCAGCTGAAGCAACAAGGTTAGCCCAGCGCGCAGGTGCTGCCGTGCGGCAGGCCTCAATGGGTGGGCAAGGCTGACGGCTGGTACTCGGCGATCACCTGGTGCAACACGCCATCATCCTTGAGTGGCAGCACCGCTTGGGCCAGTTGCTGGCCGTCGAGGGTCAGGGTCAGTTCGGTGTCAGCGCCGTTGCGCACTTCTATGCGGTACAGGGTGCTGCCAAAACGGTAGTGCAGGGTATAACCGGGCCAGTCCGCTGGCAGCAGTGGCTCGATCCGCAGGGTGTCACCGCAGCGTTGCAGGCCCAGCAGGCTTTCCACGATCAGCCGGTACATCCAGCCCGCCGAGCCTGTGTACCAGCTCCAGCCACCGCGCCCTGCATGGGGGGCGACGGCATAGACATCGGCGGCCATCACATAGGGTTCGACCTTGTAGGTTTCTATCAGCCCGCTAGCACCCTGGCGCACCGGGTTGATCAAGCGCAGCAGTTCCCAGGCCTTGGCGGCATCGCCCAGGCGGGCATAGGCCATGCTCGCCCAGATGGCCGCGTGGGTGTACTGGCCGCCATTTTCGCGCACGCCGGGCAGGTAGCCCTTGATGTAGCCGGGGTCCAGGTCGCCGTGGTCGAAGGGTGGGTCGAGCAGTGTGACGATACCGATGTCGCGGCGCACCAGGTGCTTGTCCAGCGCCGCCATGGCGGCCTGCGCGCGTGCCGGCGGGGCAACCCCGGAAAGCACCGCCCAGCTCTGCGCCACGGAGTCGATGCGGCATTCCTGGTTGCTTGCCGAGCCGAGTAGCTGGCCGTTGTCGAACCAGGCGCGGCGGTACCAGTCACCGTCCCAGGCATGCTGCTCCAGGTGCTCGGCCAGGGTGGCCGCCTGCCGGCTGCACTGCAGAGCGAAGGTGCTGTCGCCGTGGCGCAGGGCAACGCTGGCGAATGCCCGCAACACCTCGTGGCCGAAGAACCCCAGCCACACGCTTTCGCCAAGGCCTTGTTCACCGACGCGGTTCATGCCGTCATTCCAGTCCCCGCTGCCCATCAACGGCAGGCCGTGGGCGCCATACTGCAGGGCATGCCCGAGGGCGCGCTGGCAATGCTGGTACAGGCTCTCGACCAGGTTCGCCTGGGTGGGCAAGTCGTAATAGGACTCTTCACCCGCGTTCAGCGCACGCCCCTCCAGGTAGCCGACCGGCTCGTCGAGCACCGAGCGGTCACCGGTCAGCGCCACGTAGCGGCTGGTTGCCAGTGGCAGCCACAACAGGTCATCCGAGCAGCGGGTGCGTACACCCCGTTGCAGGGGTGGGTGCCACCAGTGCTGCACATCGCCTTCGGCATACTGGTGACCGGCGCAGTCGAGCAGGTGCTGGCGCGCCAGGGCCGGGGCGGCGTGGAGCATGGCCATGCTGTCTTGCAACTGATCGCGAAAGCCAATGGCGCCGCCCGACTGGTAGTAACCGCTGCGCGCCCAGAAGCGGCAGGCAATCACCTGGTACAGCAACCAGCCGTTGGCCAGCACGTCCAGCGACGGCTCCGGGGTTTCGATCTGCACGCTGCCCAAGGTCTCGCGCCAGTAGGCCCGCACCTTCTCCAGCGCATCCATGGCCGCGCGCAGCCCGCGGTATTGCTGTACACAGCGGCTGGCGGCTTCGGCGTTGGGCCCGGCACCCAGGCGAAACACCACCTCTCGGCGTTCGCCAGGCTGTAGCAGCACGTTGACCTGCACCGCCGCGCACGGGTCCAGCCTCGCGCCCGTGCGCCCCGACAACCGTGCCTGGTGCATGCCGGCCGGCGCCTGGCAATCGCCATTGCGCCCAAGGAACTCGCTGCGGTCGCAGGTAATACCGTAAAAGGGCAGGTCGCAATCGACAAACCCCACATGCCTGGAAAACCCCTCGGCATAGCTATTGCGGGCAAACAAGGCGCCGCTGACCGGGTCGATCTCGCTGACTACATGCAGGGCCGACTTGCTGCGCAGATCGCCCAGCACCCACTCGACGTAGCAGGTCAGTGACAACCGCCGCGCCTGCGCCGAGCGGTTGTGCAGCTTGAGCCGGCTGAACTTGATTGGTGCATCCAGCGCGACATGTACCCATAACTCACTGTCCAGGCCGTCGTCGGTGTATTCGAAGACGCTGTAGCCAAAGCCATGGCGGGTGCGATAGCGGCCAGGGCCGGGGCACGGCATCGGCGTGGGTGACCAGTACTGGCCGCTGTCCTCGTCACGCAGGTAGAGGGTTTCGCCGCTGGGGTCGCAGACCGGGTCGTTGTGCCAGGGTGTCAGCCGATACTCGTGCGCGTTCTCGTACCAGGTATAGGCACTGCCGGCCTCCGACAGCACGCTGCCAAACTGCGGGTTGGCGAGGATATTGGCCCAGGGCGCCGGGGGTGGCTGAGCCTGGTCGTGGTGGATGACGTATTCCTGGCCGTCGCTGCTGTACCCCCCGTAGCGGTTGGCAAGCATCAGCGCGGGTGCGGGGGCCGGCGCGGGGCCATCGGCTTTCGCCTGCGGGGCTGCCGGAGCTGGCTCGAACGCGGCGGGTGCGGGCGGTGTGCGGCGGTGGTGCAGTTGTTCGGCGAGGGTGCCAAGGCTGTCGCTGAGCACCAGCCGCGCTACCGAAAGGGTCAGGGTGCGGTCCTCTGCCGACAGCTGCTGTGCGGGGCGCACAAAGATGCCCCCGGGGCGGTCGAGCAGCGCCGCCTCGCTGCCGGAGGTGACGATGCCCATGATCAGATCCTGCAATTGCTGGCGGTAACCGGCCTGGTCTTCGTTCCAGATCACCAGGTCCAGCGCCAGGCCCTTCTGTCGCCAATAGGCATGGGCAAGCACCATCTGCTTGACCAGGTTGATGTTGGCCGGGTCGCTGATCTGCACCAGCACGATTGGCAGGTCCCCCGACAGCCCTTGGCCCCACAGGCCTGACTGGCTGCGCCGGTCGTCGGCCAGCGGGACGCCGCGGGGCCGTAGCGCCGCGTTGGGGTAGATCACCGAAGCGGCCATCTGCTCGAACAGCCTGGCATCGTTGAGCGAGCCGTTGAGCTGGCGCAACTGCACCTGGCTGTGTGGCCAGGCGAGGTCGAACACCCGGTCGGCCAGGTGCCGGTCGCGGTACTTGGCGATCTGCTGCAGGCAGGCGTCGCGGCTGTCGGACACCCCTGTGACCAGGTCGACCGTGGCGTTCTGGCCGGGTGCCAGGCTGATACGGCAGCGGATCGCCACGATCGGGTCAAGCACCGCCCCGGCGCTGTCGGACAAGGCCTCTGTCTGCGCGTCCAGAGCCGTCGGGGCGACCAGCGTGCGGCCGCGCCCTATGAAGCGGGCGCGGTCGGTTTCGTAGGACACGGCATCGATGTCGGCGCCATGCACCGCGAGCACATGGCACATCCACGGCACGGCGTCCTGCTGCGAGCGCGGCCGCCTGGAACAGATGATGGCCTGCAGCGGGCGGACCAGTTCGGTCTGCACGAACAGCTTGCTGAACGCCGGGTGCAACGCATCGGCAAGGGCGGGTGCCAGCACCACCTCGGCGTAGCTGGTCAGCTCCAGGGTGCGCTGTTGGTCACCATGGTTGGTCAGGTGCAGGCGCCGCAGTTCGATGTCGTCCTCGGGGGAAACGGCTATTTCGGTGTGGCAGTCGAAGTCGCCTTCACGGATGCGGAACTCGGCGCGGCCATCACTGAAGATCGCCTCCTGGTTCTTGCCGCGATGCCGCGTCGGTTGGTAGGTGGTAGACCAGAACGCTGCGCTGGCGACGTCACGCAGGTAACAGAAGCTGCCCAGGGCGTCGCAGCTGGCGTCCTCGCGCCACCGTGTCAGCGCCATCGCGTCGCGCTTGCTGTAGCCACTGCCGACATGGTTGACCATGACGTGGTAGCGGCCGTTGGACAGTAACTGCACGGCGGGGTGGCGCCGATTCGGCTCGCTGAACACCCGCAAGCGTGTTTCGCCGGATTGGCCCGCAGCGTCCACAGCCGGGGCCTGCAGGGTGTGCAGGTAGGGCGCGGCCGTTTTCGGTACGCGCTCCTGTAACAGCAGCATGCTCGCCTGAAATTGCGGGTCTGAGGCGAAGCGCCGTTGCATGGGTTTGTCCAGCAGCAGGGCGGTCAGGGCCAGCAAGCTCATGCCCTGGTGGTGGGCCATGAACGAGCGGATCACCACGGCCTGCTGGCCGGGGGGCAGCCGTGACTCGCTGTAGTCAATGGCCTCGTACAACCCGAAGCGGCCGGCCAGCCCCAGGGTGCACAGGCGTTGCAGGTTTCGGCAGGCGGCGCCTGGCGCCACCAGCAGGGCAAGTGCACTGGCGTAGGGGGCGACCACCCGTTCTTCACCCAGGCCGCGCTTGAGGCCCAGGCCCGGTACGCCAAACGCCCGGTATTGGTAGTTCAGGTGAGCGTCCAAGGCGTTGTAGGCCGACTCTGAAACGCCCCAGGGGATGCCCAGCACATTGCCGTGGTCGATCTGCCGCTCGACGGCGGCCTGGCAGGTCTGGTCGAGCAGGGTGCCTTCGTAGCTCGGCATCACCAGCAGCGGCATCAGGTATTCGAACATCGAACCCGACCAGGACAACAGCACCGGCACCCCGGCATTGCTGGTCAGCAGCCGGCCCAGGGCGAACCAGCTGGCCTGGGGCACCTGGCCCTGGGCGATGACCACGAAGTTGGTCAGGCGCATCTCCGATGCCAGCAGGTCATAGAAGGCTGAATCGAGGCGATGTTCATCGGCGTTGTAACCGATGGCGAACAGGTCACGCTGGTTGTCGTACAGGAAGGTGAAGTCCATGTCGGCCATGGCGGCTATGCGCAGCGCCAGCCTTTGCGACTGTGCGATGCGCTGGCGGGCCAGCGTGCGTATGTCGGCCACGGCCGGACGTTCGGCGGCAGGCCACTGCTCTGGCAGCAGTTCGGCCAGCTGGCGCCAGCTCAACGGTGCCTGAAGCGTGGAGTCGTTGCCAGGTGGCAACTGGAAGGCGTGCACCTCGCCGCCCAGGTCCAGGCATTGCTGGTGCATCGCCTGCAACCAGAACAGGCAGTCGTCGGCCTCGCCCGCGCGTGGCGCGTACTGCTGGATTAGCCCCTGTAGCTGCTCGGCGAGCTGTTCCAGCAGCGAGGCGGGCAGCGGGCCTGGCTGTTCATGGGCTTGCCAGAGCTGTTTGCCCAAGGCCTGGAGCGGCTCGTCGGCACGGCCCGCGGTGGTGAACGCTTCGCGCAGGATGTCCAGGGTGTCCAGCAGGCCCTGGCTCAGGCGGCGGTCCAGCACAGGAGTATCGGCCATCGCCAGCAGCCCTGGCCTTAGCGTCAGCAGCAGGGCGGCCAGGTGCAGTTATCATCAGGCCCGACATGCCGGTCGAAAAAAGCCCAGTTGCGCCGGGCCAGCCGATGCAGAAACCGCAGCTCCTGTGCCTGCGGCGCGAACGCGCTGCGCCCCCGCGTGCGGCTGAGCCACCAGGCCAGGGCCGGGCCAAGCAGCCACAGGGCAAGGATGGGGGCGGCCAGCAACAGCACACTCGGACGCATCGCCAATGCCCCCACCAGCAACAGCACCAGCCCGGGTTGTACCCATTGTTCGCGATAGAACGCTTGCAGGGTATCGGCACTGGTGCGTTCGTCATCCCGCGAGGGGTTCCATTGCAGCAGCCGGCGTTTGCTCACGGCCAGGCGCCACAGCGTGCGGCAAATGGCGTCCAGGCTGTAGAGGGTCTCGAACGGCAACCAGGCCAGCGACAACCCAGCCCGCACGAAATAGATGCTTGAGGTGTGCAGGGCCGCCAGCAGGTGTTCGGCCAGCGGCACATCGATGGTCTTGCGTAGCAGTTCGAGCAGCGAATCGAGCACAGGGCGGGTCAGTAGCAGGCCCAGCAGCGCGAGCGTCCACAGCAGCGGCGAGGCGCTGGCCAGCCAGCCCCACAGCAGCGCGCTCAGCAGGGCGGCCGGCTCCAGGCTGCGGCGCAGGTTGTCGACAATCTTCCATCGCGACAGCGCGCTCAGCCCGCTTTGCGCCTGGCCTTGCAGCCCGGTGCGCGGCCACGGCAGCAGCCAGGGCAGCAGTTGCCAATCACCCCGTATCCAGCGGTGGCGGCGCTTCACATCGGCGCTGTAGCGTGCCGGGTAGGCCTCGAACAACTGCACGTCACTGAGCAGGCCGGCATGGGCGTAGCAGCCCTCGATCAAGTCGTGGCTCAGTACACGGTTGTCGGCAAAGCGCCCCTCCAGTGCGCGTTCGAAGGCATCCACTGCGTAGATGCCTTTGCCAATGAACGAGCCACTGAGGAACAGGTCCTGGTACACATCCGACACGGCCAGGGTGTAGGGGTCGACCCCGGCATCGCTGCCGAACAGCCGTGCGTAGGTTGAGCGCGACACGCTGGGCAGGCTGATGCCCACCCGCGGTTGCAGGATCGCGTAGCCTGACTGCAGGCGACCGCTCGTGGCATCGAAACGTGCGCGGTTCAGCGGGTGCTGCATGGCGCCGACGAACTTTTGCGCCACATCGCGCGGCAACTGGGTGTCGGTGTCCAGGGTGATGACATAGCGCACCCGGTCCAGCGCGCGCAGGTCGCCGACGATGCGCATGAAACGCTCGGCGCCGCGCCCACGCAGCAGGGCATTGAGCTCAGCCAGCTTGCCGCGCTTGCGCTCACGGCCCATCCAGCAGCGCTCAGTGGCGTTCCACTCTCTGGGGCGATGCAGCAGGAAGAAGCGCTCAGCGCCGCTCGGGTACTTCGCGTTCAACGCGCGAATACCGTCGCTGGCAAGGTCGAGCAGGGCCATGTCGTCGGGCCGGGTCTGCTCGGGGGCATCCATGAAGTCAGTCAACAGGGCGAAATGCAGGTGCTCGTCACGGTTGGCCAGAAAGCGCACCTCAAGGCCTTCGACCAGTTCCTCGACGTCGCCGGCAGCGCCCAGCATGCTGGGCACCACGACCAGGGTACGGGCCTCGACGGGAATCCCTTCGGTGTAGTCCAGCCGGGGCAGGAACGCAGGCTTCACGGTCAGCGTCACCAGCCAGTTGACCAGGCCGAGGGCGAGCCGGCTGGTGGTCAGCAGCACCGGCAACGCCATGGCCGCTGCCACCCAGATGGGCCAGCCTTCGGCGGCAATGCCAGCCACGAAGCCCCAGGCCAGCAGGCACGACAGCAGCGCCGCCGGCACCAGGTAGAAGGCCAGCGGCGCCCGGTGCAACAGGCGCTGCCAACGCTCGGCAAGTGCCACCCGCGCAGCAAGCTGCCGTTCGAGCAGCAGCAAGCCATCGCCAGCCAGGTAATAACCGACATGCGCTGCCTGCTCGCGTGGTTGTGCGTGTGCGGCCTGCGCCAGCTCGATTGCCGTGCGCGCCACCTGTTCTTCACTGAAGGCGCTATGCCGTGCCAGCTGTTCGACGATGTGCCGATAGTGATCGCGGCTGGCGAAGTCCATGGCGGCATACACTGCCGCCGGGTCTTCGCCGAGGATGTGTTCGACGTGGCTCAGGTGTTCGACGAATAGCCGCCAGTCAATGGTCGACAGCAGGCGCAGGCTGCCGATGCTGTTGCTGATCGACACCTGGTCGATGGCCTGCTGCTGCGCATCGAGCTGCACATGGCGCTCGATACTCAAGGACGACTCGCTGAGCAACTGCTCGATCCAGGCCAGCGGCTGGGTGAGCGTGCTGCTGTGGCCCTGTAGTCGCCTGGCCAGTTCGGCGACGAAGGCGGTGGTCATGGGTGGGTCCGAGCGGGCCATGTCGGCCACCACCAGCACCACGCTCTTGGCATCGCGTTCGGCGGTTTCGCCAAGCTTGTCGGCCCAGTCATTGGCCAGGTCGCGGTCTGCCAGGCTGGCCATGACCCGGGCGGCGACGCGGCGCAGGTTTTCGATCAGCGCCAGCCTGAGCATGATCGGGATCGCCCACAGCTCGCCGAGGGTCAGCGTGGCGGTGTGCTGATACGCCTCGACGAAATGGCTCAGGCTCTCGGCATCGACCCGGCCATCGCCGTGGCAGATGGTTTCCAGGGCAATGTCATAGACCCGCGGCAAGCCGCTCGAAGCACCGGTGTCCAGGCGTGGCAGCTGCAGGCTGTAGTCGGCCGGCAGGTGGCGTTTGGCAATGCGGATATGGCTTTCGACCAGGTAGAAGTTGTCGAGCAGCCACTGCGCTGCAGGCAAGGTCGGGCGCGCGTCGGGCAGCGCGCTGGCGAGGGCCGAACAGCTGGCGTAGAGCATGCGTTCGTTGTCGGCCAGGCGTTCGAGCAGCGAGTCGTCGGCCGGCAGTTTGCTCAAACGGTGCTGGCTGGCCAGCCAGCTGCCATGGTCGGCCAGTTGCTGGGCGCTGTAGAGCTCCGAGCGCAGCAGGCTTTCGTAGGTGAACGTGTGGCGCGGCGCACGCCAGCGCCGGGCACGGTTGGCCAGGCGTTGCACGTAGGTGAGTGCGTGAAGCCAAGGGTTGTCCATGGTGAGTCGGGTGCCGTGAGCTGGCCGGTCAGGTGGGCAGTGTGCGCCGGCCAGGCAGTGCCGGTCTGTTCGGTAGCGTACAGACCCGCCTCATTGCGGTGCGTGAGCCCCGGCAATATGCCGCCCGGCCACGTAGCCGAAGGTCAGCGCCGGGCCCAGATTGATACCGCCGGAGGGGTACCAGCCGCCAAACACGCTGGCCATGTCGGTACCCGCCGCATACAGCCCGCCGATCGGTTGGCCCTGGTCATCCAGCACGCGGGCGTGGCCGTCGGTGCGCAGGCCGGCGAAGGTGCCAAAGCAACCTGGCTGCACCTTCACCGCGTAGAACGGCCCTTGTTCGATCGGTGCGACGCAGGGGTTAGGCCCGCTGTAAGCCGGGTCACCCTGCTTGCGGTTGAACGGCGTGGAGCCGCGGCCAAATGCCGGGTCCTGGCCCAGGCGCGCATAGCGGTTGTACTCAGCGACGGTGGCACTCAACCCGGCTGGGTCGATGCCACAGGCGCTGGCCAATTGTTCGAGGCTGGCGCCGCGCTTGAGGTAGCCGCTGCGTAGGTGCGGCCATACCGGCAGCGGCGCGGGGCGAGCGTGGCCGAGGCCGTAGCGACGCAAGAAGCGGTGGTCGCAGACCAGCCACGAGCAGGCTTGCTCGCCCTGCGGCACCGCCTCGAGCATGGCCGATACATAGTCGTAGTAACCGTGCGCCTCGTTGACGAAGCGTTTGCCACTGGCCAGTACCCCGATAACCCCCGGCTTGCCGCGCTCGATGATGTGCGGGAAGTGGCCGACACTGCCGTCGCGGTGCGGCACCTTGGAGACCGGTGCCCAGGCCACCGCTGATTTCAGGTCGGTGGCGACGACGCCGCCAGCCGACTCGCCAAGGCGCAGGCCATCGCCCGAGCAGGACGGCGGGGGCAGGGCGAGGTTGTCATGGCCGGTGGCGTCACCGGCAAACAGCTGCTGGCGCCGCGCACTGTCGTGGGGGAAGCCACCGGCGGCGAGTACCACGGCTTTCGCCCGCACCGTCATAGCGCCCTGCGGTGTGCCTATCACAGCCCCGCGCACCTGGCCGTCCTCGATCAGCAGGCGCTTGGCTGGGGCAGACTCCAGCAGGCGCACGCCAAGGTCTTCGGCCGACTTGGCCAGGCGCGCCACCAGCGCCACGCCGTTGACCAAGTGCATGGCCCGGCCATAACGGGCGAGGTGGTACAGGTGGCGGCCAAAGCGCTTGCAAACCTGCACAAAGGCCCGTGGCGAGCGGGTCATGTTGAGGAAGGCGGCCAGGTCGGCACCGGCCATGATCGGCATGCCCATGAACGAGGTTTCACGCAGGGTCTTGCGCAGGCGCGGCAACAGCGCGCCCACCTCACGGGCATCATAGGGGGCGGCGATGACCTGGTGGCCGCCGGTGGCGGCGCCGGGGGTGTCGCCGTGCATGTCGGGGATAGCGTTGCCGTCGACGAACTGCAGGGCGGTGTGTTGCTCGAAAAAGGCGACCATGTGCGGGCAGGCCTGGAGGAAGGCATCCACCCGTTCAGCGTCATAATGCACGCCTAGTTCGTTGCGCAGGTAGGTGCGTGGCTGCTCGATGTCTTCTTCGATACCGGCGCGGCGCGCCAGCGGGTTGCGTGGCACCCAGGCCCAACCGCCGGACCAGGCGGTGGCGCCGCCGAACACTGGCGCCTTCTCTACCAGCAGCACGCGTTGCCCATGCCAGGCAGCCGTTACCGCCGCAGCCAGGCCGGCTGCGCCGGAGCCAATGACCAGTACGTCGTATTCGGCTTGCAAGGTGTCGGTGGGCATTGCAGGGTCTCCGGGGGTATTATTGGAATGTGATTCCATATTCTTCGCGTGTGACGATTTAAGATGCAAGCCGCGCCGCGTGGTAATGGTCGATTACCGGACACTTCAGCGTAGCGCTGCTGCACGGTAGCCTTGGTTGTGGAATCATCTTCCAGAATTCGCCACATTTTCAGGGACCTTAGTCATGGCTGGTAGTCAGATCGAACGCGCCTTCAGTCTTGTAGAAAGCCTTACCGGCGAGCCAGAGGGCCTTGCCCTGCAGACCCTGGCCGAGCGCCTGGAGATTCCCAAAAGCGCCACCCACCGCATGCTGGCCGAGCTGATTCGCCTGGGCTACGTGCGGCAGAACCGCGATAACAGCCGCTACCAGTTGTCTGCCAAGCTGGTGGCGCTGGGCTTTCGCTACCTCTCCAGCAGTGGTGCCGACATCATCCAGCCGATTCTCGACCGCCTGGCCCAGGACAGCGGCGAGCTGGTGCGCCTCGGTGTGATCGACGGTAGCCGCCAGACTTGGATCGCCAAGTCCCAGGGCGCGCGCTCGGGTTTGCGCTACGACCCCGACATGGGCCGCGATGCGCCCTTGTTCTACACCGCCTCCGGGCATGCCTGGCTGGCCAGCCTGAGCGATGCCGATGCCGTGCAGATGGTGTTGCGCCAGGGCATTGCCGACCCCGCGCAGTTCGGCCCGAATGCACCGCGCTCCACGGACGAGCTGCTGGGCTACCTGCAACGGGCACGCGAGCGGGGCTATGCCTGGGTCGAGCAAACCTCGGCAGTGGGCACGTCGGCGTTGGCCGCCGTGGTGCGGCGCCCCCGTACCGACGAAGTGATTGGCGTGCTGAGCATTGCAGGCCCCAGCGCACGGCTGGCGCCTACGCGTTTGCCTGAACTGGCGGCGCAGCTGTTGGCCGCAGCCGACGAGCTGTCCGCCGCCAGCCAGGCCAGCGAACTGTTTGCCTGACATGCGCAGGCCTGTGCGTTTGTGGTCGATAACCGCACAGTCTGTGCGTGCGGTGCTTCTGTAAAGCGGAACGGGGTTCTAAATTGTCGATTGTGGATTCTGGAACAGTGTTCCGTAATCCGTGAGCCGACAACAATGACAAGAGGACAATCCGTTGAACGCACCGCTTCGTATCGCCCTGATTGGCGCCGGCATCATGGGCCGCCAGCATTACCAGCACCTGCGCCAGGTCCCACAAGCCCAGTTGTGCGCGGTGGCAGACCCTGGCCCGCAGGCCGAGGCCTTCGCGGCCGAATGCGCGGTACCTTGTTTTGCTGACCACCGCCGCATGCTGGAGGTAGTCCAGCCCGAGGCGGTGATCGTCGCCAACCCCAATAACCTGCATGTGGCCACGGCGCTCGATTGCATCGAGGCCGGTGTGCCGGTGCTGTTGGAAAAACCGGTGGGCGTGCACCTGGATGAAGTCCGTGCGCTGGTGGAGGCGTCTCGGCGCTGTGGCGTGCCCGTGCTGGTCGGCCACCACCGACGGCATAACCCTTTGATCGCCAGTGCCCGTGGGATGATCGCCGACGGCGCCCTGGGCAGGCTGATCAACGTCACCGCGCTGTGGCAGTTGCAGAAGCCCGACAGCTACTTCGACACCCCCTGGCGCCGTGAGCCAGGCGCTGGTTTCTTGTTGACCAACCTGATCCACGACCTGGATCTGCTGCGTTATCTGTGCGGCGAGGTAGTGCAGGTACAGGCGTTCACCCGCAACGATGTACGCGGTTATGCCAATGAAGACAGCGCGGCGGTACTGCTGCAGTTCGCCAACGGCGCGCTGGGCAGCCTGACGGGCTCCGACGCGGTGGCTGCACCCTGGAGCTGGGAGCTGACGTCTGGCGAGAGCCCGATCTACCCGCGCCAGGATGGCCAGCCCTGCTTCCTGCTGGCGGGCACCCAGGGTGCGCTGAGTATTCCGCAGCTCAAGCGCTGGCAGTACGCCGAAGCCGGCTCGGGTTGGCATACACCGTTGCTGCAAAGCGAGGCTGGCACCCCGGCGGGCGAGGCATTGACCTTGCAACTGCAGCACTTCGTGCGCGTTGCCCGCGGTGAAGAAGCACCGCTGACCGACGCCGCAGACGGCGCCCGTACCTTGGCCCTGATCGAGGCGATCCGCCAGGCCGCCGAAAGCGGCCGAGCGTGTGCCCCCGCGATCATTGCCTGACACGCGAGCAAAGCGCGACCTTCGATCACACCTTTTTTGCTTTCAGGTAACGAACATGACTGACCGTATTTTTTCCCTTGCCGCGCTGACGGTGCTCGAGCTTTCGCCGCCCGCCATGGTGGAAGCTGCCGCCCGAGCCGGCTACAGCCACGTGGGCCTGCGACTGGTCGCGGCCACCCCGGAGGAACAGCACTTCCCGCTGGTTGCCGATGCCGAGTTGCGTCGCCAGACCCAGGCGCGCCTGCGCGACACCGGTATCAAGGTGCTCGACCTGGAAATCCTGCGCCTCAAGCCTGAAACCTGTGTGGCTGATTTCGAGGCCATTCTGGCGGTGGGTGCCGAGTTGGGGGGTACCGAACTGCTGGTTGCCGGCAACGACCCGGACGAGGCCCGCCTTACTGAGCGCTTTGCCGAGCTGTGCGACCTGGCGGCGGGTTACGGTATCCATCCGCACCTGGAGTTCATGCCCTGGACCGACGTTCGCGACTTGCGCCAGGCCATGCGTGTGGTAGCCAACGCTGGCCGGGAAAATGGCTGTGTGCTGGTGGACGCGTTCCATTTCAACCGCTCTGTCTCCTCGCTCGACGACCTGGCGCGCCTGGCACCACAGCGCATGCGTTACGCCCAGTTGTGCGACGTGGCCGGCCCGGTGCCGGAGGATATGGGCGAGATATTGCGCCAGGCGCGCAATGAACGGCGCTTCCCCGGTGATGGCGATGCTGACCTGGTCGGGTTGTTGCGCGGCTTGCCGGCAAGCGTGCCGCTGAGCCTGGAGATTCCGACGCGGCAGTTGCTGGAGCAAGGTGTCAGCGGCGAGCAGCGGGCGCGGCTGGCGCTGGAGAAGGCCAAGGCGGTGCTGGCGCGGGTGTGAGATAGGGTAGGGGCGGCCAAGTGCCTGGCTTGGGTTTTGAGGTGGGGTGGATATCGAGCGCCGCCCGCGCGGCGCTCGATCTATGCACCAACACACATCCAATGCCAGGCACTAAGCCCCCTCAACCCCACGCGGCGCCATGAAGTACATCCACACCAGCGCCAGGAAGTACATCACCGGGATCATGGTAAACAGCACCGCATAATTGTTGTGGGTGACCGTCAGCACGCTGCCGACGATCTGCGTCATGAACATCCCACCAATGGCCGCACACATGCTGCCAAAGCCGAACACCGTGCTCACCAGGTGCTTGGGTGTGTAGTCCATGACCAGGCTCCAGATATTCGCGGTCCAGGCCTGGTGCGCGCCGACCGCCACGGCAATGGCGAGCACTGCGACCCACAGGCCACTGGCGTGGGCAGCAAAGACCACACTGACAATGGTGCAGGCAAAGATCAGCATCGAGATCAGCCGTGCGCGGATCGCACGCACGCCGCGGCCGATCAGCCACGACGAAAGTATCCCGCCGCCAATGCTGCCGAAATCCGCAGTCAACCAGATCAGGATCAACGGGATACCCATCTGCGTCACGCTGATGCCCAGCGCGTACTGCTGGTTCAGAAACGGTGGCAGCCAGTAGAGGTAGAACCAGAACACCGGCGCGGTGATCGAGTAAGCCACGGCGAAGGCCCAGGTGCCGCGCTGGCGCAAGATGCGGCGAAACGGCATCGGCTTCGCTTCCGGCTCGTCATCCTGCTGGATATAGTCCAGCTCGCTTTGGCGCACGTGCGGGTGCGCTTCCGGGTTGAAGTACTTCAACCCCCACAACACCACCCACACCAGGCCAAGGCTGCCCATGGCAATGAACGCGGCCTGCCAGCCCCAGGCGGCCAGGATCAGCGGCAGCAGCGCCGGGGTGACCATGGCACCGACGTTGGTGCCGGCGTTGAACAGGCCGGTGGCGATGGCGCGTTCGCCGGCAGGGAACCACAACCGTGTGGTCTTCACGCAGGCTGGGTAGTTGGCCGCCTCGGTCAGGCCGAGGATGAAGCGGCAGACCATGAAGCCGGCCGCCGAGGTGGCCAGGCCGTGGGCGCCGGTGGCCAGGCTCCACAGCAGCACCGCAACGAAGAAGGCGTGCTTGACCCCAACCCTGTCGATCAACCGGCCCTGCAGCAGAAAGCCGATCGCGTAGCCGACCTGGAACCAGAAGTTGATGTTGGCGTAGTCCATCGCCGTCCAGCCCATGTCCTTGGCCAGGACCGGTTGCATGATGCCGAGGGCGGCGCGGTCGATGTAGTTGAGGGTGGTGGCGAAGAACACCAGGGCCAGCATGCCCCAGCGGGTCTTGCCGACGGCGAAGGCGCCACGCACCTTGTCGCCGATGGAGCCATGGGCGAGGCGGGGGGTGGCAGTGTTGAACTTGGAAGGGGTCATGTGAGGTCGTTTCTTGAAATTGTTTTGAACGGCAGTGCGTCTGGAATGCGGTTTTGCCCATGGCAAGGATGGGCACGCAAGGTCATTTAATGGTGAGCAGTGAATGATTGAGCGTCAATTCAAAGATGGGGCTACTGTTCGCTGATCGAACAAAAGTGCTGCTGCGCTAAGTTGCGGGGCCGCACAGCGCTTTGCCCGCCAGGTAGCCGAAGGTCATGCCGGGACCAAGGGTGATGCCGCCGCTTGGGTAGTGCCCGCCCATGATGCTGTGCATATCGTTGCCGACTGCATAGAGGCCGGGTATCGGGTGCTGTTCGCTGTCCAGGACCTGGGCAGACGCCTCCGTGCACAGGCCGGCGAACGTCCCCAGGCTGCCCGGCAGCAGCTTCACCGCATGAAAGGGGCCGTGCAGCAGGGGCCGCAGTGACGGGTTGGGCGCTTGCAGCGGGTCGCCCTGCGCGCGGTTGTAGCGCGAGGCGCCGCGCTGGTAGTCCGGGTCTGTGCCCTGCGTTGCGTAGTGGTTGAAACGGGCCACGCTGCGCTGCAGTTGCTGGGCGTCGATCCCACAGCGTGCGGCCAACTGCGCCAGGTTAGGGCCGCTGAACAGGTAGCCACGCCGTTCATAGAAGCCGGTAGGGAAGGGGAACGGCTTGGCCCAGCCGATGCCATGGCGGCGCTGCGCTGCGTGATCGCAGATCAGCCAGGCCTCAGGTGCCTCGCCTGGCGGCGTGGCCGCGAACAGCGCATTCATGAAGGCATGGTAGCTGTCGGCCTCGTTGACGAACCGCCGGCCGTCACGGCGCACGGCAATGAAACCGGGCTTCGCACGGTCGATCAGGTGCGGAAAATGGCCGAGGCTACCGTCGCTTCGTGGCACCTGTGACACCGGCGCCCAGGCCCCGGCGTGGGCCGCCGAGGTGGCGACTTGTGCGCCAACCTGCTCGCCCAGGCGCAGGCCGTCGCCGCTGTTTTGTAAGGGTGCAGCGGAGTAGTGGCGATCGCCTTCGGGCGCATGGGGTATCAGTTGCGCGATGCGCTGGCGGTCATGCGGGAATCCGCCGCAGGCCAGCACCACACCGCGTCGTGTGTGGATCACCTGACCATCGCTGAACTGAACGCCAGTGATGCGCCCATCCCTGAGCAACCCTGTGGCCTGTCGCGCATGCAGCAGCGTCACGCCCAGGTCGAGGGCGCTGCGCAGCAGGCGCGCCACCAGCGCATTGCCGTTGACCAGGTGCAGGCCGCGACGATGCAGCAGCAAGTCGCGCCCATGGCGCAGCAGGCGCTTGCCAACGTGCCAGGCGGCCTTGGGCGAACGGCTGGCATTGAAGAACGCGGCCATGTCCGCCCCACCGGCGATGCCCATGCCGGCCAGGCTGACGATGTCCAAAGGGGGGCGAAGGCGGTGCACCCAGTGCCCGAGCAGGCGCCCGTCGAATGGCTGCGCGCACAGGGAGCGCCCACCCGGTGCGCTGCCGTCGCCCTCGTGCATGTCGGGCATCTTTGTGCCGGACTGGAACTGCACAGCGGTGTGCTGTTGGAAGAACGCCACCATTTCCGGCCCATGGCGCAAGAACGCCTGCTGGCGCGGGCTCAGCTCGGCAACGTGGGTTTGCGCGCGCAGGTAGCGTTCGGGCGCATCGTCGGTTTCGACGTAGCCTTCAGCGATGGCCAGCGGGTTGCGGGGGATCCACAACCACCCCCCCGACCAGGCGCTGGTGCCGCCGAACTGGCTGGCCTTTTCGGCGACGATCACCTTCAGGCCATGATGCGCGGCGGTTACTGCGGCAGCCAGGCCAGAGGCACCGGAGCCGAGGACAAGTACGTCACATTCCAGGGATTGCATGGGTGCGCTCCGGTCAGGTGGGGGGCAAGGCATTCACTGCAGGGGCGAAAAGCCGGTCGGGCGCATTAGCCGCGATTGCAACCGCAGTACGGCGCCCAGTTCGCGATTGCGCTTGGAGAACTCCGCCCAGCGCGGGTCCGCAGCCATCGCTGCGCGGCGCTGCATGCGCTCGTCGAGGCTGGCATAGCCCCACAGGTGCACCACCTGGTTGACCTCGCCGAATTCGCTGGTGAAGAAGCCGACCAGGTTGCCCAGGTGTTCGCTCTGCACCGCCAGCGCATGGCTCTGGTACAGGGCCAGCCAGTCGGCCATTTTCAGCGGGTCGAGGGTGTAGGTTCTCAGTTCAAAGTACATGCGACAGTCTCCGGGTGAGGGGCCGACGCCTGCAGGCGTTCGGCAATACGGCTGGCGACGAGCCAGCCGACGGTGAGGGCAGTGCCTCAGATCTCCAGCGGGGTGACGCCCATGAAGGCGCCGAGCAGTCCGAGTTGGGCAAAGGCCATCTGTGGCCCAGTCTGGATCGCACAACCGAGCTGGCGTGCCCTGTGCAGCAAGGGGGTGATCTCTGGCGAGGTGACCACGTCGGCAACCAGGGTGCAGGGCTGCAGGGTGTCCAGCAGGGCGCCAGGCAGAGGCAGCTCGTCGCTGCCGCCCATGCCGATGGGCGAAGCGTTGACCAGCAGGTCGAACGCCTCCAGCGAGTGGTATTGGGTAGCGACTTCGAGGCTGGGGAAGGTGTTGCCAAGCAGTTCGCAAAGCGCGCCCGCCCGTGCCGAGCAGGGGTCGCTCAGGGTGACCTGGCCCACGCCAGCCTCACCCAGGGCATAAGCGATGGCGCTGCCGACCCCACCACAGCCGATCACCAGTGCGCGTTTGCCCGCCGGCTGAAAGCCCTGCTTGCGCGCGGCGCTGAGGAAGCCTGCGCCGTCGACGTTGTCACCCAGCAGGCACCCGTCGCTGCCGCGCCGCACCACATTGACCGAGCCCAGTGCGCCAGCGCGTTCGCTCAGGCCGTCCAGGCGCGTGGCCAGCGCCTGTTTGTAGGGCACGGTGACCACGCAACCGCGCAGGTTGCGCCAGCCACGCAGGCTGTCGACGAAGGCGTCGAGCGCCGTTTCCTGCAAGTCGATGGGAAGCATCGCCAGGTCGCAGCCATGGCTGGCGAACCAGGTGTTGAAGTTTTCAGGCGATTTCACCTGGGCGATGGGTGAACCGACGATGGCGACCAGTTCTGTCGAACCCCGAATCATGCTGACCTCCGTGCTTGCTGTTGTTGTGCAGGCAAGGGTGGCGTGCGAGGGGATGGGGGACAATGCGCTTGTCGGGCAAGTAGTGCGATAATCGCAGTGGCCTGGCGATTATCGAACCAGAGTGCTGAACAATGTACAGCCCGGATCACGACAGACCGCACGAGGTGAAGGCATGGACAAACCGCAGATCCACCCCCGCGACCTGATCGCCGGCTTGCAGAAAGGCCTGGCGTTGATGCAGCTGTTCAGCGTCGATCAGCCGCGCCTGACCGTGCCGCAGGCGGCCAGTCAGTCAGGCCTTACCCCCAGCGCTGCGCGGCGCTTCCTGCTGACCCTGGTACACGAAGGCTTTGCCGACACCGACAGCCGCCATTACTGGCTCACGCCCAAGGCGCTGCGCATTGGCCAGGCCTACGTGGATTCGGCGCAACTGCCGCGCATGCTGCGGCCCATCGTCGAGCAGGTTGCCCGGCAGACCCAGGAACATGTCTCGGTCGGCACCCGAGACGGCGATGAAATCATCCACCTGGTGCGCAGCCGCTACAGCCACATCGCCTCGTTGTCGATCAGGCCCGGTTCACGGGTGCCAATGTACTGCACGGCCGGGGGGCGAATCTGGCTGGCCGCGCTGAGCGAGGCAGCGCGCGACGCGTATTTCTCGCGCAACCCGTTACGCCAGCTCACGCCCTACACGCAGACAGACAGGGCGCTACTGGAGCAAGCGCTGCAACGGGTACGCCAGCAGGGCTTCTGCATCGTCGACCAGGAGTATGAAGTCGGCATGCGTGTGCTGGGCGTGCCGCTGCTGGACCGCAGCGGTGAATTGAAGGCGACCCTGACGGTCACCACCCACGCCTCACGGTTGAGCGTTGACGAGATACGGCTGCGCTATTTGCCGCCGCTGTATGAAGCGCAGGTGTTGTTGAGGCCAGTGGTTGGTTGATCTGCAGTCTGACTAGGTGCTTGGCTTGGTTTGTTCAGGGGGCGGATAAACCAAGCCAAGCACCTGGCGGCCCCGACAAACTTAAGCGTTGCCCCCCAGTAAACCCCGTGCAGGCCATTGGTGCAGAGGGCAATGGCTGCCGATCACTCTGACTGAACTCCCGGCCCCAGCGCTACGTCCCCCGAATGAAGGCACACAGTCCGGCACCTGCCGGTTGTTCATTTGCGAGGGATATGACCATGGAACGCGATCAAGGCTCGGCGGCACCGCCGAGCAGCCCCCAGGATCACCTGCACGCCATTACCGACGAGGCCGGCGCCCTACTGAGCGAGGCAAAGCACCAGGGCACCGAGCAGTACGAGCACTACCGCACCACAGCCGCCGAGCAACTTGACTCCTTGCAACAAGGTGCACGCTCGGCTGCATCCGCGTTGCAGGGCAACGACAGCCTGGGGCTTTCCCACTACCTGGGCGAAGCTGCCGAGTGGATGGGCAATTTTGCCGAACAAATCCGCCATGAAAGTGCTGAGGACCTGCTGCACCGAGGGTCTCGCCTGGCGCGGGACAATCCGGCGCTGTTCCTGGCTGGCAGTGTGGCGGCAGGGTTTGCCTTGTCCCGCTTTCTGCGCGCCAGCGCCAGCCACGCCACTACGGCGCCGTCGCCGGTGCCAGGGCAAGGCAGCAGCGAGCCCAGGCACGCCGCTGCGCCGATGCCGGACCGCGCCAGCGACGTGTCCACGCACAAACCCTACACCCCGGTCGACCCTGTCGGCATGGGCGGCGGCACGCCGGTAAGCGGTGGCCCATTGGAGCGTGACCCGCTCAAAGGAGGTGAATGATGAACAAAGACCCTCTACAACCTGCGCCGGGGCTACATACCCCGGCAGAGGACACGGTCGGGGTGGGCGGTTTGCTGCGTCAGTTGATGCGCGAAATCCCAGAGCTGTTCACCCAGGAGCTGGCCCTGGCCAAGGCCGAACTGCAGCGTAATCTCAACGCCGTGAAGGCCGGTACGGCAGCGGTGGCGGTAGGCGCCATCGTGCTATTGGCGGGCTTCATCATCCTGCTGCTGGCAGCGGTGTATGCCTTGTCGATGGTGCTCGTGCCCTGGCTTGCAGCGCTTATCGTCGGGGCGGTAACGGTGATCATCGGGTTCATCATGCTGCAGGCCGGCAAGAAGCAGTTCGAGCCTGCTCAACTGGCCCCGGATCGCACGCTGCATGCCCTGCAGCAGGACAAGGATGCGCTGAAGAGGAAACTGCCATGAGCACTTCTTTCGAACAAGAAACGCAGAAAGACCCTGACCTGCTCGAGCAACAGATCAATGCCAAGCGCGAGCATATCAGTGACCTGGTCGATGCCCTGGAACAGCGCCTGAGCCCGGGCCAGCTGATGGACCAGGTGCTGGCTTACAGCAAGGGCAGCGGCGGGGAGTTCTTCCATAACCTGGGCACCACCTTGAAAAACAACCCGGTGCCGACCACCCTCACGGTGCTTGGCCTGGCGTGGCTGGGCTTCAATCAGAATCGCCCGTTCAACCCTGGCCCTGCGCACACCGGCCCAGGCCTGGGCGAAAAACTGGGTGATGCGGTCGACAGTGTGAAGGGGGCTTTTGCCCATGCCACAGAGGCGCTGCACGATGCCGGCCACGCGGTGAGCAGCAAGGCCCATGACCTGCGTGACCGGGCTGGCGAGCTGGGGCAGGGCGCGCGCGACACGGTGCACGGGTCGGCTGACAGCCTGCGCGGCAGCGCCCAGCAGATCGGTGACCAGGCCACGGCTCTGAAAGGCCAGTTCGATCAGTTGCTCAAGGAGCAGCCTTTGGTGCTGGCGGCGCTAGGCATCGCCTTGGGTGCAGCCTTGGGCGCGGCATTGCCCGGCACCCGTAAAGAGGATGAGCTGATGGGCGCCAGCAGTGACCGCTTGACCGACACGCTGAAGGCCAAGGGTGAGCAAGCCAAGGAGGCGGTAAAAGAGTCGGTAAGGGAAGCCACCGCGAAAGAGGCGCCCACGGGCACGCATCGAACAGCGGACACTGACTTGTCTTCGGGGTTGGGCTTCCCGTCCTGAAAACCTCAGGGGGCCTCGCTGCCAGCGGGCGACGCCCCCTGAGGGGCTATTGGCCGCGGCGTTTTCGGCCGGTTTCGTAGCGCGCCAGCAGGGGCTGGACGCTTAGCCCATGCACCACGATGCTCAGCGCCACCACCGACAACGTGAGGTTGGTACTCGACGCGGCAACGCTGGGCAGCATCTGGTGATTGAGCGCGTAGAACAGGCAGTAGAGGCTACCGATGCCGCGCCGACGACCAGCGCTCGCCAGTCCCAGTGCTCGATCAACACGACCCCGAGCAAGGTCACCAGAAAGACCTCCATCGCCCGCTCCACCAGCCCGCCAAAAGAGAGCATGTTGCCGAGCATGGCCACCCAGACAATGAAACTCATGTGCGCAGGTGCCTCCAGCGAGTCGGGTTGTGACGCGGGTACAAACAGTCAGTCTAGCCGTTGCTGTCGCGTAGCAGCGCCTTTGCGCTGTACAGGGCGGTTGACGTAGCGGCATTTTGATGGTCATCTGCGCGCCTGTTTCAGGTGCCCCCTGCCGCCGTGCATGGGGTGAAACGGGAAGCCGGTTCGTCATCGCGCGATGATCAGTCCGGCGCTGCCCCCGCAACGGTATGCGAGAGAAGCATTCAAGACACCACTGTGCCTCGGCATGGGAAGGTGAATGCTTCATGCCCCTCGCGAGCCCGGAGACCGGCCTGAAGCATTGTTTGGCAAACCCGCGGTGGGCGGGCGCAGGCCGGTTTCCGTAGGCGTGTGCGCCTGCGCTGCCCCTTTGCGTTGTTCCCCCGGGATTCTCTCATTCCTGCTTCAAGTGGAACGACATGTCCCGTTATTCGCTGTTCAGTTTTCTGCCAGGCTCGCTGTTGCCTGCAAGCCTGCTGCCCTGTGTTTTCCTTAGCGTTGCCGCCCACGCCGCCGAGGCGGACAACGCCCTGGCGCTGCCGGCCACGGACATTACCGGCACGGCCGAGCGTAACCCGCAGCCCGACCTGCATACCCCAGGCACCAGTGGCTCGCGGCTTGGCCTGACGCCGCTGGAAACACCCGCCAGCGTGACCAGCATCAGTGCCGAGCAAATCCTCAAGCGCAACAACGCAACGGTTCAGGACGCGGTGACCCGTTCGCCCGGCATCACCTTCATCGGTACCCCCGGCAACGGCGGCACGGCGTTGTCGGCCCGCGGTTTTACCGGGCACAGTTCGACCATGCAGTTGTACGACGGCACCCGGTTGTACGTAGGCGCCGGCACGGTGACCTTCCCGGTGGACACCTGGTCGGTAGAACGCATCGATGTGCTGCGCGGCCCGGCATCGGTGCTGTACGGGGAGGGCGCCACCGGCGCGGTGATCAACGTGGTGCCGAAGAAGCCGTTCGAGGGTGAAATCCGCAACCACCTGCGCCTGGGCTACGGCTCGGATGACCGCCGGCAGATGGCCCTGGACAGCGGCGGTTCGCTGACCGATACCTTGAGCTATCGCCTGAACCTGAACAAACAGGCCAGCAACGGCTGGGTCGATCGCGGCGACTCGCAGAGCCTCGCCATCAGCGGCGCGCTGCGCTGGCAGCCCAGTGATGAGCTGAGCTTCACCCTCAGCCACGACTACGGTGACCAGAACCCGCAGCAGTACATGGGTACGCCGCTGGTGGGTGGGCACTACCGCGAGTCGCTGCGCGACCACAACTACAACGTCGACAACGCCGAGCTGCATTACAACGACCAGTCCACGCGCCTGGTGACCGACTGGGTGATCAACGACAACCTGACCGCCAGCAACCAGTTGTACTTCCTCAAGGCCCAGCGTCGCTGGCGCAACGCCGAGACCTACACTTGGTTGCCAGGTGACCAGGTGCGCCGTAGCAGCTTCATCAGCATCAAACAGACCCAAGAACAGCTCGGTGACCGCCAGTCGTTCACCTTGCAACACTCGCTGTTCGGCCTCGACAGCCAGACCGTGGTAGGCGCCGACTACAACACGATCCGCTTCGTGCGCAAACACGACTTCGGCAACACCCTGACCGATACGGTGCCGTTGTCGGGTTCGGGGGGTGGCGAATACATCAGCAACGACCCCTTCCGCTCGCGCGAAGCCAACCAGGCCAAGCAGTTTTCGCTGTTTGCCGAAAACCGCACGCAGTTGACCGAGCGCCTGTCGCTGATCACCGGCGTGCGCCGCGACCAGGTGCACTTGCACAGCGACGACCTGGATACCGATACCCGCACCGACCGCAGCTTGTCCGGCAACAACTGGCGCGCCGGGCTGGTGTTCGCGGTTACCGAGGACCTGTCGGTCTACGGCCAGTACGCCACCAGTACCGAAGGCGTAAGCGACCTGCTGACCCTCGACGCCGCTCAGCAGCAGTGGGACCTGAGCACCGCCAAGCAAACCGAAGTGGGCATCAAGCAGATGCTGCCCGAGGGGCGAGGGGAGTGGACCTTGGCGGCGTACCATATCGTCAAGAAAAAGCTGCTAAGCACCGACCCGCTCAACCCGACGCTGCAACAGCAGGTCGGCCAGCAGTCGTCGGACGGTATCGAAGCCACCCTCGAACTGCGCCTGCCCTACGACGTGCAGCTGTCCGCCAACGCCGCCTGGGTGCGGGCAGAGTATGACGAATTTACCAATGGTACCGACGACTACTCCGGCAACCAGCCCACCGATGTGCCTCGCCGTTCCGCCAACCTGTGGTTGAGCAAGGATTTCGGCCAACGCTTCAGTGCCGGTGCCGGGGCGCGTTATGTCGACAGCCGTTACGCCGACAATGCCAATACCGTTCAGGTGCCCAGCTACACCGTGGTCGACGCCACTGTTGACTGGCACGTGCAACCGGACCTGACCCTGGGCCTGCAGTTGAACAACCTGTTCGATCGCCAGTACGCCATCACCACCGGCAACAACGGCCGGCAGTGGTACCTGGGTGAGCCGCGCTCATTCTTCGTCACGGCCGATTACAGCTTCTGAGCCTGTCGCACCGGTCATTGGCCGGTGCCTCCTGGAGGTGATGCCCATGACGCAACTGCACATCGAGGCCCTCGCCTGGGCCCCGCAGGAACGGGGGCGGGCACCGCGCCCGCTGTTGCAAGGCGTGGACCTGCACGTGGGGCCGGGCGAGTTCGTCGGCCTGATCGGCCCCAATGGCAGCGGCAAGACCAGCCTGCTGCGCTGCGCCTACCGCGCCAACCCACCTGACCAAGGCCGGGTGAGCCTTGGCGCGGATGACATCTGGCAGCGCAGCGCGCGATGGTGCGCACAACGCATCGCGGTGGTGCTGCAGGAGTTTCCCGATGAGTTCGGCTTGAGCGTTGCCGAGGTGGTTGCCATGGGCCGCGCGCCGCACAAGGGCCTGTTCGATGGCGACAGTGCCGAGGATGCCCGGCACGTGGTGCAGGCACTTGCGCAGGTGGGCCTTGCCGAGCAGGCCGAGCGAGCGTTTGCCAGCCTGTCCGGGGGCGAGAAACAGCGCGTGCTGCTGGCCCGGGCATTGGTGCAGGCACCGCAGTTGCTGATGCTCGATGAGCCGACCAACCACCTGGACCCACGCTACCAACTGGAGCTGCTCCAGCACCTGCGCAGCCTGGGCCTGAGCATTCTGGCCAGCTTTCACGACCTTAACTTGGCGGCCGCGTTCTGTGATCGGCTGTACGTCATCGACGGCGGGCGCCTTGTTGCCAGCGGCACGCCGCAAGCGGTGCTGACCCCCGGCCTGCTCAGGCAGGTCTTCGGTGTCGAGGCGCTGGTCGACCGCCATCCTCTGCACCCTTACCCACGTATTACCTGGATCACACGACCATGACCCTTCGCTACCTGATCGGCTTGCTGTCGATCCTGACCGCGCTGCCTGCCACGGCCAGCGACTACCCCTTGAGCGTGCGCAGCTGTGACCGCGACGTGACGTTCACCCAGGCACCGCAGCGAGTGGTGGTGCACGATGTGAACATGAGCGCCATGCTGCTGCACCTGGGGCTGCGCGAGCGCATCGTCGGCTACACCGGTTTCAGCGCCCGCAAGCACCGCGACCCGTGGCTGGACACGGCGCTGCAGGGCGTGCCGCAGCTGGCCAGCCGCTACCCGGCCATCGAAACCTTGCTGGCGGCTGAAGCCGATCTGTTTTTTGCCGGCTGGAACTACGGCATGCAGGTTGGCGGCCCGGTGACCCCCAGCACCCTCGCGCCATTTGCCATCCCGGTGTACGAGCTGAGCGAGTCGTGCTCGTGGGTCATGGCCCAGCAGCGGGCCAGCCTGGACGATGTCTACCGCGACCTGGGCAACCTGGGGCGGATATTCTCGGTCGAGCCCCAGGCCGACCGCGTGATCGCCAGCATGCGCGCGCGTATCGGTGAAGTGCAGCATCGGGTCGGGCAGGCGCGGTACATGCCACGGGTGTTCCTTTACGACAGTGGCGAAGACCGCCCCACCACCTCGGGAAGGCTTGGCGTGCCCCAGGCCCTGATCGAAGCTGCCGGCGGGCTCAACGTGATGGACGATGTGGCCGCCAGCTGGACCGAGGTGAACTGGGAAAGCGTGGTAGAGCGCGACCCGGAGGTCATTCTGATCGTCGACTACGGCCCCAGCAGTTGGCAGCAGAAGCGCGACTTCCTGCTGCGCCAACCTGCGTTGAAAGACGTGCGGGCGATTCATGATCAGCGCTTCATTGTGCTGACCTACCTAGAGGTGACACCGTCCGTGGAGAACGCAGTGGCCATCGAAAAGCTTGCCGATGCATTGCATCCCCCGTTGCTCCAAGGTGCTGCCCGATGAGGGTCGGGCACAGCACTGCGGCGTACCGGTGGCTGATCGTGCTGCTGAGTGTCGTGTTGCTGCTGTCGTGCCTGATCGCGCTTGCCTTTGGCCCCGCGTCGGTGCCGCTGGCCAAGGTTGCCGGTATTGTCGGCCAGCAACTGGGCATCGACATGCCGGGTGAGTGGAGCCAGAGCCAGGCCCATATCGTCTGGCTGATCCGCGCGCCCCGGGTGTTGCTGGGGGCTTTGGTGGGTGCCGGCCTGGCGCTGGTCGGCAGCGCGCTGCAAGCCGTGACCCGCAACCCCCTGGCAGACCCGCACCTGTTGGGTGTCAGCTCGGGGGCGGCGCTGGGGGCAGTGCTGGTGATGCTCTACCTGGGCGAATTCATCGGGGTCTTCAGCTTGCCACTGGCGGCGTTCATGGGCGCGGCGGCGAGCATGTTGCTGGTGATCGGCGTGGCCCGGCGCAATGGCCGCATGGAAACCGACCGCCTGCTGCTGGCGGGCGTCGCCGTGTCGTTCGTGCTGATGGCGGTGGTCAACCTGCTGTTGTACACAGGCGATCAGCATGCCGCCGCTTCGGTGGTGTTCTGGATGCTGGGTGGCCTGGGCGCGGCGCGCTGGCATGTCATCTGGCTGCCGGCGCTGTGCGTGGTGCTGGGGCTGGTCACGCTGCAAATGTTGGGGCGCGGCCTGAATGCGCTGATGAGTGGTGAGCAGACGGCGCTGAGCCTGGGTTTCAACGGCCGACGCCTGCGCCTGCAGGTGTTCACCTGCACCTCGCTGCTGACCGGCGTACTGGTATCGCTGTCGGGCGCCATCGGCTTCGTCGGCCTGATGGTGCCGCACATGGCGCGGGCGCTGGTGGGTGCGGAAAACCGCCGGCTGATGCCGGTGAGTGCACTGCTGGGGGCGATTTTTCTGGTTTGGGTGGATGTGGCTGCACGCACCTTGATCGCCCCGCAAGACTTGCCCATCGGCATTGCCACCGCAGCGCTTGGCGGGTTGTTTTTCATTGCCCTGCTCAAGCGCTGAACGGCTGCGGCAAACGCTACGGTTTCAGAAAATCGGTGACCGCGTTGGCGAACGCCTGTGGCTGGTCGAGCATGACGAAGTGGAAGCTGTCGTCGATGCGCTTGAAGCGGATGTGCGGGGTGGTGGCGTAGGCGTTGCGGAAGGTGGCCTCGACGTTGGCAGCGGGTATGCCGTAGAGAGGGTCGTAGGCATAGACGACTTCTACCGGCACCTGGATGCGACCGAGCTCAGGGCGCAGGTCGGTGGTCATCAGTTCATAGGTGGCATCGGCCGTGGTCTGCCGGTCCGAGCCTAATGCCGCCGCGAGCAGTGCAGGCCTGGCCGCTTCGCTTTTTGCCAGGCGGGCTATGGAGGCGCGCTGCATGGCCTCGGTTTGCGCCGGCGGTGACGCCAGCAGCGCATCACGGAACGCCGCCGCATGCGGTGCGGCAGTTTCGCGAGTGGCGGCGGGGTCCATCAGCAGGGTGTAGAAGGGCAGGGCATCGACGATCATCAGGCGTGCGACCTGGTCGGGATGACGCGCACCGAGCATCAGCGCCACCTCGCCACCCAGCGAGTGGCCAATGATCACCGGGGCCTTGAGGTGCTGGGTGCGGATGTAGTCAGCGATGGCCTCGGCCGTTGGGGCGGCCACGTTGCCTTGCGGGTTGGAGACGGCCGGTGCTCCAGCAAAGCCTGCAACCTGCACCAGGTGCAGGCGGTAGCTATGCTTTAGCCTGGCGGCCAGGTCTTGCCACACTTCGCGGGAAGACGCCAAGCCTGGGATCAGGATGACATCCGGGCCGGCGCCCTCAACGGTTACCGAGATGCGGTCTTTGCTCAACGTTGCCGACGCCTGCGATGCGGGCTGGGTGGCTGATGCCGGGGCTGAGATCAAGGTGAAAGCGGTACCGATTGCCGCGAGGAGGGTGCGTGTGCGCATGACATTTTCCTTTTGTCCTTCGTTCGCCGTCCAATACCGCCAAACGGGTTGAAGTGTCGAGGATAACATCCAGCCCTGCGTCTTCGGCGTCGGCTGGCAGAATGACGTGAGGGGTCTGTTCGGTAGCGTACAGACCCTTACCGCCATTGCGCACATCCTTGAACAGTCAGCATCTCAGTTGCAGCAACTGTGGGGTTTACTCAGGGAGTGCGGACATGGCAGATAAATATGTTGGGAAGATCGTCGGGGTGGGTACGGACAACGTGGTCTACGTGATCAACATTTATCAGGACGAGACGATTGAACGCTCGCCAAACGGCATGATTCGGCATGAAGGGCTGAAGCATTTCGAGATGCAGTTTGGTGGGGCGGTGCGTAGGATTTCTGAATCCGAGTACGAAATTGCAAGCACGGGGGTGAGGGTTACTGTGCAGGAGGGGGACGGCTAGGGCGGCTCACATGCTGCCTACGCCTGGCCGTAGTCGTTCTTCCTGCCGTCTGTGGGAGCGGGCTAGCCCCGCGAACACGGGCGTAGCCCGTGCCAGTCAACCCCATTTTCTGGCTCGGCCTCTTCGCGGGGCAAGCCCGCTCCCACAAAATGGACTGCCGATGGTGAGCCGTGTCGGGGTATAGGGTGAGGGCACCTAGCTGCCCTCACCCTATACCCCGACAAGCACATGGCAGCCCCACTTCCCCAACATTCCGTGAAGACCATAAAAAAGCCGAGGTCATTTTGGCCTCAGTCGCCCGTGCGGAACGGGCCCTAGGTAAGTAATCTTAATTGGTATTTCTGAAACACCACACTAGCCTGTGTTGAGCAACAGCTTACGAGCCATAGCTATCAGGCAACGGGCCTTACACCGCATTGACACCCTCCAAAGTCGCAAAGGAAATGTCTTTTGCTGTAAGCAGGAAGTCCCTCATGTAAGGCATTTCCAGCATATCGCTGCGAACCGCCGCGAATAGCGTGGCTTGCAGCCCTTTCTCGCCCAGGCGCTTGGCAATGACATAGCCGCGCGAGGTGTATTCATGCACCGCCCAGTTCGGCAGGCAGCAAACCCCGCGGCCGCTGGCCACCAGCTGCATCATCATCACGGTCATCTCGGCGGTGCGTACCTGGGCGGGCTCGAGGTCGGCGGGGTCGAAGAAGCGGGTGAAGATGTCCAGGCGGTTGCGCTCGATCGGGTACGTGATCAGGGTTTGGCTGGCGATGTCGGCGGGTTCCAGGTAGGGCTTTTCGCGCAGGGGGTGGTGCTTGTCGATGGCCAGCATTGCCTCGTAGCCGAACAGCGGCACGTAGGTGATACCTGGCACGGTCACCGGGTCGGAGGTCACCACCAGGTCGAGGTCCCCCCGTTCCAGGGCCGGCAGTGGCGCGAACGACAACCCTGAGGCCAGGTCCAGTTCAACCTCTGGCCATGCCTCGCGGAAATCGTCCACCGAGGGCATCAACCATTGGTAGCAACTGTGGCACTCGATGGCGATGTGCAGCCGGTCGGCCGTACCGCCAGCCAGTTTGCTCAGCTTGCGCTCCGTGGTGCGAATCAGTGGCAGCACCTGGTCGGCCAGTTGCAGCAGCTTGAGGCCGGCCGTGGTGAAGCGCACCGGCTTGGACTTGCGCACGAACACGGGCATGCCGAGGCGACTTTCCAGCTCCCGGAACTGGTGCGACAGTGCCGATTGCGTCAGGTGCAGGAACTCGGCGGCCTCGGGCAGGCTGTCCGTTTCGCGCAGGGCATGAAGGGTGCGTAGGTGTCTCAAGTCGATCATGAGAAGAGGGCAACGCTCAAACCGCGCAATGCGCGGCGAGGTTGCAATATTGTCCTTTGAAATACAGCAAGGGTTGCGTCGCTGCGGCGTCCTGCACGTTCAGCGCTTTCACTTCGCCAATCACGATCACGTGGTCACCGGCTGCGTGTTCGGCGTGAATCTCGCAATCCAGCCAGTGCAGGCTGCCGGCGATGACCGGATTACCCAGCGGCGACGCCTGCCACTTGACCCCATGCCATTTGTCCGCACCTTTGCGGGCGAACTGGTTGGAAATCCCCACCTGTTCACCCGAAAGGATATTGACCGCGAAGCGGCCCGCCTGGCGAATGCCGGGGTAGCTGGCCGAACTGGCCATCACGCTGAATGACACCAGCGGCGGGCTCATCGACACGCTATAGAACGACTGGCAGGTGAAGCCAATCGGCGCGCCATCGATGAGCGAGGTGATCACCGTGATACCGGACGCGTAGTGCCCGAGCGCTTCGCGAAAGCTCGATGGCGCGATGGCAGTACTGGGAAGTGACATGGTAGGTCCTGACGTGAGGGGGCCTTTAATGGGCCAGGAGTTCTCTGCGCACGATGTCTGCGCCTGCACTCAGCGCATTCAGCTTGCCCCTGGCGACCTGGCGGGGTAAGGGGGCCATGCCACAATTGGTGCACGGGTAGAGTTTGTCGGCATCTACAAATTGCAGTGCTTTGCGCAGGGTAGCGGCGACTTCCTCGGGGGTTTCAATGGTGTGGTTCGCCACGTCAATGGCGCCTACCATCACTTTCTTACCGCGAATGAGCGCCATCAGGTCCAGCGGGACGTGCGAGTTGTGGCATTCCAGCGAGATGATATCGATGCTGGATTTTTGCAGTTTGGGGAACGCTTCTTCATATTGGCGCCACTCGCTGCCCAGGGTCTTTTTCCAGTCGGTGTTGGCTTTGATGCCATAGCCATAACAAATATGCACGGCCGTTTCACACGTGAGGCCTTCAATGGCCCTTTCCAGCGTGGCCACACCCCAGTCATTGACTTCGTCGAAGAAGACATTGAAGGCGGGTTCATCGAACTGGATGATGTCCACACCGGCAGCCTCTAGCTCCCGGGCTTCCTGGTTGAGAATCTTGGCGAATTCCCACGCCAGTTTTTCGCGGCTTTTGTAATGGTTGTCGTACAGCGTATCAATCATGGTCATGGGGCCTGGCAGCGCCCATTTGATGGGCTGCCGGGTTTGCTGACGCAAAAACTTGGCATCTTCTACAAACACGGGCTTTTGCCGAGCGACAGCACCCACCACCGTCGGTACGCTTGCGTCGTAGCGATCGCGGATGCGCACGGTTTCACGTTTCTCGAAATCAACGCCGCTGAGGTGCTCGATGAAGGTCGTCACAAAGTGTTGGCGCGTTTGCTCGCCATCACTGACGATATCAATGCCGGCATGTTGCTGCTCTTGCAATGACAGGCGCAGTGCATCCTGTTTGCCTTCGGTCAACGCCTCGTCCTGCAACTTCCAGGGGGACCAAAGTGTTTCGGGTTGTGCGAGCCAAGAGGGTTTGGGCAAACTGCCGGCAGTCGACGTGGGTAACAGCTTTTTCATGAAAGAAGACCTTGTATTTGCGTAAGTCAGGAAGCGTAGTGGGCGGACCACTGCTCAAGCATGGCGTGGTAAGGTTTGATGAAGTGCTCTTCGACAAATCGTCCCTGTTCAATAGCCAGCCGGCTACGTTCTTCCCGATCATAAACAATGCGTGTCAGCGAATAATCTTCGTGCTTCAAGCTGGGCTGGTAGGACTTTCCTGCCACCGAATTGGCATTGTAGATTTCGGGGCGGTAGATTTTCTGGAAGGTATCCATGGTGCTGATGGTGCTGATCAGCTCAAGGTTGCTGTAGTCACTGAGCAGATCGCCGGAAAAATAGAAAGCCAACGGCGCAGCGCTGTTTGCAGGCATGAAGTAACGCACTTTCAATCCCATCTTCCCGAAGTATTCATCGGTCAAGGAGTATTCATCTTGCTGGTATTCAAAGCCCAGCACCGGGTGCTGGTTTTCAGTGCGATGGTAAGTCTTGCTGCTCGACACGCTCAGGCAGATGACCGGGGGCTTGGCAAAGTGCTGTTTGTAGGTGGCGGAGTTCACGAAGCGCTTGAACAGCTTGCCATGCAGCTCGCCAAAATGCTCAGGTGTGCTGAACGCTGGCTGGTTTTTGTTGTGCCCCAGTAGCAGTACGCTGAAGTCGTAATCGCGCACGTAGGACGAAAAATTGTTCCCCACCATGCCGGCGATGCGCTCGCCGGTTTTTCGGTCGATGATGTGGGTTTTCAATATTTCAATCAAGGGCAGGGCGTGATCGCTGCGTTCAGCATCGATCGTCATCGCGACGGAAATTATCTCAAGCTCGACGCTGTAACGGTCGCCTTTTGGGTTGTCCCAATGCGCCAGGGCGTTGAAGCGGTTGTCGATCATCCCCAGGGTGTTGCGCAAGTTTTGCTGGCGGCTCGCGCCCCTCGCCAGGTTGGCGAAGTTGGTCGTGAGGCGTGTGTTTTCGGCGGGGTGATAATGTTCGTCGAAACGAATGGTCTTGATGGAAAAGTTGAAATCTGTGTTCGTCATGGTCGGCTGTCCCACTCGAATATTTATAGGCTCTCTAGTTGAGACGTATTCTAGGTTGGGGCCTGATCGAGGGGTACTGAATTGATTTCACAGGGGCTTTAGCCATCTTCATGATGGCGGTGGCGATGATCGTGACACCCTTGTACGGTAAAAATCTGATCACTCACCATTCGTCCAATTCAGTCAGGCGCTGGAGGGCCATGCGGTATCTTCAATATTGCGAAACGGAACCCCGAATAGTCCCAGCGATATTCTGTTCGTATAACCCATTGCATTCCGCCTCGGCGTATTGCTCCCAGAGGGCCTGAGACTGTTGAAGCATTTCTGGAACCCGTTCTGAGTCATTGGGCGCTTTGGGCTTGAGATCATCCAATGTGCGGCTGCTATGTGCTTGTCGGGAGATAGGGTGATGGCGGCTAGGCGCCTGTCTTGGGTTTGGAGGTGGGGCGGCGCTCTTCATAGGCGCTGAAAATGCCAAGCCAGGCACCTGGTGGCCCCATATACAATCTCCAGGCATCCCCCTTAAAAGCCGAGGCCATTCTGGCCCCAGTCATCCGTGCAGGACACGCTTTGGGCACGTAATTTTCATTGGTATTCTGAAACACCACACTAGTCTACACGGGCCTCAATGCATCATGCCCAGTTCCGCGTCGTCCATCAGCGCCTTGGCCAATGCGCTGAAGTTTTGCAGCCTGGTCTGGCCTCTTCGCGGGGCAAGCCCGCTCCCACAGGATCACCACAGACTCGAGCCTGATGTGTACTGTGGGAGCGGGCTTGCCCCGCGAAGAGGCCAGATCAGGCAACACATCGCATAGGCCCTTAATGCCGAGTACGCGGCTCTGCTGGCATCTGCACCTGAATCAACGCCGACTCAAGCAGCACACGCAGCGCCTCCAGCTCATGCATGGTCGTCATCATAAGGATCGACACAGGGGACTTGGGCTGAAGCAGAATCGCCTGATGGGCCACGGTCTGTGCGCACAGCGCGTAGTCCGCAGCCTGGATGAGGGTGTCTTCGAGAGAGTGGTGGTTGTGGGGTGGATCGGGAACGATCTTGAGCATGACTACGTCCTTTTAGAGATGCGGTCACCTGCCTGCTGTCAAACAGAAGGGTGGCAGCTGTACGTGGGTTGACAGACCGGCGGACATAGCAAGTTCCGGCGCACGCAAGCGTGCCCGCACGTACAGCCGCCATAAGGACGAGCTGTGCCATGTACCGTCGCGGCCTGTCAAAGCCGATCGCTGTTTGCAGCGACAGGCCGAGACTAGAGCGGTGCCTGAGCGGCCGCAACGGAAAAAAGGCGGCAGGAGTATGTTTGGGAAAAGGCCTACAAGGAAGGGGTTAAATCTGATTATTCATCACTGAAAAGCAAACCCCCGATCAATACTTCCAGGTCACCAACGCCGTCACGTTGCGCGGCGCTCCATCGCCCGTGCTGTCGACCAGCGGCAGGTTGCCCCAGTTGAACCGGAGCGGGTGAGTACCCGCTCGTGGATTGATGCCGGTTTTTTACTACGGCCTGTCAGCAGGGCTGAACGGCCAATCGGTTAGTGACGCTACGCCCCAGCACCAGCACTGTGACAAAGCCGCAACCTACCAGCGCCGTGGCCAGGCTCAACAGCACCGAGCTGCCCAACTGGTCGACGATCTGCCCGCCGAAGAACGAACCCAGCGCAATAATCACCTGGAACATCGCCACGAACAGGGGCATGCCGCGCTCGACATCCTTGGGCGCGACCACAAACATCCAGATACTGGCGCACGCCGGGAAGGCGCCGAAGGCGAAGCCCCACAGTGCGATCAACATTGCAGCGCCTGTCATGCCAGTGGCGAAGTGGGGGAACAGGGCGGTGCTGACGCCAATCATCACGGCCACCAGCATCAGGGTGTGGCGCACGCTGCGGTTGGCGGCGAAGCCGGCGAAGATGTTGCCGATTACCCCGGCCACGCCATACAGCAACAGCAGCGAGCCAATCGTCGGCCCATCGAAGCCAGCGTTCTGTTTGAAGAAGGGTGCCACATAGGTGTACGCGGCAAAGTGCGCCAGGCCAATCAGCAATACCGCAATCAACCCAACCCGCGCTTGTGGGTTTATGAACAGGGCCGGCAGGTCACTGATGCGGATGGCCTTGTCCGGGTTGAGCCGCGGCAGCAGCAGGACCTGCGCCAGCAGCACCGGTACACCCACCAGCGCGGTAACCAGGAAGGTCATGCGCCAGCCCATCAGGCCACTCAGCCAGGTGCCCACGGGCACGCCCAGCACGGTGGCCAGGGTTACCCCGACCATGATGATCGAGGTGGCCTGGGCAACGCCCACGCCTTTGGGTGCCAGGCGGCCGCTGAGGGCAATGGCCGTGGCCCAGAAGCCGCCGATGCTGACGCCCAGCAGCACGCGGCCGAACAGCAGCAGGCTGAAGTCACTGGCGTAGGCCACCACCGCGTTGGCGATGATCATGATCAGCGTCAGGCCGATCAGCAGGTAACGGCGGTCCATGGCGCCAATGCCCACCGACAGCAAAGGGGCGGCGAGGGCGGCCATGATGCCGGGCAGGGTCACCATCAGGCCGGCCTGGCCTGCGCTGATGCCGAGGTCGCTGGCAACGTCGTTGAGCACGCCCACCGGGAGAAACTCACTGGTGACCAGGGCGAAGGCACCCACGGCGACCGAAAGAATCGCCAGCCACTGCTGTTTGACGCTTTGTTGGTTATGTTCGGGAAGGCCGCTAGGGGCCTGGCTGTCGCTTGGCATGATGCTGGGTTCCAAGGGGGATGTCGCCTGCAGCAGGCGAGGAGAGGGCGAAAATTGAAGGCGATTATACGAGTGGGTGGGCGCCACCACACAGGCGCGCCGCTCGATAGTAATCATCAGTACGATCGATAAGACGCCCAATGCAGAGCGTCTGCTACAGCGCGGCGGCTTTCAGTAGGTGGCTCGATAGGAATTGGTGTTCTGTACCGGATGTCTATCTGTCTCGCAACTCCACAGCTGTATGAAGGGCTGGTTGGTAGAGGGCGTTCCAACCCAATGGCTCATGGCGTGACACACCTGCTCAAGGCATAGCTGATAGTCGCCAGCTTCGGGGGTGCGTCCTAGTTTCAAAGGTTGCAGGGGCGGCAACGTGCGCTTGAAATGCCAACTGCCCAGCTCCAATCGAGCATCATCGGGTATCTCCATGCCTGCACCATTACCTCGAATCCTGGCGCCTTCCAACACCAGGCCTTCGCGGGTGAGGCGATAGTCTTCCTCCCAGCGTATCTTCTCGATGCTGTGATTCCATGCCAGGGTGAAATGGGACACCGGCAGTTGCGCCCAGACCCCGCCATCCAGCCCCAGGCACAAGCCGATCATGCGTTCGCCGTCCTTGCGTGCCTGGACCTCCAGACATGCTGCAGCAATACCAGAATCCCAAGCGCGAAACCGATCTCGTCGGTCAGTGGCAGCGCCACGATCAACAAGGCCCCCGCACCCAAACTCAACAAGCGCTCCCAGATGGCCATTTTCTGTTGCAGGTAACCGGTGGACGCTACTCCCCAGAGGCCGACTGCCAGAAGGGTCTTGATCAACATGTAGGCCGTCATCCACAGATTATCGCCCTGCAGCATCAGCGCCGGGTTATAGACCGCCATGAAGGGGATGACGAAACCTGCCAGGGCAATGCGTACCGCCCACAGGCTGATCTTGAATCCGCTTTCTTTGGCGATGGGGGCTGCGGCGAAACAGGCGAGGGCGACCGGTGGGGTCAGATCGGCGAGGATCCCGAAATAGAACACGAACATGTGCGACACAATTAGCGGCACGCCCAGTTCCAGCAGCGCAGGGGCTGCGATCGAGCTGGTGATGATGTAGTTGGGGATGGTTGGGATACCCATGCCTAGCACCAAGCAGGTGATCATCGTCAATATCAGTGACAGCAGCAGGTTCTCCCGGCCGATCGCCAATATGTAACCGGCAAAGGTTGAAGCAACGCCTGTGAGCGAGACGATGCCGATGATCACCCCCACCAGCGCGCAGGCGATCCCTACCGGAACCGCATGCCGTGCACCTTCGACCAACGCGTGCAGGCAAATGGTCAGGGTTTCCCGGCCGCCCTTGATAAACCAGCAAAACACCATCAGCACGGCAACGACCGCAAAAATCACACCGATACCGAGTTGAAAAAAGCCTGTGCAGAGAATACCCAGCGCAATCCAGAATGCACAGCGCAAGCCGAAGCTCTGCACCCTGAGAATGATCGCCGAGCCGAGAATGACAATGGCGGTCAAGGCTAACCCGACCATGCCGGAGAACAGCGGGGTACGCCCGGAAAACAGCAGGTAAACCAGCACTACTAGAGGAATCAGCAGGTACCAGCTTTCCTTTACCGCGCCGAAAGCGCTGGGGCATTGGTCTTTAGGCAAGCCTTTGAGGTTGGAACGTTTGGCCTCCAGATGGACCATCCAGAACACCGAGCCGAAATACAGCATGGCGGGTATCAACGCCGCTTTGGCAATTTCCACGAACGGCACATTGATGGTTTCGGCCATGATGAAGGCAACCGCGCCCATTACTGGCGGCATTATCTGGCTGCCCATGCTGGAGGTAGCTTCCACGCCGCCGGCAAATGCGGCCCGATAACCAAAGCGCTTCATCAGCGGGATGGTGAATTGCCCCGTGGTCACCACGTTGGCAATGCCTGAGCCAGTAATGGTCCCCATCAACGCGGATGAAGCGACGGCGACCTTGGCCGGTCCTCCCAGCTTGTGACCGAACAAGCCCATGGCGAAGTCGGTAAACAGCTTGATCATGCCTGCTTGCTCCAGGAAGGCGCCGAACAGGATGAACAAGAAGATATAGGTAGCCGAAACGTAGGTGGGTGTCCCATAGAGCCCTTCAGTGCCGAAGGACAGTTGATTGATGACCTGGTCGAAACCATAGCCTCGGTGGGCCAGTTCGCCGGGCAAGTATTCACCGAACAAGCCGTAGGCCAGGAACAATCCACAGATGATTGGCAGTGCAATGCCCATCACCCGTCGAGCGGCTTCGAAGATCAGCGCGATCAGCAGCACGCCGATCACCATGTCAGCTGGCGTCAGGTCGCCGGAGCGCTGGATCAAGTCTGCCTCGAACACCCATTGATACAGCGCGGTGACGATGCCAGCCAGGCTGAGCAGCCAGGCCAGCGGTTGCCAGGGGCGGGCCTGGCCATGGGCTGGATAGCTGAGGAATACCACCCAGAGCAGGAAACCGACGTGTACTGCACGCAGCACCTGGCTTGAGATGGGGGAGAAGGCTGCGGTGACGATCTGGAAAATCGAAAACAGCAACGCTACATAAAACAAGGTTCTTGGCCAGTCCCGCGGGTTCGCGGAAATACCCTGATGCTCGTCACTCATTGATTGCCTGCCTCATGGCCACACTGGAAAGAATCGATGGCGCAGTGGCAATACAACCCACTGCGCCTCGTGCAGCTACAGCGCGCCCTTTTCCTTGTAGTAGCGTTCGGCGCCTGGGTGCAGTGCAATTGGCAGATTCTTGGCTGCGCTTTCCAGTTTGATGTCCTTGGCTGCCGAATGTGAGTTACCCAGCCGTGGCAAGTTTTCGAACAAGAGCTTGGTCATCTCGTAGACGACTTCATCGGACATGTCTGCGCGGGTCACCAGTATGTTGGTGATGGCAACCGTCGGCACCGCCTCGGTTTGCCCGTCATACGTGTTGGCCGGAATCATTTCGCTCTGATAGGCCGGGTTGCCAATCTTCGTGACCACCTCAGGCGGGATGGCGACGTAGTTGAGGGGCATGACAGAGGCCAGGTCGCGAATCGCGGCCATGCCCAACCCGGACGATTGCAGGGTCGCATCCAATTGCCGGTTCTTGATCAGTTCGACGGATTCAGCAAACGGCAGGTATTGCACTTTACCCATGTCCTGATAAGTAAGCCCCGCAGCCTTGAAGATCGCACGGGCGTTCAGCTCAGTACCGGACTTGGGTGCCCCGACCGAGATCGTCTTGCCTTTGAGATCGGCCAGCGTCTTGATCCCTGATTCCTTGCTGGCAACAATTTGAATGTAGTTGGGGTAGGCCCCGCCAAGGGCACGCAACTTGGTCAGCGGTGTCTTGAAGCCTGCGTCCTCCACGCCGTTTTTGGCATCGGCAACCGAATCGCCCAGCGCCAGCGCTAGCTCGCCTCGACCAGCCTGCAGCAGGTTCAGGTTCTCCACCGAGGCCTTGGTGGCTTGGACCGAGGTCTTGGAGCCGGCAATGCCATCGCTGTAGATCTGCGACAAGCCGACACCGATCGGGTAGTAAACCCCGCTGGTCCCACCGGTGAGAATGTTGATGAACACTGGCGCGGCTTGAGCTGCGGTGCTGACTGCCAAGGTAGCGGCGACCAGCAGGGCGAAGCGTGTCTTTACTCGCATGGGGAACTTCTCCGTCTTGTTATGTCTTTTATCCAGAGTGATTGCACTGTAGTTGATCGCAGCGCCGAAGGGGACAGGCAGTCAGCATCAGCTCATACCCAGCCAGGCCGGCAGGACCAGCGAAATCCAAGGTACATAGGTCACCAGCATCAGGAACAGCAGCAGAATCATCAACCAGGGCATCGCCGCTTTGATGGTCGCGGGTAATGACATCCCGGTCACTGCCGAGGTGACGAACAGGTTCAGGCCCACCGGCGGTGTGATCAAGCCGATTTCAAGGTTGACGACCATGATGATGCCGAGGTGAATCGGGTCGATGCCCAGTTTCATGGCAATGGGGAAGAGTATCGGCGCCAAGATCAGGATAATCGCCGACGGCTCCATGAAGGCACCGGCAATCAGCAGCACGATGTTGACCACCAGCAGAAAGGTCACGGGCGTCAGGCCCGCGTCGATCACCCAGGCTGTTATCTGTTGTGGAAGCTGTTCGGTGGTCAGTACATGGGCGAAAAGCATGGCGTTGGCGATGATGAACATCAGCATGATGCTCAGCTTGGCGGATTCCAGCAGGACTTTGGGCGTTTCACGAAACGTCAAATCCTTGTAGACGAACAAGGCAATGAAGGCCGAGTAAACCGCCGCTACAGCCGCCGCCTCGGTTGGGGTGAACATCCCGGAATAGATGCCGCCCAGGATGATGACCATCAGCAACAAGCCCCAGATCGCCTGGCGCGCCGTACCCAACCACTCGCGCAGTGTCGCGCGCGGCAGGGCGGGCAGGTTTTTCTTAACGGCGACGATATAGATCGCCACCATCAGCGCTGTTCCCAAAAGCAGGCCAGGCACCACACCGGCCATGAACAGCTTGCCGACGGAGGTCTCCGTGGCCGCGGCGTAGACCACCATCACGATCGAAGGCGGAATGAGGATGCCCAACGTACCGGCGTTGCAGATAATGCCTGCACCAAAGGCCTGCGGATAACCGGAGCGGACCATACCGGCAATGGCGATTGACCCCACGGCAGCCACGGTCGCCGGGCTGGATCCGGAAAGGGCAGCGAATAACATGCAGGCCAGTACTGCGGCGATGGCCAGGCCGCCGCGAATGTGCCCGACACAAGCATTGGCGAAGTCGATCAAGCGGCGGGCAACACCACCGGTGGTCATGAAGGCACCGGCCAGCAGGAAGAACGGAATGGCCAGCAGCGTGTAATGTTCCGAGGTTTCGAACAGCTTGATCGCCAGCGAACGCACCGAGTCGGGGCTGAAGAAAATGATTGTCATGGAGCCGGCCAGGCCGAGGGAGATCGCGATGGGCACGCCGATGAACATCAGGACGAACAGGGCTACGAACAAGAACGCAATGGTCATGGCTTGTCATCCTCGTGCTCGGCGAGCTTCAGCGCGTCAGCGGCTTCGTCGGCCAGGCCCAGGCCGGTCTGGTGGTTGCGCAAGATGCGCACAAGAATCTCGGCAAAACGGATGAAAACCAGGGCAAACCCCAAGGGTACGATCAGCCCGATATGCCATTGCATGATGCCAAAGTGGCCCAGATCCTCAGCGCCGATACTTGCGATCATCAGTGTCTGAATCCATTCGAAGCTGGCGACACTGAGCAATCCTGCATAGGCCAGACAGCACAAGCAGGCCACGACGCCGATGAATTTCTGCACCGGCCGGCGGGTGAGCTTGACCAGTGCATCCACCCCGATATGCCCGCCCGTGCGCACACCATAGGCCAGCCCGAAAAAAATCAGCCAGCCAAACAGCGCCTTGGTCAGCGCGGTACTCCAGGTCATCGCTTGAGCCATGCCCATGATTTCGTCGCCAATGGCAAACAACGGGGTGCTTGCGCTCGGCCAGCGATCGGCAAGCCAATAGAAAAGGCTGTAGAAATTGTTGAGGATCACGTAAATGAACGTGACCAATGTCATGGCGGCCAGAAGGAAGACGATAAAGCCTTCCTCGAAGTGTTCCCAGATTCGCCGAAGCGCTTTCATCGATGGTATCTCACGTCGAGGGCGACTGGCAGACGCCGCCCCGGCAGCATCTGCCTTGCGATCATTGAGCCTTGTTGGCGGCTTCGGCTGCCTGGATCAGTTCAGGTCCGATATCGCCTTCAAACTTTTTCCAGACCGGTTTCATCGCGTCTCGCCATTGTTCGCGTTGCGCCGGGGTCAGCACGATGATTTCAGTGGTCTTCGCCGCGAGGATGCGTTGCTTGTCACTCTCATTGAGTTGCTCAGCTTCCTTGTTCACATGGGCGGTGACTTCAACTACGATCTTGTCCAGCTCGCTGCGAACGTCCGCCGGTAATCCGTTCCAGAACGGGGTGTTGGTGATTAGCATGTAGTCCAGTACACCGTGGTTGGATTCAGTGATGTACTTCTGCACTTCATGCATTTTCTGGCTGTAGATATTCGAGTAGGGGTTCTCCGCACCATTCACCACACCGGTCTGCAACCCTTGATAAACCTCGGCAAAACTCATCTTGCGCGGGTTGGCGCGGACAGCCTTGAACTGCTCTTCGAGTACGGCAGAGGCCTGCACCCGGAACTTCAGGCCACGGGCATCGGCGGGCACATGCAGTGGCTTGTTGGCTGACAATTGCTTCATCCCGTTGTGCCAGTAGGCCAGGCCGGTAATGTTCTTGCTTTCCATCGACTTCAGCAGCCCCTGGCCCTGTGGGCTCAACTGAAAGCGGTCGACCGCAGCGATGTCATTGAACAGGAAGGGCAGGTCGAAGAGTTGCAGGGACTTGGTGTACTGTTCGAACTTGGCCAGGGAAGGCGCAATCATCTGCACATCGCCTAGCAATAGCGCTTCCATCTCCTTGCCGTCGCCAAACAACGAGGAGTTCGGATAGACCTCGACCTTGACCTTGCCGGGCAAGCGTTCCTCTACCAGTTTCTTGAACATCAGGGCGCCTTGCCCCTTGGGCGTCTGGTCCGCGACCACATGCGAGAACTTGATGATGACCGGATCTGCCGCATGGGCAAGGCTCAGGGTGCCTAGCGCCAACGCGCAGGTGAAGACGATGGATAGAGATTTGAACATCAGGAGCATCCTCTCGTTTTTATTTTTCCCAGGGTTCTACGCCGTGCGCGCTTTGGCGTATCAGAACAACAGTCAGTCTAGGCAGAAAACCGTAAGTTGCAGGGTAATGACCAGCGCCTGAGGCGTATCCGGGGTTCGCAACGCCTAGGATGATTCTGTAGACTTCGCCTGGGTGCTAGCCGCATAGGGCGGTGAGGCAGGTTAAAAGTAACGCCGGTCGGGCCGCCGCGCGCGAGTGACCTTGCCTATGCAAACAGTAGAATTGCCCCGTGCTCAACAACTGGCCCAGCGAGCGTTTGCCAACCTGGAGCGCTTCCTCCATATCGAAGCGGTCAGTGGCGTCGTGCTGTTGATTAGCGCCATAGCCGCGTTGGTCTGGGCCAACTCCCCGGCCGCTGCCAGCTATGAAGACTTGTGGCATACCGCGGTGTCATTCGGCATTGGCTCGCACGTTGTCTCGCAGTCCCTGCATTTTTGGATCAACGATGGCTTGATGACCATTTTCTTCCTGGTTGTAGGTATGGAAATCCGCCGCGAGATCCATGAAGGGGCGTTGTCCAGCCTGCGCCAGGCGACCTTGCCGATGGCTGCAGCATTGGGTGGCGTTGCAGTCCCTGCGCTGCTCTATCTGGGGTTCAACCATCAAGCACCGCAACAAAACGGCTGGGCAGTGCCCACCGCCACCGACATTGCGTTCGCGGTGGGCGTGTTGGCACTACTGGGCAAGTCGATCCCATCGAATATCCGCGTGTTCTTGCTGGCCCTTGCCATCATCGACGACATCATTGCTGTCCTGATCATTGCCTTCTTCTACTCGGGCGGATTGGATTATTCAGGATTCGCAGTGGCTGGAGTGGGGCTGGCAATGGTCATTGGCCTGCAAAAAATAGGGGTCGGGTCTGCCTATGCCTATATTCTTCCAGGCGCCGTGACCTGGGGCGGGATATTGATGACCGGTGCCCACCCCACGCTGGCCGGGGTGATTCTCGGGATGATGACCCCCGTCGTCGCTATGCCAATGCGCGAGCGCCCACTGGATGCGATCGGACGATTCACTGGCGAGCTGATTGGCAGCGCAAAGGCACCGGAGCAGGGCGTCAACGAGTTGATTGATCCCCTCAAACGACTGCGCTTGGCTCAGCGCGAGCTTTTGCCGCCGGTAGTTCGGATACAAAGTGCGCTACACCCTTGGGTGGCATACGCGATCATGCCGCTGTTTGCGCTGGCCAATGCGGGGGTCAATCTGCAGGGCATTGACTTGTCCAGCGATGCGCCACATTGGGTGATGCTGGGTATCGGTATTGCATTGGTGGCGGGTAAACCACTTGGAGTGTTGAGCGTGAGCTGGCTGATGGTCCGTCTGGGGTGGTGCACATTGCCAGCGGGTGTCACTTGGACCGGCGTCACCCTTATCGGCTTGCTGGCGGGCATCGGCTTCACCATGTCGATCTTCATCGCCACATTGGCGTTCGCCGATGCCAGTCTGCTCGGCGCAGCAAAGGTAGGCGTGCTTTGCGGATCGGTAATTTCTGCCGTTCTGGGTATCGCCTGGGGAATCCTGAGCGTACGCCGAAATCATTCAGCTTGCGCAAAGACGCACTAACGTTGTACCCGGCTACAGATCTGCTGTGACGCCGGAACTGCAGTGCAGGAGGAGATGACAGATCGCTGTCATCTCCTCCTGCATGTTCGCCAGCCGTGCTTCATCACCTGGGCTGATTTGCTGAAAAGCACAGTGCAGCGTGCGACTGGATTCAGTCCGTAGACGGCTCCGCTGTGGCATCGGCGGCAGGGGCCGGGGCACTCGCCTTTGGCTTCACACGATCGCGTCGGCCCTGGCTGCGTTGCCGCGAAGCTTGTTGCTTCGCGTGCAATGCCTGTGCGGCGGTCACAGTGCCAGCTACTTGCCCGTTCAGGTCCAGGCGCGGCGCATTCTCCACCATGCTTGCCCAGTACCGAGCCCCCCGACACCAGGTAGAGATGCCCAGCTTAAGCTGCTCGCGGGTCAGACCCAGCAGCTCCAGGTGTTGCTCGGCATCCTTGAAGATACCCTCCTTGAGCGGCACCTTGGGGGCCGGGTTGACAGGGAAGGCCAACGGAAAATGCTTCTGCAATGGCCAGATCGCTTCCACTGCCGGATCCTGGGCACGAGGCTTCGCCTGCGGGGAAGGCTTGCGCTTGGGGTGTTTCGCGCTATCGGCCTTGGCCTGTTGTTTTTCCGACCTGAGGCGGTCACGTAGCTCAGCTAGTTGTTCAAAACCCATCGTTCAATTCACTGCTTCGAAGTTGATTGCGTGGTGCAAGGATATTCCATAAAGCGCTTGGGAGCAGCCCAAACAGGATGAATCGCTGTTGTTTCCGTGAATGCGCCATGACCGGCTCGGCAGATTCTGCCTTTCAGGGGCCGTGCACCAGCCGCCTGCTTGACTTCATGGGCCGGGCCGACAAACCGCCCAAAGCAGTTTTTCGGCACGCTCAACCCTGTGGTCTTCCTTACCTGGCTGACACGAGGTTTCCGCCAGCCTGCGCCCGACCTTCGGCCGTAGACGCCTTGGGGTGGATAGCGACGGCCGTGTCCCGCCCGTCGCTGTGCGTTGTCAGGCCTGCGCCTGACGCATTGCGAATGGTCGCTACTTCCTTTTTCTGCAGCCAGATCAGCGTCGCAGGCGATGCGAGAGGCATCATCCACCAACGGGAAACACCGATGCGGAATAGAGCGCCAGAGTGCGCTCGTAAACAGCTTCGTCCCGAGTTATCAGCAGCAGGCTTGGGCATGCGCCCAAGAGGGCGTGCTCAGGTTGCAGATCTTCAATTTGCGACCAGAACTCGTCGGCCTTGACCCCATCGGCAAAAGGTTGAAATGCGATTGCGCTTCTGAATTTCGAGAGCTTCGTCCAGTCTGGCAAGCGCTCAAAGACATACCACTCATCAAAGCCTGGCGTGGGTAATTGAGCGATACGTCGCATCCACTGTTCCAGTCAAGCGTGCAATAGCCACCGTGTACGCCGGTGCGGAGTTTGGCTTCCATATAGATTCCGTTGTGAATCAGCGATGACGCAGGTGGCAGGACCTGCCGTCCATGACATGGAAGCAGCTTACACGCCTGCACTGTGCATGTGGGGGCTGGGCTTGCCGGCGGTGGGCTGTGAAGTGCCCCAGCACCCAGGGTCTGCTCTGGGTCGATAGCCGTTATCCATGAGCGGGCGCTTTCGACCTATGGCTGCGCTTCGCGGATCCGTGCCTTTCTGTTTGCCGATCAGCTAGGGATTGGTTCTTCTTGAGTACCAATTTATGAGCCGATCAGCTCTCTATCGCAGGCAAGAGGGTGGGTAGGATCAACACGGCCTTCCAGAAGGAACCGTTATCTCTTGTCGTTAATGAGGTGTGCCATGCCCAAGGTTGTTCACTTTCACTGTACCGGTGACGCTGATGTTCTGATCCTCGATGAAGTCGCGGTACCCACGCCGAAAAGCGGCGAGGTGGTCAATGCGCCTGCGCATGCTGTCGTCAAGCATCCGTCCAACCTCAGTTTCGTGGAGGCAGCGGCCAGCTGGATGATGTTTGTTACTGCATACGGCGCCCTGATTGAGTACGGCAATCTACAGGTTGGCGAAACCGTGCTTATCCCGGCTGCGTCGAGCAGTGTCGGCCTGGCAGCGATCCAGATCGCCAACATGCAGGGAGCCATCCCGGTGGCCCTTACCCGCACAAGTGCCAAGCGTCAGGCGTTGCTGCATGCAGGTGCAAAACATGTCATCGCCACCCAGGACGAGGATCTGATTGCCGAGGTGGCAGCGCTCACCGAGGGCAAAGGTGCGCGTATTGTTTTCGATCCGGTTGGGCGTTGGGTCGATAGCGGTCGGTCGCCGGCAAGCGCGGCTCTCATAGGTCCAGCGCATGACTGAAGACTGCTGATACTTTCGCGGGAGCCGGCTTGCTGGCGATGAGGCCGGTACTGGCTAGCGCTTTGGAACGCTGCCTGCTCTGGGGGGGGGCTGCGTTGAATGGCAGGCACGCTCCATAGCAGACCACCAAGGTAACGGACAGACGCATTTGTGAACCGAAGGACGTTTTGCTATTACAGCCGGCCATTTCAACGGAATGAACTTATGACAACCAAATCTGTAATTTATCTCACCGCTGCGCTTGCTTCAGGTTTTGCCATGGCGGCCGGTGAGCCTGATTATTCAGTGTCAGAAGAGTATTGCACCCCTAGTACTGGTAGAAGCTGCCTGATGGCAAGAAGACGGAAGATCTAATTGATAAGTGCGATGATCTGGAGTCATCCGAGAACGGCGGTTATGGGCAAAAGGCCCGCTGAGCGCGTTCCGAAGGATAAGGAGCCCGTAGGCTCCTTATTGGGCGAGGTGGCTTGTCAGGCTAGTCTCTCAGAAATCGTCTTCTGGGCTTTTCTTGAATTCCCATTCGGTCATCTTCTTCGCGGCGAGGAAACTCTTGCAGTTTGCGATGAACTCGTTACGGTTCGATTCTTTCGACAAGCTCGCCAGATTCTTTTCGTACATCTCCGGAGCACAGTTGTCTGCTGTCGGCCCGGGCACTTTTTCCTCTGAGCAAGCTGCCAAAATCATGGCCAATCCCATGATTGCACCCAGCCGAGCCAGTTTGATATCCATATTCTGATCCTTCGGTCATTGCGTTTAGCGTGGTAACGGACTTCGAGCCCGGCGGTAGCCTAAAGCGTGGGGGCGTGAAACTCCAGCTTTGACCATTTCTCTCGCCGTATACCAACGGCCGTTTTGGGTCGGAAGCAGCCGTTCCCGACTGGTCGCTTTCGCCCCTGAACGGACGGTCATACTGTTGAGTTCGGAGTGGGCTTGGAGGTGTTCGTCATGACATTTCTGGCGCTTACCAGATCGAGCGCCGCCCGCGCGGCGCATCGCGAGCTATCGCTCGCTCCTACGTTTGTTTCAGGCCAATTGTCCCGCAGGTTTTGCGCGCGAACCCCTTGGTGCATGGCCCGATATCGCGTTGTATAAACCAAGCGGCCGCGCGCCTGCACAGCCGCCACGATGACTAAGAAGATGATGCCGACCTGGCCAATTGCCCGAAATCCGCATCAACGCTAGAATTGCTAATTATTCGCATTAGCAACCCTAGGCGCCGTTCCCATGACCGCTTCTCCTGGCACTGCTGGCTCCGACCTGGAGAACCTCTACCGCGCCCACCACGGCTGGATCCGCCAGTGGCTGCAGCGCAAGCTCGGCAATGCCCACGATGCTGCGGAGTTGGCGCAGGATGTGTTCGTGCGGTTGCTGACCAAACCCCGGGCTTTCAATGACCACGAGCATGCCCGCGCGTATCTGGGGCGCATGTCGCGCAATGCGTGTGTCGACTTCTGGCGGCGGCGGCGGGTGGAGCAGGCTTATCTGGACGTGTTGGCCGCCCAGCCCGAGCAACTTGCACCCTCGCTGGAGCAGCAGGCGGTCATCCTCGAAACACTGGAACAACTGCAGGCGATGTTCGAGCGCATGCCCAAGCGGGTGGCCGACGCGTTCTCCATGGCGCAACTGCAGGGCATGAAGCAACGCGAGATCGCTGAGCAGTTGGGCGTGAGCGAGCGCAGTGTGAACAGCTACCTGGCTCAGGCGATGTACCAGTGCCTGTTGCTGGAAGCCGAACTGGATGATTCGCTGGCATGAGCCGGGGGCAACTCGACCATGGCGTGCTGCAAGCGGCGGCAGGGTGGTTCGCGCGGCTACACGCAGCAGGGCATGACGCAGCAACACTGGCGCAATGGCAAGCCTGGCTGACCGAGGATGCGCGGCATCGCCTGGCGTGGTCTTATGTAGAAAACATCAACCAGCGCTTCGGCAACCTCGATGGCCAGGCAGAACTGGCCCGGCAGGTGTTCGACAACGCTCGCAGTCACCGGCATTCGCGTCGTGCCGTGCTCGGCAGCCTTTGCGTAGCGGGCGCGGGTGGCATGTTGGGGTGGGGCGGCTGGCAGCGCGGTTGGGTGGACTCGCCACGCGCCTGGTTCGCCACCTATCGCACCAGCCTGGGGGACGTGCGGCCGCTTACACTGGCCGATGGCAGTCAGTTGTGGCTGAACGGCGGGACGGCACTGGATGTGCAGTTCGATGAAGGCGTGCGGCAACTGCGTCTGTACCGCGGCGAAATCCTGATCGAGACCGGCGAGGACTCACGACCACTGTACGTCGAGACGCGGGCAGGGCGGATGCGGCCACTCGGCACGCGGTTCAGCGTACGGGATCAGGGGCTGGCAACGACCTTGAGTGTGTTTGCAGGCTCGGTGCAGGCAACCTGCGCCGGCAGTGGTGTGCGCACTACGCTGGGCGCCGGGCAAATGCTCGTGTTCGATGCGCAACAGGCAGGCGCATCAACAGCTGCGCAGGCTCTGCGCCAGGACTGGAGCCGTGGCGTGCTGGTGGCGGAGGACATGCCGTTGGGCCAGGTAGTCGACGTTCTGCGCGAACACCGTCACGGCCACCTGGGCATCGACCCTGTGCTGAACAACTTGCGTGCGGTGGGTACCTTCCCGCTGCTGGACACCGACCGCACCTTGGCCATGCTCGAGCGTGCGTTACCCATTCGGGTGGTGCGCACCTTGCCTTGGTGGGTCTCCATCGAGGCGCGCTGAAGAAATTTCATAATTCTTTTTCTGGTTTTGCGACGCTCATGCGCTTGGTGGGATGACGCTACTTCATCCTACTTCCGGAAGGACCCTTTCATGCTGCTTCGCCATCCTGCTTTTTCGCGCCCTCATCCGCTGACTTTGGCCATCCTCCTTGCCCTTGGCAGTCACGCTGCCACCACCCAGGCCGAAAGCAACGGCGCAGCAATGCAGCGCGCGATGTTCGACATTCCGGCCGGGCCGTTGGCACAGCAACTGAACCTGCTGGCCAAACAGGCAGGGTTGTTGATTGGCGGTGATGCCACGCTCACCGCCAATAAGCAGGGCCAGGTGGTGCACGCCACCCGTGTCGAGGAGGCGCTGGCGCAGATGCTGGCGGGCAGCGGCGTGGAGGCGGTGGGCACCGGCGAGCGGGAATTTCAGCTGGTGCGTCAAATTGAAAACGCTGCCGGTGCCGTGACCCTGGGCAGCACCACTATCTCCAGTCAGGGATTGGGCGACTTGACCGAGGGCACCGGGGCCTACGCGACGGGGCGTTCGTCCACCGCCACCAAACTGCCGATGAGCCTGCGCGAAACGCCGCAGTCGGTCACCGTGGTCACCCGCCAGCGCATGGATGACCAGAACATGCAAAACCTCGACGACGTCATGCGTAACGCCACCGGCGTCACCATCATCAAGAACGGGAGCGAGCGCTCGCTGTACCAGGCTCGCGGGCAGACGGTCGAAAACCTGCAGATCGATGGCGTGCCTACCAACATCGGCAACCCGTACTCGATGGACACCATTTCCAAGCCCAACACCGACATCTACGACCGCGTTGAAGTGGTGCGGGGCGCCACCGGCCTGATGGAAGGTGCGGGTAACCCGTCCGCCTCGATCAACTTGGTCCGAAAGCGGCCTACGGCCGAGCCTCAGGCATTGATCGAAACCTCGGTTGGCTCCTGGGACAACTACAAGACCATGCTCGACCTGTCGGCGCCGCTGAATGAAGCCGGCACCCTGCGCGGCCGCTCGGTCCTTTCCTACAACAATGCCAACAGCTACCTGGACACGGCCCAGAAAGAAAACCAGCTGTTCTACGGCATCATTGAGGCCGACCTGGATGAGTCGACCCTGGCCACTTTCGGTTTTACCTACCAGAAGGAACGCAACTCCGGTTATGACTGGTCGGGCCTGCCCAGCAAGGAGAGCGGCGCGTTCTATCCGATGTCGCGTTCTACCTCGCTGACCGGTGACTGGAACCACCTGGACAAGCGCAATACCACCCTGTTCGCCGATATCCAGCACACCTTTGCCAACGGTTGGAAGGGTGTGGTGGCAGTCAACCAGATGTGGGCAAAGTCGGATTTCCTGGGTAACTACACCTACCCAGGCGGTGGCACCGACCTGTTCACCCTCAATCCGCGCCACTTTCACTTCGATGACACCCAGACCAGCATCGATGGCTATTTCACGGGCCCGTTCCAGCTGCTGGGCCGCCAGCATGAGCTGATTGTGGGTGGCAACTGGAACAAGGACGACTTCGACTACCACGGCGGGCGCGATGCTAGCTACCGCTACATCGTCGACATGAACAACCTGGCAGCGTTTGACCCACCTACACCGACCGCCCTCAATGTCAACCAATGGCAATACAACCGCACCCAGGAGCAAAAGGGCGTGTATGTGGCCAGCCGGTTCAGTCTCACCGACAGCACGACGTTTATTCTCGGCAGCCGCTTGAGCTGGTACAGCCACGATTCGCTTGATGACACCAATGGCGTGCGTGAACCCTCAGACCATAAGCACTTCTCCAAAAGTGGCGAAGTCACCCCTTATGCGGGCCTGGTGCAGGACCTGAACGAAAACTGGTCGGCCTACGCCAGCTATACCGAAATCTTCAAGCCGCAGAGCGCGCAGGATGCGGATGGCACAACGCTTTTGCCGATGACCGGCAGCAACTACGAGATCGGCTTGAAGGGAGAGTTCCTCGACAAGCGCCTGCAAACCGCTATCGCGCTGTTCCAGGCGGACCAGACCGGCCGTGCCGAGCGCGTGACCTGTGCGCAGACCTGGGCTTGCTACCGGGCGTCCGACAAAGTGCGCAACAAAGGTATCGAGCTGGAGCTGACCGGTGAGGTGCTGCCGAACTGGAACGTATCGGCGGGGTACACCTATACCCAGTCCAAGTACATGGGGGGCGAGCAGAAAGGCGAAGACTTCAACGGCGCCTCGCCACGCCATTTGTTCAAGGTTGCAACCGACTACCGCCTGCCAGGTACGCTCAACCAGCTGCGTGTAGGTGGCAGCTTCTACGCCCAGAGCAAGATGACTCAGACCGAGGTCGGCAAGGATTACAAGATCCGGCAGGATGCCTACCACCTGACCAACCTGCACGCCATCTACGAGATCAGCCGCAACCTGGAGCTGCAGTACAACCTTGATAACGTGTTCGACAAGAAGTACTACCAGACCCTGGGAAATACTAATTACTGGAATTTCTACGGTGAGCCGCGCAATTTCAATGTGGCGTTGCGGGCGAAGTTCTGACTTAGGTAGGCCCGCGAAACCACATATACGAGGCCGGCGGTGGCTGGATGGCGTGTATCAACGGCCTGGTCGTTGAGTAGACGGCCACGTGCCTTTGAGCACCGGGCAGCGTCGCACGCCGTGCTGACGGTGTTCGCCCCGAGCATGATGGGAATCGTTCAACCCGGCTACCCTGCCACCCTGTCAAAGGCGTAATCCTTGAACAACTAACCAGCCGATCCCATGGGAGCGCAGTACATGCCTGTCGACTTCAGACCCGCTCAAGCCTCGGACGCGCACGATATTGCGCGCTTCTTTCAACTGACATCGGAGGGCATGGCCGATTACATATGGAGCAAGCTTGCCGCACCTGGAGAGGCATTGCTGAGTGTCGGTGCGTCTCGCTATGCCAGGGAGCAGGGCGACTTTTCCTACAAGAACTGCCTGATGGCCACTTTCGAAGGGCGCGTCATCGGCATGATGCATAGCTATGCCTTGCGCGAGACCCGTGACAGGCCTGTCGAGACAGACCCGGTCCTCGCGCCTTATTCCGATATGGAAATACCCGACACCTTGTACATATCCAGCCTGGCCCTGGATGAGGCCTGGCGTAGCCAGGGGCTGGGTGTCCAGTTTCTTGGCCACGCCCAGCAGCGCGCTGAGGCCGCTGGCCTGGATGGGCTATGCCTGATCGATTATGAAGAAAACCACGCTGCACGCCGCTTCTACGAACGTCACGGTTTTCAGATTGTTAAAACCTGCCAGATCGTTCCGCACCCGATGCTAGGCGTAACCGGTGAAGCCTATTTGATGTATCGCCCTACCCACAACGTGCTCGAGAAAAAACCATGAACAAGAAACTGACGGTGTTCCGCGAACTGGATATTCAACCGGTGCGCGACCTTCCCTTTTTTGAAGCGGTCGTGGAAGGCACCCCTCATACGCTGACGTCCAAGTACTATCACGATGAACAGCAAGGTCGCATTTCCGGAGAATGGGAAGCCAGCACCGGCGCGTGGCGCATCGACTACAAAGTTTGGGAGTTCTGCCATGTCCTGAGTGGATGCTGCGTCATCGAGCTTGAGGATTGCGCCCCCATCACACTAGCTGCTGGCGACACGTTCATTATCGAACCGGGCGCCAAGGGCAAATGGACCGTGTTGGAAGACATGAAAAAGAACTTCGTGATTCTCTTGCCCGCGAACTAGGCACGGGGTCGCGTTTGAAGGGCAGCTATGGGTCGAGAGCGGCCGGTCGTGAGCGTCTGCTATGGACCCATAGCGGCCGGTGGCGAAAGGCAGAAATCGGCCAAAAGCGGCCTCTCGGGAACGGTGGCATGCCCCATTACGAGCAGCCGTAACAGGCCATGGACATACCCCCGTTAGATTTTTACGGCCATTTTGAAGCCGCGAAACGGTGGAGAAATTGTGCGACAACAGCGACTTATAGGGCTGCTTTTTGCTTCGGATGTACTTTATTTTTTATAAGCCTTAAGTGGTGAATCCAATCCACTCCCGGTTAATGTTGAATATATTAAAGCTTTCTTCTCCTGTGTCACACCAGAATCCAATCCAGTTTTTAGATAGATCAAACTGATTAAATGCTCCATCCCCGGTTGCAACTAGAAAACCAACCCATTCCGACGCAGCGTCAAAGATCAGAGTTACTTCTTCGTCTGCCTTTACGGTGAAGCCTATGGGTTGGCAGCTTTCTGAGAAGATATATAGCCCTGAAATATTTGAGGCTCTATTTGGGTCTATGCTTGACGTCCTTTTAGGGTCTATGGCTGACCTCAGCTTTGGGTTGATATGTGATCTTTGGAATGGATCAATGTGTGATCTTCTACGAGGATCAATATGGGATCTTTGATTTGGATTTATATGAGATCTCCGATGAGGGTCGATATGGCTTCTTCTATTGGGATCAATATGGGAGCGCCTTCTAGGGTCGATGTGGGATCTCATGTTCGGATTGATATGGGATCGCGAAGCTGGGTCTCGTGCTGAGGGTATTTTCATCTCATTCCTTATTATTCGCCAAGCCTAACTATAACTAGACGCTAATTGATGCGTAACTCCCCGGGCGGGTGTGGTGTGTAACATTCCTTGTTCCTCTTGCTATCCATGTTTATGCTGAGGCTTCCAGCTTCCCGATGAGCGTGTAAGGGACTTATACACCATAGGTGAACATCCTCGTTTGCTCGACCAGATGCGGGAGCCAGTTCTCTCGCGACACTACTCGATCCATGCGGAGCGTGTCTATTGCAAATGGGTTACGTCGCACGGGAGGAATAGGTCTGCTGAGGTCGAAACGTCTCATGCAGGTGTCTAGCGGAGAGAGGGGTAGCCCAAAAACGTCCGCTCTTGGCCGATTGCTGTTCCCGTCCGTGAATGGCAGCAATGGGTCGAAAGCGGCCAGTCGGGACCGGCTGCTCTCGACCCAAGGCGGACCTGACCCAACGCTCTGTTGCCGGCGATGGGCCGCGAAACGGCCCCGGCATAAAGGTGACTGCTATGGGCCACCTCGCAGCTTGCTGCGCTCAACACTGCCGTACGAAGCGAATGCCGCTCCGTAACCCTGGCAGGCTACCTTCCTGAAATTCACCTTACGGTAGGAGGTTGATGGCCTAGTTCGCCATCACTTCGTCCAGTGCCTGCTCAAGGGTGCTGACCGTGCGCTCGATATTGTGCAGTTTTTCGAGCCCGAACAGGCCGATGCGGAAGGTCTGGAAGTCGGCCGTCTCGTCGCATTGCAGCGGCACGCCGGCGGCTATCTGCAGGCCGTGAGCGGCAAATTTCTTGCCGCTCTTGATGTCGGCATCATCGGTGTAGCTGACCACGACGCCTGGGGCCTGGAAGCCGGCTGCGGCCACGCTCTTGAAACCTTTACCGGTCAACATGGCGCGCACCCGATCACCCAGCGCCTGTTGTTCGTCGCGGACCTTGTCGAAACCGTAGGCCTGCATCTCGTTCATCACGTCGTTGAATCGGGCGAGCGAATCGCTGGGCATGGTCGCATGGTAGGCGTGTCCGCCTTGTTCGTAGGCCTGCATGATCTGCAGCCACTTTTTCAGGTCGCAGGCAAAGCTGCTGCTCTGCGTGTGCTCGATGCGCTCGAGGGCCAATGCGCTGAGCATCACCAGGGCACAGCAAGGGGAGGCGCTCCAGCCTTTCTGCGGTGCGCTGATCAGCAGGTCGACTGCGCACTTTTGCATATCAACCCAAAGCGTGCCGGAGGCGATGCAGTCCAGCACGAACAGGCCACCCACCGCATGCACGGCGTCGCCGACGGCCCGCAGGTACTCGTCGGGCAGGATAATCCCTGACGCGGTTTCAACGTGGGGGGCGAAGACAATCTGAGGCTTGTGCGCCTGAATGGCCGCCAGCACTTCCTCCAGCGGCGGGGGCGCGTAGGCAGCCTGGTGCACGGTGTCGACCGGTCGGGCTTTCAGCACCGTGGTGGCCGCCGGGATGTTGCCCGTATCAAGGATTTGGCTCCAGCGATAACTGAACCAGCCGTTGCGTATCACCAGGCATTGCTGGCCGGTGGCAAACTGTCGCGCTACCGACTCCATGCCGAATGTACCGCTGCCCGGCACTACCGCGACAGCTTCGGCGCCATAGACCTGTTTCAGGGTCTTGGAAATGTTCTTCATCACGCCCTGAAATGTTTGTGACATGTGATTGAGCGAGCGGTCGGTATAGACCACCGAGTACTCGACCAGCCCCTCAGGATCAATACTGGGATAAAGCCTCGACATGGAGTGACTCCGTTGGCAGAGATGTCAGTGGTATCGACCCTGCCTCAAGCCTTGGCAAATGACAAGACTTGGAGCCATACGCGAATGGCCCAGTACGTTCAGCGTAGTGGTACCACTTTCAATCACTCGGAAAATGCCTGCCGCCCGTGCAACCGCTTCTAGGGGAACCTGCCATCGACCGTTACCGCCAATCCACCCTGGGCGCGAAACTGCCCCGTAGCAGGCGCGAAAAACCGCGAGTCAGTATCAATCCCACACGTGCAATCAGTCAGAATCCTCCATGAATGCCAGTAACATATGGCGACAACACACCTACTTCAAGGGCTGCTATCGGCCAGGCGTAGTCAGTTGAATGTACCCGGAAAACCCGGGAGGATTCAGTCCGCTTTGGCGAATTTGTCAAAGGTCATACCAATGGCACTGTGGTACCGAAATCGATGGCGCGCGGGTTTGCCACCTTCAACGCAGCGCGATCGACAGGAACGAGTCGATGACCTGGCTGCTGCTCCGCTCGGCCAGGTAATACAGGTACGTTTCAGTAAATACCACATCGCCAGCGATGCGGATGACTTTCAGGCAGGGGGCGCCAATGTATTCCGCCTCCGACACCGCGCCGATGCCGAGCTTGCGGATGACCGCTTCGCGCAGCGCCTCGCGGCTGCCGATTTCCATGGCCACCCGCGGGCTGACGTCAGCCTCATGCAAGGCCCGTTCCAGTGCCAAGCGGGTAGTCGAGCCGTGCTCGCGACGTAGCAGTGGCTGCCCCTGCAAGGCTTGCAGGGGCACTTCGTCATGCTTGGCGAAGGGATGTTCGACATGGACGAACAAGATAACCGGATGGCGTGCGTAGCGTTGGGCGACGAATGCCGGGTTTTCCGGCCGCCCGGCTAGTACACCGATGTCGCTCACGTAGTTTTCCAGATCGGCCAGCACCGAGGCCGAGTTGCCGACACGGATGGAGACATCGATTTGCGGATATCGGGCTTGGTAGCGGTCAACCATTTCGATCACATGGAACGGGCCAACCGCGCCAATGCGCAGTTGCCCGCGGTTGAGCTTGCCGGCGTCGCGCAGCAGGTTGGTGGCTTCGGCATCGAGCAGCGCCAGTTGCCCTGCGATCGGCAAAAGTGCACGGCCCACGGTGGTCAGTTCGATACGGCGTCCGCGCCGGTGGAACAGTTCGACATTGAACTCGCGCTCCAGGGCCTGGACCTGGTTGGTAGCCGTCGGCTGGCTGACGCCGATGGCCCTGGCCCCGGCGCTGAAGCTGGCATGGCGGGCGACGGCAAGGAAAGTACGCAGGCGTGCAGAAGACATCCATAGATCCTTTGAATGGAAAGGGGGCAAAAACCATATTGAATTGATGCGGTGACTGTCACATGACAGCCCTAGCTTTGGCCTCACCAAAAACAACCCTGCGGTGACGCCATGATTTCCCTTGCCAACCTGCGCCGTTCTGCCCGCTTTATCCTGCTGCCCCTGATGTTTACGCCGGCAGTACAGGCCCAACAGACCCTGACCGTCGGCCTGATACCTTCCGAGGACTCTCAGGCAATGATCAAGAGCAGCCAGTTGGTGCTCGACCAGCTTGAGCAGCGTCTAGGCATGCCGGTCAAACCTTTCGTGGCCACCGACTACAACGGCGTGATCGAAGCCCTGCGTGCCGGCAAGCTGGATGTGGCCTACCTGGGTCCGTTTTCGTACGTGCTGGCCAAACAGATGGCTGATGCCGAGGCGTTTGCCGTGGCCGTGACCCGCAAGACCGGCAGCAGCGCCTACCACAGCCTCATCATCGCCCGTAACGACAGTGGCATTCGCAGCTTGCAAGGCCTGCAGGGGAAGACCTTCGCCTTCGTCGACCCCAGCTCGGCTTCTGGGCACCTGTTTCCCAAGGCGGGCCTGGAGCAGGCTGGCCACGATCCGAAGACCCTTTTCTCGCGGGTGATCTTCTCTGGATCACACGACGCGAGCATCCTCGCCGTGGAAAACCGCAAAGTGGACGCCGCAGCGGTGGCCGATCGCATCCTCGCTAGCGCGGTGCACAACGGGCAGGTTAAACAGCAGGACTTCCACGTGGTGTGGACCTCGCCGGACATTCCCGAATCGCCGATGGTCTGGCGCAAAGGCCTTGACCCTGAGTTGCAAGCCAAGCTGCGCAGTGCATTCGCCGCGATCAAGGATGTGCCCTGGGGCGACCAGGGCATGCTCGACGGTTTTCAGCCCACCAGCGACGCGGCTTATGACGTGGTTCGCGATACCGCCAAGGTGCTTGATCTCGACCTGCGGAGGCTGAAATGATCCGCATCCAGCAATTAAACAAGGGCTATGCCGATAACCCGGTGCTGCGTGGCATCGACCTGCAGGTCCAGGCCGGCGAGTTCCTGGTCATCCTCGGTCAGTCCGGTGCCGGAAAATCCACCTTGCTGCGCTGCATCAACCGCCTGGCACACGCCGACAGTGGCGTGCTGGAAGTCGGCGGCGTGGACGCCATGCAGGCTTCCCAGCAGCGCGAACTTCGCCGGCGCGTAGCGATGATTTTCCAGCACCACAACGTGGTGCCGCGCCTGTCGGTGTTGAAAAACGTGCTGACCGGGCGTCTAGCGTATTGCAGCACTCTGGCCTCGCTGCTGCAGCTGTTCCGACGAGAGGACGTAGCCCTGGCCCATGATTGTTTGGGCCGCGTCGAACTGAGCGACAAGGCCAGCGCGCGCGCCGATTCGCTGTCTGGCGGACAACTGCAGCGGGTCGGCATCGCCCGGGCACTGGCCCAGCGCCCCGATGTGATCCTGGCTGACGAACCCGTGGCCAGCCTAGACCCGAAAACGGCACACCTGGTGATGCGTTATCTGCGCGAGGCGACCCGCACCCTCGGCATCACGGTGGTGTGCAACCTGCACCAAGTGGATCTGGCAAGGGCCTTCGGCGACCGTATCGTCGGCTTGGCCAGTGGCCGCCTGGTATTTGATGGTCCGGCGCAGGCCTTGGATGACGCTGCGCTGCAGCGTATTTACCACAGCGCCGCGCCTCGCCAGCCAGGCGATACCCCGCTTGCTGAAAATCTTGCCATCGCTAGTGGCACGAGGGCCTGAACATGAATCCACGTACTCACCAATGGCTGGTGCGCACGCCGGCCACATCACGCGGCTGGCTGGGCAGCGCTGCATTGCTGGTGTTAGTCCTGTGCATCCTGCATTTGAGCGCCGAGGGGGCGCAGTTGAGCTGGACCGAGCTGGCCAGCGGCCTGCCACAGATTGGCGACTTTCTCGGCCGCTCGCTGCCGCCGGACCTGAGCATCCTGCCAAGCCTCTGGCACCCAGCGCTGGAAACCCTGCAGATCGCGCTGTGGGGCACTTTGCTGGGGATTGTCGGCGCCATCCCGCTGGGCTTGCTTGCCGCGCGCAATCTGCACAACAAGCGTTGGCTGTATCAGGGTACTCGGCAACTACTCAATGTGATTCGTAGCATCAACGAACTGATCCTGGCGCTGGTGTTCGTTTCGGCAGTCGGTCTGGGCCCATTCCCTGGCGTGCTCGCTTTGGCACTGCACGGTGTGGGCATGCTTGGCAAGTTCTTCGCCGAGAGCGTCGAGGAAATCGACCAAGGTCCGATCGAGGCCTTGCAGGCAACCGGCGCTCGGCCGCTGCAGGTGATTATCTTCGGTGTGTTACCGCAGGTCATCACTGCCTGGATTGCCGTGGTGCTCTACCGCTTCGAGGTCAACCTGCGTTCGGCGACCGTGCTGGGCATGGTCGGTGCGGGCGGCCTTGGGTTCGAGCTGGTCAGCAGCTTGAAGCTATTCAAATACCAAGAAACTGCGACCTGCATCCTGCTGATCACCCTGATGGTGGTACTGGCAGACCTGCTTTCCAGCCGGCTGCGCGAAGCCATCCAGGGCTCAGCCCGTCACTGATCCTGTTCCCCCGGCCTTACCCTCTGCGCCCTTCGCTTGCGCAGGGGCGGGGCTTGCCTGGAGAAACCGCGATGCCTGCTGACGCTGTTATCGGTCTCGCCGATACCTGCCTGCGTTTAAACGATTGGAACGAAAGCTGCCAGCCGACGAGCATGGCTGCACCTTCCAACAACAATAAGGAACTGTCCATGCCTGCCTGTTTCCATAATCCTGTCTCGACCGTCTTCGGCGCTGGCAGCCTGGAGCGGATCGCCGACCTGTGCCCGGGCAAGGTCGCCTTGGTGACCTTCCCCGAGGCTGTGCAGTTGGGGCTGGTGGAGCGGGTGCGCGGCCTGCTCGGCGAGCGCCTGGTTTGTGTGATAGACAATGTGCAGCCGAACCCGGACGTGGCGTGGTTGCGCGAAGTCCACGAGCGTTTCTGGGCCGACCATGGCGATTGCGACAGCGTCTTCGCCTTGGGCGGTGGCAGCGCCATCGATACGGCCAAAGCGTTGATCGTAGGGACCGCCTCGGGGCACTTCGATGAACTGCTGGAGTTGTTGGCCAGTGGCAAACCGTTCACTCCGGCTCGGCACAAGCGGCTGATTGCCGCGCCGACCACGGCGGGTACCGGCAGCGAGGTCACGCCGTGGGCCACGCTGTGGGATGCCGGCCGGCAGAAGAAGTACTCCCTGCATTTGCCGTGCACCTGGCCTCAGGTGGCGTTGATCGACCCACAGCTGATGCTCAGCGTACCCGGCGGAGTGACAGTGTCCACCGGGCTGGATGCGTTATCACATGCCCTGGAAGCGATCTGGAACCACAACGCTAATCCTATTTCGGACACCTTTGCAGTGTCGGCCATCGAGGACATCCTGGACTGCCTGCCGCAGTTGCAGCAGGACCTGGGCAACCCCGAGCTGCGCACACGCATGGCGTTGGCCGCGCTCAAGGCCGGGATGGCGTTCTCCAACACCAAGACGGCCCTGGCCCATTCCATCTCGTATGAAATGACCCTGCGCCATGGGCTGCCCCATGGCATCGCCTGTTCGTTCACCCTGCCGATGGTCCTTGGCCTGGCCTGGGGCCGTGACGGCCAACGCGACCGTACCCTGCAGAAGGTTTTCGGCCCTGACCTTGACGCCGCCCAGCAGCGCTTGCGGGGTTTCTTGCATCGCTTGGGCGTGCGCACCGAGTTTGAAGATTACGGCGTGACAGCCGCCGAAGCCGAAGCGATGATCGATGACGCCATGCAGGGTCCACGCGGACGCAATTTCATCGGCTCTCAAGCCGCCTGACGCATCACGCTTTTCCTCCCGCACCGAACAAGAGTGCCGACTCGCCGCGCCCCCGTGCCGGCGGCAGCGAACAAAAGGAAACCGTCATGAACCGTGCACAAACACTGCCTGGCTCGATCCCGACTACCATGCCGTTCCGCCTGGCCCAGTGGCGCATGCTGCTGGCTGCCATGTTCTGCTACCTGTTTTTCTACACGGGTCGTCAGACCTTCGGTTTTGCCATCCCTGGTATCCAGGCCGAATTCGGCCTGAGCAAGGAGACGCTCGGTTGGGCCTCCAGCGCGATGTTGTGGATGTACGCGATAGGCCAGGCCATCAATGGCAACCTGGCCGACAAATTCGGCGGGCGGCGCATCATGACGCTGGGCGCAGTGCTGTCATGTGGCGCCAACTGGGTGACCAGCTTCGCTGGCGGCTTGCTGAGCCTGGTGCTGCCCTGGGGCGTCAACGGCTACTTCCAGGCACTGGGCTGGGCGCCGGGCAGTCGCCTGCTGTCGAACTGGTGGAGCGCCGCCGAGCGGGGCAGGGTCTACGGCTTCTACGTGTTCGCAGCCGGGTGTGCCTCGGTGCTGTCGTATGTCACCTCGGTGGTCATTCTCGATGTGTTGCATCTGGAGTGGCGCTGGATCTTTCGCCTGCCCGTGCTCTTGATGCTGGCAGGAGGCATCGTCTTCTACCTGGTGGCCCGGGAGCGGCCGCAGGACATGGGTTACCCGGCGCTGGACAACACCGGCGTGGCCAATGCCCAGGACCGCAGCAGCGAGGCCACGCAGACGGACCAAGAGACCTCGCGGCAACGCTACCTGGCGGTGCTGAAGAACCCGCGCTTGTTGGTGGCTGCGGTTTCTCTCGGCTTTCAGAACGCCGCTCGCTACGGCTTGATCGTCTGGGTCCCGGTGCACTTCCTCGGTGCCAACTGGCAGAAGGGCGACAGTTTCATCGACCCCAAGTGGATCACCATCGCCTTGCCCGTGGGTATGGCGGTCGGAGCACTTAGCAACGGCTGGGTCTCGGACAAGCTGTTCGGCAGCAAGCGGTACCTGGCGATCATGCTGTACATGGTGCTTGGCGCACTCACCAGCCTGTGGATGTGGAGCCTCCCGGCGCACAGCGCAGTCGGTCTGCTAGCGTTGTTCCTGTGCGGCTTCTTCGTCTATGGGCCGGCATCGAGTTTCTGGGCACTGTGCCCGGACCTGGTAGGTGCCCGCCGCGCCGGTACTGCGACCGGCATCATGAATTTCTCATCGTATCTCTTCGCCGGGCTGGCTGAGCCGCTGATCGGTCGTATGCTCGATACAACCGGCAATACGTCGCTGATTTTCATCGTGGTCACCACGGCTTGTGCCTGCAGCGCGCTGGTTGCGCTGTTCGTACGCCGTTGAGGGCGCCACCATGCTTTCAGCTTGCAGCTGTTTCTTGATCGAGAGAAGCCATGTACCAGTACCACAAGTGGTTGCGGTCCTTTCATGCAGTCGCCAGCACAGGCAGCTTTACCCAGGCGGCGCAGTTGCTGAGTATCGGCCAGCCCACCATCAGCGAGCAGGTGAGCGGGCTGGAGAAGCGGTTTTCGGTGGAGTTGTTCCATCGCCGCGGCCGCTTCATCGAACTGAGCACAGCTGGCCGCCAGCTGTACGACATCACCCAGGGTCTGTTCGGCCAGGAAGACGAGGCATTGCAACTGCTGCAGAGCTTCCACCAGCGCAAGCAGGGCATGCTGCGGATCGGCGCGGTATCACCTCCCATCGCCATGAGCCTGACCTACGAGCTGATGCAGCATTATCCGCAGATCGAGCTGGAAACCTCGTTCAGCAGCGAGGCCGGGACATTGGAGCGGCTCTACAACTTCGACATCGACCTGGCGATCCTCGCCTTGTCGGAGTTCGACCACCGGCTCAGTACGCGGTTGTATCGCACCTGTCCGATTCTTGCGGTGGTTCGCGACGATCACCCTTGGGCCGGGCAAGCCAGTGTGAGCGTGAAGGAGATAGCCGGTCAGCCAGTGGTGCTGCGCGAACCGGCCTCGCGTACTCGCCAACTGGTAGAAGAAGGCTGCCGCCAGCATGCAGTGGCGTTGGACTGCGCCATGCAGTTGAACAGCCGCGAGGCGATTGTCCATGCAGTGGTGCACGGCATCGGTGTGGGTTTCGTCTCGGCTGTAGAGCATGCCGATCGGCCGGGTACGCGCTCAATCGCCTTCGCCGAGGACCCGTTCCATATCAGCTACTTCCTGTGCTGCCTGGCCATCCGCCGTAAGCGGCCAATCATCGGCGAATTGTTCGATTCGTTGACCAATCACTGATTCAAGCGCTCAACGCCAGCGCGCTACCGTGCTAGGCGGGCTTCGCTCATCGCTTTTTCACTCAAGGAGCAATGTCATGAACTATCAGCAACCCAAGCAACTGCAGGCCGTGATTCTCGATTGGGCCGGCACCGTGGTGGATTTTGGCTCATTTGCACCGACCCAGATCTTCGTTGAAGCCTTCGCCGAGTTCGGCGTGCAAGTCAGCCTGGAAGAAGCCCGCGGCCCAATGGGCATGGGCAAGTGGGACCATATCCGCACGCTGTGCGACCTGCCGGCCATCGCCGAGCGCTATCGGCTGGCATTCGGCCGCACGCCCACCGACAACGATGTGACCGCTATCTACGAACGCTTCATGCCGTTGCAGATCGAGAAAATCGCCGAGCACTCGGCGTTGATCCCTGGCGCTCTGGAGGTCATCGAGCAATTGCGCGCAAAGCACCTGAAAATCGGCTCATGCTCTGGCTATCCGGCAGTGGTAATGGATAAAGTGGTGGCGCTGGCCAGGACCAAAGGCTACGTGGCCGATCATGTGGTCGCTACCGATGAGGTGCCGAACGGGCGCCCCTATCCGGCGCAATCCTTGGCCAACGTCATTGCCTTGGGGATCAGTGACGTGGCCGCATGCGTCAAGGTCGACGACACCTGGCCTGGGATCCTCGAAGGCCGCAGTGCCGGAATGTGGACGGTTGCCCTGACTTGCTCGGGCAATGCGCTTGGCCTGACATACGAACAGTACAAGGCACTGCCGGAGGCAGAGCTTGAGCAGGCGCGCACGCGCATTGGCCAGATATTCGAGGGCGCACGGCCGCACTACCTGATCGATACCATTGCCGAGTTGCCGGGAGTGATCGCCGATATCGAAGCGCGACTGCAACAAGGTGAGATGCCCCAGAGCGTCTGACGCTAAGAGGGTACCGATTGAAGAAGTCGCGCAGCGTTTGGGCTATACGTCTCAGGCGGCGTTCAGTCGGGCGTTCAAGCGTGTTACGGGTAAGACGCCTGGGTTGAGTCGCAGATTGAGGCAGTCGGCTGCCACCTGAAACTGAGTGGAATCAGTGGGGGGGCATAATGGGCGGCTTTGGGTCGACAAGCCGCCTTCCACGAACGGCAGCTTTCGACCCAAAGCGGACATTGATCAAGTTAACGGAATGCATCAGGTGGTCGAGAGGCTTGTTAGAGCGGCGAACGCTCCTGAGATAGCAATGCCCTTGCCTATCAAACCTCGCATGGACGGGCTAGATTTAGAGTCCGTAGCCTTGCGAATCCTGTTGAACTATCTGGGAAAGCCATACAGCTTGCTCGGGTTCAACGACAATATCTGATTCCGAATTGATTCAGACGGTATCCATCCAAGAAGTAAGTCCGCCAGCAGGGCATCGTCTGGCTTAGACCCTTTTTCAGTGACGTGCGGCCAATCAGATCCCCACACGAAACGATCAGGGCGTTTTGCAACAAGAAGCCCTGCCAGCTGTCCATAATCCTCGTAAGAAGGGGCTCCGACAACAGAGCTGATGTAGGCGCCCGATAGCTTGATCCACACCTTGTCCGTATCCAGCAAACGCTGCAAGACCTTGAACGGTTCAGAGTCAAAGCCGCCAGGTTGCTCTACTTCGCCTAAGTGATCGATGACCACATTACCGGGGAGCTTGCGCAATCGCGCTTCTAAGCCGGGCAACGCCTTCCCTGGGGATACAAACTGAACATGCCACCCCAGTTCATTCACTCGAGCAGCTAAGGGCTCAAGATATTCGATGCCAGCTCCACCAAAGCTCAAATTGATGCGAACGCCGCGTACCCCGGCGGCATGCATCTTTTGTAGATCGTAGTCGCTGATAGTCGGCTCGATTACAGCGACCCCGCGAGCGTTGCCGTTACTGGCTTCCAAGCCGTCCATCAGCACCTGATTGTTAAAGCCGTAGGTCGAGGGCGTAACTATTACCATCCGATGAACCCCCAGACGCTCCTGAAGCTGCTGGTAGTCAGCTAGGGTAGCATTCGGTGGTCGAAGCTTGGCATTTGGTACGGGAGGGACGCGGTCGTCGAACAGGTGCATATGACAGTCGACGCTACCGGAGGGGAATTTTAGTCTGGGCGGTTGCTCGCCTGTAGACCAGGGGACAGCAGCCAAACTTTGCCCTGCGGCTGCGAATCCTAAAAGTGAGGCCGAAGCCGCTACGAAATGCCGTCGCGTGAGGCTCATGAGTCATCCAGTGAAATTGAGGTCAAGCTTTACGTCAGTCCCCGCACTGACAATGACCGTCCATGCGGGGGCTCTTACTTACACAGCCTCGGGCTGCTCTAGCCGCCCTAGAACTTCTGAGCGCCGCGACAGGAACCGGTCCCAGACCTCAGGATTTAGCAGATGGGGAGGTCTAGTGCCTTCGAGCATGGAAATCAGCTGCTCTGCGGAAGAGCGCGCGACGTTGCGACGTCCGCCATGACTCACCCCTGCGGTATGGAAGGTCGCAACGACATTGCTGAGGCTGAGAAGCGGGGCCTCATGGCGTGGTGGTTCAACTTCCCAAACGTCCAAACCAGCACCTCGCAGGTGCCCAGTTTTAAGCGCTTCGTACAAGGCGGCTTCATCATGAATTCCACCCCGAGCGGTGGAGATAAACACCGAACCCGGCTTCATCATTGCGAATGCATCAGCGCCGATCATATGACTGGTTTGAGAGTTCAGTGGGCAGTGCAGCGAGACGAAGTCACTGCGCTGCAGAAGGTCCTCCAGGCTAACCGGCTCTGCCCCACGTGACCGGATTTCATCCGGAGTCAGATGGGGATCGTAGGCCAAAACCTCCAAACCGAAACCCTTCGCGACGTTTGCCGTTCGGGTACCAATTTCACCGATACCGATGATGCCGAACGTGGCTCCGTGAATTTCATCCCCCATCAGATCTTCGCGTGTGAAGCCGGTTTCGGTCCTGAGCTTTCTATCGGACTCAACCACACGTTTGACCACAGCCAGAAGTAGGGCGAATGTGTGCTCTGCCACCGAGTGGGCATTCGCACCAGCCTGATTCACGACAGGGATGCCTGCAGCAGTGCAAGCATCGACGTCCACTGTGTCGTATCCTGCCCCACCCGCCGACACACAGAGGAGGTTGGGGCAAGACTTGATGAACGCTTCAGTCACCCACCAGCGCTTGGGCAGATCATCTTTAGCTGCGCAAACGTGGTACCCATGGCTTTGTGCTAACGCATTAGCCGTGTCCGAGTCCTCTGGATCTCGGGATGCAATCTGTAGATCGACGTTGGCATTGCGTGCCAGCGTTTCGTCAAAGATGGGGTTGATCCAGAGATCCAGGCGGCACACCCGTGCCTTGAAAGCGGCAGTCATTTAAAAATCCTCTGTGGTGAAGCAAACCAGTAACAGTCGCTCGCAGTCGGCTCAAACCAACTAGGTATTGGACGGTTTCAGCTCAGCTTGATGTTGAGTGGTGGCGTCTGCGTCCAAAGTGATAACAGCAGCTGCGGGAACGGGCTCTTTAATAGTGAGCAGAATTAGGAAGCTGACGAACGATGCGATCGCCATGCACAGAAACACTTGGGACCAGCCGTAGCTGTCGAGAAGCAATCCCACGAGGAATGGCGCTGCTGCCCCGCCAAGCTGTCCACCCGTGTTAACGATCGAGCTCGCCACAGGGAATACCTTCTTCGAGGCCAAACCCATCGGGTAAACCATGTAGGATGAATAGCCGATGCTGATGAGCGTGCCCGTGAGGAACATCAGCCCTGCGTAGAGAAGCGGATCGTTGGGCGAGTTGATCAAGGCGTACATCATCCCGGCCGTTGCCAGAGCAGAGAGCATCATGCCCGGCTTCCGACGCTTGCCCAGAAGGCGGTCGGAAAGGATGCCGCCCAGCAGATTGCCGAAAATAGCGCCTACCCAAGGCGCCGCGGCCACGAACCCCATGTTCATGATCGAGAAGTTTTTGACGCTCACAAGATAGGTAGGGATCCACGACAGAAGGATCATAGAGATGCCGACCTGAAAGCTGTAGCCAAGTGAGCAGCCGATGACGTTCCAAGAGCGGAAAAGGCCCTTGCTAGTAGAAATGGGTTCTACCGGCGTGACACGGATAAATTTGTCGAGCTTTTTGAGGTCCCGGCGTGCAGCTTTGTCTTGATGGCTAATAACGTTGTTAGCTTCATCGGCGATGTATTCGAGCTCCTTGGAGTTTACGAATTTGCTTTCCGACGGCTGATTGGTAACTAGGAAATACCACATGATCGCCAAGATGACCCCTGGAATGGCGAAGAAGTAGAAAATTTCGCGCCAACCCCATATCGCAACGATAGCCACGCAAAGCGGTGGGACCAAGACTGGACCGAATTTGACGGCGGCTAGGAAAATGCCTGTCGCCGTGCCCTTTTCCTTGCCCGGGAACCAGTTGTTGATCGTCGAGGCGATGCCAATCGGCAGAGGCCCCTCGGCAATTCCGAGCAAGAACCTACAAATTTTAAGACCCACAACCGAACTGACGGTGCCCATTAAGGCCGTGAAGACGGAGGTGGCGATCATGGAGAAGGAAAAAATCTTCCTTACGCCATAACGACTTGAAGCGAAGCCGGAGGGAATTTGCGCCAAAGCGTATGCCAAGAGGAATACGCTGAGCAGCGCTCCTGCTTCGGCGTTGGTCATTGGATATTCTTCCCGGATAAACGGGAGTGCCACTCCGAGGTTTGCTCTGTCAGCCGACGCGACTGTATAGACCAAGAAGAACAGTCCGGCGACGACCCACCGGAACCGAGATGGTTTTTGGGCGTTGTTGATACCGTTACTCATGCTTTCACCTGCTCTTATTATTAACGGTTGCGGGTTATCAGCAGGTCGCTCTTGGTTTGTTTACGGCAACAGCATGCCGTCGGACCTAAGCCCGTGCATTTAGCGACCTTACCTTGATTGTTCGAATGCCTGTGCGCTTTAGGACGCAAGGCCTTTAAGCGCTACGTCGGCGGATCGAGAAGATGCAGATGCTGAGGATGGCGGTCGGGGCGTCGACGATGACTGAACCTCGGCACGGCGATAGCAGGCCATGACAGCATCGAAAGAGGGCGAACCATTCGGGAGGTTCGTGAACTGCTAAACAGGCGCGCAGATACAGGCAGTTGCGCGTCAGCCATTTTTTGGGGGGTGGGGCTCATGGCTCCTCCGAAATTGTTCTTATGGAGCCGACTATAAACCAGATTGTACTAGGATTGTATTTTTTTATGAGGGCCCTGTTTTTCCCGATCGGTGGGCCATGAAGCGCCGGTAGGCCATCCGGATATGCGTCGTCATGGCCTGCTTGGCGAGCTCCCCGTCTCCGATTTCGATCGCATAGGTGATGTCCAGGTGCTGCTGCAGGCTTCGGGCGAAGTCCGCTTCAGCGTAGAGAAAAAAGGACCGCGTAATCACAGGCATGTCGATAAGGGTCTGGAGCATGGAGCGCAATCGTTGGGAGCGAGCAGTCTCCAGCAACTGATGATGAAACTCCCTGTTTGCCGCCTGGACATCAAGCTGGACGTTCTCGTCACCCCGCTTGATAGCGGATGCCATTGCGTCATTTATTCGATGGAGAGCTTGTACGTCCTGCTCTGTAGCCCGCATGGCAGCTAGCATGGCGGCGTGCGGTTCCAGCAGTTCCCGCAAGCTGAACATCTCTTCGACGTCCCACTTCGTCCATCCCGCAACGAATACACCCCGATTGGTCTCCACGACCGCCAATCCGTCATCAACAAGCCTCTTGAGGGACGCACGGACAGGCGTGCGGCTCAGCTCGAACTCTCGACTGAGAGGCTCCTCCTTCAACTGAGTCCCAGGCTCATACTGACCGGCAATGATGCGATTACGCAAAGTCTCGTAGATTTGCTCACTAGCCATATCCGCCGCTCTCTCTCCTGTCTGTCTGAACTACCGCAGGCACCATGAAATCCTTGCCCGATGCACCGGTATAGTGCTCATTATCGCAACGGGCCCTACCGTTTGTACCGAAATTGTTTGCATAAACCATGATTGTACTTTTATTGTATTTGCAGACACTTTCTGTGTTCGCTCAAGCAACGGCGAAGCGTGATCATTGATCAGCGAGCAGTCCTCAAGGCTTGAGCCCGATCCAACCAGACGGATACAGCCATGCCCATCCCACAAGAACAAATCGAAGTCCTCAAGAAGCTCGGCTCAGCCACTATTCATGAAGCCCAAGGTCAGACCGGTGCGCTTGATAGCGGCTTCAAACCGATTGATCCGACTGTGAGGCTATGCGGCCCGGCCCTGACGGTTGACTGCCGCCCTGACGACAACCTCGCGATTCACTTCGCTTTGACCAAGGCTAAGCCAGGGGATGTGCTCGTCGTGGATGCCAAGGGCTTCATGGAAGCTGGCCCGTGGGGTGATCTGCTTACCCTCGCCGCACAAAAACTCGGCATCGTAGGACTGGTAATGAACGGCGCGGTGCGAGATGCGGACGCCATCATCGAAATGGGTTTCCCTACCTTTGCTCGTGGGTTGAGCATCAAGGGGACGAACAAATGCCAGCCTGGAAAAGTGAACGTGCCCATCGTCATCGGCAACGTGCATATCCGGCCTGGCGATATCATCGTCGGTGACCGAGACGGCCTCGTAGTCGTAGAGAAAGATCGCGTAGAGGAAGTCATCAGTCTGAGCAGGGCTCGCGAGGACAAGGAGGACGGCATTCGTCATGGCATCGAGGCCGGCATCAGTACCGTTCAACTACTGGGGCTCGAAGCTACGCTCGAACGCCTTGGAATGAAGTAACTTTCAATGCGCCTGGGGGTCAACCACGACTTGATCCCATCAAGGGTCCCCAGGCGCACCTACTCATGACTTATTTGCCCGAAAACTACCAACCACCGGTCGCGTGGCCATGTCTCAATCGGTTGAATGAACGTCCGTTATGGGTCGATAGGGGTCATCCTCGGTCGGCAGCTATCGACCCACAGCCGCCGTTAGAGACATGCAGCAATCGGCCTAAAGCCCCCCATCTGAAGAGCAATAGATGATCGCTTGGTTGCCGTTACGGGCATCCCCTTTGAGCTTCAGGGGCCAACGCGCCCATTCCTCCCAGAGAAAGCAGGTGACCTATGCGCCTTGAGGCCTGCTTCATGTTCTCTATCAGGGAAGGTACGTCACAGTCTTCCTTGCGGTACTGCGGTATCGTCGCAGAGATTGAGCCAGCAATCTGCCCATCGATGAAAATCGGAACGCCGATACCAAAGGCGCCTAGAACCCGTTCACCATCACCCACCGACCATCCTCGCTCTCTGATCGACTGAAGGTCAGCCCGAAGCTTGGAGTGCGAAGTGATTGTCGCATCGGTGAGTTTCTCCAGTTTCAAGCCCTCAGCAAAATCTGCTGGCAAGTGGGCCAGCACAGCCTTACCGGCACCACCGGCATACAGCGGGACATCAACCCCAGTTTCCAGTTTGTACTGGATAGGCCTCCAGCCTTGAGTAACATCAAGGAACTGGGCTTTGGAGGTAGTTCCGTCAAACGAGAGATACGCGATTGTTTCTCCCGTTTCCTTCACCAGAGAATCGACTATGGACTTGCATAGCTTCACCGGAGAGTAGGTTTCATTGCTGAGTAGTGCAGCCCACTGGTGTAGCCGGGCAGCCGGGTAAATCACCTGCCCGTCGATATGGATCAAACGTTCAAGGGTGGCAGATTCAATAATTTTCTTGGCAGTTGCCGCATTGCATTGCAACTGGGCGGCCATGCCCAATCTGCATTTGTACCCATTGGGCTCAGCGCACACCAACTGCAGCAGCCCCTCAAGCCGGGCAACAATAGCACTGTCTCCATCGCTGACTACCCCACGTCCGAAGCTATCCGACACGCCTACTGCCTGTGATAACCGATCAGCTACCTCATCAAGTTTGGCCCGCGCGGCATGTCGTACCTTGGCATCAAGGCCCCCAAGGTCGTGAAGCGACACCGAAATCACCAGCCCCGGTGCCAACCTCCTCACCACCATGGAAACCGCTGAGGGAAACTCGGACTCCGAGATGCTTTGGGGTGGTTCGATCGGTGTTAGGCGAGGTGGGATGTCATCTGGTGACGGATGCTTTCGAAGGAACTCACTGAACCCTCTACCGATATCTCCGAACTCCAAGGGGAAGGGATTTCCGCTCTTCGGTCTGAAGAACAAGGTGGCCGGGGCTTCACCGCAGTGAAGAACGTAGTAGCCGTTCAAATGCGGCGCATAGACCGACAGTAAGGCTGCTTGCTTTGCACTCTCCGCCAAGCCATCGAGGAGATGCCGAGCTGTATTCACCAAAGCACTGCGATTATTCAAGGCGTGCATCAGTACCCTGAAGCGCGGGCCCACTCGATACTTTCCAACCCCCTCTTCAACCGCAAAATTTCGGTCAACCAAGGCCACCAAGATGCGGTTGACGGTACTTCTGCTCTCTCCAAGATCGTGGGCTAGCTCTCTTACGCCCCACGCGTCTCCATCCGCTCGTCTGACCAAAGCATCCATTACCTCAATCAATCGACCGTGGCTGGATGTGGCTGCAGGGGCTTTGGAAGCCAGAATTTGAGAGGGCGCGATAGGCATTTGATCAGCTTGCTGAGCATCAAGAAGGCTCCATTTTGTGCCGGTTTCGAGCCGCAGGGCAATCACCGCCTGTTGACAATAACGCTGGGCGCGAGGATTCTTAAAAAAACAAAACAGGACACTGTCCCATTTTTTAAAAAATGGACGTGATCCACAAAGTGGAGTGACCTATGAATAACAACAATACGTTGACGGAGTCCGTCGCTATGCCTGAGCCTGGAATCGAACGCAAGACCAAAGCCAAGAAGGCTACCGCTGCTGCGGTATTCGGGACGTTCGTTGAGTATTACGACTTCAGCATCTACGGATATCTTGCTGCCACCCTTGCCTTGGTCTTCTTCCCATCAGACGACCCGACAACAGGCCTGCTCAATACCTTCCTGGTTTTCGGCTCTGCATTCCTCGTCCGCCCGATTGGCGCTGTAGCGTTCGGTTGGCTGGGGGACAAGGTAGGACGCCGCGCTAGCCTGATCGCGAGCATCACCCTGATGGGGGCTGCTGCGACACTCATCGGCCTGCTGCCTGGCTATGCGCAAATCGGCGTCTGGGCCCCCATCCTCCTCGTTGCACTTCGCATGCTGCAGGGCTTCTCTGCCGGCGGGGAAATTGGCGGTGCGGCTAGCTACATCCGTGAGTGGGCTCCAGCCAATCGTCGCTCGCTATACATCTCTTTCCTGCCGTCGATTGCTCAGTTTGGTAAAGGTCTTGCCGCAGCCATCGCCGGTCTTGCAGCTGCATGGCTGACCGACCCACAGATGGCTGATTGGGGTTGGCGTATTCCGTTCCTGTTGGCACTGCCGCTTGGCATCATCGGCCTGTGGATGCGCCTGGGCATCGAAGACAGCCCGGAATTCGAATCGAAAAAAGCCGAGGAGAACAAAGAACACAGCGCACCTTTCGCTGAGCTCGTGCGCGACTACACGCGCCCGCTCACTAAGGTCATGATGATCTCCCTGGTGCAGAACATCGGCACCTACATCGGCACCGTTTTCATCGCTGCGTACTTCAGCTCAATCCTCGGTTACTCGAAGGGACAGGCTTCCACCATCGTTCTGGTGGCTGTCAGCTTTGCAGCCCTGATGATTCCGTTAGCAGGTCACCTCGGGTCGATCATTGGCAGTAAAGCCTTGCTCCGCCTAGCTTATCTCGGCTACGCCGTTCTTTCCGTTCCATCGTTCCTGCTGATGCAGCAAGGCCAGGTAAGCATGGCCATGGCCGGTCTGGCCTTGGGAATGATTCCTTACGCGCTTTGCCTGGCCGGCACCTACTCGGTCATGCCTGAGTTCTTCCCTACCCACGTTCGCCACACCGGGGTCGCCTTTGGCCACAGCGTCGGTGCCGTTATCGGCGGCGGCATTGGGCCTTTCATGGCGACCTGGCTGATCGGCGCCACCGGCAACCAGACGGCTCCCGCTTTCATCCTGAGCGGTGCCGGGGTTCTGGGCCTGATCGTGCTGTGGACTGTCCGCAGCCAAGCAGCTGCCGACGACAAAAAACATCAATTCGCCTGAGTACTACCGCATGCCTCTCATCTACGTCACCAGCCCCATTCACGAAACAATCCTCAGCCGACTTTCGGATGTCGGGGAAGTGCGTCTCGGCTACGGCCCTAATGCCGTTGGGTATGAAGAAATCCGTAATCAGGTGGCTGCCGTGTTTTTGCGTGGCGGCCACATCAGCGCTGAAATGATCGCTGCCTCGCCCAAGCTGCGGATTGTTGCTCGCCATGGCGCCGGCTATGACAACGTCGATTACAAAGCAGCCGCCGACCACGGGGTTTGGGTCACGAACACTCCAGGTGCAAACCAGCGCAGCGTGATTGAGCATGTCTTCGCGTTGCTCTTGTCGCTGTGCCGCAAGCTGCCGCTGGTATCCGAACAAACCCGCAATCGGGTCTGGGCAGAAGACCGCCTTTCGCTGACCGGTATCGAACTCGAAGGACGCACTTTGGGCCTGGTGGGGTTCGGCAACATAGGCTCCAGCGTTGCACCTGTTGCTGAAGCCTTCGGCATGAAAGTGATATTTACCGACCCCGCCATCGACCCGAGCTCAGACAGCCGCTGGGTAGACTTCGACACCCTCCTGTCTACGGCTGATGTCGTGAGCCTGCATGTCCCTCTGCTGGAAACCACTCGCAACCTGATCGGAGCACCTGAGTTCGCCAGGATGAAAGACGGCGCAATGCTGATTAACACCAGTCGTGGTGGTGTTGTCGACGAGCAAGCACTGGTCGACGCCCTCAAGAGCGGAAAGCTGGCTGGCGCGGGGGCTGATGTACTCGCTGCCGAGAACATCGACATGATCAAGCCGTTCGACCATGCCACGCCGGACATCGCGAACACGCCCAACCTGATCGTCACTGCCCACGTCGCCGGCCAGACCGATGAATCGTTGATGCGCGTAGGCATGAGCGCATTGGAGGCCATAGCCGCCGTACTCAAGGGCGAAGCACCTGCTCACCCAGTCAACCAGCCTGTGCCGAAATCGTTCAGCTAAGCCTTTTTCCGAACTGGAGGTATTCAATGTTCATCAATGTGTCCGATGAGTCGATCACCGTTAATGCCACCTGGGAGCGAGCTGACCTGACGTTGATCGAGGAAATCTCGCATTACCCGGTGGCACTCATCGGCGACGTACTCCACCGCATGGGCATGATGGCTTCGGCTATTCGCCACACCGCCGGTAAATCTACGTTCTTCGGCACCATCTTGCCGCTGAACACTCGCGAGGGTGACAATCTCGCTATCCATCGTGCGTTGGACGAGGCACAGCCAGGGGATGTACTGGTCATCAACGGCAACAGCGAAGTGAACCGCTCAGTGTTCGGTGATCTGCTCGGTGAGATCTGCCTAGCCAAGCAGGTTGCAGCGGTCGTCATCGATGGCGCGGTACGTGACATTGAAGAACTCGACAGCATGGGGCTGCCTATCTACGCCCGTGCAGTAAACCCAGCAGGCCCCTCAAAATGGGGCCCAGGCCAGGTCGGCGTTCCAGTCGCCTGCGGTAATGTCGTTTGCTATCCAGGTGATGCCATTATCGGTGACCGGGATGGCATCATCGTAGTTGCTCGCAACCTCCTGCCAAACTTGGCCGAGAGGGTGAAGCTCCAGGACGGCTACGAAAACAGCTTCCGCGAAAAAGTACGGGCAAGCGTACGCTAAACGCACATAACCCTTCGTAGATAGCGGCCTCCCACGCCTCGGCATTTCCGCACCGAGTGGCCGCTATCTACACCCCCCGTTCTCTGCTGAGTGAATCAGCTTTCGATAACGAGAAGTTGCCCGGTCGATCCCGACACGATCGTATTGGTTACCACATCAAACAGGTCGTAAATCACGCTCACCTGAGGGCAGTGAATCGCCCCCGGTTTTGTCCGTCGTGAGTGTCTACACGCAGGTCACTGAAATCCAAGCTCTGATCAATGCCGCGCATTAGGCCGAATGCTGGCCAACGCAAGAGGCCGCTATGGGTCGATAGCGGCCCCTGGCCTGACGCGTGTTTCGAAGTAATCGAACGTCAAGGCCTACCCTGTCTTGGGCATGCAAAAATTATCATTTTGAATTTGTCGGGTGGCCGCCGTCCGAACATGGCTACCTGAAGAAGCGAGGCTATAGATTTTCTACTGACATGAACAAGCGTTGCTGTCTCTCTGAGCGGTGCTGAGCGCTGTTAGTCTCATTTCACCAACCACCCATCCACGCCTCACTCAGGAGGATGTATGTCAGTAGAAAAAGTAGCAATAGTGACTGCCGGTGGTAGCGGCATGGGAGCGGCAGCAGCACGTAGACTGGCTGCCGACGGCTTCAAGGTCGGTATTCTTTCTTCCTCTGGCAAGGGGGAGGCCCTGGCGCAAGCGTTAGGCGGTATCGGCGTAACCGGCAGTAATCAGTCAAACGAAGATCTGCAGCGCCTCGTCGATGCAGTCATTCAGAAATGGGGCCGTATCGATGTATTAGTTAACAGCGCCGGCCATGGCCCACGGGCACCGATCCTTGAGATCAGCGACGAAGACTGGCACCTGGGTATGGAGACCTACCTGCTCAACGTCATTCGTCCCACGCGACTGGTGACGCCGTACATGCAGCGCCAGAGCGGCGGTGCAATAATCAATATTTCTACTGCATGGGTGTTCGAACCAAGCGAACTCTTCCCTACCTCGGCAGTTTTCCGTGCCGGTTTGGCGTCGTTCAGCAAAATCTTTGCTGACAAGTACGCCGCTGACAACATTCGCATTAATAACGTGCTGCCGGGTTGGATCGACAGTCTCCCTGCTACCGAGCAGCGTCGAGAAGGTGTGCCACTTAAGCGCTATGGCACGAGTGAGGAGATTGCCGCCACTATCGCCTTCCTGGCGAGCGAAGGGGCAGCCTACATTACCGGCCAGAACATCAAGGTCGACGGCGGCGTTACCCGCAGCGTCTGAGCCTCTGGGCCGCACACCGTACGCGGCCCTTTTTCATTTTGGGCGATTGCCATGCTTGATCTGATCTTGACCAAGGTATGGTCGGATTTATCTCTACCTGTTGGCGGTGTTCCCAATCCATTTCGCTTGATGCAACTGGCCTGCCGATGCATTGCGCGACCCACTGTGCAACTGAGCAGCGCGCTACCAGTCCTGCGAATGCGGTGCTGGCCCTGCCAGCGCCGGAAACAGCGGCAGTACCTCTTCGGCCAGTTCCTGAAGGATGTCCTGGGCCGGGCGCCGCGCCATCTGCACCCCCAATGCTGCATGGTTGACCCCGGCCTCGCGCCACTCGCCGAGCAGGTCGATCAACCCGTTGCGCCCGGTGCGCAGCACGTAGCCGCCTTGCAGCGGTGTACGCGGGAAGTTCGGGTCGTCGTCCAGGTCGATCCATTCGTTGGTCATGTGCGGGCGGAAACCACCGCCCGGTATCGCTGCGCGCCAGGCGCGGATTTTTTCGGCCAACCGTCGTGGTCCAAGCACGTTATGGGTGGCGTCGGGGTAAGTGAGCCAGCCATCGGCGTGTTCGCCCAGCCACTGCAGGCTTTGGCGTGACGAGCCGGTCACCACCAATGGGATGCGCCCTGACACTGGCCTTGGCAGCAGCCGGGCGCTGCCGAGTTGGCCCAGCGGCGACTGGATCGGCCCAGGGTGCTCGGCCAACAGTTGCCGGAAGTAGTCCACGCTTTGCGCAAAGCGCTCGCCGCGGCTGTCGTGGTCCAAGCCATAGGCTGGAAACTCCACGGGCCGGTCGCCCGAGGCGATGCCCAGCACAAGGCGCCCACCCGACAGGGTATCGAGGGTGGCAGCGGCCTTGGCCAGGTCGATCGGGTGGCGCAAGGCGAAGATCGCGCTGCCGGTCACCAGGGCAATGCGCTGAGTCTGCGCGGCCAGGTAGGCCAGGTAGGTGAACGGGTCGAATACCTGCCCGGCGTCACCGAAGGCCGGGTCGAACAAGGGCACATCACGCACCCAGGCGGCGGCAAAGCCCAGGCGGTCGATGTCGCCGACCAGCCGTGCCTGCCCGGCCAGTGCCTGCATGTTGCCGTCGTAGAAACGCAGCGGCATGAAGATGCCCAAGGTCAGTTGATCGGGCGCGAACATGCGCCGGTAGCCGGGGTGCTGGGCGAAGGCGCTGGCGTTGGCGCCGCAGGTGGGAGTTGTAGGGTTCATGGCCGTTCCTTGGTTGGGCGATTTCATGGGCCAGTGGCCGGGGCGGGCAGGCGGATACCCCGTTGCACGGCGGGGCGTTGCTCGACCTGGCGGTACCAGCGGGCCAGGTGGCGGTGGGGGCTGAAGTCGAAGCCCACCAGGGCGGCGATGTGCAGCCAGGCAAAGGTCGCGATGTCTGCGATCGAATAGCGCTCTCCGGCCAGCCATGGCTGGGTGGCAAGCTGCTGGTCGAGGACGCTGAAGGTGCCTTCGGTAAGGCTGCGGTAGCGCTTGAGCGCCGCAGGGTTGGGCGTGGCCTCGAAGCATTCGAAGTGCACGCGCTGGCCGAGCAGCGGCCCCATGCTGGCGCTGTGGTACATCAACCAGGTGATCGCCGCCCAGCGCGGCTGCGGCGCGGGGTCGAGCAATTGGCCGCTGAGCTGTGCCAGGTACAGCAAAATGGCAGCAGACTCGAACAGCACGATGTTGGCAGCATGGTCGACCAAGACCGGGATGCGGCCTGCCGGGTTGAGCGCGAGAAAGCCCGGTTGCAAATGCTCGCCGTGCTCGATGCGAACATGCTCCAGGCGATAGGGCAGGCCCATCTCTTCGAGTGCGATGGTGGCTTTGAAGCCATTGGGCGAGCTGTCGGTGTACAGCACCAGCGAGGGATCATGCATGTCAAATAACCTCAGGAAAACTAACGCAAGTTGTTTGGCCTGAGCGCTATGCTATGCAGATTGAGCGCGATACTAAAACGATTGCTTCTTACGCCAGCGTTAGTTTTTCTAAATCGAGGAATTCCATGGGTGCCGTTCTGCCACTGCTTGCCTTGCGCGCCTTCAGCGAAACCACCCGCCTGGGCAGCCTGAAGGCTGCCGCCGAGCGCATGGGGGTTACGCCGGGAGCCATCAGCCAGCAGATTCGCCTGCTGGAGGACCGCCTCGGCGTCACCCTGCTGACACGCAGCCGCCATGGCGTGCAGCTCACCGAGGCCGGGGCGGGCCTGTACCCCGGCGTTTCGCGCGGTTTCGGCGAAATCGAGAGCGCCTTGCTCGACCTTGAAGCGTTGGCACGGGCCAGCACCCTCACCATCAGCACGCAACCTTCCTTCGCGTCCAGCTGGCTGGTGCCGCGCCTCAGTAGCTTCAGCGCGCTGCACCCCGGTATCGAGGTTCGTGTCGAGGCCACAGCGGCACTGGTCGACCTGCAGCGCGAGCGTGTCGACATTGCCCTGCGCCATGGCCTGGGCGACTACCCGGGGCTGCAGTCGATGCCTTTGCTGGCGCCTGTGCTGCTACCCGTTTGCAGCCCGGCGCTGCTCGCCAGTGGGCCGGCCCTGGATGAACCCGTAGATTGCCTGCAGTACCCGCTGCTGCAGGATGCCGACCGTGCCGACTGGACGCTGTGGTTGCAGGCCCACGGCTTCGAGCCTGACAGCCGCAGCCGGCGCGGGCCGAGCTTTGACGAGGAGCTGCTGTTGCTGCGCGCGGCCGCGAGCGGTCAAGGCATCGCCCTGGTCCAGGCGCAGCATGCCGAGGAGGGGCTGCGTGACGGCAGCCTGGTGGTGGCCGTGGATAGGCCCTGGCCATCACGCTTTGCCTACTACCTGGTCGCCCGCAAGGAGCAGTTGAAGCGGCCCCAGGTGCGTGCCTTCATGGACTGGATCGAGGGGCAGCTTGCGGGAAGCCGTAGCACAGCATAAGCCGAGCGTGGTCAGACGCCAGCCTGGTGGATGCAGGTGTTCAGGTCTTCAAGGAACGCTCGCAGGATCGGTGGCGGCGACACGCCACGCCGGGTGATTACATCGAAGGGGGAGGTCAGGTCCAGTGTGCTGGCGCCCAGGCGGCGCATTTCGCCGGTCTTGACCCACTGCTCGGCGAAGTGCACGGGCAGGAAGCCGATGTAGGCGCCGGAAATGATCAGGATCGCCGCTGCCTCGATGTTCTCCACGGTTGCGGCGGCCTTGCTGATGCCCAGTTGCTCCAGGTCGTACTGCTGCATGTAGCCACGCACGACGATATGGCACTGGCGAACTTCTTCCAGCAGGCGCCCGTTGGCCGCCTTGCTGGCATACAGCGGATGGCGGCGGCCACAGTAGAGCCCCAGGGCTTCGTCGTACAGCGGCAGGTACGACAGCCCCGGCACGCGCAACGGGAAGTGGCCGATGGCCAGGTGCAGCCGGCTGTCCAGTACCCGCTCTTCGAGCTCCGCCGGGGCGCCGATGTAGATGTGCAGGTGGGCATCGTGCCCGCGTGAGACAAAGCGCTGGGTGGTGCGCGGCAGGGGCGAGGCGTTGTCGGTCAGGGTGGAGTCGATGATGCCCAGGTTGAGCTTGCCGCTGATGTGCTGCTTGAGCACGTCGGCATCCATGCAGAAGCTCTCCACCGCGCTTAGCAGGCGCAAGGTGGCCTCATGGATGGCCACGCCCTGTTCGGTCAGGCGAAAGCCGCTGCGCCCGCGCTGGCAAAGCTTGACCCCCAGGCGGGTTTCCAGGTGCGTCATCTGTTCGCTGATGGTCGACTGGCCGGCGTTGAGTGCTGCCTGCGCGGCAGAAAAGCCCCCGCACCTGACGATGGTGGTGAACACCCTGAGAAGCTTCAGATCGACATCGTGGAGCTGGATCACTGTGGCCTCCTGGCGGTGCTTCACATCGCTGCGTCACATCGCGCTGGCTGATATGAGCGTCCGGCCATTGTTTTTTTTCAAGCTAACCACGCACCCGTGATCACTGCAATGCCTGCCGCCTGGAAATGCCGGCGGGCCTTTGGCATTCGGGCGAATACTTCGGGTTGCCCGATGTATGCATCTGCACTTGCGCATTTTTCCGCTGTTGGCCTGCCGCCATAGTGGCTGCAACGGCGGTCGAGCAGTCGCCCCGTCTCCTGACCAGAACAATAAGTGGAGAAACCTGAACATGGCAAAGCACGGTTATGAATCCGGCCGCCTGAACCTGCCCTTCGTCGGGCATTGCACCTTCGCCAAATCGCCCATCTGCACCGACTGGGATGCCATCGACGCCGATGTGGCGATCCTCGGTGCGCCCAACGACATGGGCACCCAATGGCGCTCTGGCGCACGTTTCGGACCGCGCGGTATTCGCGAGGCATCGACCCTGTTCTCGTTCGGCCATGCTGGCGCCTACGACTTCGAAGATGACGCCACCTACCTGACCGATGACCAACTGCGCATGGTCGATGTCGGTGACGCCGATATCGTGCACACCGACATGGCCAGCAGCAATGCCAACATCGAGTCGGCCGTGCGCCAGATTCTCAAGGCCGGCGCCATGCCGGTGGTGCTGGGCGGCGACCACTCGATCCATGCGCCGGTGATCAAGGCCTTTGAAGGGCATGGGCCGATCCACATCGTGCACTTCGATGCCCACCTGGACTTCGTCGACGAGCGCCATGGTGTGCGCTACGGCCACGGCAGCCCCCTGCGCCGCGCCTCGGAGCTGGACCACATCGTCGGCATGACCCAGATGGGCATCCGCAACGTGTCGTCCTCCAACCGCGATGACTACGATGCCGCGCGCGACGCCGGCTCGCAGATCCTTTCGGTACGCGACGTGCGCCGCCTGGGTTGTGAAGGCGTGATGGCGAAAATTCCCGAAGGCCGCGACTACTACATCACCATCGACATCGATGGTTTCGACCCGTCCATCGCCCCAGGCACCGGCACACCGAGCCATGGCGGATTCTTCTACTACGAAGTGCTGGAGATCATCCAGGCGCTGGCCCGGCGCAGCGAGGGGCGGATCGTCGGCATGGACCTGGTGGAAGTGGCCCCGGCCTACGACCCGGCAGGCGTGACCTCGATTCTTGCCGCGCAGTTGCTGATGAACAGCATCGGCTTCATCTTCCACGCGCGCGCCAACGCCCGCTGATCCGGAGACTGTACCGTGGACAACAAGGTAAAAGCCTACCTGCAGGCCTTCGGGGTTTCAGAGGCCACCCAGCGTTTTCTCAGCAAGCCTCAGCGTATGTTCATCGGCGGTGCCTGGCTGGAGGCCAGTGATGGTGCCAGCGCCGAGGTCATCGAGCCGGCCACCGAGGGCGTGCTGACGCGCATCCCCATGGGCACCCCGGACGACCTGGACCGTGCGGTGCGTGCCGCCCGCGCGCAATTCGATGGCGGCCCGTGGAGCCAGCTCAAGCCGCTGGAGCGCGAGCGCCTGATTCATCGCCTTGCCGACCTGGTCGAGGCTAATGGCGACGAGCTGGCGCAGATCGAGTCGATCGACATGGGCAAGTCGGTCGCCCAGGCCCGTGCCGTGGACATTCAGGGCACCGTCGATACGCTGCGCTACTTTGCCGGCTGGGCCAGCAAGATCCATGGGCGTACCGTCGAGCCCTCGCTGCCGGGCAACTACCTGGCCTATACCCGCAAGGAGGCCGTCGGCGTGGTAGGGGCCATCGTGCCCTGGAACTTCCCCCTGCAAACCATGGCCTGGAAGCTCGGCGCGGCGCTGGCGACCGGCTGCACCGTGGTGGTCAAACCGGCGGAGCTGACCTCACTGTCGGCCTTGCGCTTTGCCGAGCTGGTGCAGGCGTCGGGCATCCCCGACGGTGTGCTGAACATTGTCACCGGGCGCGGCAGCGTGGTGGGCACGGCGATGTCCAGCCACCCGGGCATCGACAAGCTGAGCTTTACCGGTTCGACCCCGGTGGGCTGCTCGGTGGGCAAGGCGGCGATGGACCAGATGAAGCGCCTGACCCTGGAACTGGGCGGCAAGTCGCCGGTGATCGTGTTCGCCGATGCCGATATCTCTGCTGCGGCCGAGGCGGTCGCCAACGGTGTGTTCTTCAACTCGGGGCAGGTGTGCGATGCCGGTACCCGTGCTTATGTCGAGCGCAGTGTCTACCCGGCCTTCCTCGAAGCGCTGGCGCGCTACACGGCGACGTTGAAGATCGCCCCGGGGCTGGACCCGGACTGCTTCATCAGCCCCATGGTGTCGCGCCAGCAACAGCAGCGGGTGCTGGAATACATCGCCCTGGGCAAGGCCGAAGGGGCGCAGGTGTATTACGGCGGTGAGCCGGTCGAGGGCGCTGGCTTCTTCGTGCAGCCGACCATCTTTGCCCACTGCACCAACGACATGCGCATCGTCCGTGAGGAAATCTTCGGGCCGGTGCTGGTAACCATGCCCTTCGACGCCGAGGAGCAGGCGCTGGCGCTGGCCAACGATTCGCAGTACGGCCTGGCGGCGGCGATCTACTCCAACGACCTGGGCAAGGTTCACGGGCTGATCCCGCGCCTGCGTGCCGGCACGGTCTACGTCAATGCCCATAGCACGCTCGACCCGTCCATGCCGTTCGGTGGCTACAAGCAGTCGGGCTATGGCAAGGACATGGGCGCCGAACAACTGGAGTTTCTGCTGGAGACCAAGGCGGTCTGGATCACCTTGCCCTGAGGAACAGGGCCGGCCTGCGTCGCCTGGTTTGGCGAGCGACGCAGGCAACACGAACGCATCGAATTTCAAGAACAAGAACCCGTCGAGGTGATGCCCATGAACAGCCAAGTGGATACCGAGCGTGCACAAGACCTGGAACGGCGCCTGCGCGCCTATGAAGAACTGGAGGGCAGGGCGCACTGGCCCGGCGCGCTGAAGGCAACGGACGTCATCGCCCTTGCCGTGCTGACCCTGGTCATGGTGGTCGGCGCGTATGTGCTGGGGGGCCAGCCATGAGCCGGGCCAGAGAGCAGGAATTTCGCCTGGCCGCCGAACGCGGCGACACGCCCTTGCTGCCGGGTGAACGGGTCTGGGGCTTCTGGGGCTATGCCTACGCCAACTCGGCGTTGGCGGTGGCCACCTGGGTGTTTTTGATCGGCGGTGCCACCGCGCTGTTCGTCGGGCCGTTGCAAGGGATTGCCGCGATCATCATCGGCAACATCATCGGCGTGGTACTGGCGGCATCGTCCACCTGCCTGCCGTGTGGCAAATATGGCGTCGAGCAGTTCACCTTCCTGCGCAGCATGTTCGGCGTCAATGGCAGCCGCCTGGTGTACATCCTCTCGGTGGTGATACTGACCATGGGCTGGCTGGCGGTGCTGGGGTTGATGTGCGGGCGGGCGCTGGACAACCTGGAAACCCTGCTACAGCACAGCGAGCCCGACGCCGGCGACTGGCTGGTGACCGCCGGGGCCCTGCTGGCCATCGTGCTGGCGGCGCTGGTGGCCATGCGCGGGCCCGACATGATCCGCCGCCTGAGCGCGGTGATCGCGCCCAGCCTGATCCTGATCATGCTGGCGCTGATGTACTTCATCTCCCGCCGTTACAGCTTCGGCGAACTGTTGGCGATGCCGCCTTTGCAGCCACCCTTCGAAAACCCGCACGTCAACTTCATGATCGCGGTGGAAATCAACATCGCCGCAGGGTTCTCCTGGTGGCCCTACATCGGCAACCTGTCGCGCCTGTGCAGCAACCAGCGCACGGCCTTCTGGCCCAACCTGGTGGGCATCTTCGGCGCCGCTTCGCTGGGCGAGTCGGTCAGCCTGTTCGCCGCCACCACCCTGGGCAGCAGCGACCCTACGGTCTGGATGCGGCTGGCCGGCGGCATGACCTTCGGCGTCATCGCCCTGAGCTTCCTGGCGCTGGCCAACCTGACCGGCATGGTCAACATCCTCTACACCGCGGTGATCGGCCTGCGGCAACTGGCCGGGGAGCGTTTGCGCAGCCTGGGCTGGGGGGTATTGATCGGGCTGTTCTGCATCATACCGGTGGTAATCGTGCTGTTGGCCCCGGGTATCTACGACGGCTTCTTCATCTTCCTGGTGTGGACCTCGGCACTGAACAGCGCCCTGGCCGGCATTGGCATTGCCGATTACTTCTTCCTGCGCAAGCAGCGCCTGAACCTACGCCATCTGTATGCCGAGCAAAGCGGCTCGCCGCTGCGCTTCTGCAAGGGTTTCAACCCCATCGCGCTGCTGGCGCTGGTGGCAGGCTTTGCCATCTACGTGGTGGTGTTCAACCCGCAGACCCTGGCCCATACCGACTTCTTCACCTTCGCCACCGCCTCGCTGCCGTCCTGCCTGTTGGCCGGGCTGGTGCATTACGGGCTGACCCGTCTGCTGGCTACGCGCCTGGGCTGGGGCGGCTACCCAAAGGGCAATGAAAGCACCATCGAGGCCGCAGGCCTTCGCGTACAGGACTAGAACAATGAACAAACGATACGACTACATCATCATCGGCGCAGGCTCTGCCGGCTGCGTCCTGGCCAACCGCCTCAGCGAAGACCCTGCCACCACGGTGCTGGTGCTGGAGTTCGGCGGCAGCGACCGCAGTGTGCTGATCCAGATGCCCAGTGCGTTTTCCTTGCCGATGAACACCAAGAAGTACAACTGGCGCTACGAGACCGCCGCCGAAACCCACCTGGACGGCCGACGCCTGCACTGCCCAAGGGGCAAGGTGCTGGGTGGGTCGTCCTCGATCAACGGCCTGGTCTACATCCGTGGCCATGCCTGCGACTTCGATGAGTGGGAAAGCCTGGGCGCGAACGGCTGGGGTTATCGCAACTGCCTGCCGTACTTCAAGCGCGCCGAAAATTTCAAGTTCGGCGGCGACGACTACCGTGGTGGCGCCGGGCCGCTCGCCACCAACAACGGCAACAACATGCAGAACCCGCTGTACGGCGCCTGGATAGAAGCCGGTGCCGAGGCCGGCTACATCAAGACCGACGACTGCAATGGCTACATGCAGGAAGGCTTCGGCGCCATGCACATGACCGTGAAGGATGGGGTGCGCTGGTCCACCGCCAATGCCTACCTGCGCCCTGCCATGAGCCGGCCGAACCTGACCGTCGTGACCCACGCCATGACCCGGCGCATCCTGCTCGATGGCAAGCGGGCGGTGGGGGTCGAGTACGACGAAGGCGGCCAGACCCACACGGTTCATTGCAGCCGCGAAGTGCTGGTGGCATCCGGCCCGATCGGCTCGCCGCACCTGCTGCAGCGCTCGGGTATCGGCCCCGAGGCGGTGCTGAAAAAGGCCGGGATCAAGGTGCTTCATGCCCTGCCGGGTGTGGGCGAGAACCTGCAGGACCACTCGGAAATCTACATCCAGTACGCCTGCAAGGAGCCGGTGACGCTCAACGGCAAGATGAGCCTGCTGGGCAAGGCGATGATCGGCCTGCGCTGGTTGCTGTTCAAAGATGGCCTGGGCGCCAGCAACCATTTTGAGGCAGGTGGTTTCATCCGCTCGGCCAAGGGGCTGCGCTGGCCGGACATTCAGTTCCACTTCCTGCCGGCGGCGATGCGCTATGACGGCGACAAACCCTTCAAAGGCCATGGTTTCATGGTGCTGACCGGGCCGAACAAACCCAAGAGCCGCGGGCATGTGCGGGCGCTGTCGGCCGACCCTTACCAGCACCCGGAAATCCGCTTCAACTACCTGCAACGTGAAGAGGACCGCGAGGGCTTCCGCCGCTGCGTGCGCCTGACCCGCGAGATCATTGCCCAGCCGGCGATGGACCGTTTCCGCGGCGAGGAACTGGCGCCCGGGCCGCAGGTGCAGACCGATGAGCAGATCGATGCCTTCGTGCGTGCCAACATGGAAAGCACCATGCACCCCTGCGGCTCGTGCCGCATGGGCGAGGACGACATGGCGGTGGTCGACTCGGCGTTGCGTGTGCACGGCTTGCAGGGGCTGCGGGTGATCGACTCGTCGGTGTTCCCGAGCGAGCCCAACGGCAACCTCAATGCGCCGACCATCATGCTCGCCGAGCGCGCTGCCGACCTGGTGCGCGGGCGCGAGCCGCTGGCGCCGGCCGATGTGCCGGTCGGGTTGGTAGAGGATTGGCAGGATCAACAGCGCAGCCGCGCACCACGGCGCGAGGTGCGCACAGGTTGAAACATCCCTAGTACGGACTGTAGGAACCCCAGCGGACGCGCTATTGCTGTGGGAGCGGGCTCGCCCCGCGAATGGCGCGGCGGGGTGTATGGCACCGGCTTCGCCGGTATTCGCGGGGGCACACCTGTTTTAGACGCGAAAGCGAGGCTTGGACTGATAGCGCTCCATTGTAGTGATATCAATACAGCGCAGGGCAGGGCACGGTATACGACGCTTCGGTGTCGTACACCGTGCCCTTTAGCCTTGCCACTGGAGTGGCTTCATTACAGTGGCAAAAGTTGATAGTTGCACAGAACCCCGTGTTTAGTGGCCTGTACTCCTTGGCACAGTCCTTGCTGATTCCCTTGTGCTCGTCCGGATGTTTCACGGCATATCCGGCCAGAAAGTTGAACTTGTGACGTTATAAAAACAATTAAACTAGCAAGGTAAATAACAATGAATAACCTGCCGCAAGGTCACTGTCCGCCTGAGGATGACACGCACGAACTCAAGCGTAATCTTTCCAACCGCCACATCCAGTTGATCGCCATCGGCGGTGCGATTGGCACCGGCCTGTTCATGGGCTCTGGCAAGACCATCAGCCTGGCTGGGCCTTCGATCATCTTCGTCTACATGATCATCGGCTTCATGCTGTTTTTCGTCATGCGGGCCATGGGCGAACTGCTCTTGTCCAACTTGCAGTACAAGTCGTTCATCGATTTTTCCGCCGATTTGTTAGGCCCGTGGGCAGGCTTTTTCACGGGCTGGACTTACTGGTTTTGCTGGATCGTCACCGGGATTGCCGATGTGATCGCCATTTCCGCCTATTCACAATTCTGGTTCCCGGATATTCCCTTGTGGTTGCCGGCGCTGGGCTGCGTCGGGCTGTTGCTGAGCCTCAACCTGATGACGGTGAAGATGTTCGGTGAACTGGAGTTCTGGTTCGCCATGATCAAGATCGTGGCCATTTGCGCATTGGTCTGCACTGGGGTGTACATGGTGGCGGCAGCCTACCAGTCGCCCGCTGGCAACGTCGCCACGCTGGCCAACCTGTGGAACGACGACGGGATGTTCCCCCATGGCCTCATGGGCTTCTTCGCCGGCTTCCAGATTGCGGTGTTCGCCTTCGTCGGCATCGAGCTGGTCGGCACCACGGCTGCCGAAACCAAGAACCCGGAACGCAACCTGCCGCGGGCCATCAACTCCATTCCGCTGCGCATCATCGTCTTCTACGTGCTGGCGTTGATCGCCATCATGGCCGTTACCCCCTGGCGAGATGTGGTGGCCAACAAGAGCCCCTTCGTCGAGCTGTTCGTGCTGGCCGGGCTACCCGCCGCAGCGGGCATCATCAACTTCGTGGTGCTGACGTCAGCGGCGTCTTCGGCCAACAGCGGCGTGTTCTCGACCAGCCGCATGCTCTACGGCCTGGCGATGGAAGGTGATGCACCGGGCACGTTCAGCGCACTGTCGCGCCGCGCCGTGCCGTCCAACGGCCTGATCTTCTCTTGTGTGTGCCTGACCGCCGGTGCGCTGGTGATCTACCTGGTGCCCAACATGCTCGACGCCTTCACCCTGATCACCACGGTGTCGGCCCTGCTGTTCATGTTCGTCTGGTCGATGATCCTGCTGTCGTACCTGGCGTACCGCAAGCAGCGCGACCACCTGCACCGTGCGTCGAAATTCAAGATGCCGGGCGGCACCATCATGTGCTGGGTGTGCCTGGCGTTCTTCGCCTTCATCCTCGGCTTGCTGGCCCTGGAAGCGGACACCCGCATGGCGTTGTTCGCCATGCCGGTGTGGTTCGCGCTGCTGGGCCTGTTCTACCGGTCCATCCGCCAGAAAAAACAGGGGAACAGCGCGTTGTCCTTCGAAGCGGATTGATCGCCAACGTCACGTTTACCCAGGGGGACAGCGCAGGGTGCGCCGTCCCCCTGTTGTCGTTTTGCCAACCAGGGAATCACGATGAGAATCCACGTCACCTTCATCGACCGCGTCGGCATCACCCAGGAAATCCTGGCACTGCTGGGGGCGCGCAACCTCAACCTGGATGCGGTGGAAATGATCCCGCCCAACGTCTACATCGACGCCCCGGCGCTGCAGCAGGCAGTGCTGGACGAACTGCATGCTGCGCTGTTGCGGGTGGCCGGTGTGCAGGCGGTCAAGCTGGTCGACTTCCTGCCCGGCCATCGCCGACGCCTGCAACTGGAGGCGCTGCTGGCGGCGATGAGTGACCCGGTGCTGGCGGTGGACGCTGGCGGCCATGTGCTGCTGGCCAACCCTACGCTGGTCAGCCTGATTGGCCGCGAGCCGGCCGGTGAGCCGTTGTCGCGGCTGTTTGCCGAGGCAGACCTGGCGCAAACCTTGATCGACAAGGGCTTTCGCCTGCCCATGTGCGAGGTGGGTTTCCAGGGCCAGGCGCTGTTGCTGGAAGCCACGCCCATCAGTGGCGGTGCCGAGGCCCTGGTCGGCGGCCTGCTCACCCTTTACCCGCCAAGCCGCATCGGCGAGCGCCTGGCGTCGTTGCTGCACGACCCTGGCGAAGGGCTGGACGGGCTGCTCGGTGACTCGACCGCGCTCAAGGAACTCAAGGTGCGCCTGCACAAAGTGGCCGGCCTTGAAGCGCCGCTGCTGATCCAGGGTGAGACAGGCACCGGCAAGGAGCTGGTCGCCCGTGCCTGCCATGCCCTCAGCGCCCGGCGTGATGCGTCGTTTCTGGCGCTCAACTGTGCTGCACTGCCAGAGAGCCTGGCCGAAAGCGAACTGTTCGGCTACGCCGCCGGCGCCTTCACTGGCGCACAGCGCGGCGGCAAGCCTGGCCTGCTGGAGCTGGGCGATGGCGGTACGGTGTTTCTCGATGAGGTGGGGGAGATGTCGCCCTACCTGCAGGCCAAGCTGTTGCGTTTTCTCAATGACGGCAGCTTCCGTCGGGTGGGCGGCGGCGGTGAGGTGCGGGTGAATGTCCGGGTGGTCTGTGCGACCCACCGCAACCTGGAAAACATGGTGCTCGAAGGCAGCTTTCGTGAAGACCTCTACTACCGCCTCAACGTGCTCAACCTGAAGGTGCCGCCCTTGCGCGAGCGTGGCAAGGACATCCTGCTGCTGGCCGAGCACTTCCTGCGCCAGGCCTGCGCGCAGATCCAGCGCTCGCCCTGCCGGCTGGCGCTGGCCACCCACCCGTTGCTGCTGGGCAACCGCTGGGCGGGCAACGTGCGCCAGTTGCAGAACGTGGTGTTCCGTGCGGCAGCCATCAGCGAAGGGGAGGTGATCGACTGCGACGACCTGGAACTGGCCGGCACCGCCCTGAGCAGCCAGCAGCCTGACGCCCAAGCGGTCATCAGCCTGGAAGCAGCGGTGCAGGGGTTTGAAAAGTCCCTGCTGGAAAACCTGTATGCGACGTACCCCTCGACCCGGCAATTGGCTGCTCGCCTGCAGACCTCGCACACGGCTATCGGCCAGCGCTTGCGCAAATACGGCATCGCCAGCCGGCCCTCGTAGCCGCCCTGGTGCCAATACGTTCCAGTGGAGTGAATGCACTCCACTGGAACGGGGCCCCCTCATTCATTGGTACGCCCCTTCAAGGGCGCCTCTCGGCGCGACGCGCTGGAGTTGTTTCGTTCCGCAGAAGCCGTTTGAAAATGATCCAAAATTTCAACTAACTAGTTGAAATTAAAGGATTTATACAAGTTGGCATCGCCCTTGCTCTTGTAGTTTCAGTCCTGGACCGGGACCTACCTGATAACAAGAGAGGAAGACCCATGAGCACGCTGCGTTTTACCCCCGAGCACGAATGGCTGCGTCTGGAAGCGACTGGCGAGTTGACCGTCGGCATCACCACCTATGCCCAGGAGGCGCTGGGTGACGTGGTGTTCGTGCAGTTGCCGGAGCCGGGCGAGTACGCCGAGGGCAATGAAGTCGCGGTGCTGGAGTCGGTGAAGGCCGCCAGCAACATCAGCATGCCCCTGAACGGTAGCGTGGTGGCGGTCAACCAAGCCCTGGCCGACGACCCGGAACTGGTCAATGCCTCACCGATGCAGGACGGCTGGTTCTTCCGCATCCAGGTCGCCAACCTCGCCGACCTCGACACCTTGATGGACCAGGAAGGCTATGAGTGCTTCCTGGCCGACAACGCCTGAACCAGGGTATCGACATGACCAACGCACCTGTCGCATTGACCACGGATAACGCGTTCATCGCACGTCACATCGGCCCTCGTGAGCACGACATCGAGGCGATGCTGGCGCTGACCGGCCACGACACCCTGGATGCCCTGATCGACAGCGTCATCCCCGACAGCATCAAGGGCACCAGCGTGCTCGCGCTGAGCAAAGGGCAGGGCGAGGCTGAAGCCCTGGCAGCACTCAAGGCCATCGCCGCGAAGAACCTGCTGTTTGGCAACCACATCGGCCAAGGTTACTACCCGTGCCATACGCCGACGCCGATCCTGCGCAACCTGCTGGAAAACCCGGCCTGGTACACCGCGTACACGCCTTACCAGCCAGAGATTTCTCAAGGCCGCCTGGAAGCGCTGCTCAATTTCCAGACCCTGGTCAGCGACCTCACCGGCATGCAGATCGCCAACGCCTCCTTGCTCGACGAGGCCACCGCCGCCGCCGAAGCCATGACCTTCTGCAAACGCCTGGCCAAGAGCAAGGCGCCGGCGTTCTTTGCCTCCCGCCATTGCCACCCGCAGACCCTCGACGTGCTGCGCACCCGCGCCCAACCCCTGGGCATAGAAGTGGTCATCGGTGATGAAGCGGCGCTGTTGGGGCAAAGCCTTGAGCCATACTTCGGCCTGCTGCTGCAGTACCCGGCCAGCACCGGCGCCATCGCCGACCACCGCAGCCTGGTAGCACGCGCCCATGCCGTCGGTGCGTTGGTGGCGGTGTCTGCCGACCTGCTGGCGTTGACCTTGCTGACCCCACCGGGTGAATTTGATGCCGATGTGGTGCTGGGCAGCGCTCAGCGCTTCGGCGTGCCGCTGGGCTTCGGTGGCCCGCACGCGGCGTATTTTGCAACCCGCGATGCGTTCAAGCGCGACATGCCCGGCCGCCTGGTCGGTGTGTCCATCGACCGCTTCGGCAACCCGGCCCTGCGCCTGGCCATGCAGACCCGCGAGCAACACATCCGTCGTGAGAAGGCGACCAGCAACATCTGCACCGCGCAGGTGCTGCTGGCCAACATTGCCAGCATGTATGCGGTCTACCATGGCCCCGCGGGGCTGGCGCAGATTGCCCGGCGGGTTCACCGCCTGACCGCGATCCTGGTGCAAGGGCTGCAGCAGCTTGGGCACCTGGTGGAGCAGGCGCACTTCTTCGACACCGTCAGCGTGGTGACTGCCCAGCCTGTGGCCGAGGTGCTGGCCGCCGCCCAGGGTGCGCAGTTGAACTTGCGCCTGATTGACCAGACCCGCGTCGGCCTGTCGCTGGATGAAACCTGCGAGCAGGCCAGTGTCGAGGCCTTGTGGCAGGTGTTCGCCGCCCCTGGCCAGGCGCTGCCCGATTTCGCCGCCCTGGCCGCTGACAGTGGCGATCGCCTGCCGGCGCAACTGCTGCGCGAAACCGCGTTCCTGCAGCACCCGGTGTTCAACCGCTACCACTCTGAAACAGAGCTGATGCGCTACCTGCGTAGCCTGGCCGACAAGGACCTGGCCCTGGACCGCACCATGATCGCGCTGGGCTCGTGCACCATGAAGCTCAACGCCGCCAGTGAGATGATCCCGATCACATGGCCCGAGTTCGGCAACCTGCACCCGTTCGCCCCGGCCGAACAGTCACTCGGTTACCGCCAGTTGACCGATGAACTGCAGGCCATGCTCTGCGAGGCCACCGGTTATGACGCAATGTCGCTGCAGCCCAACGCCGGCTCCCAAGGTGAATACGCAGGCCTGTTGGCCATCCGCGCCTACCATGCCAGCCGCGGCGAAGCGGGCCGCGATGTGTGCCTGATCCCGTCGTCGGCCCATGGCACCAACCCGGCCACGGCACAGATGGCCGGCATGCGTGTGGTGGTGGTCAACTGCGACGAGCGTGGCAACGTCGATGTGGCCGACCTGCAAGCCAAGGCCGAGCAGCACCGCGACCAGTTGGCCGCGCTGATGATCACCTACCCCTCGACCCATGGCGTGTTCGAAGCGGGCATCACCCGCATCTGCGACATCATCCATGCGCACGGCGGCCAGGTGTACCTGGACGGCGCCAACATGAACGCCATGGTCGGTCTCTGCGCGCCGGGCAAGTTCGGTGGTGACGTGTCGCACCTGAACCTGCACAAGACCTTCTGCATCCCCCACGGCGGCGGCGGCCCCGGGGTCGGCCCGATCGGTGTCAAAGCGCACCTGGCGCCGTTCCTGCCCGGCCACGCGCACATGGCGCACAAAGAGGGCGCTGTCTGCGCGGCGCCTTATGGCAGCGCGAGCATCCTGCCGATCACCTGGATGTACATCCGCATGATGGGTGGGGAAGGGCTCAAGCGCGCCTCGCAGCTGGCCATTCTGAGTGCCAACTACATTGCCCGGCGGCTGGAGGAGCACTACCCGGTGCTGTACACCGGCGAGAACGGCCTGGTGGCCCACGAGTGCATCCTTGACCTGCGCCCGCTAAAGGACAGCAGTGGCATCAGCGTCGAAGACGTGGCCAAGCGCCTGATCGATTTCGGCTTCCACGCCCCGACCATGTCCTTCCCTGTGGCGGGCACGTTGATGGTCGAGCCGACCGAGAGTGAGTCCAAGGAAGAGCTCGACCGCTTCTGCGAGGCCATGATCTGCATCCGTGAGGAGATCCGCGCGGTGGAAAACGGCACCCTCGACAAGCTCGACAACCCGCTGAAGAACGCACCGCACACCGCCAGCGAACTGGTCGGCGAATGGCCCCATCGCTATGCCCGCGAGCTGGCGGTGTACCCGCTGCCAGCGCTGCGCGATAACAAGTACTGGCCGCCGGTGGGGCGCGTGGACAACGTCTACGGTGACCGCAACCTGGCGTGCGCCTGCCCACCCCTGTCGCTCTACCAGGATGCCTGACCGCTCGGGCCCGGACCCGGTCCGGGCCTTGCCTGCCCACAACAACAAGGAAGCACACGCATGTTCCATAAAAGCCTGACCCTGTCCGATTTCGACCCTGTGCTGCATGCGGCCATCAGCCGCGAAGTGCAGCGCCAGGAAGACCATATCGAGCTGATCGCCTCGGAGAACTACACCAGCCCGCAAGTGATGCAGGCCCAGGGCACCGAGCTGACCAACAAGTACGCCGAAGGCTACCCGGGCAAGCGCTACTACGGCGGCTGCGAACACGTCGATGTGGTTGAACAGTTGGCCATCGAACGTGCCAAGCAGCTGTTCGGTGCCGATTACGCCAACGTCCAGCCGCACTCTGGCTCTTCCGCCAACAGCGCGGTGTACCTGGCCCTGCTGCAAGCTGGCGATACCCTCCTGGGCATGAGCCTGGCCCACGGCGGCCACCTGACCCACGGCGCCAAGGTGTCGTCTTCGGGCAAGCTGTATAACGCTGTGCAGTACGGCATCAACACCGACACCGGCCTGATCGACTACGACGAAGTCGAGCGCCTGGCAGTCGAGCACAAGCCAAAGATGATTGTTGCCGGCTTCTCGGCCTACTCCAAGACCCTCGACTTCCCACGCTTTCGCGCCATCGCCGACAAGGTCGGTGCGCTGCTGTTCGTCGACATGGCCCACGTCGCCGGCCTGGTTGCCGCTGGCCTGTACCCCAACCCGCTGCCGTACGCCGACGTGGTCACCACCACCACCCACAAGACTTTGCGCGGCCCGCGTGGCGGCCTGATCCTGGCCAAGGCCAACGCAGACATCGAGAAAAAGCTCAACGCTGCCGTATTCCCAGGTGCCCAGGGCGGCCCGCTGATGCACGTCATCGCCGCCAAGGCTGTGTGCTTCAAGGAAGCGCTGGCGCCTGAGTTCAAGCGCTACCAGCAACAGGTCATCGAAAACGCCCAAGCCATGGCCCAGGTGTTCATCGAACGCGGTTACGACGTGGTTTCTGGCGGTACCGACAACCACCTGTTCCTGGTCAGCCTGATCCGCCAGGGCCTCACCGGAAAAGACGCCGACGCCGCCCTTGGCCGCGCGCACATCACCGTCAACAAGAACGCCGTGCCCAACGACCCGCAGTCGCCGTTCGTGACTTCGGGCCTGCGTATCGGCACCCCGGCCGTCACCACCCGCGGCTTTAAAGTCGCCCAGTGTGTGGCCCTGGCGGGCTGGGTCTGCGACATCCTCGACCACCTTGGTGATGCCGATGTCGAGGCCCAGGTGGCCGGGTCGGTGGCCAAGCTGTGTGCGGAGTATCCGGTCTACCGCGCCTGAATCGGCCGTGGATGAAGCCTCGTGGATGAAGCAACCGTGGATGAAGCCCTGACTGGCGGAGCATGAACATGAACCAGACCCTGACTGCGGCCACGCGCCCGCAGCCCCTGCAAGCCGGCGTGAAACTGCGAGGCGCCGAAAAGGTGGCGCGCATCCCGGTGAAGATTCTGCCCACCGAGGAAGTGCCGCGCAAACCCGACTGGATCCGCGTGGAAATCGCCACGTCCCCCGAGGTCGCCCGGGTCAAAGCGCTGCTGCGCAAGCACAAGCTGCACAGCGTCTGCGAAGAAGCCTCATGCCCGAACCTGGGCGAGTGCTTTTCCGCTGGCACGGCGACCTTCATGATCATGGGCGACATCTGCACTCGGCGTTGCCCGTTCTGCGACGTCGGCCATGGCCGGCCGAAACCGCTGGATGCCGATGAGCCGAAGCACCTGGCGATTGCCATTGCCGAGCTGCGCCTGAAGTACGTGGTGATCACCTCGGTGGACCGTGACGACCTGCGCGACGGCGGTGCCCAGCACTTCGTCGACTGCCTGCGCGAAATCCGCAAGCTGTCGCCGGGCACGACGCTGGAAACCCTGGTGCCGGATTACCGGGGGCGCATGGACGTGGCCCTGGCCATCACCGAGCAGGCGCCGCCAGATGTGTTCAACCATAACCTGGAGACCGTGCCGCGCCTGTACAAGGCGGCACGGCCGGGGTCGGACTTCGAGTGGTCGTTGGACCTGTTGGAGAACTTCAAGCGCCGGGTGCCCGGGGTGCCGACCAAGTCCGGGCTGATGCTGGGCCTGGGGGAAACCGACGACGAGGTGCTGGAAGTGATGCAGCGCATGCGCGAGCATCAGGTCGACATGCTGACGCTGGGGCAGTACCTGCAGCCTTCGCGCAGCCACCTGCCGGTGCAGCGGTTCGTGCACCCGGATACCTTTGCCTGGTTCGCCGAGCAGGCTGTGGCGATGGGCTTCAGGAATGTGGCGTCGGGGCCGCTGGTGCGCTCGTCCTACCATGCCGACCAGCAAGCCTTGCACGCGGTTCGCTAGACGCCGGGGCCGCAAAGCGGCCCCCCAGAAGCCATTAAAAAAAGCGCCCCTAAGGCCCTTATTGCATCGTTTTTCAGGGGCGTATGCGCGCTCTATAGTCCTCGCAGACCAGTCGAAACACCGTCGTGTTTCATCGATGCGAGACAATTACATGAATAACCAAGCAAAGGTCGCCCACGGCGTGCAGCCCGGTATCGGTACCCAGGTGGTGTGGGAGGGTGAACAGGTCGAGCACCCCTACAACGCCACCCAAACCCCGATCATCGCCAGTGCCGCCTACGGCTACCAGGACATCGACGCCTGGTACGACATCGCCCTGGGCAAACAACCTGGCTTCATCTACAGCCGCATGAGCAACCCGACGGTTGCGGTCCTTGAAGACAAACTGTGCGCCCTGGAACACGCCGAGTCGGCCGTGGCCTTCAGCACCGGCATGGCCGCCATCAGCGGTGTACTGCATACCTTCCTGTGCAACGGCAAGCGGGTGGTCTCGACCCGCGACAGCTACGGCGGCACCAACAAGATCTTCGAAGAGTTTCTGCCCCGCCAGGGCATCGAGGTGACGCTGTGCGACACCCTCGACAGTGAAGCCATGGAGCGTGAAATCGCTCGCGGTTGCGATGTGGTCTACCTGGAGACGCCGAGCAACCCGACGCTGAAAATCCTCGACATCCGCCGCCTGGTAGCCGCAGCCAAGCGTGTGGGGGCACTGGTGGTTGCCGATAACACCTTCGCCACGCCGCTGAACCAGAACCCGCTGCTGCTGGGCGTCGACGTGGTGGTGCACAGCGCGACCAAATTCCTGTCCGGGCATGGCGATGTGCTGGGCGGTGTCGTCTGCGGTGCCGAAACCTTGATGGCGCAGGTGCGACACTACCGTGAAATCAACGGCGCCTCGCTGGACCCGTTCTCCGCCTACTTGATCATTCGCGGCATCAAGACCCTGGCGCTGCGCCTGCGTCAGCAACAGGCCAGCGCCCAGGCCCTGGCCGAATACCTGTGCACCGAGCCGCTGGTGGAGTCGGTCAACTACCCCGGGTTGCCGCAGCACCCCGGCCACGCGATCGCTAACGCGCAGATGCGCGGTTTTGGCGCGATCGTCAGTTTCGTCCTGGCAGGCGGGATGGACACCGTCGTCGCGCTGCTGCCTAAGCTGCGCTATGCCCACCGCGCCGGCAACCTCGGTGCAGTGGAAACCATCTACGGGCCGGCACGGACAACCAGCCACGTGGAAAACACCCTGGAAGAGCGTCAGGCACTGGGCATTTCCGAAGGCCTGGTGCGGGTTTCGGTCGGCATCGAAGATACCGCTGACCTGCTGGCAGACCTGCGCCAGGCGTTCGCGACAGTGCGCGCCCAGCAGGGGCAGGGCAGCGACCGCTGCGATCGGCATGTTGAAGTGTCGACCTGAGGCGTTGGGCGCGCCCTTCCTGATTCATGAAAGCCATAACAATAACAGCCGCTGACACATCGACGGGGTCGGCCCCAGGGCCGCTTGCCGGTCGATTGCCAGCCACTTCATGAGAACTCGATTATGTCCACCGAACAATCAAAGCCGACGTCGGCCCACGCGGCCGGGTACAAGAAAGAGATGCACACCCGCCATATCGTCATGTTGGCGCTGGGCGGGGTGATCGGCACGGGCCTGTTTCTGACCTCGGGCTACACGGTCAACCAGGCTGGCCCCCTGGGCGCGGTGATCGCGTATTGCGTCGGCGCGGTGATGGTCTACCTGGTCATGGTCTGCCTGGGTGAGCTGGCGGTGCAGATGCCCGAAACCGGCTCGTTCAGCAGCTATGCCACCCGCTACCTGGGGCCAGGCACCGGCTACACGGTGGCCTGGTTGTACTGGCTGACCTGGACCGTGGCCATCGGCTCGGAATTCACCGCGGCGGGCATCCTGATGGTCCGCTGGTTTCCCGACACGCCGGTGTGGATCTGGAGCGCGCTGTTCGCCATCACGGTGCTGGTCAGCAACGTGGTGTCGGTGCGCCTGTTCGCCGAGACCGAATTCTGGCTGTCGCTGGTCAAGGTGCTGACGGTGATTGCCTTCATCGCCATCGGCGCTGGCGCCATCTTCGGCTTGTTCGATGTGCAGCATGTGCAGGGTATCGGGCTGTCCAACTTCACCCGCGAGGGCTTGTTCCCGACCGGCGTGCTGCCGATTGCGATGACGCTTCTGGCGGTGTCCTTTGCGTTTTCCGGTACCGAACTGATCGGCATTGCCGCCGGCGAGGCAAAAGACCCGCAGGTGAGCGTGCCCAAGGCTATTCGGACCACGGTGGTGCGCCTGGCGCTGTTCTTCGTCGGCACCATCATCGTGCTGGCCACCTTGCTGCCGCGCGAACAGGCAGGCCTGGTCGAAAGCCCGTTTGTCATGGTCTTCGACCTGATCGGCATCCCGTATTCGGCAGACATCATGAACTTCGTGATCCTCACTGCCTTGCTGTCGGCCGCCAACTCCGGGCTGTACGCGGCCTCACGGATGCTGTGGACGCTCAGTGACCAGGGCCATATGCCCAAGTGCTTCGCCCGCCTGTCGCCGCGTGGCACGCCGGTCAACGCGATCGTGCTGAGCATGGCCGGGGCCGCGGCGTCGCTGCTCAGCAGCGTGCTGGCACCGGACACGGTGTACCTGGCGCTGGTGTCGATTTCCGGCCTGGCGGTGGTGGTGGTGTGGATGAGCATTGCCGGCAGCCAGATCGCCTTCCGCCGCCATTACGTGGCCAATGGCGGGCGGGTCGAAGACCTGCACTTCAGGGTGCGCGGTTACCCCTGGGTGCCGCTGGGCGCGATTGCCTGCTGCGTGCTGGCCTGTGTCGGCATCGCCTTCGACCCCGAACAACGCGTCGCCCTGTACTTCGGCATCCCGTTCATTGGCTGGTGCTACTTCGTCTACTGGGTTACCCGCAACAAGCGTGCACAGCGGCTGGCGGCCCTGGCGCCGGCAGGTTCGAGTGTTGGCGTGAGCTGAGCCTTCCGGTTCATGATGCACGGACCCCACTGTGAACGAGGTCGTGTCGATGAAGCAAAAAACCCTGCCGCCGCTCAACTGGCTGCGGTCTTTCGAAGTGTCGGCACGCGCCTTGAACTTTACTCACGCAGCCGAGGAGCTGCACCTCACCCAGGGGGCGGTGAGCCAGCAGATTCGGCAACTCGAACACCACCTGGGCGTGGCCTTGTTCAAGCGTCTGCCCAGGGGCCTGGGCCTGACCGAAGAGGGGCAATCCTACCTGCCGGTGGTGCAGGATGCGATCAGCCGCCTGGCGGTGGGCACCAACGAGATCTTCGGCCAGCACCAGCGCGGGCCGGTGAAGGTGCGCGGCAGCTTGTCGTTCCTGCAGTACTGGCTGGCCCCGCGGCTGCCTGACTTCAGCCGCCAGCACCCGCACATCGACATCCGCTACATCAGCAACCTGTGGGTCAAGGCGCCGGATGGCGAGGACGACCTGGAAGTGCGCTGGGGCAATGGCGAATGGCCCGGGCTGCATGCCCAACGCTTGACCTGGGACGTGCTGGTGCCGGTCTGTTCGCCGGCGCTGATGGCGCGCTCGCCCATTCGCCAGCCGCGCGACCTCAGGCACCACCCGCTGCTGCATGTGCTGGGCTACGAGGAGGGCTGGGGCTACTGGCTCAAGCGGGTTGGCGCGGACGATGTCGATTACTCGCGGGGGCTGCAGTTCGACACGCTGGTGTCCACCATTCGCATGGCCGAACTGGGGCAGGGGGTGGCGCTGGCGCGATCGTCCGTGGTCGAGGACCTGCTCAGGGACGGCCAACTGGTCGCACCCTTCAGCCAGCGCATCGAAGCGAGCGAATCGTTTTACCTGGTACGCGAGCAAGGGCGGCCACTGCCACCCGATGCTGCGCTGTTTTCATCCTGGCTGGTGGCACACGCGCACCGGCCTTCGTAACCCTGGGGAGTTTTCATGCATTACGTCAGTACCCGCAACGCTGATGTGCGAGCGGACTTCCGTGAAGTCGTGCTGTCGGGGCCTGCCGCCGATGGCGGGCTGTATGTGCCGGCGTACTTGCCGGTAATCAGCCCTGAGGCGATTGCCAGTTGGTCCTGGCTGCCCTTCGATGAGCTGGTCTGGCGGGTCATCGCGCCCTTTGTCGGCGATGCCATTGATGACCCGTGCTTGCGCGTGCTGCTCAGCGACAGCTACCAGGCCTTCAGCCACCGCGCGATCACACCCTTGCAGCAGATTGGCCATAACGAATGGATCCTGCAGTTGTTCCATGGCCCCACACGCACCTCGAAGGACTTCGCCGCGCAGCTCCAGGCGCGGCTGGTCAGCCACTTTCTGACGCGCTCCGGCGGCGAGGCACTGGTGGTCGGGGCCACCAATGGTGATACCGGCATTGCCGCGATCGAGGCCTTTGCGTCCAGGCCCAATGTGCGCCTGGCCATTCTCTACCCGCAGGGCGAGATCCCGGCAGACCGCCTTGTCGCCTTGCAGGCGGCGGACCCCGCCAGTGTTCAGCTGCTGCCGGTGGAGGGCAGTTTCGACGACTGTCAGACCCTGGTAGCACGGCTGTTTCGTGCCTGGCCGCTGGAGGGTTTGATACCGGTGTGTTTCAACTCGACCAACTGGGTAGGGGTGCTGGCGCAGATCGTGTTCTACTTCCACGCGGCCCTGCAATTGGGTGGCGGCACCCGGCCGGTTGCATTCAGCGTACCGGCGGCAAGCTTCGCGGAAATCTACGCCGGCTTCATTGCGCAGAAAATGGGGTTGCCGATCAACCAGGTGATCGTTTCGACCAACAGCAACGATGCCCTTCACCGTTTCCTTCATCGCAACCGCTACGCCCCCCATGCCAGTCAGCGGACGTCGTCACCGGCCATGGACTTTTCGCTGTATTCGAACCTGGAGCGCTTCATCTGGGAGCTGTATGGGCGCAGCGGCAGCCGTGTCGCAGCGCTGATGGAGCATTTCGAGGCCTGTGGTGAATTGAGCATCGGCAATGCGCAATGGCTTGAGGCGCGGGTGTTGTTCGACTCCTATGCGGTGGACGACGCCGAAGTACGCCGCGAAGTCATCACCCTGCGCGAGCAAGCGGCAACACTGGTCGACCCTCACACAGCCGTCGGCGCACTGGCGGGCCGCATGCATCGGCGCAGCCTGGGTGCGCCGATGGTGACCCTGGGCCAGATCGCGCCAAGCAAGTCTGCCGCGCTGCTGGCGCAGCTGGGTGTCTGGGAGGGTGAGCTGGCCTGCCTGCCACCGGTGCAAGAGGGCCCACCGGCGTTGCATCGGGGTGACCTGGATGGCTTGTGCAAGGCCTTGCTGGCGGCGCAGTCGAGGCCCGCATGAAGCGTATTCTCGACCCGCTGGACGAGCGCATCCTTGCCGAACTGACCGCCAACGCACGCATCGCCCACGCCGAGCTCGGGGCCAAGGTGAACCTGTCGCGCAATGCGGTGCGCCAGCGTATCGAACGGCTTGAGCGCGACGGTGCGATACAGGGCTATACGGTTAGGCTGGGGGACGCCCGCCGGCCATCGTCGTTGATCAGTGCGGTGATTTTCGTCTATCGCTACGACCGCATGCGCGGTGACGACGTGCTGGCCACCTTGCGGAGCATCCCCGAGGTGGTGCAGTGCGAAGTGCTCAGCGGCGAGTTTGACCTGATGCTCAGGGTCGATGCCGCTACCCCGGAGCGGGTCCACGCCGTGTGGAAAGAAATCGCCGGCATCAAGGGTGTTGAAAACACCGTCACCTCCTTCGTCCTCTCCGCCGTCTTTTAACCCCGCTTCTATCCCCCCGAACAAAATCTATCTCATTGATTACGCAGCGACCCTGTGGGCGCGGGCTTGCCCCGCGAACACCGGCAAAGCCGGTGTCAGCTACCGCGTGGCCCCATTCGCGGGCCTGCGAGCCTGTGCAGATCGCCCAATAAATACGGCGTTTTGGCCAATTCTACTGCCCGCCGCCACCTCGTACGCTGAGCCCATCAAACAACAGCAAAAAGGAACGCCTTCGTGACTGAATACAAAATTGCCCTGGTAGGTTTTGGCGGTGTCAACAGAGGCCTCGCCCAACTGATTGCAACGAGCAACGACAGCTGGCAGGCCACCCTCGGCTTCAGCCTGAAGATCGTCGGCGTCACCGACCTGTTCCTCGGCTCGCTGGTCGACCGCAATGGCCTGGACGCTGCCGCACTGGCGGCCTTGCCAGCCGAAAAGGGCGCGTTTGCACAGCTGCCAGGCGGCACCGCCGAGGCGTTCAACGAAACCGTCATCAAGCAGTCCGGCGCCGACATCATCGCCGAGGCCACCTTCACCAACCCGGTCGATGGTGAGCCGGCCGCCACCTTCTGCCGCTGGGCGCTGGAGAGCGGCATCCATGTGGTGACCACCAACAAAGGGCCGATTGCCTTGCACGGGGCCGAGCTCAAGGCGCTGGCCCAGCGGCACAACGTTGCGTTCGAATACGAAGGCGCGGTGATGAGCGGCACGCCGGTGATCCGCCTGGCCAAGCAGGCCCTGGCGGGTGCGCAGATACAAGGCTTCGAGGGCATTCTCAACGGCACCTCCAACTATGTCCTGACCCGCATGAAAGACGGCTTGTCGTTCGCCGATGCCGTGGCCCAGGCGCAGCAGCTGGGGTATGCCGAAGCCGACCCGACGGCCGACGTCGAAGGCTATGACGTGCGCCTGAAGGTGGTGATCCTGGCCAATGAGTTGCTGGATGCACGCTTGAGCGTCAGCGATGTGACGTGCTCGGGCATCAGCGGCATCAGCGCGTCGGACATCGTCAAGGCGCAGGCCAGCGGCCAGTGCTGGAAGCTGATCGGTGCTGCCAGCAAGGCGGCTGACGGTGCGGTGTCTGCGAGTGTCGAAGCCCGCTTGCTGCCACTTGAGCATCCGCTTGCCGGCATCAGCGGCGCAATTAATGCGGTGTCGTTCGACACCGGGCTGCTGGGCGCTGTCACGGTGTCCGGGCCGGGCGCAGGGCGCATCGAGACGGCCTACGCCTTGCTCTCCGACATCATTGCCCTGCACACCACCCACCGTCAGTAACGGAGCCTTTATGAGCGTATCTCGCATGGCCAGTGTTCACGCTGTAGCGCCAAGCCACATAGACGTGTTCAGCCCCTTTGACGGTCGCCTGGTGGGGCGTGTGCCCTGCCTGGACGCCAGTGCAGTGCCCGCCTTGCTGGCGCGTGCACGGGCGGGGTGCCTTGAAAGTGCAGCAATGCCCCGGCACCGTCGCGCGCGCATTCTGGAAGAGGCGGCGCGGTTGGTGGAAGCCGATGCTGCCGCGTTCGCCGAGCTGATCGTGGCCGAAGCCGGTAAAACCCTGCGTCAGGCCCAGAAGGAGGTAAAGCGCTGTGTGAACACGCTGAAGCTGTCCGCCGAGGAGGCGCGGCGCAATGCCGGCGAAGTGGTGCCGTTCGAAGCCTATGAAGGCTCCGAGGCCCGCCAGGGCTGGTTCAGCCGCGAACCGCTGGGGCTGATTGTGGCGATCACGCCCTACAACGACCCGCTGAACCTGGTGGCGCACAAGTTGGGCCCGGCGATTGCCGGTGGCAATGCGGTGATCCTCAAGCCGTCCGAATTGGCGCCGCTGTCGGCGTTGAAACTGGTCGATTGCCTGGTACAGGCCGGGCTCGGCGAAAACGTGGTGACTACCGCCACCGGCGGTGTCGAACTGGGCAAGGCGCTGGTCGAACTGCGCGAGGTGCGCATGGTTTCCTTCACCGGCGGCTTTGCCACCGGCGAGTCGATCGCCCGCAGCGCAGGGTTGAAAAAACTTGCCATGGACCTGGGCGGCAATGCGCCTGTGCTGGTGCTGGCGGACTGCGACTTGGGGCCGACGGTGGAGTCCTGTGTCTCGGGTGCTTTCTGGGCGGCGGGGCAGAACTGCATCGGCACGCAACGGATCCTCGTGCAGCGCGCGGTGTACGCGGCATTCCGCGAACAGTTCGTGGCGCAGTCCAAGGCGTTGCAGCTGGGTGACCCGGCGAACCTGGAAACGGATGTCGGCCCCATGGTCACCGAACAGGCGGCCCGTCGCACCGAGCAGTGGGTGGACGAGGCGCTGGGGCAGGGTGCAACGCTGCTTTGTGGCCATCGCCGGCAAGGCGCCCTGTATGCGCCCACTGTGCTGGAGCAGGTCAGCCACAGCAGCCGTATCTGGCTACAGGAAGTGTTCGCGCCGGTGGCGATCCTTGAGCCGTTCGACACCTTGGATGAGGCCGTTGCCCTGGCCAATGCGCCGGAATACAGCCTGCATGCGGGGGTGTTTACCCGGGACCTGTCGACGGCGCTGAAGCTGGCGCGGCGGATCGAGGCAGGGGGCGTGATGATCAACGACTCGTCCGATTACCGCTTCGACGCCATGCCGTTTGGCGGCTTCAAGTACGGCAGCCTCGGCCGCGAAGGGGTGCGCTTTGCCTATGAAGACATGACCCAGCCCAAGGTGGTGTGCATCAACCATCTGGATTCGCAGTAACGGCCTGGCTGGCCTTGACTCTCCTGTTACGGGCAGCCTTTACCCTGAAGGCTTCACGTTCAGGATGTGGTCATGATGAGTAAGCGCGTACTGGTGGTGCTGGGCCACCCTTCTGGCGATAGTTTCTGCGGTGCTTTGGCCGCGCGTTACGTCGAGGCAGCCAGCAGTGCCGGGCATGATGTACGGGTGTTACGCCTTGGTGCCTTGAACTTCGACCCGGTGCTGCGCGAAGGCTACAGGCAGGTTCAGCCACTGGAGCCCGACCTGCTCAAGGCCCAGGCAGACATCACCTGGGCTGAGCACCTGGCCTTCATCTACCCGATTTGGTGGGGCGGTATTCCCGCTTTGATGAAAGGTTTTTTCGACCGGGTGTTCCTGCCCGGTTTTGCTTTCCAGTACCGCGCAGGCAAGGCCTTCCCCGAGCAACGCCTGAAAGGGCGAACGGCGCATCTGCTGGTAACGATGGACACTCCCGCGTGGTATTACAGATGGGTTTACCGCATGCCTGGCCTTCATCAGGTACGCAAGACGACGTTGCAGTTCTGCGGCATAAAACCCTTGAAGACCCTGACGTTCGGGCCGCTGCTCGGCTCCAGCCCGCAGCAACGCGAAGCCTGGCTCGCGAAGGCCAACAGTATCGCCAGCCGCTGACCAGGCCCGGGTGGTTCCCGATCCGGCAGCGCTATGTGAAGATGCGGCGCACCCGAACGAAAAGGACGTTCATGTACATCGGCAAAGCCGCCCAGCTGTCGGGCACCACGATCAAGACCATCCGCCACTATGAAGCGATTGGCCTGCTGCCGCCGCCCGAGCGTCAGGGAAAGTACCGCGTTTACAACCAGCAAAGCATTGAGCTGCTGACGCTCATCAAATGCGCGCAGCAGTTGGGCTTCAAACTCAAGGAAATGCAGGCGATCCTCCAGGGGCACCGTGGGCAAGCGTTGCCGTGGGCGCTGGTGGGCAAGGCCATTGCCGACAAGAAGTTTGAAGTGATGGCGCAGATCAGTGGGTTGCAGCAGGTGTACGCGGGGCTTGAAGCGTTTGAAGCCAGCCTTGAGGGTGCCAGCTATCAGTGCGGCGCTGAGCGCCTGCCAGTCATTTCAGGATCAGGGGGTTCTTGAAATCACACCGGTCATGTATTGGTTCAGGTCGCGAAAATCGTTAACGCTCCAGGCGTGCGGCGGTATTTTTACGCCGTTCTCTTGCAGCGTCTTTGGAATCAAGTTGCCATTTGGGCGAAGTATCACCGACGCGACGATAACGCCTGGATACTGGCTCAGCCGCTATTTGAAGGCTGCACTTGTAAGGTCGGGTGTTGGCGGGTTGCTTTTATTGGCCAGCGGCCCAGTGCCCTGGGGTAGTGGTGTTGAATCTGGTTTTGCAGCATCCCGCTCTTCCTTGGGTGACAGTGCAGGGGCAATACCGAACAGTCCGAAGATGCGTTGTGGCGATTGTTCTGTAGGGTTTGATAGGGGCGTTAGTGTACCGGCATTCTGTGGGAGTGAATGTACGTCGGGAGATCGGGTGAGGGCGGCTAGGTGCTTGTCTTTGGTTTTTACAGCGCCTATGAGATCGAGCGCCGCGCGGGCGGCGCTCGATGTACGCCCCACCACTAATCCCACGACAGGCACCTGGCAGCCCTCACCCATATAACAATTAACCATCCAGTTACTTCACCCCAACTAATCCCCAATAACTAATATGGCGTGTCGCCATATCAACTTTATATGTCCCCTCCATGATAGTTAAGAAATCCATGAACTAATTATTTGTCCTTAGCGATTCCACCGTCTGCACAGCATCACCAGAATGCCCGCCCTCAATTTGAACCGTCAGCCTGACGCGATGGCCACAAAGTTGGCCACGGGGGCTGTCGGCCAGCCTATGGCCCATTCTCTGGGCTGATGTAACCCACACCGAATGCTTGGAAAGGAAAGTGTCATGGGAATGACAAGGCGTAAATTTTTGATTGGCGGCGGCGTCGTGGCCGCTGCGGCGGGTGCGGGTATTCTGACGCCTATGCTGACCCGCGAAGGTCGGTTGATCCCCGGCAAACCGCGCTTCGGTTTTGTACAGGGCACCGAGGGCACGCTGCCCAAGCAAGCGGACGTGGTCGTTGTTGGCGCTGGCATTTTGGGGCTCATGACCGCGATCAACCTCGTCGAGCGTGGCCTCTCCGTCGTTGTCGTCGAAAAAGGTGAGATTGCCGGCGAGCAGTCGTGCCGGTTCTATGGTCAGGTCATGACCTACAAGATGCCTGATGCGACGTTCCAGTTGCACCACCTGGCCAAGCAACGCTGGCGTGAAATGAACGCCAAAGTAGGTGCGGATACCAGCTATCGCACACAAGGCCGGGTCGAAGTGCCTTTCGATGAAGAAGACCTGGAAGGCGTCAGAAAGTGGATCGATCTGAAAACCCGCGAAGTCGGCTCGGACATCCCCTTCAAGACGCGCATCATCCAAGGCAATGAGCTCGATCAACGGCTGCGCGGCTCAGCCTCCAGCTGGAAGGTCGCAGGCTTCGAGGAAGACTCCGGTAGCCTGGACGCCGAGCGCGCCTCGTATGTCATGGCCGAGTACGCCAAGAAAATGGGTGTGCGTATCTACACCCACTGCGCGGCAAGGGGCCTGGAAACCCAGGCAGGTGCCATCTCTGATGTGGTGACCGAGAAGGGCGCCATTCGCGCGTCTCGCGTGATCGTCGCGGGCGGTGCCTGGTCCCGGTTGTTCATGCAGAACCTGGGCGTCGACGTGCCAACCTTGCCCGCCTACCAATCCCAGCAAATCATCAGCGCTGCGCCCCGTGCCCCGGGGGGCAACGTTGCATTGCCGGGGAATATCTACTTCCGCGAGCAGGCTGACGGTACCTACGCCACCTCGCCGCGCGTTGTCGTTGCGCCGGTGGTCAAAGAGTCGTTCATGTATGGCTACAAATACCTGCCACTGCTGGCCATCCCAGACTTCCCGGTACACATCTCGCTGAACAAGCAGCTGATCGACTCGTTCACTCAGCCAACCAGCTGGAGGCTGGATGAGGTGTCGCCGTTCGAGAAGAACAGGCTGATGACTGCGGCCCCTGACATTCCAGAGCTCGATGCATCCCTGGCCAAACTCAAGGTCGAATTCCCTGCCTTCAACGACTCGAAGCTGATCGATCAGTGGAGCGGCGCCATGGCCATTGCGCCGGATGAGAACCCCATCATTTCGACGGTCAAAGAATACCCTGGCCTGGTCATCAACACCGCGACCGGCTGGGGCATGACGGAGAGCCCGGTGTCCTCCGAGTTGACGGTTGACCTGCTGCTGGGCAAGGCGCCAGTGCTTGATCCAGAGCCGTTTAGCTTGTATCGATTCTAAACCTGCTACGACAATGGAATGACCCGTGCACGCGTCATCGATGCGTGCGCATCACCCTTGGTAATCATTTAGGAGAAACACATGAAGGTCGCTTTCAAGACCGTTGCTGCATTGGCCCTGACGATCGCCGGTGCCGGGAGCGTTCATGCACAGGATGTTGTGCGCCATAGCGCAGGTAGTTTCCCCATTTCGGCCGCTGTGGAAGTGCCTGCTGGCAAGACAGTCGTTTACCTGAGCGGCTCCGTTCCGTCGGTCATCCACCCCGACGCCGCCAAGGATTCGCTGGAGTCCTTCGGTGATACCAAAGCGCAGACCATCAATGTGCTTGAAAACATCCAGAAGCAGCTCAAAGACCTCGGTCTGGGCCTCAAGGATGTGGTGAAGATGCAGGTATTCCTGGTAGGCGGGCCGGAGAACGGCGGCAAGATGGACTTCGACGGCTTCATGGCCGGCTACACCCAGTTCTTCGGGCCAGCGGCCAATCAGCCAGTACTGCCTGCCCGCTCGGCGTTCCAGATTGCAGGCTTGGCACACCCAGCCTGGCGCGTCGAGATCGAAGTCACGGCGGTTCGTCCCTGACAAGACCGTTGCTTGAAGCAGGCGTGGCTCAGCCACGCCTGCCTGCGTACCTTGCCTCAGCGTGGGTTGACCACCGCAGCCGAGGTGCGCAGCACCAGCAAGGCGCCCAAGGCGATCACCAACGACAACAAGTAGAGCGCCAGGCTGGCGCTTTGAGTGTTGTCGCGCATCCAGCCGATCAGGTAAGGCGCGACAAACGCCGCCACGCTGCCCAGCGAGCTGATCAGGGCCAACCCCGGCGCCAGTATCGGCCCGGCCAGGTAGGCCGGAGGCAATTGCCAGAACATCGGCAACGCACTGCTGGCACCCATGCCAGCAATGGCCAGGCCTGTCATCACCCACAGCGGTGACTGCGGCTGCAGGCCGGTCAGGGTCAACCCCACCGCGCACATCAGAATCGGCACGCACAGGTGCCAGCGCCGCTCTTTGTGGTGGTCGGAAGAGCGCCCCACGGCAATCATGAAGAAACACCCGGCCAGATAGGGCAGTGCACTGAGCAGGCCGATCTGGCTGTCGTGGGCAACGCCCGCGCCGTGGATCAGGGTCGGCATCCAGAACGCCAGGGTGTTGACCGCCAGCATGACCGCGAAATAGATCGCCACCAGCAGCCAGACCTGGCCATTGGCAAAGATCCCGCGCCAGGAACTGATCTGTTTGCGTGCTTCTTCACGGGCCAGCGTCTGGCGCAGGGCGTGCTTCTGTTCGTCGCTGAGCCAGCGTGCGTCTTCGATGCGGTCGTCCAGCCGCGCCAGTATCACCAGGCCCAAGGCCACGACCGGCAGGCCTTCGATCAAAAACATCCACTGCCACCCGCGCAGCCCGGCGGTGTCTTGCATGTGTTCGAGGATCCAGCCCGATACCGGGCCGCCGACCACGCCGGCCATGGGGACTGCCAGGGTGAACAGGGCGGTGATCGAGGCCCGGCGCCCGGCCGGGAACCAGCGGTAGAGGTAGACCAGAATGCCCGGGAAGAAACCGGCCTCGGCCACCCCCAGGCCGAAACGCAGGGCATAGAAGCCGTGGGCGCTTTCAATCAGCAGCATGGCGCTGGAGAGCAGCCCCCAGGTCACCATCATCAGGGCGATCCAGCGCCGTGGGCCGAGCTTGTCGAGCACCAGGTTTGCCGGCACGCCGAACATCGCGTAGGCGATGAAGAACAGCCCGGCACCCAGGCCGTAGACGGTGTCGGAGAACTGCAGGTCGTTGCTCATCTGCAGCTTGGCGAAGCCGATGTTGATGCGGTCCAGGTGGGCGAAAACGTAGCTGATCAGCAGCAGCGGCATGATCCGCCAACTGATCTGGCGGTGGGTATTGGCAGTGCTCTGCGCGTGTTGCAGAGACTCGAAGGTCTGGCTCATGGGGTTACCTCGAAGGGCAGGTGTAAGGGGGTCACCAGAGTTTCAGGGTGTAGCTGAGGATCAGCCGGTTCTCGTCCATGTCGCTGGCGTAGCTGGAGCGATAGGCCGCGTTGCGCCAACGCACGCCCAGCCCTTGGAAGTAGCCGGCCTGGATGACGTAGGCGAGGTCTGTGTCGCGTTCCCACTCATGGCCGTCGGCCGCGCGGGTGCGGATGTCGTCGCCGCGCACGTAGCGGGTCATGAAGCTCAGCCCGGGTAGCCCGAGGGCGGCGAAGTTGTAGTCATAGCGGGCTTGCCACGACACTTCGCCGGCGCTGGTGAAGGTGCCGATCGTGACCAGGTTGGCGGTGTAGGGCGGGGTGTAGCCGTTCAGGGTGGGGAAGGCATCGTTGCCGTACATGCGCTGGTAGCCCACGCCGACCTTGTGCGCACCCACGCTGAGGGTGCTCATCATGTTGAAGTTGCGGTTGTCGACGCTGCCGGCCTTGGCAGTGCCGGCGCTGGTGCTGTCGAAGTAACGCAGGTCGGTGAGCAGCGACAACCCCGACCCTAATGGCAGCGTGTGCACCAGGCCGTAGAAGTCTTGCCGGTACACGTCATGCAGCTCGCCGCGAAAGGCACTGGCGATCAAGCCGTGGCCCACGTCATAACTGGCGCCCAGCACATCGAAGGCGCCGCTGTCGAACGCGGCGCTGCGCCCGGCCAGGTACATGCGGTCGCTGCCCGACGACTCACGGGTGCGCGAGCGCCAGAGCTGCCCGGCGGTCAGGGTCAGCCGCTCGACGTCCTGCGATTGCAGCAGCGCGCCATCGAACGTCTGGGGCATCAGGCGCATGTCATCGCGAAAGACCACGGGCAGCGTCGGGGTGAGGATGCCGACATCGAGGCGGGTCTTCGACACCCGCAGCTTGCCGGTGACACCCATGTGGCTGAAGTCGTCCACCGGCCGGCCTGACTGCGAACCGAAGGGCAGCGTGCCGTCCCCGCTGCGGCCGCGCCCCGAGTCGAGCTTGACCCCCAGCAGGCCCAGGTAGTCCAGGCCAACGCCGACCGGCCCTTCGGTGAAGCCCGATTGCATTCGCAGCATGAAGGCTTGCGACCAGTTGCCGACCTGGGAAGCCTGGGCCCCGTGCTGGCGATAATCGCGGTTCTGGTAGAAGTTGCGCAGCTCCAGGCTGCCCTGGCTGTCGCCGATGAAGTCGGCGCGGGCTGGCAGTGGCAAGGCCAGCGCTGCCACCAGCGCCAGGCGCAGGCAGGTGATAGCCGGTTCAGGCTTGAACATGTGATGTCCCTTTTATTGTTGTTATGGACGGCGGCCAGCGCTGCCTTCAGCCGACCTTGCGGCTGTCGTGCTGGCGCTCGGCATCGGCGCGTTTCTTCAGGTAGAGGCGGGTGGCGACGGCAGGGGCGTCGCTGGCCACGGATATTTCGTAGTGATGGTCGTCGCGGTCGTCGAGCGCGGCCTCCAGTGCACCGAGGCCTTCCACGTCTTCGTTGAAGGCGGCGAACAGCTGCTCGTGCATGTACTCGCCCAGGGCTTCGTCGTGCTGGGCGAAGTCGCGCCCATGGACGATGAAGTAGTGCAGGCTGTTGGCGGTTTCCGGGGTCAGGATATGCGCGGTGCGGATGTGGAACTGCTGGCGCTGCTCCAGCGGCTGGGCGCTGTCGTAGAAGGTCACGCTGACCCGGTGCAGCCCCGGCGAAAGAAACTCCGACGTGGCAATGCGTGCCGCGCTGGGGCAGCCTTCCAGCCCTGTGGTCTTGCCCCACACTGGCGACAGGGTGGTCGGCACCACTTCGCGGATCAGGGTGTAATGGCCTTCCTTGAGGTCCAGCTTGTAGGGCGCGCTGGCGTAGTCCGGGGTGCCGATGGTGTTGGCATGCAGGAAGCTCAGGTGGGTCAGGTCCATGAGGTTTTCATGCAGGCTGACGTAGTTGCCCGGGTGATGGAAATACCCGGAGGTGCAGGCCCAGGCCGGGTCGTCGATCCATGCCTGATGGGGGATCTGCGCCGCGTCGGCGAGGGCTTCCTCGCCCAGCCAGATCCACAGTAACGGCCCTTGGCGCACCAGCGGGTAGCGGCGTACGCCAATACCACGTGGGCAGTTTTTCTGTGACGGCACCTCGGTCAGGTCGCCGGCGGCGTCGTAGCGGAAGCCGTGGTAGCCACAGACGATGGTGTCGCCTTGCAGATGGCTGCGCGAGAGCGGGAACGAGCGGTGCGCGCAGCGGTCTTCCAGGGCGACCGGCTCGCCTGCCTCTGTGCGGTACATCACCACGCGGCGGTCGAGCAGGCGCCGGGCCAGCAAGTGCCGGCCGACTTCATCGTCAAAGGCGGCGACATACCACTCGTTGTAGATGAACGGGGTCTCGCGGTTGGCCATCGGTTCGCTGGCTTTGCGGGCATGCGCAATGAGGTTGCTGGTGGGCAGTGACATGGGGATGCTCCTTGAAGAAGGGTGAGGCGGTTCAGAGGTCCAGCACCAGGCTGTCGCCCAGGGCACGCGAGACGCAGATCATCAGGCTGTGGCCTGCGGCCCTGTCGGCATCCGAGAGGATCAGGTCGCGGTGGTCTGGCACGCCTGCGCAGACGCGGGTCTGGCAACTGCCGCAGATGCCGGCCCGGCACGAAAACGGCAGCTCGATGCCGTGGGCCTCGAGGGCTTCGAGGATGCTTTGCTGGGGGGCGACCCAGATGCTGCGGTCGCTGAGGTTCAGGTGCACGGTGAAGCCACGGTCGCCCTCGGCGCTGGCCGGTGCGGCGCTGAAGCGTTCGATGTGCAGGCGATCGGCGTGTGGCCCGGCAGCGGCTTGCAAAGCGTCGAGCATCGGCGCTGGCCCGCAGGCGTACAGGTGCTCGTCATCGCGCAGGGTGTCGAGCAGTTGCGCGGTATCCAGATGGCCGCCCGCTTCGTCGTCGAAGTGCAGTTGCACCCGGGTAGGGTCCAGGGCGCGCAGGGTTTCGTAGAACGCGGCGCGTTGCCGGTTGCGGGCGCTGTACACCAATCGCCAGTCCTTGTCGTGCGCCTGGCACCAGCGCAGCATCGCCAGTATCGGCGTGATGCCGATGCCGCCCGCCACCAGGCAATAGCGTTGCAGGTGCTCGTCCAGCCCGAAGTGGTTGCGCGGCAGGCTGCTGGCGAGGGTGTCGCCCAGGCGCAGTTGCTGATGGATGAAACGCGAGCCGCCGCGGCTATCAGGTGCCAGGCCCACGCCGATCAGGTAGCGGTCGCGTTCATCGGGCGCGTTGAGCAGTGAGTAGTGGCGCGGCAGGTCGCCTGCGACGAGGATTTCCAGGTGGGCACCCGCGCTGAAGGGCGGCAGTGCCCGGCCATCGTCTGCACGCAGCTCGATCAGTGCCACGTCCTTGGCTTCTGCGGCGTAGCGCGTGACGCGCAGGTTCAGTGGGTGCTGGTTCATGGGTGTTCCCGATCATTGTCGTTGTCGGGGCCAGCTTACGGACGTGCGTTTGCCAGGGCTGTCACCCGTGAGGTGGACAAGGCCGAGGATTGGCGGCAGACTGATAGTTAATAGGTTAACTATTTATCGGGCGCTGTTTGCCCGAGCCAATAACAATAAATAGCCGAGTGCCGCCATGATTCGTCTCAGCACCCCACAGGCATCGACCTTGCCCGCGCAAATTCGCGCTTTCAGCGACCTGACCCGCACGTTGGGCACGCCTGGCTTTCCCGCTGCGTTGCTGGACTGCCTGGGCCAGTGGGCGGCCTGCGAGCATTTTTCCGTGTTGCGCATGGACGGGGCGCGGCCGCAACTGCTGGCGGCCGGCACCCGCCACCCTGACGCCAGCCTGGTGCTGCGCTGCGGCCGGGCGTACATCGAGCACTACCATCGTTATGACCCCTTGTTCGAGCCGTTGAAGGAGTCCCCCGGGCAGGTCGGCCACCTGCTGGCCCAGGACATCCGCCATGGGCCATACCGCGAGGCGATCTACCAGCGCAATGGCATGATCGAACGGTTGTCCAGCGTGTACCTGGACGAACAGGCGCGCCCGGTGCAGTTCAACCTCTACCGGCACCACGATCAGGGTTTTTTCAACGACCAGGAATTGCAGATGTGCGAAGCGCTCAGCCCGGCGCTGCTGCAGCTGTTGCGCGGGCACCTGGCGCTGAACAGCCTGAACCCGGTCAAGAACCCTCAGCAGCAGTTGCTGCAGCGCTGCCCCGAGCTCACCACGCAAGAGTTGAACATCTGTGCCCGCCTGCTACAGGGCATGACCCACGCTGGCATCGCCGCCGACCTGGGCATCAAGGAAAGTACTGTGAAGACTTACCGTAACCGGGCCTTCGACCGGCTAGGCATCCATTTTCGCAGCCAGCTGTTCGCGTTGTTCTCGGCCCAGGGGTAGGGCGCCCTGGCAGCACGATCAAATGTGCTTGTCGGGAGATGGAGTGATGGCGGCTAGGTGCCTGTCTTGGGTTTGGAGGTGGGGCAGATATCGAGCGCCGCCCGCGCGGCGCATCGCGACGCAAGGCCGCTCCTACATTTGTTTCGGGCCAGTCATGTCTGTGCCAGCGCGCGCGAGCCCTTGTTTGTACGGCGCGAAATCGAGGCGGGCGCCAAGGGGCCGCGCGCCAATGCTTCAGGCGTAACTGGCCCGAAACAAATGGACTGCCCCCAAAAAGTTGGACAGTTCTATGCTGCCGCCTGGGTCCTGTACTCGACAGGGCTCAGGCCATTGAGCCTCAGCTTGATGCGGTCATGGTTGTAGTAGTGGA